>NZ_FOTI01000100.1 GCF_900114545.1 Halanaerobium salsuginis
TTCTGGGAACACTGCTACCGACTCATTAAAAACCATGAACAGTTAAACTCCAATTTCAAACTCCAATTATATACAGTCAATCCTAAAGTAGTTAGCAATTTCAAAAAAGCATACACAGATCTGCCTAAAAATGATAATGTTGATGCCTGGGTAATCGCTGATAGAATACGCTTTGGAAGAGTTGAAAATTCTTCTTCTCCCGAAGCACTCTACAGGGCTCTAAGACAAATCACTCGTCATAAATTCAAGCTAGCTCAGCACATTAAAGCTGAAAAAGCTAGAGCTTTAAATCTGGTCTTCCTTAAGTTTTCAGATTTCACTAAAAAGTCTCCATTTGGTACTTTTACTAAAGCCTCTATGGCTTTACTGGAAAACTACACACTTAGGGAAATTGTTAATACTGATATCCATGAGCTGGCTGAATTTCTCCATCAAAACAGCAACAATCGATTAGGCGGTTCTACTCCAATTGAAAAAATAATTACTGCACTCAAAAAAGCTGCTCGTAATTCATACCGCTTAAAACCCGAAATAGATCAGGCA
The DNA here is from genome assembly GCF_900114545.1 of Halanaerobium salsuginis. GTDB lineage: Bacteria > Bacillota > Halanaerobiia > Halanaerobiales > Halanaerobiaceae > Halanaerobium > Halanaerobium salsuginis. Next base: position 544 of record NZ_FOTI01000100.1, read on the forward strand.
ATCACCCAGACACTCTCTATGACATTTGATAACATTAGGTTTTACCAGAGTCAAAATAAAAGACTTAAAAGAGTTCTTAAAAGACAGCTAAAAGCAATACCCCAGACTTTAATTACAGTAGATGGAATTGGTCCAGTTCTAACAGCTGGAATAATCTCTGAAATTGGTGATATCAATCGTTTTGATAAAGAAACTAATCTCGCCTCATATGCCGGTCTTACCTGGACCGAGCATCAATCTGGCTCTTTTACTGCTGAGGAAACTCATTTAACTAAAAAAGGTAATAAATATCTCAGATATTACCTGGTAGAAGCTGCTAATTCATTGAGAGTACACAATGATAGGTACAAAAGCTACTACTACAAAAAGTATAATGAAGTTCCAAAGCACAAGCACAAAAGAGCCCTCGTGCTTACAGCACGTAAATTTGTCCGCCTCGTTTTTGCTCTGCTAAGCAAAGGCGAAATATATCAACCACGGAGGTAGATAATTATTGCAAATTAGTCTGTTTACTT
>NZ_FOTI01000099.1 GCF_900114545.1 Halanaerobium salsuginis
AAGTAAACAGACTAATTTGCAATAATTATCTACCTCCGTGGTTGATATATTTCGCCTTTGCTTAGCAGAGCAAAAACGAGACGGACAAATTTACGTGCTGTAAGCACGAGGGCTCTTTTGTGTTTGTGCTTTGGAACTTCATTATACTTTTTGTAGTAGTAGTTTTTATAGCTATCATTGTGTACTCTCAATGAATTAGCGGCTTCTACCAGGTAATATCTGAGATATTTATTACCCTTTTTAGTTAAATGAGTTTCCTCAGCAGTAAAAGAGCCTGATTGATACTGGGACCAGGTAAGACCAGCATATGAGGCGAGATTAGTTTCTTTATCAAAACGATTGATATCACCAATTTCAGAGATTATTCCAGCTGTTAGGACTGGTCCAATTCCATCTACTGTAATTAAAGTTTGAGGTATTGCTTTTAGCTGTCTTTTAAGAACTCTTTTAAGTCTTTTACTTTGACTCTGGTAAAATCTAATGTTATCAAAGGTCATAGAAAGTGTCTGGGTGATTGCTTGATCTATTTCGGGTTTTAAGCGGTATGAATTGCGAGCAGCTTTTTTGAGTGCAGTCGTTATTTTTTCAATTGGAGTAGAACCACCTAATCGGTTATTGCTGTTTTGATGGAGAAATTCAGCCAGCTCATGGATATCAGTATTAACTATTTCCCTGAGTGTGTATTTTTCCAGCAAAGCCATAGAGGCTTTAGTAAAAGTTCCAAATGGAGACTTTTGAGTGAAATCTGAAAACTTAAGGAAGACTAGATTTAAAGCTCTAGCTTTTTCAGCTTTAATGTGCTGAGCTAGCTTGAATTTATGACGTGTAATCTGTCTTAAAGCCCTGTAGAGTGCTTCGGGAGAAGATGAGTTTTCAACTCTACCAAAACGTATTCTATCAGCGATTACCCAGGCATCAACACTATCATTTTTAGGCAGATCTGTGTATGCTTTTTTGAAATTGCTAACTACTTTAGGATTAACTGTATAGATTTGAAGATTGAAATTGGAGTTTAACTGTTCATGTTTTTTAATGAGTCGGTAGCAGTGTTCCCAGAAAACATTTGTAGCTTCCATGCCAACTTTAATAACATCTGGTTGGAGCAGGTTGGCATTATCAGC
>NZ_FOTI01000058.1 GCF_900114545.1 Halanaerobium salsuginis
CGTTACGTCAAATCTAATAGTTTTTTTAAAAATATTAATAGTTATCATAATTGTCAGTTTAGGAATCTGCACTAAATGCAGGAATCCCTCCCCCTGAGCTCGTAAATAGTAATTGAGAAGTCACAACCTACTACACCCAGAAAGGAAGGGATCCTAAGTTATGATTTCTCGAAATTTACCTAATTTCCTGCTTAAACCTCTTATGAATTTTGTTCTTTTGGTCTATCTCTTTTTCTCCAAGCTCTTTCACGTTGACTTTGAACCCAAAGAAAAACTTGATGACAGCTATACTAAGTTTAACAGCTTTGATGACCCACTTCCTGTTATTGAACAGCTTAATTATCAGGAAATTTTGGCTGAAGCTAAAGAAAATGGTCAGCCCATAAAGCCTGTTAACCGCCGTAAACCTCTGACTGTAGAAGTCGAAAAATGCTCCGAATGTGGCGCTCCTAAAAAATATCTCTACAGCTTCGGTCATGACCCAGATGGTTACCAGAAGCTTCAGTGCAAAGTTTGTGATCATCAGTGGGCTCCTGAAAAACCTGAACTAAGATCCAGTAACAGGCCTACCTATCGCTGCCCTTTTTGCGGCTATGCTTTATCTAAAGAGAAAGAGCGTAAGCATTTTACCAAGTATAAATGCCGCAATGATGACTGCTCTAAATGGAAAAATGAACACAAAAGATATCGCTATAGAGCCTATGATTTTGATGTCGAAAACCTTGAAGTTTCAAGACCTGATAAAGAACCTGTTAACCTGGATCATTCCCAGTATGGGAACTTCATAATCTCCAAAGCTATGGATTTTTATGTGGGTCTTGGTCTTTCTCTAAGACAGACTAAAAGAGCCCTGAAACTTGCATATAATGTTTCACCTTCAGCTCAGACTATCCAAAACTGGACTGTCTCTTTAGCTCACAGACTTGGTCCTAACATTAAGGACCTTGATCTACCTTTATCTGGCATTGTTGCTGTTGATGAAACATATATCAAAATCAAAGGCAGCTGGCATTATCTTTTTACTGCCATTGATGGTAAAAACGGCTGTATCATTGCTCAGCATCTCTCAAAACATCGAGATGCCAAAGGTGCAATCACCATTCTCAAAAGAATTATTGACCAATACCAGGGTCGGGATTTTGTCCTGGTTTCTGATATGGCACCAATCTATAGAACTGCTGTGCATGCTGCAAAGGCCTTTTTAAAGACCGATGTAGATCACAGACAAGTTAAAGGACTTTTTACTGATGACGATAATTCAGATGAGGTTTACAGACCCTATAAAAACATCATTGAGCGTTTCTTTGGCACCTATAAAGCTCATTACAAACGTCATAAAAGCTTTAGTTCCTTTGATGGTGCTCTTGCTCATTTAACTTTATATCAGCTATATTTTAACTATATAAAACCTCATAGCTCTTTTGATAACAAGGCTCCTCTTGTTGTTGAAGATTCAAGAGGCCAGCCCATTAACTCCTGGGCTCAACTTATCAGGTGGATCAACAAAACTGATAAGTAACTAAATATCTTTACTGAATAACTTTTCAAAAAATCTTGCTCAACTCTTTTAGAGTTTTATATTTATTTAATTACATTTTTTTACATCATTTACATCTTCAAGCTTTTGACATTCTTAAGATTTTTATTATAATTAAAATTAGTGATACTCTATTACTATTTACTTACATTTTATGGTAACTATCATATTTTATTTGACGTTATCAATAATCTTATTATTTAAATTTATTTATCATTTTAAAATAAAAAAACTCCTCCCTAAAAAGGGACGAGTAAATCGCGGTGCCACCCTAATGATAGCAAGTTTAAATCACTATCTCTCAAATAGATTTAACGGACTCAACCGGCTTAGCTTATTTATTATAATATAAATAATATTAATAACGTTCAGCTTCGCAACTCCAGACTGGATTCAATATTTAAATCGGCTAATTTGCAGCAGCCATTAGCTCTCTTGAACAATCTAAATATTTACTATTGTCCTTCTTAATTTTTAATTGGCTTTTTATTATTAGCCTAATTATATTACAGCTTTTTATTAAATTCAAGTTATTTTAACTTTTCTTCTCAATCAATTATAACTATCCAAACTACTTAATTTAGTTAAGTCTTAAGTTAAATAATTTTTATAATTTAGTTATTTAGCTATTATAATTTTAAATTTATAATTACTATGTTATAATTAAAGAAATAAAAGTAGGGAAGGGATAAAATGAAAAATAAAAATTATTATATTATAGCAGCAGCTATCATTATAGCAGCTTTAATTATGGGCGGCTTTTTCTATCAAGCAGTAAATAATAAAAGCACAATTAAAGTAGTTGGAATTGCTAAAAAAAGCTTTACATCTGATACTGTAAAATGGTCTTTAACTTTAAGTAGTGAAGTTGGAAAAAATGAGCTTGAACAGGGTTATCGGTCAATGAAAACTAAATTAAATAAATTTAAAGCTGAAATTAAAGCAGAGGGAATAGCAACAGAACAATTTAATATTCAACCAATTACAGTTAGCAAACAATATAATTATATTACTAAAAACGGCAATAGTCAGCGAGTTTTTACTGGTTATGAGCTAAAACAATATTTGTTTTTAGTTAGCAAAGATATTGACCAAATTGAAAATTTGGTTTTAAATCCACTCCAGATGTATCAAAAGGATATAATTATTGATAATTCTAATTTACAATATTTTTATTCACAAATTGATGATCTTAAAAAAGAAATTATAGCAAATGCAACTGTTAATGCTGAAGAGAGAGCAGCAAGAATGTTGGAAAATACCGACTTAAAAGTTAACAAAGTTTTAGCAATGAATTCTGGAGTATTTCAAATAACAGAACCTTTTTCTACTAATACTTCCAGTATGGGAATTTATAACACAAGTAGTAAAAATAAAGAAATTAGTGTTACAGCTCATGTTACTTTTTCAATAAAATAAAGCTGCTTATTTAATTATTATATTATTTAACTAAAAGAGATCAGGGCTTAAGCCCTGATCTCTTTTTATATTTCGCTTTAATTATAGATATATTTTATTCAATCTACTCGATAAATTACAGACTATTTCATAATTAATTGTATCAGTCAATTCTGCCAGTTCAGCAGCTGTTATTTTATTATCTTTCTGCTTTCCTAATAAAACAACTTCATCACCAACTTTAACTTCTGCTATTTTATCAACACTAACTATAGTTTGTCCCATACAAATTCTACCTCTAATTGGCGCCCGCTGCCCATTGATTAAAACATAGCCTCGATTAGAAAGTAATCTTGGGTATCCATCTTTATAGCCAATCGGTAAAACGGCAACTTGTTCAGCTATTTTTGTTTGGTAAGTTCCCCCATAACTAATTGAAGAGTTAGCAGGTAAAGTTCTTAACTGCACAATTTTTGTTTTAAAGTTTAAAACAGCTTTTAAAGGTATTTGGTTAGTTATTTCAACTGATGGTAAAAGTCCATAAAGAATGATACCAGGTCTAACCAAATCAAAACTAAAATCTGGCAAATCTAAAATAGCAGCACTATTAGCAATATGACAGCAATCTATATTAAACTTATGCTGTTTAAAATTAGTTATAACAGCTTCAAAAATCTGTTTTTGTTGTAAAGTAAATTGCTTATTACTTTCATCAGCCCGGGCCAGATGAGAAAAAATTCCATTAATCTCTAATGACTTAAAATTTTTCAATTTATCAAAAAAAGATGGTGTTAATTCAGCTGGTAAAAATCCAATTCTTCCCATTCCCGTATCAATTTTTAGTTGAATTTTAATTTTTGTTTTTGCCTTACTGGCAATTTTATTTAACCCAATCAAAGTTTCTATACTAGCTGCAGCCTGAATAAGATTAGCTTTTATAATATCTGAATATTGCTCTGGCAGGATCTCTCCCAAGACTAAAATTGGTTTTTTAATTCCCTGCTGTCTTAATTCAAGACCTTCGTCTGGGCTTGCAACACAAAAATAATCTACTCCTAAATAACTTAATTTTTTAGCTACTTTAACAGCTCCATGTCCATAAGCATCTGCTTTGACTACTGCTGCTATTTTAGTATTTTCTGGAATGAGTGATTTTATAGTTTTATAATTATCTGTCAAAGCTGCCAGATCTATTTCTAACCAGGCAGGTCTGCTCTTTAAATTATTCATCTAATCTACTCCCTAACATTATTCAAATAAATTAAATTGCTACTCTATCTTATAGATTAAAAAATACCTAAAACCCTACTCAAAAAATCTTTAGCCCGGGGATGCTCAGGTTGATTAAATATTTTTTGAGGATTTCCTTCCTCAATAATAATACCTTCATCCATAATCAGGACTCTGTCTGCCACATCACGAGCAAAACTCATTTCATGAGTAACAATTATCATTGTCATTCCTTCAGCTGCAAGATCTTTCATAACTTTTAATACATCTCCTACCATTTCCGGATCAAGAGCAGATGTTGGTTCATCAAACAACATTACATCAGGTGACATTGCTAAAGCTCTAGCAATAGCTATTCTCTGCTGCTGCCCTCCTGAAAGCTGAGCTGGATATGCTTTTTCTTTTTCCAACAGCCCAACTTTATCTAATAAATCTCTAGCTACTGAAACAGCTTCAGCTTGTTTTAAATTTTTCAATTTAATTGGAGCTAAAGTAATATTTTCCATAACATCCATATGATTAAATAAATTAAACTGCTGGAAAACCATCCCCATTTTTTGTCTTAATTTATTAATGTCATTATTTTCATCATCAAGAATTGAAAGTCCTTCAAAAACAATATCACCAGAACTTGGTTCTTCCAGACGATTCAAACAACGTAATAAAGTGCTTTTCCCGGATCCACTGGGACCAATTACAACTACAACTTCCCCAGTTTCAACTTTTAAATCAATCCCTTTAAGTACATGTAGTTTACCAAAATATTTATTTAAATCACTAATTTCAATCATACTCATGCTGTATCCATCCTTTTTTCCAATAATCCCACAAATTTAGAGAGAGTAAAAGTAACTACAAAATAAATTAAAGCTGCTACAATTAAAGGAGCAAATGGTTTATAGGTATTTCCACGCACTGTATCTGCATTATACATTAAATCGTGGATTCCAATAATTGAAACTATGGCAGATTCTTTAATTACAACAATAAATTCATTTCCTAATGCTGGTAGTATATTCTTAAAAGCCTGTGGTAAAATAATTTTTTTCATAGCCATTAGATACGGCATTCCCAGTGAGCGAGCAGCTTCCATTTGCCCTTTATCAACTGCCTGAATACCTGCTCTAAATATTTCTGCTACATAAGCACCACTATTAATTGACATTGCTATAACCCCGGCCATAAAATCCCCTATATTCTGGCCAAATAATGGAAAATCAGGAAATTGAATTCCCAGATATGGTAAACCATAATAAATAATAAACAGCTGTACAAGTAAAGGTGTCCCTCGAATAAATTCTATATAACTTGAAGCAATTGCTCTTAGAATTTTATTATGCGAGATTTTAAGCATTGCTAAAATTATGCCAATCATAATACCAAATAAAACTGCAAAAAAGGCTAACATTATTGTAATTCTAGTTCCATTAATAAAAAAATATTTATAATCACCTAAAAAAGAAAAATCCATATTATCCCCCTAATCTTCAAAAATCGGTAATGTATTTGCTGCATCAGGTAAAGAATAAAAATCTGGCAGCTCTTTAAATCTATTGGTTAAAATTTTATTTAAATCAGCTTTAGTTCTAATTACTTCAATTTCAGTATTACTTAAAATTTTTCTTTCAATATTACTGAATAAAATTAACTTAATTTCTGCTATAGCAGTAGTTATCAAATATCCTGTATAACGAGAAATAGTAAAATCTCTGCGCAAAAAATCTTCTCGAGCTAAATTATCATTATAATTCTGGATAATATCTTCCACTTCTGGATGCCCAATCCCTTCTTTGCATTCAGCAAATAAAATAAGATAACCACCTTTTTGAACTAACTGAGCAGCATTAACTAGTGCTTTTGAAGCTTGATACAAGTTAATGTCTTTTGGATAACCACCACAAGAAGCAAAAACTAATTCTGCTTTTTGTCGCATTTTTATTCCAAATAATCTAGAGGTTATTTCACAGCCAGACTGATGAGCAGCTATTAGATCTCCAGCTACTGCAGCAGCAATTCCTCCTCTACCATCTGGAATTACATTAAAAATAAAATCTACTTTTACTAAAGCTGCTGCTTCTGCCATATCAAGATGAACAGGATTATCAACTAAATGATTACTGTCTACTGATTTTTTTAATCCTTCTCCTCTTTTATCTGCTAAAGAAAGAGCATGATTTTTAGTTATTGTTTGATAGCCTGCAATCCCAGGTAATAGAGATTTTCTTCCCCCAGAAAAGCCTGCTAAATCATGAAAGACTATTCCTCCTGTTAAAATTAAACGATCACTTTCAACAGCTAATCGATTAAAATAAACAGGTGTACCAAAAGATGTTTTACCCAAATAACTGAGCTCATCCTTATTATGACAGTTATGATCTTTAAAAGCAACTTTACCATAATATTTTTCACCGATTAAAGTCTGTTTTTCTGCCTCAGAATGAAACCGATGAGATCCAACTGCAGCTAGAATAGTAATATCTGCTAATTCAATTCCAGCTTCTTCTAGCTCTCCAATAATAAAAGGCAGAAATAAATTACTTTTCTGCCAGCCTCTAGTTATATCAGAAATTACAATTGTAACTTTTTCTCCTTGTTTAACTATTTGACTTAATTTAGGAGACTCAATTGGATTTTCTAAAGCATTTTTAGTTAAGCTAATTAAATCATTTTTATGGTCTTGCCTGCCTTTAATTTCTTTAATCAACTTACTTTGCGGAAGCTTTAAGTCTATTGAATTTAGCCCATATTTAAATTTAAAGATTCGCTCCAATTTTTCCAACTCCTATCTAACTCAAAATAAATAATTAAAATTTTAATTATTTATTTAGCTTACTATTTGATAAATTATCATCTTTTAGTTTTTTAGTAAAACTACATATTCTAGCAAGAGCCTCTGTTAATTTGCTAAGTTCTAATGTACAGGCAATCCTGATAAATTCTCCATTTTGATCACCAAAATCATCACCAGGCAGAACAAGCACTCCCTCTTCTTTTAATAATCTTAAAGCAAATTCTTCTGCTTTCAAACCTGTTTTCTTAATTCTGGGAAAAAGATAAAATGCACCTTCTGCTTTAACTAAATCAAGCTCAGAATTTGCACTAATTATTTGATTAGCATAACTTACTCTTTTAGCAAAACAATTTCGTATTTCTTCTTTTAAATTTTCGCTTGTCAAGGCCTTAATTGCTGCCCGCTGCGAAATACTTGGTGCTGAATAACAAATTCCTTCATTCAGATTTTGCATTACATTGATTAAATCAGGATCTGCTATTAAAAATCCCAACCTCCACCCTGTCATAGCAAAAGTCTTGGAGAAACTATTTAAAATAATAATTCTATCTGATTGTTTATTAAAATTAACTAATGAATAAAATTCAGATTTATAATCAAAGTTCTCATAAACTTCATCAGATAAAATCAAAATATCATATTTAATAGCCAATTCAATTAGTTTTTCTAAGACCTTCTTTTTTTGAATAATTCCAGTTGGATTATGAGGTGAATTTATTAAAATAGCTTTTGTTTTAGGAGTTATTTTTTCTTCAACAGCGTCTAAATCCAACTGAAAATCTGCTTCAAACTTAGACTTTACAAAAACAGCTTTCCCACCAGCTAATTCAACTTGACCTTTATAAGGAGCAAAATAGGGAGTAGGAATAATAATTTCTTCTCCCTCATTTAAAATTGCTGCCAGGGCCAGAAAAGTTCCATGACAGGCTCCAACAGTTATCATTATTTGATCTAAATCTATTAATTGATTATAATTTTTTTTATAATAAGCTACTATAGCTTCTCGCAGCTCAAAATCTCCCCTGGGATGAGCATAATGAGTATAACCCTGATTAGCATCTGCTGCTGCCTGATTTACTATTTCTGCTGCTGTTTTTAAATCAGGATCACCCAGACTTAAATCAATAATATTTGTCTGGCTATTTTTTATTTCTGCTGCTCTGGCAAAAAATGTTGCGGGAGTTTTTTGATATTCTTTTTTTATAAATTTTTTACTCATTATGCTGGCCTCCATAGGATATTTAATTAACTTAACTTAATTTAATTTTATTGATTACTTTCTGCTAATTTTGTAGCATCAGCTATAAGTTCATTTATTTTATTATTATCAATCATATTTTCTAAAGTTGAATTTATCTCTGCCAGTAAGTCCTTATTTCCTTTATCTACAGCAACAGCTACTCCTGTTTCTTTTCCCATATCAATCGGAGCTACTTTAAGATCAGAATTAACTTTAGCATAAGAATCAGCTACTGGTTTAGCCATAACTATACCATCTATTTTATCATTCTTAAGTTCTAAAACTAAGTCAGTAATCTTACTTAAAAATTTATATTCTGAAGCATCTATTTTTTCTTCCGCCAAATTTTGCTGAGTAGTTGCCTTCTGAGCTCCTACCTTTAGGCCAGTCAAATCAGAAAATGTTTGATAACTATCAGCTTTATCAGCCTTAGCTAAGAAACTTTGTTCTCCCTGATAATACTTCATTGAAAAATCTACATTTTCTGCTCTTTCTTCTGTTGGCACCATACCAGCTACAATAAAATCAATATTACCTGCTTTTAAAGCTGCCAATAAACCATCAAATTTCATATCTTTAATTTCTAAATCTACATCTAAATTTTCAGCAATTGTTTTAGCAATTTCAATATCAAAGCCAACTATGTTATCTTCACCATTAATTTGTTTATGAAACTCATAGGGTGGATAATCAGCTGCTGTACCGAGAACAATTTTCCCATTACTCTTAATCTGCTCAAGTCGCGTCTGTTCCTGATCTCCTGTGCAACCGGCCAGTAATAACACCCCTCCTAATATAATCATAATTAATAAATAAACTTTTTTGTTTTTTATCATCTCTACTATTCCTCCTTGTTAGAATAAATATTAAAATTAATTTTTTAGCTATAAAAAAAACCCGTCCTCTAAATTAATTTAGAGACGAGTATTATAACCCGTGGTACCACTCTTTTTGACAAAAGTCCACTTTAAAGCTTTAACACAGCTACTATGTTTCTGCCTACTTAAAATTTCAGCAAAAATTCTCCAGGATGCGGTTCAACCTAAATTTATGTCTGGACTTACAGCTACTCCAGCTTGCTGAACAAAAATTTAAATTTACTCTTCCCTTCTTAGAATTTATATTTAATTTTTTATAATTATACACATTATAATTGCTAATTGCAAGCTTTATTTAAAAAATAAATTTAAATATTAATTAAAACTATAAAGTCTGCCTTAAATTAAGGCAGACTTTTATAATAATTAAGATATAGAATCAATAATTTTATTTATTATTCTTACTAACTAAAATTTAAGTTTTACAGGTTAATTTCTATCTCAGCTTGATCTCTTAGACTTTCTACAAAATCAGACCATTCCTGATTTTGTTTTTTAGATTCTAACTGAGTTTTAATAGAATCTTTCACATCAGAAAAATCTTTCATGCCAGCTTCTTTTTTATCAGTTACTTTGATAATATGATAACCATATTTTGTTTTAACTGGTTCAGAACTAACCTCTCCTACAGATAATTTCATTGCTGCATCACGGAATGTTTTATCATATCCACGATCATTAACTGCAATAAATCCTAATTCTCCTCCATTTTCTGCTGAAGGTCCAGTTGAGTTTTCTTTAGCCATCTCAGTAAAATCAGCACCAGCTTTAATTTCTGCTAAAACTTCTTCTGCTTTAGCCTGATCATCAAATAAAATATGACTAACTTTTTTCTGTTCTGCTACTTTGTATTGCTCCTGATTATTATCATAATATTCTTTTGCTTCTTGATCAGTAACATTCACATCTGCAATAACATCTTCTCGTAATTTATTTATTAAAAATCCATCCATATTATTTTTAATAAACATAGCTTTATATTGATCCATAGATTCGAAACCTTGTTGTTTAATTGCCTGTTCTAACTGGTCATCACTAAGTTTATTTTGCTGTTTAATAGCATTTACCTGTTGATCAAAAATTTCATTTGTTTCTTCAGCACTAACTTCCAAATCTCTATTTTTAGCTTCTTGAGCTAATAACTCACTGGTAATTAATTGATTTAATTTCAATTTACGAAATTCATTAATTACATTCTGTCCTGCTTCAGTTTGAATTACTACAGAAGCAAATTCTTGATTTGATTGTAATAATTGCATTAAAACATTACGTACTCCAGCATATTGTTCTAATTCTTGCATAGAAATTTCTTCACCATTAACATAAGCAGCTACTTCTGGAGTATCTTGAGTAGTAGCTTCTTTAACAGCTTCAGTATCCTGAGCAAAAATTGGTAGAGAAAAAACTAACAGCATAACTGCTGCCAAAATTAAACTTTTAGCTTTAAAATTCATTAATTAACACTCCTAATTTAAAATATTCTTAAATTCTATCCATCGCCTGTTATTATACCACAAAAAAAGCTATAAGCAAAGATAGCTCGGCCATTCTAATTTAATTCTAATCAGAAATATTAATTAATCACAAAAAAAGATACCCCTATTAATAGGGGTATCTTAACGGTTTTTATTTTAAATTTATTTAGTTAATTTTGGTTTCAAGATCCTTAACATTAAAGCAGTTACAATTGTACCAATTATAATTGCTAAAGCATAAAATCCAAGATTAGTAACCACATTTGGAATCGGCAATACAAAAATACCTCCATGGGGTGCCTTTAATCCAACTCCAAATAACATAGAAAGTGCTCCTGTAACAGCTGAACCAGTCATTGTAGATGGTATAACTCTAAATGGATCTGCAGCTGCAAATGGAATAGCTCCTTCTGTAATGAATGAAATCCCCATAAACCAGGCTGGTTTTCCTGCTTCAATTTCCTGTCTTGTAAATCTACTTTTAAAAAGAACTGTAGCTAAAGCAAGTCCCAGTGGAGGTGTCATTCCTGCTGCCATTATTGCAGCCATTGGACCATATATATTTGAGCCTAATAAGCCAACTCCAAATGTATAAGCAGCCTTATTAACAGGACCTCCCATATCAAAAGCCATCATTGCTCCTAAAATCAAACCTAAAATAACTGCATTAGCTTCAGTTAACCCTTGCAGCCAATTAGTTAAACCATTCATTATACCCTGAACTGGAGGACCAATTAAATATATCATTAATAAACCAACAATTAAACTAGACAAAAATGGTAAAATTAAAATTGGCATTAATCCTTGCAAAGTTTGAGGCAATTTAATATGATTTTTTAACCATTGAGTTAAATAACCAGCTAGAAAACCTGCAATAATACCACCTAAAAATCCTGCTCCAATACTGCTGGCCAGCATACCACCAATCATACCAGGAGCTATACCAGGTCGATCAGCAATTGAATAGGCTATATAACCAGCTAAAATTGGGACCATCAGAGCAAAGGCAGAACCACTCCCAATTTGCATTAAAGCAGCAGCTAGAGTTCCCTCTTCTTGCGCTGCATTAATCCCAAAAACAAAGGAAAGAGCTATTGAAAGTCCACCTGCTACCACAAAAGGCAGCATAAATGAAACTCCAGTCATTAAATGTTTATAAGCACCTGTTCTACTTTCTTTTCTTTTAGATTTTTCTTGACTAACTTGATTATAAAGATCATTATTAATCTGAGTTGTTTGACCTTTTTCAGCTCCTTCTAAAGCTTTATTAATTAGAGATTCTGCATCATTTATTGCATCTGCTACTGCAACTTCTACAATATATTTATTAGCAAATCTTTCTTTACTAACATTAGTATCAGCAGCAATAATTACAGCATCAGCTTCTTTTATATCCTGTTCTGTTAGCTCATTTTCAACTCCAACTGACCCCTGGGTCTCAACCTTCATTTTAATATTCATTTCTTTAGCTGATTCTTCTAGTGATTCAGAAGCCATATAAGTATGAGCTATTCCCGTAGGACAGGAAGTAACAGCAACAATTTTTTTCATAAGATTTCCTCCTCATTTAATTACTAAAAATTAATTACAGTGTTTCTAAAATAGACATTATTTCTGTTTCATCTTTAGCATCTAGTAATTTATCTCTAAAATCATCATGAACCAAGTTACGAGAAAGTTGAGCAAGCAGTTTTAAATGCTGATCATGTGAATCCTCTGGCACTGTTATTAAAAAGAAAAGATAGCTTGGCTTTTTATCCATAGATCCATAGTCAATTCCAGCTTGCGATCTACCAAAAGCTACTGCTGGCTTTTTAACAGCATTACTTTTAACATGAGGAATTGCTACACCTTTACCTACACCAGTAGTTCCTTTCGCTTCTCTTTCCATTGCTTTAGCAATTACTTCTTCTTTATCAGTTATAATTTCATTTTCTGCCATAATTTCAACCATCTCTTTAATTACTTGATCTTTAGTTTGACTCTCTAAATTCATTTTAATTAAATTTTGATTAATAAATTCATTAACTTCCATAATTAATTCTCCTTCCATTTTTATCAATAAACTTTTTTTGTTTTTATTTTTAGTTCAGTCTCTTTTAAGAGTTCAGAACTAATCTCACTAATTGAGCCCTGAGCAACATAAGCTGTAGCTAAAGCAGCAGCATAAACACCAGTTGCCTTAAGCTCTGCTGACTTATCAATTTCTGCAGCAAGACCAGCTACCATCGTATCACCAGCTCCAACAGTGGTTTGAGAAATTTCAACTTTTGGAGTATAGATTCTATATGCTTCTTTGGCTGAAGCTATAAAAGCTCCTTCTCCTCCTAAAGAAATCATAACTATTTTAACTCCTTTAGCAAGTAAGTATTTAGCTCCTTCCGCTAATTCTTCATCATTTTTAATTTTTTTATCAATTAAATTTTCTATTTCAGCTAGATTTGGTTTCACTAGATAAGGCGATTGTTCAAGAGCCAACTTAAATTCTTCTCCAGAACTGTCAAGAATTGTATTAACATTTTCTTCGCTTGCTTTAACTATTAAATCAGCATAAATATTTTTATTAACTCCATCTGGTAAACTTCCTGATAAAACTAATGTTTTATTCTTTTTAATATATTTATTAAAAGTTTCAAAAAAATTATCTATATCTTCTTCACTAACCCTTCCTGTTTCATTAATTTCTGTTTCGCGAGTTAAATTTTTTTCTTTAATTTTTAAATTTTGTCTAGTATTAAATTCAGACCAATTAAAATCAGCTCTTATATCTTTATTTTCAAGGATAGTAGTAATTAAGCGACCATTATTACCACCTACTATTCCTAAAGCTAAATTTTTAATTTTTAGCTTAGTTAAAACTTCAGAAACATTTATTCCTTTACCACCAGCTAAAACATCAGTATTACTAACTCTATTTAGTTCTCCCAAATTTAATTTATCTAAGATAATTATTTTATCAATTGCAGGATTTAAAGTAACTGTTAAGATCATAATCTCACCTCCAATAAGTTATTAAGCAATTATAACTTCAATTCCTCTTTCATTTAGAGCAGCTTCCCTTTTTTCTTCAATTTGATCTGTAATTATATAGTTAATTAAATTAAAATCAGCAAATTTATAAAAATAAACTTGTTTCCATTTGCTTCTATCAAAAAGCAAAAAGTTTTCAGAAGAAATTTCTAAAGCAATTTCTTTTATTTTAGCTTCTCCCAATTCAGGAGTTGTTGCAAACGAATCAAGTTTAAAACCATTTGTACCAATAAAACTTTTATCTATTCTTAACTTTTTAAGAATATCCTCTGCTATTGGTCCTACCATTGCTTCAGTTGACCATTTAAAATTTCCACCAATTACTACTAATTCACAATCAAGCTTAATTTCATTTATTTTATTAATAATATGAAGAGCATGAGTTACAATAGTCAGCTTTTTTTTTCCTTTTAGATTATCAATAATATGCCTGGTTGTCGTCCCTGCATCTAAAAAAATTGAATCACCATCTTTAATAAGCTCAGCAGCTTTTTTACCAATGGCTTTTTTTTCTGAAAAAAATTTATCTTCTTTTTCTTTAAAAGTTAATTCTAGTTTACTGCTACTTCTTAAAATAGCTCCACCATGAGTTCTTCTTAAAAAACCATCACTTTCTAATTCACTTAAATCACGCCTAATTGTTGCACGTGAAACATCAAATTCACCACTTAATTCATTAACACTTACTCTTTTTTCTTTTTCCAATAAATAAATTATATTTTTTCTTCGCTCTTCAGCAAACATCAACTTAACCTCACTTAATTGTTATTTATTGTTGATTATTTATTTTCGTTTGTTTTCAATTATGATTATATACTATGAAAATATGATTGTCAACACAATTTTCAAAAAACTATTTTTACAGATATTTCTTTTTTTATAATTATTATTAATTATATACAATAAAATGCGACCTGTAAAGATCACATTTTATTGTATAGTATTTATTTATAAATATTTTTTGAAACTATTTTTTTACATAATCAGGAATAATAACTTGTTTATTACTAAATTTTGTTGTTTCAAAATCTGCTTGAGCCAATTTTTCAATTTGTTTAGCCTCAAATTTATCAGTAAATTTTTCAACTCCTGTAATAGGAAAATCTAATATATCAGTTTTATAATGCATTGGGATAACCAAATCAGGTTTAATTTTTTTAATTAAAGAAAATGCCTGCTCTGCATCAATAGTATAATATCCTCCTACTGGAATCAATAATATATTAACCCCAGCTAATTTAGCTATAACATCTTTAGCTAATAAATGACCTAAATCGCCAAGATGACAGATAGTTTCATTTCCTAACTTAATTAAATAAATTAAATTTTCTCCACGTTCACTACCCTGATTATCATCATGATAAGATTTAATTGCTTCTACTTCTATTTGATCTGACTTAAAACCAGAAGCAGAATCAATCACTTCAAAGTTTCCCGTTAAATTTTGAACAGCATTATGATCAAAATGAGAATGACTCACTGTTACAAAATCAGGTTGATCAGTTATCTTACTATAAGGCAAAGATTCATCATAAGGATCTGTAATAACTTTCAAATTATCTTTTTCAATCAAAAAACAAGAATGACCCCACCATTTAATTCTCATTTTTTACCTCCTTTTTAATAACTTTAACTATTAAATATATTTTTATAACTATTTATATTATTATATTTATTATAAACACTTTTAGTTTTAAATAGCAAATGTTCTTAAACAATAAAATTAATTATTTATAAATTAAAAAAATCATTTACCCGACAGGATAAATGATTAAAAATTTTAAAGTGGCTCCCCGAGCAAGACTCGAACTTGCGACAGGATGATTAACAGTCATCTGCTCTACCAACTGAGCTATCGGGGATTATTAAATTTTATTACACTGTAATATATTGTAGCATAAAACAATATATTTTTCCAGCTTAAATTTGATTTTTTTTTACTAAAAATATATAAAAAAGGACCGGCAGTGACCTACTCTCCCACACCGTTACCAGTGCAGTACCATAGGCGCTGGAGGACTTAACTTTTGTGTTCGAAATGGAAACAAGTGTTGCCCCTCCGCTATTACCACCGGAAAGCTGTACAATCAAAGATACATATAGGAAATAAATGATTAAGCCCTCGATCTATTAGTACCGGTCAGCTCAATATATTACTATACTTACACCTCCGGCCTATCTACCTTATCATCTTTAAGGGATCTTAACTCCTTAACAGAGTGGGATACCTTATCTTGAAGTCTGTTTCGCGCTTAGATGCTTTCAGCGCTTATCTTTTCCAC
>NZ_FOTI01000039.1 GCF_900114545.1 Halanaerobium salsuginis
ATTTACTACAGATTCCTGATGTTAAAGAGTCTATTCAAGCTTTAAATAACTGGTATGAAAATGTTAGTCAGTCTAAATTAAATCTTTTCTATAGAGCTAAAGGAACAGTAAAACGCTGGGAACAACACATTATTAACTATTTTAAAACTAGAATAACCAACGGATTTGCTGAAGGATTAAACAACAAAATCAAATTAATCAAAAGAATTGGCTACGGTGTTCCCAAAGTTGAAAACTTAAAACGCCGAGTATTTTTATCATTGCTAAGTATTTAAGAGTAATTCAAAAAAACAAAGAGATAACATGATTCAAACGGTGCTATTTAGATTTCACAACATTTGTCAAAGAACCAACTTTCTTTCGCTTTTTATCATTTTGATCAGCAAAATAATCTTTAATGATCATTAAGGAAGTGAATTCTCCATGTGCTCCAGAAGCAGGCTGTAAAGTTATCTCATCCATACCACTAATTTCTATTAAATCTTCTTTTAAATTATATAAAAGCGCCAGACTTCCCTGAAGATCGGTCTCTGATTGATAAGGATGAATTTCACTTAGACCAGGTAGGCTAGCTACTGTTTCATTTCTTTTTGGATTATATTTCATAGTACATGAACCAAGTGGATAAATACCAGAGTCAATCCCATAATTCATTCCACTTAAAGCTGTGTAATGTCTAATTACATCAACTTCACTTACTTCCGGTAAGTTAAGTTCACTGCGATAATATGCTCCCAGCTCTTGCTTTAAATCAATTTTTGTTACCTCAAGCGGAGGCAATGAATAGCCTTTTCTACCTGGACAGCTATAATCTTTAATTAATTTTTCCTCCACTTAAAACACCTCCAGTTCTTCAATAAAGTTATCCAATTCTGCTTTAGTTATCTTTTCAGTTACACATACTAAAAATTCATCTGCCGAAGTTACCTTTTGGAGGTGATACCCAATTAAAATATTTTTATTTCTTAATCTGTTTTTTAAAGTAAGCGGATCTTTTTTAACTTTCAAAACAAATTCATGTATAAAATTATCTTTATTCAACACTTGATAATCAGTAAGCTCTTCAATTTTATCTGCCAAATAATGAGCTTTTTGATAACACTGACTGGCAACTTCTTGTAAACCAGCTTTACCCATCGTCGCTAAATAAATAGTTGCCATTAAAGCATTTAAAGCTTCATTTGTACAAATATTTGAAGTAGCTTTTTCACGTCTAATATGCTGTTCTCTTGTCTGTAAAGTTAAAACAAAGCCAGCTTTATCATTGCTATCTGTAGTTTTACCAACAATTCTACCAGGAAGCTGTCGTAATAATTTTCGATCATCACGGCAGGCCATAAAACCAAGATATGGTCCTCCATAATTAATGCCATTTCCTAAACTCTGCGCTTCCCCAACTACTATATCTGCTCCAAAATCAGCTGGTGCTTTTAATATCCCTAAAAGAAGAGGATTAGCAATTACAACAAGTAAAGTTTTTTTATTTTTTTTAACTAAATTTGATATTTGCTTAAAGTCTTCAATTGAGCCAAAAAAATTAGGATACTGAAGCACTATAGCTGCCGTTTTTTGATTCAAATTTTCTATAATACTTTCTGGATTAATCAAATGATTTTCAGCTTTTAATTCTATAAAATCAAGTTCCTTCCCCCGACCATAAGTTTTTATAACTTCTCGATAAGCAGGGTTGATTGTAGATGGCAAAATAATTTGCGAACGGCGCGATACCCGTGCTGCCATCAAAACAGCCTCAGCAGCAGCTGAAGCCCCATCTAGCATCGAGGCATTTGAAATTCCTAAGCCAGTTAGCTCACTAATCATACTTTGATATTCGTAGATAGCTTCTAAAGTTCCCTGACTTAACTCAGCTTGATATGGTGTATAAGCTGTATAAAACTCAGCCCGATCAGTTAAAGCGGTAATGACTCCAGGAACATAATGGTTATATGCTCCTGCACCAAGAAAAGAGGTTAATTTAGTTAAATCAACGTTTTGAGCAGCTAATTTTTGAGCCTGACGAATTAATTCTAATTCTGAAATTCCTTCTTTTATAGCAAGATCTTTTTCTAAGACAATCTCAGCCGGAATCATCTTAAATAAGTCTTCTACTGCTTTAACACCAATTTTTTTTAACATTTGTTGTTTTTCAGAATCAGTATTTGATATATAATCCACAGCTTATTCCTCCTCTATAAATTCAGCATACTCCTCAGCTGATAAGAGATCATCAAGCTCAGAATCATCGGCAGGATCAAGTTTAATTAACCATCCTTTATTATAAGGATCTTCATTAATTAATTCTGGATTGTCTTCTAACTCTTCATTAATAGCAATTACCTGACCTGACACAGGTATAAAAGTATCCGAGACAGCTTTAACTGATTCTAGAACTCCAAAACTATCATCCTTATCAAATTCTTCTCCTACCTCTGGTAATTCAACAAAAACAATATCTCCTAGTTCTGCCTGAGCAAAATCTGTAACTCCAATTATTAAACAATCTTCTGTTTCTTTTACCCACTCATGATCTTCTGAATAATATAAATCTTCTTTGATACTCATTATAACTATACCCCCTTTTAATTTTACAAACCTAAATTCTTCTATATTTTAAACAAAAGGACCTTTAACCACTTTAGCCTTTAACTTACGGTTTCTTACCTTGATTTCAATTTCAGCCCCAATTTTTGTATATTCATTATCTAAATAAGCCATTCCAATTCCCTGTTTTAGAATAGGCGAATAACTACCACTTGTTACCTGACCAATTTTTTGATTTTTGATATAAACTTTATCACCTGATCGAGCAATACCTCTACCTATTATTTTAAAAGCAGTTAACTTTTGCTGAAAACCATTTTTTTTAATCTCGATTAGCGCCTGTTTACCAATAAAATCGTCCTTTTCTAAATCCACTGTCCAGGCTAAATTTGCTGTAAAAGGATTGGTTTGTTCATCAATATCATTTCCATACAATGCATATAACTTTTCTAATCTAAGTGTATCACGTGCACCAAGACCACATGGTTTTAAATCATACTCTTCTCCAGCAGCCATTATCTCCTGCCAGATAGTTCTGGCAGCAGCTGGTTCAAAATAAAGTTCATAACCCAGTTCACCAGTATAGCCTGTCCGTGAAATAATCACTTTATTTTTAAGTATTTTTTCATTAATAAAGCTATAATAAGCTAGTGTTTCTAAATCTGCTGTAATTAATTTAGTCAGAATACTTCTGGAAGCAGGGCCCTGTAAAGCAAGCATTGCATATTGATCTGACATATTTTCAACTATCGTATCTGCTAACAAATGATTTTCAACCCAACTAAAATCTTTTTCTATATTTGAAGCATTAACAACTAATAGATATTTTTCTAAACTCAAACGATAAACTAATAAATCATCAATTATACCTCCATCTGGCTGACAAATAGGAGTATAAAGAATTTGGCCATCATTTAACTTATCAAGGTTATTTGTTATAATCTTTTGCACTGACTTTCCAGCATTTTTTCCTTTAATTAATATTTCTCCCATATGAGAAACATCAAATAACCCACAGTTTTTTCTAACTGATTTATGTTCAGTAATAATACCCTCATACTCAACTGGCATTTCCCAACCACCAAAATCAGTCATTTTTGCTCCAAGATCTTTATGAAGCTGATTAAGAACGGTTTTTTTCATTAAAATCACCTCTTGCTAAAATAGAAAAGACAGGTAGATGGATTAATCCACCCCCTGTCCAGTTAAGTTAAATGTTCAGAGTTACGTCCAGCTGAATTCTTTTTGCCTGAGAGTTTCAAGCAGATAACTTTTGCTCCTTCGGCGCCCTTAAACAGATCTCTCATCCAGCTTTCATCCGCTCATATTTACTTCAATTATAAACTATTTTTTTAATTATTGCAAAACAACTTTTAAAAAACTAAAGCAGCTAAAAAAACAGCTACTAATAATGCTGGTAAAAGATTGCCTGCTTTTATTCGAGCGACTCCCAACATATTTAATCCTATTGCAATAATTAAAAGTCCTCCACTAGCAGTCATAATTCTAATCATATCCTGAGTTAAATAACTTTCAATTTTAGCAGCTGTCAGGCTAATTCCTCCTTGATAAATAAAAATAGGAATAACTGAAAAAGCTACTCCTATCCCTGTGCTTGCAGCAAAAGCAATTGAAGTTATTCCATCAAGTAAAGACTTAGTAAAAAGAATGCTGGGATCACCATTTAAACCATCCTGAATTGCCCCCATAATTGCCATTGCACCAACACAGTAGATCAAACTAGCCTGGACAAAACCCTGGACAAAAAGATCATCTTTAGCTTTAAATTTTTGTTTTAATTGCTCACCAAATTTATTTAAGTTACTTTCAATCGATAAAAGTTCTCCTATAACAGCTCCAATAACCAGACTAAAAATAACTAATAAAACATCCGGAGATTTTTCAATACTTAATGCCATCTGCATACCAATTAAAATAACAGCCAGGCTAATCCCCTGAATAACAGTTTCCTGAATTTTTTCTGGAAATTTACCTCTAAATAAAATACCAACTGTACTTCCTGCTAATACAGCCAGCACATTGACAAATGTTCCAATCATCTTTAATCACCTATCTACTCTCTTCTCTTAAGTTTTGTTTCACATGAAACATCTATTTGAAATTATCTATTAGCTGCTCCAACTTTTCTAAACTATCAATTTCAATTGTTAATAAGTTGTTTTTTTGGCGCTGTTTAATACTTACTTTCATGCCAATATTTTGACTTAATTTTTCTGCTGCTTGCTGCCAATTGGCAGATAGTGCTTTTGCTTGCTTATTTTTATTAGTGGTTGGCAATGGGTTTTTTAATTTATCAACATACTTCTCAGTTTCTCGAACAGTTAAATCCTGGATAATTATATTTTCACAAGCTGCTATCTGAGCTTCTGCAGCTGACAAAGACAGTAAAGCCCGGGCATGGCCAATAGTAATTGTTCCCTTTTCAAGATGATTCTTCACCTTATCTGCTAAATTTAATAATCGTACCATATTAGCAATGTTAGATCTACTTTTACCAACTTTATCAGCTAATTCAGATTGAGTTAGCGAGAAATTTTCCAGCATCTGCTGATAGGCCTTAGCCTCTTCAATTGGATTTAAATCTTCCCTCTGTAAATTTTCAATTAAAGCTATTTCCATCATTTCCTGATCATTAAAATCTCTAATTACAGCGGGGATTTTATTCATTTCTAATTTCTTGCAAGCTCGCCAACGCCTTTCACCAGCTACTATTTGATATCTTTCTGCTTTAACTTTACGCAGAGTTATCGGCTGGATTACACCTTTTTCTTTAATTGAAGCTGCTAATTCTGATAGTGCATCTTCCTCAAAGCTAAGCCGGGGTTGAAATGGATTGGCTTCTATTTGATCAACAAAAATTTCTTCTACCAAATTTTGATCTTCATTTTTTTCATTATTAATTAAAGCATTTAATCCTTTGCCCAATCTTTTTTTAGCCATTAGTTATCACTTCCTCTGCTAGATTTCTGTAGGCTTCGGCCCCTTTAGAAGTAGAACTATAATCAAAAATAGCTTTACCAAAACTGGGAGCCTCACTCAACCTAACATTACGGGGAATTATAGTTTTAAAAACAAGTTCAGAAAAATATTCTTCAACTTCTGCTATCACCTGTTCAGAAAGATTCGTTCGAGCATCATACATTGTCATTAAAACTCCTTCAATTCGCAAATCAGAATTGAGGTTTTTCCTGACCAAATCAATAGTATTCATTAATTGACCAAGGCCTTCTAGCGCATAATATTCGCATTGAATTGGTACCATTACACTATCTGCAGCTGTTAAAGCATTTAAAGTAAGTAGGCCAAGTGAAGGAGGACAATCAATAATTATATAATCATAATTGCCTTTTATTTGTTCTAAACTCCTTTTTAACCTGCTTTCTCGAGAAATAATTGAAACTAATTCTATTTCTGCACCAGCAAGTTCTATATTAGCTGGAATTATATCAAGTTTATCAACTCCAGTTTTAAGAATAGCTTGTTCTGCTGATTCAGAGTTAATTAATAAATCATAGACTGTATATTCAGCTTCTGCTTTCTCTATTCCCAATCCACTACTGGCGTTTCCCTGGGGATCAATATCAATTAACAATACCTGATTATTTTTTTCTGCTAAGCCTGCTCCTAAATTAACTGCAGTAGTGCTTTTCCCAACCCCACCTTTCTGGTTGACAATGGCTATTTTTTTACCCATTCTTTCACCTCTTTAAGAGTTTATTTAGACAATTTAATATAATATTCTATGTAATTATCTTTATCATTACGATCAAGTTCAACTTCAACCCCGGAATCTTTAATTTCTGCTATTCTTTTCTCTAATGAATTAGCATATAATCTCAGATCTGCTGAAATATGTCTGATTTTCTTTTTTTTATTCTCTTTAAGTGGATTAATTAATTTATCAATTAGTTGCTCACTCTGTCTGACAGTTAAGTCTTTTTCAGCTATTTCTGTAATTACTTCAAGCTGCTCTGCAGCTGAATTAATTTTTAATAAGGCTCTCCCATGTCTTTCACTGAGGTTGTTTTTAGTTAATTTTTCTCGCACTGGAAGTTCCAGTTTAAGCAATCTTAATTTATTAGCTATTGTTGATTGGCTCTTAGATAATCTCAAAGCTAACTGCTTTTGAGTTAAATCAAACTGATCAAGTAATTTTTGATAAGCTACAGCCTCTTCAATAAAATTTAAATCTTTTCTCTGCAAATTTTCAATTAATGCAATCTCTGCCATCTCTTGATCATTAAAGTTTTTTATAACTGCCGGAATAGTTTTCTTGCCAATTTTTTTAGCAGCCCGCAGTCTTCTTTCTCCAGCAACTAGTTCATAATTTTCTGCTGCTGGGCGGATAGTTATTGCCTGTAAAAGTCCGAAGTTTTCAATAGAAGCGGCCAGTTCATTAATTTCTTCTTCTTTAAACTCTTGCCGTGGTTGAAAAGGATTAACCGCTATTTTAGCAATTTCAACTTCTATTATTTCCTCTTTAATTGACTCATTATCTTTATTAAAAAAAGGAATTTTCATCTGCTACTACCTCCATCAACTTCTTAAAATATATTTCTTGATCATTATACTAAATCCCTGCCTAATTAATTAATTTAACTAAATATTTCCCGGGAAATATTTAAAGAGGTCTTTTTTTAGGCATTCCAGCTCGGCGAGGATATTTAGCAGGTGTCAATTTTACTTTTTCAACTGTAATAAGATATCTTTCAGCTTCTAAACCTGGCACAGCTAATTTTTTAGCATTTTTAAAAACTGCTCCCAGAGTTTTAAGGGCAGATTTTGCTTCTTCTAACTCAGTTTCATATTCTGGACCTTTATAAAAATAAGCAGTTCCACCAATTTTTAAGAAAGGCACAGCATATTCACTTAATACATTCAGTGACGCTACTGCTCTTGAGGTAATATGATCAAATTGGGCTCTCCATTCTTCCTTTTTAGCTAAATCTTCTGCTCTATCATGAATAGCTTTAACATCCTGCAGTTTTAGTTTGTAAATTAATTTATTTAAGAAATTAATTTTTTTAGCAACAGAATCTAATAAAACAAACTGTGACTCTGGTAAAAATAATTTCAGAACTAGACCAGGAAAACCAGCTCCTGTTCCGATATCGAGCCATTTTTGACCAGAGTCAACAACTAAATAATTAAGTATTACCAGTGAATCAAGAAAATGTTTTTTAATTACTTGATCTGCTTCAGTGATTGAACTAAGATTATATTTTTGATTTTCTTCTTTAAAAAATATATAGTATTCCCATAATTGCTCTAATTTACAACTATCTACTTTAAGCTGCAGCTGTTTTAGATAAGAACTTAGTTCTGCTTTAAATTGCTCAGCTTTAATTGCCACTTGTATTTCCTCCTTGATTCCTCCGATATTGTTCGAGATAAATCATTAATGCTGAAATATCAGCTGGCGAAACACCTGAAATGCGAGAAGCTTGTCCAATTGAAAGTGGACGTATTTTAGCCAATTTTTCTCGCGCTTCTAATCTTAAATTTTCTAATTTGTCATAATCAATTTCAACTGGAATCTTTTTTTCTTCCATTTTTCTGAACTGATCGACTTGAGCCTGCTGACGATCTATATATCCCTTATATTTAACTTGAATTTCTATTTGTTCAATAACATCTGCTGTAGCTTCAGGTAAACCATCTGTAAAAAACTTTAAATCAGCATAAGATATCTCGGGCCTGCGTAATAGTTTTTCTAAACTGACAGGTTTACTCAAATTACCACTACTTAAATCAGTAAGTTTTTCTCTAACTTCTGCAGTAGGATTAACCTTATTTTCAGGATCTCTTAAATAACTTATAATATTTTTGATTGCTGTTAATTTATTTTTATACTTTTGATATCTTTCTTCAGAAACTAGACCAATTTCTTTACCTAAAGGAGTTAATCTTTGATCAGCATTATCTTGCCTTAATAAAAGCCTATATTCTGCTCTAGAGGTCATCACACGATAAGGCTCCGGAGTGCCCTTGGTAACAAGATCGTCAATTAAAACACCAATATAAGCTTGAGAGCGCTTAAGAATTACTGCTTCTCTATCCTGTAAACTCAAAGCTGCATTTATTCCAGCAATTAGACCCTGTCCTGCCGCTTCTTCATAGCCAGAACTACCATTAATCTGACCGGCTGTATAAAGACCTTTTATTTTTTTTAGTTCAAGATCAAGTTTCAATTCTTCTGGGTCAACACAATCATATTCAATTGCATAACCAGGTCTCATAATTTCTACATTTTCAAGTCCAGGAATTGTACGGGCCATTTCAATTTGAACATCATGTGGAAGACTGGTAGATAAACCAGAAATATAATATTCATCTGTATTTAATCCTTCTGGTTCAATGAAAAGTTGATGTCTATTTTTATCAGGAAATCTAACCACTTTATCTTCAATAGATGGGCAATAACGTGGTCCTACTCCTTCGATAACTCCGCTAAAAAGAGGAGTTCTCATTTTATTATCTCTAATTATAGAATGTGTTTCTTCAGTTGTATAAGTTAAATAGCACATTACTTGCTCTTCTGATAAAGGTTCAGAGTCAAAAGAAAAGCTCAATCCAGTTTCCCCAGGTTGAGGTTCCATTTTTGAAAAATCTAGTGATCTCTTACTAACTCTTGGTGGAGTTCCTGTTTTAAAACGACGCAAATTTATACCCAATTTTTTTAAACTACCTGATAATTTATTTGCTGGATATTGTTGATTGGGACCTGCATTAAATTCTGCTTCTCCAATAATAATTCTACCTTTCAAAAAAGTTCCTGTAGTTAAAATAACTTTTTTTCCAGCAAAAAATATTCCTGTTTTAGTTATAACTCCTCTTACTTGACCATTTTCGACTACTATTTCTTCTGCTATTTCTTGCTTTAAATCAAGCTTATCCTGCTGTTCTAAAACCTGTTTCATTCTTCTATGATAAGCAGCCTTATCTGACTGACCACGTAAGCCATGAACAGCTGGACCTTTACTTGTATTAAGCATTCTAATTTGAATCATTGTTTTGTCCATGTTACGTGCCATTTCACCACCAAGAGCATCAATTTCTCTCACAATATGTGATTTACCGGGACCACCCAATGATGGATTACAG
Source organism: Halanaerobium salsuginis (assembly GCF_900114545.1). Taxonomy (GTDB): domain Bacteria; phylum Bacillota; class Halanaerobiia; order Halanaerobiales; family Halanaerobiaceae; genus Halanaerobium; species Halanaerobium salsuginis. The sequence continues at coordinate 9,667 of NZ_FOTI01000039.1, forward strand.
GGCATAAAAGCAACATGATCAAGGTTTACAGTTAAAGTTAATGTTTCAAGACCCATTCTAGCTGGTGCTAATGATGCTTCACAACCAGCATGACCAGCGCCAATTACTATCACATCATATTCCTTTGGATATTTATGAAAATCCATTCTATCTCTCCTCTTTAAATTTAAGTTTATTTACCCAGACAAAATTCTGAAAAAATTCTATCCAAAATATCATCTGCAACTGTTTCACCGGTAATCTTACCAAGGGAATTAAGACAATCTTTTAAATCAATTGTTAAAAAATCATAAGGCATACCTGTTTCATGTGAAACAATAACTTTCTCAATTGCACTTAAAGCTGATTTTAAAGCATCCTTATGCCTGGTTTTAGTAATTATTGTTTCAGAATCAAGATCAATTTTTTCAGCTAAAATTTCACTTAAAATACTATCTTTTAATTCTATTAGTCCTTCTTCTTTTAATAATGAAATCCAGAGTAAAGGATGATCCCTAAACTCTGTCAATATTTCCTGGCGAGTATTTTTAAATTCTAAATCAGTTTTATTAGCAATTACTATCACTGGTTTATCTTTTATTAATTGATAAATTTCTCTATCTTCTGTTGTAATACCCTGATTAAGATCAACCATAAATAAAATCAAATCAGCTTTTTCTGCCAAATTTCTAGTTCTTTCAACTCCGATTTTTTCTACTTCATCAGCTGTTTCTCTAATTCCAGCTGTATCTATTATTTTAAGTGGTATACCTTTTAAATTAACATATTCTTCAATAACATCACGAGTTGTTCCTGGAATATCAGTAACTATAGCTCTCTTTTCTTCTAGAAAATAATTTAACAAGCTTGACTTACCAACATTAGGCTTACCTACAATAACTGTTTTTAATCCTTCTTTATAAATTTTACCCTGCTGAGAACTACTAATCAGTTTTTCTAGCTCTAGCTTTATTTGTAAAAATTTATCTCCTAATTCAGCTGCAGAAAAACCAGCTATTTCATCTTCAGGATAATCAATAGCAGCTTCCAAATGAGCAAGTAACTCAACAGCATTTTCTTTTATCTGATCAATTTTAGTTGATAATTTACCGTTTAATTGGTTTAAAGCTAAATCAAGACTTTTTTCAGTTTTAGAATTTATAATATCAATAATTGCTTCTGCCTGGGCCAAATCAAGTCTTCCATTTAAAAAGGCTCGCTGCGAAAATTCACCGGGTTCTGCTATTCTTCCGCCATTAGCAAGAACTATATCGAGAACCGCTCTTAAAGGAGTCATCCCTCCATGACAATCTATTTCAAGAACATCTTCACCAGTAAAAGAATGCGGCTTTCTCATCATTATAGCAATTACTTCATCAACTTCTTTAGCTGTTTCAGGATCATAAATATATCCATAATGAGCTGTATATGTTTTTTGCTCAGAAATCTTTTTATTTTTATTAATTGATTTAAAAATCTTATCTCCGATTTGAAAAGCACCTGGTCCACTAATTCTAATTTTACCTGTTCCACCAGTACCAAAGGGAGTAGTTATTGCAGCAATTGTATCTTCTTTTAAAATATCCATTTTAACACCTCCTAAAACATAACCCAGCAGAGAAATTCCTGCTGGGTTAATGACTAGATCCATTTTAACTTTAAACTATAGCTTCTATTAAATTCACCAATATCTTTAATAAATATCTACCTATTATTTAAGATATCGCAATAAAATATAAATTAATTATTTAATGGTTCTATCATAACTTTACGGTAGGGTTCTTTCCCTTCGCTGTATGACTTAACATTTTTATTTTCTTTAAGTTTTATATGGATAATTCTTCTTTCATGAGGCGGCATTGGCTCTAAAACAACTTTTCTTTGTTTAGATTCAGCCTTAGTAGCTAATCTTTCTGCTAGTCTCTCCAAAGTCTCTTTTCTTCTTTCTCTATAACCTTCAGCATCAAGTAGAACCCTAAAATAATCTTCTAATTCTTTATTAATAAAAATCGAAGTCAAATATTGAAGAGCGTCAAGTGTTTCTCCTCTATGTCCAATAACTAAGCCCAGTTCTTTTTCACCTTTTAAATTGAAAACAACCTGTTCTTCATTAGTTTCACTTTCCATAACTTCAACCTGAACATTAATATTTGCTTTATCTAATAAAGTCTGCAAAAATTCCTTACCTTCTTTAACTGGGTTAAAAATCTCAGTAACTTTAATTACAGCATCTTTAGTTCCAATCAAACCTAAAAGACCTTTACTACCTTCTTCAATTACTTCAATTTCCACTTCATCTCTATCCAGTTCAAGCTCTAAAAGAGCTTTTTCAACAGCCTTTTCAACAGTTTTAGCTTCTACTTTTATGCTCTTCATTTCTATTTTTCATCCCCCTTAATTCTACTAGGTTCCTTGGCCAGAATATACTGTTGGCCTACAGTAAATAGGGTTGAAGTAAACCAATACAACAATACTCCAGCAGGTAATGAAAAACCTATAAAAACAATAAATAATGGCATAAGATACATCATTTTATTTGCTTTTTGATCCCCACCAGAAATTTTCTGAGTTATATGTGTCTGTCCCAACATTACGAGTGCATTTAAAATTACCAGTGCAATATCAGGTTGAGCAAGTGATCCATTAGTTAAAGTTCCTATCCATAAAAAAGCTTCATTTGCCATTTTATCTCCCAGAGCAAAAATTGTTCTATAAAGAGGAATTAAAATAGCCATTTGAATAATCATTGGTAAACAACCTGCTGCTGGATTTACTCCATGTTGCTGATAAAGTTTCATCATTTCTTCCTGCTGTTTTTCTTTATTATCAGCATATTCCTCCTGAATTTTTTTCATCTGAGGCTGTATTTCCTGCATTTCCCTCATCGATCGAGTCTGTTTAGCTGTTAAGGGATAAAGTATTAATTTGATAATAATTGTGAAAATAATAATCGCCAGGCCATAATTACCAACAATATTATAAATAAAATCTAAAGAAACTGCCATACCATTAATTAACCAATCAAACATTTAATAAATTCCTCCTATTCTACCGGATCATATCCCCCTGGGTGAAAAGGATGACAGCGTAAAATACGCTTTAAACCTAAAAAGGATCCTCTTATTGCCCCATACTTTTCTACAGCCTGTCTGGTATATTCAGAACAAGTTGGTAGATACCTACAGCTGTTAGGAGTCCAGGGAGAAATAATTTTTTGATAGATTTTAATAAAAAACAAAATACTTTTTTTCAATTTTTCACCTTCTCAATATCAGGCCAATTTAAACAAGTCTCGCTTTTTGATAAAGTTTCATTACCTCTTTTTTTAACCTCTGATAATCAAGATTTACAACCGGTTTACGAGCAATGAAAATTACATCCTGGGCTTGAAAAAGCTCTTTTTTTTCAAATTCTCTAATAATTTCTCTTAATCTACGTTTTAGTTTATTTCTGGTCACTGCATTACCAATTCTTTTACTTACAGAAAAACCATAACGATTATAAGAATTTTTTGCTTTTAAAACATAGATAACAAGATTTCGCGTTGCATATGAATTTCCATTTTCATATACCCGCCTAAATTCCTTATTCTTTTTTAAACTTTCCACTCAAAGACCTCCCGCTAAAACAATCCACAACCATAGCAGTTTAATTATTCATACATTTAAAATTATATGTTATTTAGTCTATAGAGTCAAGAAGTTTAAATTTATCCACAAAAAATAATCTCAACCGCTAATGTTGATAATTTGTTGATAATCTGTTATTATTAATATGGTTAAATATAAGTCAAATTATACTTTTCGTTTACATAACAGTTAAGGTTTTATTAACAACATGTGCATAAATTACAATAATAACTCGCTTAGCCTAATAAATCTCAGCAACTTATCCACAATATTCATCTTTTTTATCCACAAACTGTTGATAACAGCATTTAAATGTGGATATCTTTTCTTTTTTTATTAACAATTAAATTTGCTTTTTTAGTTTTAAAAAGTTAAATTTCTTGTTTTAACAGTGAATTTATTCTCTAATCACTTGTGGATAATTGCTATAGTTTTCCACAATTTTGTGGATAACCAGTCATTTATCCCCTTAATCTGGGGATAACTTTAACTTTAGCCTAATTTTTTTAGAAATACAGGAGGTATTTTATGTCTTTTTCGCAAAAAGAATTAGATCACATCTGGGAAAAAACTCTAGAAAATATTAAAGAAAAAATTACTAACCCGAGTTTTAATACCTGGTTTTCAGAAACAAAAGCAGTTTTAACTACTCCAGAAAATCAACTTATTTTACAAGTCCCTAATAATTTTATTCAAGAATGGATAGAAACTCAATATACTGATCTAATTGAAGAAATTTTAACTAATTTAACTGGAAATCACTGGGATCTTATTTTATTAACTCCTCAAGAAGTTAAAAAATTTAAAGAACAGGGTAGTAATAAAGTAACAAAAACTGAGCCTGATGATATAAATAATGAAGTTGAATCTAAGGTAGATGATAATGAAGTTCAAGAATTTAAAAATGGTTTTAATCCTAAATATACTTTTGATACTTTCGTTGTAGGTAATAGTAATCGATTTGCTCATGCTGCTTCTCTTGCAGTTGCAGAAGCGCCAGCTAAGGCATATAATCCACTTTTTATTTATGGAGATGTTGGTTTAGGTAAAACTCACTTAATGCAGGCAATCGCTCATTTTATCTTAAAAAATAATCCTGATTACAAAGTAGTTTATGTTTCATCTGAAACTTTTACAAATGAATTAATTAATTCTATTAAAGATGATTCTACAGTAGATTTTAGAGATAAATATCGTAATATCGATATTTTATTAGTTGATGATATTCAATTTTTAGCTGGTAAAGAAAGAACTCAAGAAGAATTTTTTCACACTTTTAATACTTTACATGAATCAAATCGTCAATTAATAATTTCAAGTGATCGTCCCCCTAAAGAAATTCCTACCTTAGAAGAAAGATTACGTTCTCGCTTCGAATGGGGCTTAATTACAGATATTCAAAAGCCAGATCTGGAAACTAGAATAGCTATTTTAAGAAAAAAAGCTGATGTAGAAAACTTAGTAATTCCTAATGAGGTAGTTATCTATATTGCCAATAAAATTCAATCAAATATTAGAGAATTAGAAGGAGCTTTAATCAAGGTAATTGCTTATTCATCACTTGTTGATCGAGAAATTGATATTGATTTAGCTCGAGAAGCTCTTAAAGATTTAGTTAATAAAAAGAAAGCAGAACAAATAGAAGTTAATATTGAGAGAATAAAAAAAATTATAACTGATAATTATAATTTAAAAATGGAAGATATGGAATCTAAAAAAAGAACCCAAAATATTGCTTTTCCACGTCAAATCGCTATGTATTTAAGTAGAGAATTAACTGATTTTTCACTTCCTCATATAGGAGAAGAATTTGGGGGAAGAGATCATACAACAGTGATTCATGCTCACAATAAAATTAAAGAAAAAATAGAAAATGAAAGTGATTTTAATAATAAAATAGAACGTTTAATTGACACTATTAAACATGGTTAATTTACTTATTTTAAGTATTTTATTTTTATTAACAAAAACTGGGGAAAGTTATTAAACTAATTGTTGATAAAATGTTAATAACTTTTAATTGTTAGTATGTGGATAACTCTTAGTGGTTTGGCTAACAACTTATCTACAAGCTAAATAGTATCCTGCCACTGCTATTAAGGCTTATCCACATATTAACAGCCCCTACTACTATTACTACTAGTTTTATTTATAAATAAACTATAATTATAAAGCGTATTATTTGTGAATAACTTTATCTATGGAGGGATTACTTTGCAATTTTCAATTAATCAAAAAGATTTATATCAAGCTTTAAATATTGTTCGCAGAGCTGTCGCTAAAAATCAAACTTTAGCTATTTTAACCGGTATTTATTTAAAGGTAAATAACAATACACTTATTTTAAAATCAACTGATTTAGAACTTGGCATAGAATATAAAATAGAAATTGAGGCTACAGAAGATGGTGCAATTGTATTGCCTGCTAATCAATTTTTAAATATTATTAGAGAATTACCATCTGAAAAAATAAAAATGTCTTTAAATGTGGATAAATGGCAATTAGAAATTAGATGTGGTAACTCTTTATTTAAAATTAATGGTTATGATCCGGATGAGTTTCCGAGTTTACCAACTGTTGAAGCAAGTGCTAAGTTTAATTTACCAGCTGTTAAATTTAAAGAAATGATTGAAAAAGTAAGAATTTCTACTTCTAAAGATGAAACTCAACCTGCTTTGACAGGAGCATTATTTGAAGTTAATCCTGATGAAGTTAGAATGGTTTCAACAAATACTTATCGCCTTTCTTATATAAATGCAGCTCTTAAAACAGCAGTTTCTGAAAAAGTAGAAGTTATTTTACCCGGTAGTACTTTACAGGAATTAAGTAATTTATTGGATGATGAAGGTAGTGTAGAAATTGAGGTTGATAATAATTATGCATCTTTCAATTTTGCTGGTATAGAAGTTATTTCTAGATTAATTGAAGGAAAATTTCCTAATTATGAATTAGTTATTCCTGATGAATTTAATTCAAATTTTACTGCTGATTTAAGTAATTTACATAGTGCAGTAAAAAGAGTATCTTTAATTGCTAGATTAGATGCTAATATTATTTCTATTAATGCTAAACCAGATTTAATGGAAATAAATTCTACTGAAGGTAGTTCAGGTTATGCCCATGAAGAAGTTGAAATTGAATTAACTGGTCCTGAACAAAAAATTAATATAGATGCTGGTTATTTTATTGATGTTTTGAAGGTGCTAAAATCAGATGATATAAATATAGAAATGATAGGACCTTTAAATCCGCTTGTTGTTAAATCAGAAGATGATATGGGTAAATTTATCTATTTAATTATGCCAGTAAGGTCACAGTCATAAATTGTGGATAAACAACTCTACCCTACACTTTAGCAAAGGAGGTATTTGAAGATGGAAAGTATAGTAATAGATAGTGAAACAATTAATCTCGATCAATTTTTAAAATGGGCTAATCTTGTAATGAGTGGTGGGGAAGCAAAACACTTAATAAAAGCAGGAGAAGTAGAGGTTAATGGAGAAATAGAATTAAAGAGGGGTAAAACTTTGTATCCTGGAGATATTGTCTATTTAAAGAGTATTGATAAAAAATATGAAGTAAGTCAGGGATAATTGATGTTTTTAGAAAGAGTTTTATGTAGAAACTTTCGTAACTTTGACGAAATAATAATTGATTTAAATAAAAATTTAAATATATTTTTAGGACAAAATGGCCAGGGAAAAACTAATTTTTTAGAAGCTATTTATTTAATGGCAACAACAAACTCTCATCGCAGCAGTATTAGTTCTGAATTAATTAAATGGGAAGAAGAAGAATCACTTGTTCAGTTGCTTTTAAAGCGCAGAGAAGGTAAAATGAAGTTAGCTATGCGATTAGATAATAGTGGTCGTAAGATAGAAATTAATGACAACCAACTTAGCAAAGTTAGTGAATTACTTGGTTATTTAAATGCAGTTTTATTTTCTCCAGAAGATTTAAAATTAGTCAAAGAAGGGCCTGCTCATCGGCGTGAATTTATAGATTTAGAAATTTCTCAAGTAAGTAGATATTATGGTCATCTTTTAAATAAATATGATCATATTCTAAAACAGCGTAATAATTTGCTTAAATCAATTAGAGAAAATAGGAATAACACTTCACAGGAAATGTTATCGGTCTGGGATCAACAGCTTGCAACTATTGGTAGCAAAATAATTTTGAAGAGATTAGAGGTAATTGATAAATTAAAAATTTTAGCAAGGTTGTCTCAGCGAAAAATTACGGCTGGTAGAGAAGAACTTGAAATTGAATATGAAATTAGTTTAAATAACTTTTCTAAAAATCTTGGTGAAGCAGAATTAAGAAATTTATTTCTTGATAATTTAGTTTCTAAACGTGATCAAGAAATTAAAAGAGGTTATACAGTTATTGGTCCTCATCGAGATGATTTAATTTTAAAAGTAAATGAAATGGATTTACGAAAATATGGTTCACAAGGTCAGCAAAGAACAGCTGCACTTGCTTTAAAACTAGCTGAGTTAGAATTTATGAAATCAGAAACAGGAGAATATCCTGTTTTATTACTAGATGATGTTTTTTCTGAATTAGATAATTTACGTAGAAAGGCTTTACTAAATGTTATAGCAGATAAAATTCAGACTATAATTACGGCAACTGATGGTGAAAATTTAACAGGGATAAAAAATAATTCCTATAATATATATCAGGTTGAAAAAGGAAAAATAAAGAGGGTGAGTTAGACAGATGTTTTTACATCTTGGTGATGGTTATATGATTCCTTCACACGAAGTAGTATTAATTGGTGATTTAGAAAATACAACTTCTTCAGAAATAACGCGAGAGTTTATGGAGATTTCTGAGGAAGAAGGATTTATTGTTGACTATTCGGGGGGAGATCCCCGTTCTTTTGTGTTGACAGGAGAGACAATTTATCTTTCAATGATCTCATCTAAGACACTTGCAGATCGAGTTGATAAGTTTACAGAAGAAAATGGGGGATATTGATGGATATCAAAGATAGAAGAAAATATGAAGCAGAAGATATTCAGGTTTTAGAAGGATTGGAAGCTGTTCGAAAAAGACCTGGAATGTACATAGGTTCTACAAACATTGAAGGCTTACATCATTTAGTTTATGAGGTAGTTGATAATAGTATTGATGAGGCTATGGCTGGATATTGTACTGATATTACTGTAGAAATAAAACCAGGTAATGTAATAAAAGTTAAAGATAATGGTAGAGGAATACCAGTTGAAATTCATCCTAAAGTTGATAAACCGGCTGTAGAAGTTGTTATGACAACTCTGCATGCTGGTGGTAAATTTGGTGGTGAAGGTTATAAAGTATCAGGTGGTTTACATGGTGTTGGAGTTTCAGTTGTTAATGCTCTAACAGAATGGATGGAAGTGGAAATTGCCTGGAAAGATGGTAAAGTTTATAAGCAAAAGTACGAAAGAGGGATACCTCAGCATACTCTCCAGGTAATCGGAAGTTGTGATGGAGATTGTACAGGAACTACTATTGAATTTAAACCTGATCCAGTTATTTTTGAAAAGATAAATTTTGAATTTAAAGTTTTAGCACAGCGGCTGAAAGAGCTTGCCTTTTTAAATAAAGGTATCAATATTAAAATAATTGATAGTAGGGAAGATGAACTAAAGACTGAAAAATTTCATTATGAAGGTGGTTTAATTTCTTTTGTAGAATATTTAGCTCAGAGTAAGAAACCACTTCATCAAGATCCAATTTATATTGAGGCTGAAGGCGAAGAAGGATCACTTGAAGTTGCAATCCAATATCATCAAGGTTATAATACATCTATTTATACTTTTGCTAATAATATTAATACCAAAGAAGGTGGTACTCATTTAAGTGGTTTTAAATCAGCTACCACGAGAACTTTTAATGACTATGCGCGTTCTAAAGGTATTTTAAAAGATAATGATGATAATTTAAGCGGAGAAGATATCAGAGAAGGTATGATAGCAATTATTAGTGTTAAATTAGCTGAACCTCAATTTGAAGGACAGACGAAAACAAAACTTGGTAATAGTGAAATGAGAGGTTTTGTTGATTCTGCTATATCTTCATTTTTAAAAACATTTTTAGAGGAAAATCCTAAAATAGCTAAGATGATTGTAGATAAAGCTTTAAATGCTTCCAGAGCTAGAAAGGCAGCTAGAAAAGCTAGAGATTTAACCAGGAGAAAAAGCGCTTTAACTTCAACTGCATTACCTGGAAAACTTGCTGATTGTGCTCGCCGTAAAGCAGATGATACTGAAGTATATATAGTTGAGGGAGATTCAGCTGGTGGATCAGCTAAGCAGGGTCGTAACCGTGAATTTCAAGCTATACTACCTTTAAAAGGTAAAATTCTTAATGTAGAAAAATCAAGGATAAATAAAATTTTAAATAATGATGAAATTAGAGCTTTAATTACTGCAGTTGGTACTGGTGTTGGTGATGAATTTGATTTAAATAATAGACGTTATGATAGAATTATTATTATGACTGATGCTGATGTTGATGGAGCTCATATTAGGACTTTACTTTTAACTTTTTTCTATCGTTATATGAGACCATTATTAGAAAATGGTAATATTTATATAGCACAGCCACCTTTATATAAGGTTAAAAAGGGCAGAAGAGAAGATTATGTCTATAATGATAAAGCACTTCAGGAATTGTTGGAGGAAATAGGTAGAGATAGAATTTCTATGCAGAGATACAAAGGTCTTGGTGAAATGAATCCTACCCAATTATGGGATACTACTATGAATCCTGATAATAGAATTTTACTTCAAGTTAGTATTGAAGATGCGATAATTGCAGATGAAACATTTTCAATTTTAATGGGAGATAAAGTTGCACCTAGACGTGATTTTATTCAAAAACATGCCCGAGAAGTTAAAAATCTTGATATTTAATGTCATTAAAAGTTAAAGGTTGGTGAAATAATTTGGATCAGAAAGCAGCACGTGTAAGAAAAGTTGATATAGATAAAGAAATGAGGGGTTCTTATCTAGATTATGCAATGAGTGTAATAGTTGGTAGAGCTCTTCCTGATGTAAGAGATGGTTTAAAACCTGTTCATAGGAGAATTTTATATGCTTTAAATGATCTGGGGATAACTCCAAACAAATCACATAAAAAATCTGCTCGTATTGTTGGGGAAGTACTTGGTAAATATCATCCCCATGGTGATTCAGCAGTTTATGAAACAATGGTAAGAATGGCTCAAGATTTTTCTTATCGTTATCCTTTGATTGATGGACATGGTAATTTTGGTTCTATAGATGGTGATTCAGCAGCAGCTATGAGGTATACAGAAGCTAGAATGTCACCTATAACAATGGATTTATTGACTGATATTAATAAAAATACAGTTGATTTTGTTCCTAACTTTGATGAATCTTTAAAAGAACCAGAAGTTTTACCAGCCCGCTTTCCTAATTTATTGGTTAATGGTAGTTCTGGTATTGCAGTTGGAATGTCTACTAGCATTCCTCCTCATAATTTAGGTGAGGTTATTGATGGTGTTGTGAATTTAATTAATAATCCAGATATTAGTGTAACTGAATTAATGAAGACTATTAAAGGACCAGATTTTCCTACTGGCGGAATGATTATGGGCAGAGGAAGTATTTATAAAGCCTATAAAAATGGACGAGGAAAATTAACAGTTAGAGCTAGAACAAGAATTGAAGATTTATCAGTCAGTAGAAAGCAGATTATAGTTGATGAACTTCCTTATCAGGTTAATAAAGCTCGATTAATTAAGAAAATAGCTGAATTAGTTAAAAATGAAAAACTTGAGGGTATTTCTGATATTCGTGATGAGTCCGATCGAGATGGTATGAGAATTGTAATTGAACTTAAAAGAGAATCTACTCCTCAAATTGTTTTAAATCAGCTTTATAAGCATAGTCAGCTTCAAGTTACTTTTAGTGTGATTATGATTGCTCTGGTAGATAATGAACCGAAAGTTTTATCTTTAAAAAGAATTTTAGAACATTATTTAGAACATCAAAAAGAAGTTATTACCAGGAGAACTCAATATGATCTTGATAAAGCTTTAGATAGAGCTCATATTCTAGAAGGATATAAAATTGCTCTAGCTAATATAGATGAAATTGTAGAAATGATAAAAAATGCTGATGATGTAGAGTCAGCCAGAATAAATCTAATGGAAGATTATAAGCTATCAGAAGTTCAGGCAGATGCTATTTTAAGAATGAGATTGCAGAGTTTAACCGGTTTAGAAAGAGATAAGATAGAATCTGAATATAATAATTTACAGGAAAAAATAACTTATTATCGTTCTATTTTAGCTAGCGAAGAAAAGTTACTTAAGATTGTAAAATCAGAAATATTGGCTTTAAAAGAAAAATATAATGATGAAAGAAGAACTTCAATTAGAGATAGAGCTACTGATTTAGTAGTTGAGGATTTAATTGAAGAAGAACAAATAGTTATAACTATGACTAATCAGGGATATATAAAGAGAATGCCGCTTGATCTTTATCGTAGTCAGCGCAGAGGTGGTAAAGGAGTAATTGGAATAAGCACTAAAGAAGAAGATTTTGTAGAAAATATTTTTACTACAACTACTCATTACAAATTCTTATTCTTTACAAATCAGGGGAGAGTTTATCGCTTAAAAGGCTTTGAAATACCTGAGACTGGTCGCCAGGCTAGAGGAACAGCAATTATTAATTTACTTGAACTACAGAATAATGAAAAGGTTACAGCTGTTATTCCAGTTAAAGATTTTCCAGAAGATGCTTATTTAATTATGGCAACTAGAAATGGTTTGATTAAGAAAACTTCTTTAGAAGAATATGATACTAATTATACTGGTTTAATAGGAATTAATCTAAGAGAAAACGATGAATTAATTGGGGTAAGAATTATAGAAAAATCAGAGAATATAATTATGATTACACATCAGGCAAAATCTATTTGTTTTAATGAAGCTGATGTTAGAGCTGTAGGAAGAAATTCTTATGGAGTTAAAGGAATAACTTTGGCTGAAGATGATTATGTAATTGATATGGGTGTTGATTCAGTAGGTGAAGAGCTACTAGTAATAACTGAGAATGGCTATGGTAAAAGAACCCCTCTGTCGGAATATAGAGTTCAAAATAGAGGTGGTAAAGGTATAATAACAGCCAAGACTACCGAAAAGAATGGACTGCTTGCAGCAGCTAAAATAGTAGACTCTGATTTAGAAATGATGATTATAACTATGGCAGGTATTATTATTAGAGTTGCTGTAAATGAGATATCTACTACTGGAAGGAACACAATGGGTGTTAAGATAATTAATGTTGATGGTGAGGATAAAGTTGTTTCTTTAGCTAGAATAAATGATGAATTATTAGAAGAAGATGAAAAAAATGATCAGCAAAAAGAAAATGAAGAAGGAAATTTAGTTTCAGATAATGATTCTAAGATAGAAGATGATGTAGAATAAAAATTTATTTAATAAAAATATAAAAATAAACTAGACCTCATTGTTTAAACAATGAGGTCTTTCTGGTTAAAATTAAAGTTGAGTAAAAAAATATAGATTAAATTTATTAATTGTTAATTGCTTTACATCATATATTTTTTGATTAGATATAATGTATTCAACAACAAAATAAAACAGTAAATTTTATTAGCCATCTATTATAATAATATAAGTTAATGAGAGGTGGAAAAAATGTTTAAAAAGTTTAAGGAATTTATTTTTGCAGCCGCTGAAAGGGAAATGCAGGCAAGAGGATATAGAGATGAAGAAGATAAAAACCTATAATAATTCAAATTAATATAAGGGGTGATAATAATGAATAAATTAGAGAGATTTGTTAATAACTTGGCTAAAGTAGAGGCGTTAGGTTTTAATTTAATGATGAATAAAGATAATCAAAATAATAAAAGTGATGATTATATTGATATTTTTGGTTAAAAGTAAATATATTTTAAATTGTGATAGTTATTAATTCCTTTCCTTAAAAAATTTAAGGAAGGGATTTTTTTTTGCTTTGCTTTTTAAATTAATTGTGTTATAATTTCAGATGTCGTTTTAAGTTTTTGGATTAAAAAGGATATTAAATTAAGGGGTGAGTAAGTTGGATGTTCAAATTGTTCATGAAATATTTTTTATGGTTTCACTAATATTTTTCTCAGGTATGGTTGGCGGTGCTATAGCCCAAAAATTTGCTTTGCCTGATGTTGTAGTTTATCTAATAGTTGGTATAATTTTAGGTCCTTATGGATTAAATTTTTTAAATATGGCTGATGAATCTTTAACTGTTAAATTAATATTGACAACTGGAACAGCCTTTATACTTTATCTTGGTGGTAGAGAAGTAAATCTAAAGATAATAAAAAAAGTTTGGCTAACAATATTTATGCTTTCTACAATTGGAGTGATAGTTACTGCTTTTGTTGTTGGAATTTCAGCTCATTTATTATTAGGTATTCCTTTTTCTATTGCTCTTTTGTTAGGAGCGATAATATCTCCTACAGATCCAGCAACTTTAGTTCCTATATTTAAACAATACAAGATCAGAAAAAAGGTAGCTCAAACAGTTGCTAGTGAATCTGCTTTTAATGATGCGGTAGGATCGGTATTGTTTTTTACTTTTTTAACTGTAATAACATCAGGTCATTTAAGTGTAAGTCACAGTCTGCTTGTCTTTTTAAAAGATACAGGCTTTGGAATAGCAATAGGAATTTTATTTGGAGTATTTGGAAGTATCTTAATTTCCCAAAGTAATTATGGCTTTTTAAAAAACTTCTCTTCAATTATGTCAATTTTTGTAGCAATAACTTCATATCTTGTAGCTGAATTAGTTGGCGGAAGTGGATTTATGGCCAGCTTTGTAGCTGGAATAGTTTGTGGAAATAAAATTTATATGGGAATGAAGTGTAATTTAATAAATCGTAAAGTTCAAGAGGATGTTAATGAAACTGTAGGTTTAATTTTAAGAATGATGATTTTTATAGTTCTGGGTACAATGATTGATTTTAAAATAATTTTTGATCATTTCTGGATTAATTTATTAATTATACTTATTTTTATGTTTATAGCTCGTCCCTTAACTATTTTTATTTCTGCCTTACCTGATCGAAAAGCGGACTGGGAATCAAAAGAACTATTATTTATGTGTTGGGTTAGAGAAACAGGAGTAATGCCAGCAGCTTTAACTGGAATGTTAATGGGAATGGATATACCTTATTTAAGTCATATAACTGGAATAGCTTTTATGACAATTATAATAACATTAGTTTTACAGGCAAATACAACCAATATTGTTGCAGAAAAATTAGGTTTAATAGATAATTAATTTAGATTATATATTATGATAGTTATTAAAACCATAATTTAAACTTCTAATGATTTTAAGATTATTTTAATTATAATGGAGTTTTAATTATGGTTTTAACTTTTAGAGCATTTTAAATTCAGTAGATCAACTATATAAGTAAAATATAAACTTAAATTGCAATATTAAATGCAACACTCATAGAAAAACCTAGTGTTATAAAGTATATT
>NZ_FOTI01000037.1 GCF_900114545.1 Halanaerobium salsuginis
AAGTGGGATAGAATCTACCCCCGCTTAGCTCAAAGCTGGTTTGAAGATAAAGATGAACTCTTTACTTTTTACAAATATCCAGATAGTATTCAAAAATCAATTTATACAACTAACTGGATTGAAAGAGCCAATAAAGAAATCAGAAAAAGACTTAAAACAATGAATAGTTTACCAAATGAAAAGGCAGCAGAAAAAATACTATATCTTAAAATCTTAGACTATAATTCTAAGTGGTCAGAACGAAGACTAAAGGGATTTTTAGCTGCTAGAGATAAACTAATTCAACTATTTGAAGAACGATATTAATTTATTTACACAAAATACTTGACGTTACCGCATAGATTATTTTAAAAATAACCTCAATCAACACTACAAATAGCATAAATAAGGTACTATATATCAAACGTTTACAATTCTAAAAATTAAGAATATTATTATTAAAAAAATCATATACCCGATTAAAAGCTGTTAAGATAGGGTATAATTAAAGTTAATTATTAACTAGAAACTTTTTTAGTAAATAAATTCTAAATTAAGCAGTATATTATCCTGTTAATATATCAAACGTTTACAATAATTGCTAAAAAAATAATGTTTGTTTTAACTAAGTTATATTTGTATTATAAATTAATAATTTTGATTTGTCAAACATTTTTGATAATTTAAATAAATTTTTTTACAATTTTTATTTTAAATAAAAAAATCAGCTAGAACAGCTTCTATCTGGCTGCTTTAACTGATTTTTGCTCAACTTACATCTTCAAAATTTTCTCTATTTAAAATATCTTTTTTCAGCTTTAAGAATTCAGCCTCTAATTCCAACAGTTTATCACGAATTGGGTCGGGGAGATCAGCATGTTCTAAGTCTCTTTCAGGATGAATCTTTCGTCCTGCCCGGGCCACCACTCTACCCGGTACTCCAACCACAGTTGCATTCGCCTCAACATCTTTTAAAACTACAGAACCAGCGCCTACTTTTGTATCATTACCAATCTTAATTGAACCTAAAACCTTTGCTCCTGCTCCAATAATTACATTATCACCAATAGTGGGATGGCGTTTCCCTCTTTCTTTTCCTGTTCCTCCAAGAGTTACTCCTTGATAAAGCGTTACATTATCACCAATCTCAGCTGTCTCTCCAATTACTATCCCCATACCATGATCAATAAAAAATCCCTGGCCAATTACTGCTCCAGGATGAATTTCTATTCCAGTTAAAAACCGAGCTAATTGTGAAATAAGGCGTGGTAAAGTACGGAAGTCTCGCTGATAAAGCCAGTGAGAAAATCGATGGAAAATCAAAGCATGCAGACCAGAATAAGCTAAAATCACTTCAAATAAATTATCTGCTGCTGGATCCCTATCAAAGATAGCTGCCAGATCGGATTTTAATTTTTTTAGCATAGAATTACCTCCTACTGACGGGCCAAAATTATAAATATCTTAAAGATAAGTTTTTCACTCAACTTTATTATATCTTATTTAACTAAACAAATGCAAGCTACTTAACTAATGATAGTTAGCACTATTTAAATTTTAGTCATTTTTATCTGAGTCTGAATTCGGCAGTTCAGAAAGAGTAAAACCAATATCTGTTCGATAATGCATATCTTCAAAGTCTATCTCTTCAATATAATTATAAACTTTATCAATAACCTCCAAAATACCAGAGCCAACAACTGTCAGGCCAAGTACTCGTCCACCATCTGTATAAAATTTATTATTTTCATATCGGCTGTGAGCATGAAAAATAATCAAATCATCATAATTAAGCAGATTATTTATTCCATTGATTTCATGACCAGTTTGATAGGCAAATGGATAACCAGCAGAACAAAGTACAACACAGGCAGCTTCCTTATTATTTAATTTGACTTCTGTTAAATATTTAAGCTCAACATTATTTGTCATCTCCATCAGCTTTAATAAATCATCAGCTAGCAAAGGCATGACAACTTGTGTTTCTGGATCACCAAACCGGGCGTTAAAATCTATAACTGCTGGGCCGTTACTGGTTAAAATCATTCCAATGTGCATAACTCCCCGATAGTCAATTCCTTCACTGTTGAGAGCATGTAAAGTTGGTCTTAATATTTCACGAGCAATTTGATCCATTAGTTTTTTATCAACATAAGGAGAAGGAGCATAAGCTCCCATACCACCTGTATTGGGACCTTCATCACCTTCGAAAACTGCCTTATGATCTCTGGAACTAATTACTGGTAGAATAGTTTGACCATCTGTTAGAGCAAGAATAGAAAGCTCTTCCCCACTTAAAAAATCTTCAATCACTATTCTATCTCCTGCATCTCCAAAAGCTTTATCTTCCATCAACCTGGCTACTGCTGTTTCAGCTGCCTGATAATTAGCAGCTACAATTGAACCTTTGCCACCAGCCAGTCCGTTTGCTTTAATGACCAGAGGATAGCTGGCGTTTTCCAGATAATTAAGTGCTAAATCATGGTCGGTAAAAACTTGATATTCTGCTGTTGGAATTTTATATTTTTTTAAAATTTGTTTGGCAAAAGCTTTACTGCCTTCTAACAAAGCAGCTTGTTTTTTTGGTCCAAAGATAGGTAAGTTTCGCTCAACAAAATAGTCAACTATTCCTGCTAGTAGTGGTTCTTCAGGGCCAACAACAGTCATTCCTATTTTATGCTGATCAGCAAAATCAGCCAGAGCTGGAATATCATCAGCTGCAATAGCAACACTCTCTGCCAGATCACTCATCCCATCATTTCCTGGAGCAGCATAAATTTTTTCTACCCTTTCACTCTGAAAAAGTTTCCAGGCCAGGGCATGTTCCCGTCCACCACTGCCAACAATCAGTACCTTCATCTTTAGCCTCCTCTTGGCCACAAATCAAATTACTATATTTGAAAATTTTCTACCTAATAATTGCTTCTTTACGTCCTGGACCCACACTAATAATCTTGGCAGGCACACCAATTAATTCTTCCAAACGAGCAATATATTTACGGGCATTTTCTGGTAGTTCAGCAAAAGTTCTACAGTTTGTAATATCTTCCTGCCAACCTGGCCAACTTTCATAAATGGGCTGATATGGAATTTCGCTTTCCAGATAAGGAGGAAATTCATTCACTATTTCTTCTCCATGCTGATAGGCAGTACAAACTTTTATTTCTTCTAAACCTGTTAAAACATCTATTTTAGTCAAGGCGAGTTCAGTTAATCCATTAACCCGGGCAGCATGTTTTAAAATGGGCACATCAAACCAACCACATCTGCGAGGCCGCCCTGTAGTTACACCAAACTCATGACCTTTTTCACGCAGATACTCTCCCCACTCATTTTCCAGTTCTGTAGGGAAAGGTCCAGCTCCAACTCTTGTTACATAAGCTTTTGTTACTCCTATTACATCATCAATTGTTGTTGGCCCCATACCTGTTCCTGTACAAACACCACCAGCTGTAGGGTTAGAAGAAGTAACAAAAGGATAAGTTCCATAATCAACATCAAGTAAAGTTCCTTGAGCTCCTTCAAAAAATATTTTTTTATTCTCTTGATGTGCTTGATTCAACAATAAAGAAGTATTGGTAACATGAGGCCTAATTTTTTCTATGTAAGGTTTATATTCTTTAACTATCTGGTCAACAGTTAATTCCTCTACCCCATAAACTTTATTTAAAATTAAATTATGATAGGCAAGTGCTTTTTTTAATTTAGAACGCAAACGTCCTTCATCAACTAGATCAGCTATTCTAATCCCGCGGCGAGAAGTCTTGTCTGTGTAACAAGGTCCGATACCTTTACCAGTTGTACCAATTTTGCTATCACCCTTACGTTTTTCTTCTAGAGCATCCAGCATCCTATGATAGGGCATAATTACATGAGCAGTATTAGAAATATAAAGATTAGCTAGTGAAATATCACGTTTCTCCAGACCTTCCATTTCCTCTACCATTGCCTGAGGATCAATAACAACCCCCCCGCCCAACACAGACTTTTTATCTTCATATAAAATACCAGAAGGAATCAAATGCAGTTCAAACTTAACACCATCTACAATCACAGTATGACCAGCATTATTACCACCACCATAACGAACAACCAGATCAGCAGTTTTAGCGAGCATATCAGTAATTTTACCTTTACCTTCGTCTCCCCACTGGGCACCAACAACTATTTTATTTGCCATTTACTTTCTCTCCTCATTAATACTTTAATTTTAGATTAATAAACTATCAATAAAGCTTAATTTTTCCAGCTTAAAATTTTTGGGCCGCTGAAATAAATCTAACTTAAACCAAACGGTTCCAGCTGCTAATAAAAATTACGCTTTAATTATAGTGTAACAAAGATTTAAACTGTTTGCATCCTTTTCTTAACTTAACAGACCAGCTCGTTGAAAAATCTGATCAATATGTTTTAAATAAGCCTGCCAGTCAAAAATTTCTTCTAATTCAGCATCTGTTAAATATTCAGCTATTTCTTGATCTGCCTTAATTAATTTGCGATAATCTGTTTTTTCTTGCCAGGAAATTAAAGCATTACGCTGGGCCATCTCATAAGCCTGTTCTCGTCGCAGACCTTTTTCAACTAAAGCCAGCATTAAGCGCTGAGAAAAAGTCAGACCTAATGTTTTTTCTAAATTAAGTTTCATATTATCTTTATTAACAACCAATTCTGTTAAAACTTGATTAAATTTAACTAATAAGTAATCAAGTAAAATTGCACTATCTGGTAGAATTACTCTTTCAACTGAAGAATGAGTTAGATCTCTTTCATGCCAGAGAGTAACATTTTCTAAAGCAGGTATAACATTACCTCTAATTACCCGGGCCAGTCCACTTAGACGCTCACAAATAATAGGGTTTTTTTTATGCGGCATAGCTGAAGAACCTTTCTGTCCTTTGCGAAAGCCTTCTTCTACCTCCAGAATATCTGTCCGCTGTAAATTCCTGATTTCTGTAGCAAATTTTTCGATTGAAGCTGCTGCAAGAGCCAATCTTTCTACAAAATCAGCATGGCGATCACGCTGCAAAATTTGCGAACTAACTACTGCATTTTTAAGATCAAGAATTTCACAAACTCTACTCTCTACCTGGGGAGCAATAGTCGCAAAAGTTCCTACAGCTCCTGAAATCTGTCCAACTGCTACTACCTCTTTAAGCTGTTTAAATCTTGTTAGCTGTCGCTTGATTTCTTGCTGCCAATTTAAAAGTTTTAATCCCCAGGTAAGTGGTTCAGCATGAACTCCATGAGTTCTTCCCACCATAATTGTATCTTTATCAGCTAGAGCTAATTTGCTCAAAGTTTCTTCCAGACTACTCAGATCAGCTAAGATTAACTGACAGGCATCTCTCATCTGGATAGCTCGGGCTGTATCTTTAATATCAGAGGAGGTAACTCCCTCATGAATAAACCGTGATTCTGGACCTAAATTTTCCGAAACACCTTCAATAAAAGCTATCATGTCATGTCTAGTTTTAGCTTCAATTTCTTTAATTCTAGCTAGATCTACAGCAGCCTCTGCCTTAATTTTAGCTACTGCTTTAGCTGGGATTTCTCCTAATT
This sequence comes from Halanaerobium salsuginis, assembly GCF_900114545.1. GTDB lineage: Bacteria > Bacillota > Halanaerobiia > Halanaerobiales > Halanaerobiaceae > Halanaerobium > Halanaerobium salsuginis. The sequence goes on from NZ_FOTI01000037.1 coordinate 5,539, forward strand.
CGGCTCTTGCCTCTAAAATAGCAAGCTCTATTTCCAGCCAGATCTGATATTTTCTTTCTTCACTCCAGACAGTTTCCATCTCTGCCCGACTGTAGCGTGAAAGCATAAATAATCTCCCTCTCTCAATAATTTTATTCTAAATTAAGTATTTAACAAACTAACAGCATAACTAAATACTTTTGCCGGTTATTCTGCTAGATAGTTAAAATTATAATCTTTTTTTCCAGTTTAATCTTAGCAGATGCAGTCTGGGGTGTCAAGATTATTAGCCAGCTAATTTAACAAACTTACTTGAATTTACCAGCTGCAGACATTATAATAGTTTATTGCGATTAAATTAATCCTTAAAAATCTCAGATTTTCTGATATAATAAGATTAAGTATTTAATGTAAATAAAGGTGCGGGTGTTTTACTAATGAAAATAATTTCTCTACAACAACAGCTAAATTTAAGCGAAAATGAAAGCAAACAGCTTTTAACTATTGGAGATAGTTTGCTGGAAAAAGGTTTATTCCGTAACTTATCCGGCAGTGAAATTAAAATCTTACTTTATTTTTTAACCCATTTTAAAACAGATAATGAAATTGAAGTTGAGCTTCCGCTTGCTGCAGGAGCAATGGGCCTTAAATTAAACGATGTTAATAAAATAATTGCTAATTTAATTAAAAAAGAAATTTTAATCTCTCCCAACAAGGTTAATGATCAAGTCTTTTGCTGTAATGTTAATTTAGAAAAACTTTTAAAAACAGATAATAGTCAAAACAAAACTCGTACTAGAAAAATAAATCCTCGTGAGATTAGAGCGCAAGTAATTCAAAGTAAAAATCCTGGTCAATCCGAAGTAGCTGCTGCCTTAATCTCTTTTTTACCACCTAGTTCGCATAATAGACAGCGGCGTGATGAAATAAAAAGTTGGTTGAATGACTTTGAATTAAAAATGCTAAAAGAATTAGTCCGTAGAGTTGATAAATGGCTTAAACGTCAAGGAGGCCAGGATTATCTCCCCGGTGCTTTTGCCTATTTAAGAGCAATTGTAGATAGTTGGTATCAAGAAGAAATAACAAGTTATAGCAGGCTGCAAGCTCAAGATAAGTTGCATCGAGAAACTAGAGAACTTGCTGCAGCTTATGGTATTAAAGCTTTCTCTGCTGAAACTGCACAGCTTAAAACTTTTCAAAATTGGCTAAATGGTGGGCAGGCTTTAAGTAAGGAAGTTGCCCTGGCTGCTATTAGAGAAGCTGTCCGTCGTAAGCGAGATGGTCAGCCCTCACTTAAATATATTGAAGACAATTTTATTAATCCGATTAAAGAGTTAAAAATTAACAATCTGGCTGATTTTCGCCGCTGGCTGCAAAAAGAAATGGATAGCAGTCCGGCAACTCCTGATCAAAGAGATTTAAAAAAAGAAAATAAAAACAGTTCAGCTAAGCAACAAAAGCAGTCAAAACAGAAGAATAATAAATCTGAAGCTGAAAATTATAAATGGAAAGACTTCTTTATTGATTTTGATAAATACAAAGAATAACTATTAGATTAAAAACAGTAATAATTAAATAAGCTAAGAAAGGGGACCAAAATGCCATTAAATTTTGAGACAGAAAAATATCAGGGTAAAGCCCGGGAAAAATATATTGCAGCTGAAAAAAGAATTAGCGAAATTCACAATCAATATCCTGATGTTAAACAGGCATATAATTATTTGAATTCCCTTAAACGTGAATATGCCATGTTAAAAGTTGGTTTCTGGCAGCAGGAAAATAAAGATGATGCTTCTCTAAATAGTCTAAAAACTGAAATAGAAAAGCTTGCTCAACATTACCATAAGTTATTGAAAAAACATAAAATCGATCCTGATTATAAAGAACCAGATTGGGATTGTCCAAAATGTCAGGATACTGGTAGGATTTATAAAAATGGGAAATACCTAGTCTGCAGCTGTGCTAAAAATGATTTAAGAAAAAACAAACAGCAGCTTGGTAATTTACCCCTCCATCTTCGTCAGGCAAGTTTTAAAAAAGCCAATCTAAACTATTATGAAACAGATCTTCAGATAGCAAGTGGTATGAATTACCGGGAAAATGCTCAAAAAATATATAGTTTAGCTGCTTCTTTTGTACAAGATTTTAGCCAGCAAAGAGTTCGTAGAGGTTTAATTATTGAGGGACCAATTGGCAGTGGTAAATCGTATCTTTTGGGCTGTATTGCTAATGCTTTAATTGAAAAAGGAGTTCACTTCCGCTATATTGTTTATTCAGACCTTTTACAACAAATTAGAAGCAGTTATAATCAAGATAGTCCGGCAGCTGATGAAAAAGAAATTTTAAATACTGTTCAGGAAATACCAGTTCTTTTAATTGATGATCTGGGTACAGAAAAGGCAACTGACTTTGCTGCTTCTACTTTATACCAAATCATTGATAGACGCTATCGGGAAGAAAAACCAATTATCTTGACAACCAATTATTCTGTTAAGAATCTTAAAAACAGGTTTCCTGTCATGGGAGAACGGATATTCCAGCGTCTACTTGAAATGAATAAATATGTAGAGCTGGCTGGTAATGTCAGAGTTAAAAAAATTGAAGAACAGCAGGAGGTTTGATTATGAGTTCAGATTTACAGTCAGTTTCTCAGCAAGATAAACGCTATAATAAAAATGAATATCAGCTCCTGGGAATTTTACTTCAATATCCCAATAAAATTGATGAAGTTGCTGATCTACTTGAAGTAAAACATTTTTTAGATCCACAAGCTCAATTAATTTTTGATTTATTACTCAAGCAATATCAGCAGGATAATCAAATTTCCCGGACTAAACTATTGCTCGATCTGCAAAATCAGGCAGCAGTATCTAGCCCTGAGGAGATTATTGAACGCTTAACTTCTGGTTTTAATACAATTGATGAATTAAAACCAACTGTTGATTTAATAAAAAAAGATTATCAGCGTTCACTACTTAAAAGAGCTTCTCAAAAAATTGAAAGTTTAACTACAGCGGAAGATCTTTCAATTGATGACTATCAGGCTCGGGCTCAGGAAATTATTTTTCAGGCTACAAATGAAAATAATGATATGGAAAAACATATTTATAATATGGAAGAAGCACTAATGCAGTCTTTTTCCAATTATATGGATCGCAAACACAAGCAGGCAGATGTAGGCCTTAGAAGTGGTTTTATCTCACTTGACAATTTAATAGGAGGTTTTAAACGGGGACATCTTAATGTCATCGCAGCTTCTACCTCTATGGGAAAAACCGCTTTTGCCATTAACATTGCTAAAAATGTATTAAAAAGAAAAGCTAAAGTAGCAGTTATTTCGCTCGAAATGGATGCTACCGAAGTAATTGATCGGATGGTTGTTCAAGAATCACAGGTTAATGCCTGGAAATATACTCAGGGAGAAACAAATGAGGAAGAAGATCAGCGCATTTCAAAAGCGCTTGATAATCTGCATGAATTACCACTGATGATCTCTGATGAGAGAGGCTTGAACACAGCACAAATTCGAGCTCGTTTACGCAAGTTTAAGGCTCAAATGGATGGTCTTGATTTAGCAATTGTCGATTATCTACAGATGATTCAACTGCCAGAAGAGCATGCTCAGAATACATCTCGCGCGGTTGGGCAAATTGTTCTTCAGCTCAGAAATTTAGCCTCCGAACTTGATGTCCCTGTTATCTTAATTTCTCAAATTTCTCGTAGTTTTACTAGCCGGACAGATAAAAGACCAGTTCTCTCCGACTTACGTGATTCTGGTAATATTGAAGAAGTGGCTGATGGAGTTATTTTTCTTTATCGCCATGCACACACCTCTGCTAAAGCAAGAGAAGAAGCTGAAGCTGAAGGAACAGAAAATGATACAGATGTAATTATTGCTAAACAGCGGACAGGTCAAACTGGTTCAGTAAAACTATTCTTCGAAGATAGTTTTATTCGGTTTGTTGATCCCGAAAATCTCTCTCTGGAGGGAATGATTCCCCATGGATAGTCTAGATAAATTTGATTTGAAACTAGTTCTTTCTTTTACTAATGCATATCGCAAGCTGCATCAAGAAGGACAAATAACTCAGCAACAGTTAACAAGTGTTTTGGCTTTAGTCGAAAATTACCAGCAGTTTTCACCAGCAGAATTTGAAACCAAACTGCAAAATATTTTTCCTGACAGCAATTTTTTAACTAAAAATGAAAGTTAAACTATGTTAAATTTTAAAGCAAAAACTTAAATTGGTTTTTAAAATAGGGCAGCTTATATAAGCTGCCCTATCAAGTTTATTCAGTTTTATAATCTACATCAACATGGTCTGGTCTTTCCGGCATTATTGCCCAGGCAATAATGTAAGCAAATAGACCTGCTCCAGAAGCAAAAATCAAAAGTACAGTTGCCAGCCGGACTAGAGTAGAATCAACCCCAAAGTATTCAGCTATTCCTCCACAAACACCTGCAATTTTTTTATCACTGCGCGAACGATAAATTTTTTTCATATTATTTCCCCCTCAGCTCATCGTATTAACTTTACTAACTATTTTCTGAATAATAATCAGCAATAATCTGATCCATAATTTTAGTTGTCCTGAGTCCTGTTTGACCAGTTGAAGGTGATTTACCTTTACCAAGCAAACTAGCTACAACTTTTTCTAAAAGTGGTTGTTGAACATGTTCTGGATAAGGAAAATCAATTTTAGTCGTACCAGCACTATTTTCAAGAATAATTTCTTCTTCAGCAAAAGAAGAAAAAATCAGGCGTCCTTTACTACCAATTATTTCATTTTGATCAAGTGTTTTAAAAGCAGAAAATGTCCAGCTACCTACTCCCTGAATACCATTATTAAATCTAAAACTCATTACTACATTGTCTTCAGCCGGATAACGGCCAGCCTGATTAAAAGCAAATCCAGCAGCCAGTTTAATCTCCCCAAAATAATAATCAAATAAATCAAGTGTATGAGCTGCTAAATCAAGAAACTTTCCAGCTCCTGCAACCTCAGGTTTAACTCGCCAGGGAATATTTTCAGATTTTTCTTCTTCTAGTAATGATTGAGCAAGTCTAATGTTAACTGTTCTTATTTCACCAAGAGCCCCTTCATCAATTAACTCTTTAATTTTTAAAAATCTCGGCATGGCCCGTCTATAATAAGCTACATGAAGCTGAACATTATTTTTCTGACAAGCTTCAATCATTGCTTCTGCCTCGGCTGCATTTCTCGCCATTGGCTTCTCTACATAAACTGGCAGACCTGCTTCAGCTGCTAATAAGGTATACTCTTTATGTGTAGAAGGAGGAATTGCAATATAAACTGCATTAACTTCCGGATCATTTATTAAATCTTCAGCTTTATCATACCAACGAGCAACACCATGTCTTCTGGCATAATCCTGAGCTAATTCACCAGTCCTTCTCATTACAGCTACTAAAGAAGAATTCTCTATTTTTTGTAAAGCAGGTCCACTCTTTTTTTCTGTTACATTTCCACAACCAATAATTCCCCATTTAACCTCTTCCATTCCATAATTCCTCCTTAGTAAATTTACAATATATAAGATTATTTTAATATTTATATTTTATTTCTAAAACCATTTGTTAAGTCAATAACAGTAATTATTTAACTACCATAACTGAAACTCGAGCATGATGAACAATCTTATCACTAATACTACCCAACAAAAACCTCTCTACCTTACCATGCCCTTTATCAGCTACAACAATTAAATCAAAGCTATTCTCTTCTGCATAATTACATATAACATCTGCTGGATCACCTTCCAGCAAAACAGTTTTAGGAGTTATTCCCTGCTCTATAAAAAGATCTTTTACTTCATTTAATATCTCCTGCCGCATATTTTTAATAGAGTCTTCTTCATCATCGACTACTTTTTCTAGAGTTTCTGCAGATAAATAAGTGGAAGCTTCATTAAACTGACTAATTGGCAATTGAAGAATATCTTTATAAATATGAATTAAAGTTACTTCAGCACCTAATTCAGCTGCCATATTAGCAGCTTTCAAAGCACCTTTTTTTGAGCTTTTAGAACCATCAACAGCTACTAAAATTTTTCTCATCATAGCCAACCTCCTTTATTTTTATAATTCTTGCTTTTTCTATAAATACCTTGTTCATGCTTTACAATTTAATAGTACTTTTTCGAATCACTAGTTCAACAGGTAAAATTATATTGCTTTTAGAAATTTCTTCACTTTCAGTTTTATTTATTCGTTCGACTAACAAGCTAGCTGTGATTTCTGCAATTTTTTTAATTGGCCGAGAGACTGTAGTCAAAGGTGGATCAGTATAAGCAGCAAAACTAACATCATCAAAACCAACTACTCCGACCTGAGCAGGTATTTTTAATCCCCTATTCTTAAGCTCTTTTAAAATTCCAAAAGCGGTTGCATCATTAGCAGCAAAAATTCCTAACCGTCGCCCAGAGAGCTGAAAATCATCTAAAAAATTAGCAATTAACTTGCGGGCTTTATCTTCAATGAATTCTCCTGAGAGAATTTTATAATTAGTTGCAGCGATTTTATTCTGCTTTAAACAATCCTGAAAAGCTTGACATCTATCAACAGCTGTAGCAGCATTATTTGGCCCTTTTAAATGTATAAAATAGTCATAATTGCAGCTAATAAGATGCTTCGTTGCTTGATAAGCTCCATCATAATCATTAATTCTTATTTTATCAATCTGCTGAGAAGCTATTTCTCTGTCTAGTACAATCAATGGTATTCTTTTCTGACAGAATTTATTAATAAATTGATCAGCAAGTGAAGTAGACGCCAGAATAAGACCATCCACCTGTTTTTGAATTAAATAACGAAGGTAGTCCTTTTCTCTTTTGGGATTCCATTCTGTATTACCAATAATAGTATAATAACCCTTTTTATTTAAAGTATACTCAATATTTTTAACCAAGCTGGAATAATACATATTCGAAATATCAGCAATTAAAATTCCAATAGAATTTGTGTTTTTAGTTACTAAACCTCTGGCCAGACCATTTGGTATATAATCAAGCTCGTCAATAGCTGCCAGAACAGCCGCTTCCTTTTCTTTCGAAACATTGGCATTCTTATTCATTACTCTAGAGACAGTTGAAATAGACACCCTGGCCTTTTTAGCTACATCATTAATTGAAACCATAATAATCTCCTCTTTAGCAGAATATTTTTGTAAAATAATTATAATAACTAAAAATCCATTTTTCAAATCAAGTTACTAAATAAATAAAAATTGGTAAAGTAAAAATTAGAAAACAAATTGTGGCAAAAATTGCAATCGAAGCAAAATTGCTACTATGACCATACTTCTGCATAATTACTGGTGAGCTAGCAAAAACAGGCATAGCTGCGGCAATTGTCATTACTCCCTGCAAAAGTTCCGGAAAAGCTAAAAAATCAAGCCCAAAATATACTATAGCAGGAATAATTAATAGCCTTAACACCGCCAGATAATAAACTTTATAATTGTTGAAAACCTGTCCCAATTTACTTTTAGCCAGCTGTAAACCAATAAAAATCATTGCCAGTGGCACAGTAATATTACCAATATTTGCCGAAATATTAACTACTACTTGTGGTAGTTTAAATCCACTAAAAACAACTAATAATCCAAGTAAAAGTCCAATAATTGGGGGAGAAAAAATATTTTTGCAGGGATTAGTAAAATCAGCTTTTGTTTCTTTTCGCAATAACCAGATACCAAGTGTCCATAAAACTAACTGCATACCAAAATCATATAAAATAGTTAAAATTAAGCCCTGAGACCCAAATAAAGCAAGGCAAATTGGTGATCCAACAAAAATATTATTACTAAAAATTGAAATAAAAGTAAATTCTCTTTTTTCTGCTGTAGACTTAGTAAATAAGCTGCTGATAAAATAGGCTAAAAGAGCCGAAATCAAGGTGATTATCAGTCCGGAAAGAGGAACGATTAAATACTGCCTTAACATATTTAAATCAAACTCTTTTACTATATTAGTAAAAATTAAAGCCGGAAAAGCAATATCAATAGTTAATTCTGCTATTCCTCTTTCAGCTGCCTGATTTATTTTACCAGTTTTATTTAAATATAAACCTAATAAAATTAAGACTGCCATTAATAATAGTTGTTCAATTACTGGATATATTTCTGTCATTAATCTAACTCCTTAATCTAAACATTTCACTTTATCTGCCCATCAATAATAGTGTTAATTGGTTATAATCAAGTTCATCTACTTCATAACTGCCTGAACTACTCCCGTTTTTAAAAATTGTAACTTTATCTGCTGTTTCAAATACAGTTTCAACCTCATCTGTAAAATAAATAATAGTCATCTGCTCTGCCTTAATTTTTTTTAAATAAGCAAAAAATATACTGCGCTCAGACTTACTCAATTCAGCAGCTGGTTTATCCAGAATTAATAATTCAACTCCTAAAGAAACTGCCTTAATTAATTCTACCAATTGCTTTTCAAGAGAACTTAAAGCGGCCATTTTTTGATCAGGTTCAACTTTAAGCTTAAATTCTTGCAGTAAAATATTAGCTTTTTCTCGCATTGTCTGATAATCAATAGATTTAAAAAATAAAAAAGTATTCAGCGGCTCTCTGCCAAAAAAAATATTTTCAGCTACTGTCATATCAGGAAAAACTGTTGAATTATGTTCAGATGCTTGAGAGTTTTTATTAAATCTAAAAATACTCAATGGATCTTTTGCAGGATTAATCGCAGAATATTTATTAACCAAATAAGTCTTTTTTCGATAAAACCTGGTTAAATCATTAGTAGTAACTTTTTGACCTGCAAAATAAATCTCACCAGACTGCAAATCTCTTTTTCCCATAAATAACTCCACTAATATCTTTTTTATTTTCTCCTGGCGAAATAAGATCGCTCTCAGTTCTGCCTGTTTAAGCTCCAAATTAAAATTAATTAATGATTCTGCTCCATCTTCACTGGCAGCAAGATTGCTTAATTTTAATAAATACTGCTGATTCATATTTACCTCCTGACTAAAGTAAACAAATTAATTGAAACTAAATTAAACTTAAGCTATTAATTATTATATCATCAATAGTAAATAAAGGCACCCTAAAACTAGGGATGCCTTTATATGAGTCAGTTTTTTATTTAAATATTAATATTTATACTCCCGAATAAGCGGAAAATCCGCCATCAATCGGAATCACTGTACCATTAACAAAACTTGCAGCTTGTGGGCTAATTAACCAGAACAAAGTTCCCAGTAATTCTTCTGGATCTCCAAAGCGTTCCATTGGTGTCTGGCTTAAAATCTTTTTAGCTCGTTCGCTATAACTACCATCATCATTATGCAGTAAAGCTTCATTTTGTTCTGTTTCAAAAAACCCTGGAGCTAGAGCATTAACTCTAATATTTACCTTAGATAAATGAACTGCCAGCCACTTGGTAAAGTTTGAAACAGCTGCTTTGGCTCCACTATAAGCAGGAATTCTGGTTAGAGGTGTAAAGGCATTCATCGAAGAAATATTGATAATTGTACTGTCATCTTTTTCTGCCATATCAGCTGCAAAAACTTGAGAAGTTAGCAGCGCACCTAGAAAATTAAGATTAAAAACAAACTTAATACCAGCTGGATCAAGATCAAAGAAAGTTGTTAAATCATCCTGTTTAGATTTGATATCTTCTAATTCTAAATAATCTTTAGTAGTAGTTCCACTAGGATGATTACCTCCTGCCCCATTAATTAGGATATCACAGGTGCCCAGTTTTTGCTTAATTTCTTCTCGAGCTTTTTCAAGGCTGTCCCGCTCTAAAATATCTGTCTTTAAAGCAAGAGCAGTTCCACCAGCTGATGCTATCTTAGCTGCAACTTTTTCAGATCCTTCTAAATTAATATCTAAAATAGCTACTTTAGCTCCAGCTTCAGCTAGAGCTTCTGCAAAGGTACTGCACAGTACTCCCGCTCCTCCAGTTACTACTGCTGTTTTTCCGCTTAAGTCTAAAGCAAATGGTAATTGCATAAATAATAACCTCCCTAAGTTAATCAAAAGTTTATCGATTTGACTTCTGGATTGCTTCCCAGAGACCATTCAAATAAGTCGCACCTAAAGCACGGTCATAAAGACCATAACCTGGTTTACCGGTTTCTCCCCAGATCATTCGTCCATGATCAGGTCTCATTGGACCTTCAAAGCCCACATCATAGTATGCTTTCATAATTTCATACATATCAAGTGAACCTTTTTCACTTAAATGAGCAGCTTCTTCGAAGCCTTTGTCACCTGTAATCTTAATATTTCTCACATGAGCAAAATGAATTCTATCTCCAAATTCACGAATAATTGCGGGCACATCATTTTCAGGATTAACACCTAATGAGCCTGAACAGAGGGCTAATCCATTAGCAGGACTGTCAACCAACTTTAAAAAGCGGCGTAGATTTTCCTGACCAACAATAATTCTTGGTAGACCAAAAATCGACCAGGGTGGATCATCAGGATGAATTGCCATTTTTATATTTTCTTCTTCAGCTACTGGAATAATTTCTTTTAAGAAATATTCTAAGTTATCCCATAATTTTTCCGGGGAAATTTCCTGATAAGCTGACATTAAGTCATTTAATTCTGCCTTAGTATAACTTGTATCCCAACCTGGTAAGTCAAGATCACCACTTAAAGGATTCATTGCCTTAACTTCATCTTCGCGATAAATTAAGGCTTCCGAACCATCTGCTAATTTATGATCAAGTTCGGAACGAGTCCAGTCAAAAACAGGCATAAAATTATAAGTAACGACCTCTATTCCAGCCTGCCCAAGATTTCTTAAAGTAGTTTTATAATTTTCAATATACCGATCCCTTGGTTCAACTCCCAATTTAATTGCTTCAGGTACTGGAACACTCTCGATCGCAGTAATTTTAAGTCCAGCTGCTTCTACTTTATCTTTTAAAGCTGCAATTTTTTCATAAGGCCAGGCTTCTCCTGCTGGAATATCATAAATTGCTGTTACTATTCCAACCATACCTGGAATTTGCTTAATCTTATCCAGAGTTACCGGATCATCATCTCCATACCAACGAAAAGATAATTTCATTTTATTCACTCCTCCTTAAAATATCTTTGAAAGCGTTTTCAAAGATATTAAATTAATATAAAAAATCTAGATTCATAAACATAAATAAGTTTTATTTTCTTGCTTTGTTATAAACTATTCTTTATTAGTTAAAAAAATCCTGCCTTTAATTGAAAAGATTTTAGATTATTATAATTAAATTAAAAATAAAGGTCTTAAACCAGAACTAAAATTTTTAAGACCTTTATTATATAATAATTAAGCTAGTCTGTTTTATTTTTCCTGAATATTTATTTTTAAATCTGCTGCTATATCTTCATAAAGTTTTACTGTAACTTTATGCATACCTAATGATTTAATAGAATCGGCCAGTTCTATTTTACGCTTATCAATATCATAACCTTTAGCAGAAGCTGCTTTAGCTATGTCTTTAGTATTAACTGATCCAAAGAGTCTTCCATTATCACCAGCTTTTACCTTAATTACAAATTTATCTGCTTCAATTTTATTTTTTAAAGCCAGAGCATCTTCTCTTTTTTCTTTTTCTAGACGCTCTTGTTTAGCTTCTTTTTCCTGCAATTCTTTGAGTTTTCCTTGAGTTGCCTCTACTGCCAGACCTCTGGGTAACAAATAATTACGTGCATATCCATCAGCAGCATTAACTATATCACCTTTAGATCCAAGTTTTTTTACATCTTTTATAAGTACTACTTTCATTAAATATACCTCCCTTTTTCTTACTAATTAAGCGGGTTGATCTTCAAGTTTGCGAAATTTAAACCAGAAATCCAGCAGACCGATTAAAATTAAAATCATAGGGATAACTGGTACTATTATAATTAAAAACAACATGAAAAACTTCAATAAAAATGAAGAATTTCTAGTTGATAAATAGTACATTAAAACTGCAAAACCCTGTAAAAAAGCTAGAAAAAATAGAAATATTGTTAAATTAGTAAAAAATAAATTAGAATTCATTAATAGTGAAACTACAATTAAAATAGAAATTGGCCAGCGCGGCAGGTACCACTTACTAACTGATTTATAAAGTTCAATATTTAAACCTTTCCGGCGCAGATACCAGGCTGACAAATAATAATTCAAAATTCCAGTTATAGTTGCTGAAATAACTAATAAAGCTGGAAATATATATTTTATTAAATTTAATTGAGCTTGTAAAAGCTGCTCTACTGATTGCTGCTCAAATTCCCCACTTAAACTATGCATAAGATGAGTAACTATGCTTTGATAATCTAAATTTAACATAGTTCCTGACAGGTAAACTATTAAAGCCTGAGAAATAATAACTGCTAAAACAGAAGTTATTAACGTTTTAAGTGGCGAAACATTCTCTTTAATAACATTTCCAATAATAAAACCAACTAAACCAAAACCAATTACTGTCATTAACCCCATAAAAGTCCCAAATAAAAGGCCATTTAAAAGAGCAGTAATTGCGATTACGCTAATTACTCTTCCACTATCTTCTTTTTGTACAAGATAAACTATTGGAACTGGCCAGAGTAGTATAACTGCCATTGATAGAAATGGAATAAAATAATTAACTGCAGTCAACAAAATTATGTAGGCCATGGTCCTTAAACTAGCTTGATATTCTTTTAAATCCATTTATTTAATCACCTCATCTGCCGACAGGTAATTTATCTTGATTAAATAAAGGAGGCTCCATCATAGATTTTGCCTCCTCTCAATAAATTACTATTCTTTTACATATGGCAATAAAGCAATTGCTCTCGCTCTTTTTACTGCCTGTGTAATTAATTTTTGATGTTTAGAACAATTTCCTGTTACCCGTCTTGGCATAATTTTGCCCCGGTCAGTTAAATATCTATTTAATGTTCTTAAGTCTTTATAATCTATTTTTTTATCATTGCCACAAAAATGGCAAGATTTATTGCGTCCTCTAGGCATTTAAATTTACCTCCTTTTTATAATGATAGGTAAGTTTTTGAGATTATCTCCAACTTTTCCCCCATTTCACACCGTACACGAGAGTTTCCTACTCATACGGCGTTCCATCACGTTTTTAAACTATTTTGATACATTCATTTCCTACTTTTGAGCGAAATTTGTTTAGCTTACTCAAGGCTTTGTTATCAAAATACATTTTATTTACCTTATTTAAGTATTTCTGAATAGTTTCTTGGTTTTTAGCATGGATTAACTTATGAATGTTTTTAGAAATTAATATTAAATTTCTATAATTATCTTTCCCCCCTTTACAGCGAGGTTTTTTATGATGACATTCAATATCTCCAATTAATAAAGGTTTACCTGTAATATAACAACATCCATTCTGTCCTGAATATCTGGAAATCCTATTATCGTTATATTCAATTGTTTCTCCCTTGATAGGATTCTCAACTAAATAATTTAATATATATGGTGAAACATTTTTCAACCTTTTATGGATTTTCTTTCTTCCTTTTACAGTGTAATCACAAATTTCCTGTGAAAAGTTCATAGGAGGATCTGTTTTTACAGCTGAAATCGGAAATATTCTTAATCCAGCTACATAATAAGGTTTTGAATTATATTCCGAATATAATTTTTTGTATAAATTAGACTCATTACCTTTTTCACTTAAACTCGCCCAAAGTCTATTTTCTAAAGCTCTATTAACTTTAAAGGCAATTTCTCGAAAATCATGGCTAACTAATGTTGCCATTGAATAATAGTTTTGCATACCTAAAATCATTGAATTGAGTTTTGCAATTTGTTTTTGAGTGTTTTCTTTTTGTATTACCTTAATTTGTTTCTTCAATTTGTATGCTAATCTACTTTTTGTTTCTTTTGTTATTCTAGATTTTATTATATATTTATTTGCTCTCTGAAACACTTTGAATTTTATTCCAAGAAATTTTGAATAACTAGATTTTAAGTTAGTAATTTTAGTCTTCTTTTTACTAACTTCAAGATTAAGTCTTTCCTTCAACCATTTACAAACCGCAATTTTTATTTTGCTTGCTGTTTCATAATCCTTGCAAAATATTTTAAAATCATCTGCATATCTTACAATATGCATTTGTTTCATATTGCTTTCCTTAAGGGCTCTATACTTGTTACTATCATTATTATAATTATGGTCTGTTTTGAATGTCTCCCACTGATTACTAATCCACCAATCTAGTTCATTGAGAACTACATTGGCTAATAAGGGTGAAATAATTCCACCCTGAGGAGTTCCTTTTGTTGGAATACCTTCTCCTTCAATTTCAGCTTTTAATAATCTACCTAAAATTGATATGAGGTTTTTATCTTGTATTCCCATGGTCCATAATTGTTTCATTAATTTCCCATGATCAACATTGTCAAAGAAACCCTTGATATCAACATCAACAGTAAAATACAGTTTAGACCTATTAACTAATCTCATACATCTTGCAATAGCATGTTTGGTACTTCTATTTGGTCTAAATCCATAACTATGATTATAGAATTTAGCTTCACAAATAGGTTCCAAGACCTGTTTTATTGACTGTTGTATTAACCGATCTTCAATAGTTGGAATCCCTAAAGGTCTCTTCCTTCCATCTGGTTTCGGTATATAAACCCTTCTTACTGGTTGAGGAATATAATATTCTAGTCTATTTCTAACGTATTCTATTATATATTCGGTGTCCCATTGAGCTATATCAGTTATTGTTTTATTATTTAAACCACTAGTTTTACTACCAGCATTATTTTTAATGGTTCTATATGCTAATAAAATATTTTCTCTTGAAGTTATTTTCTCTAAAAGATTTCTGAATTTATGACCTTTTTTACTTCTCTCATATAGTTTGTCAAACATTTCTTGAGTTCCATAATATTCATTGTGCCTCAATTTGTTCTTCTTATTCTCTACACAAACTTCTTTCAAAGCAGTCATAAGTCGGTTATTCACCTTCCACTGAGAAGGTTTTTGCCTCTATTAGTCTTACAAGAACCTTATTTTAAATGAAATATCTGATAGCTAAAAATATGACTAGTGGCTATCCTTCCATTCCTTATTATCAGAATTTCGACAGTACTGTGCCACCACTATCACCAACATAATGATATGTTATAGAAATTAATTCTTTTCCATATCTACACTTCAAAGATATTAAGCTCTCCATGCTGTTGGTTTTCATCGTTCCAAAAACTTATCCTGAATTTAATTATTCAGTTAGATACCTCCTATGAGCCTATATGTTTAATACATCCTTTAAATGTATAAGGATTTTCATACATTCTAATCTTACTCACCCTCACATACCTCAGGCTTTGCTGAGATAACCATTTCTAGTTATTTGTGCTGTAGACCCGTACTTTCAGAGGTTCGTCAGTGGCTAATTACCACATACTTATCATATGAATTTTACAGGCGTCCGAGCTATAGGTTACATTATCCTACTAAGATAACTTTCGTATAATTACGGTAACTCTCACCCGACTTCACCGAGCTTATTACATTAATCCGCTTAATCAAATCAATGCAATTCGGAGTATTAACGACAGCCCTTCAAGACGTTACTCTCTCATTTGGCTGATTCAGCTTTTAGTTCTAATATTAGTTATAATATTAGGCAATTCTTTTCAAATTGCAACGACTCGCTCAAAATGGTACATCAAAGTCGTCAGCATCAAAATTATCATCAAATTGAGACTCAAAATCATCCTGGTTATTTGCCTTGCTGTTGTTACTATTATTGTTATTATTATTTTGCTGCATATTGTTATTTTGATACTGCCCCTGATTATTATTCCGGTTGCTATTACCGAAATCGAGAAAACGTACATTATCAGCATTTACTTCCGGATTTATATAAGTTCGATTATTATTTTCACTTTTTCTAATTTGCAGTGATCCATCAACTCCAACCAATCTTCCTTTACCAAGGTGACGGGCACAATTTTCTGCCAGACCACGCCAGGTTACAATGTTAATAAAATCAACATCTCTTTCTCCATTTCGATTGGTATAATTTCTCTCTACAGCAAGAGTAAAATTACAAACTGGAGTTCCATTACTGGTATAGCGCAATTCAGGATCTCTTGTCAGGCGGCCAATTAAGACTATTCTATTTAACAAAATTACTCACCACCTAAATTATATTATATCATAGCTGTTACTATGCATCATTTCTAACTACTAAATAACGAAGTACTCCATCCATAATCTTAAAGATTCTTTCTAATTCATTAACTACAGAAGTTTTAGCATCAAAAGCTAAAATTGTATAATCACCAGAGCGGTAATCTTTAATTTCATAAGCTAATTGTCTTTTACCCCAGGCATCAACATCAGTTACTTCACCTTCATGAGCCAGAATAGTATCCTTTACTCTCTGTAAAATATTTTGCTTTTCTTCATCTTCAAGATCAGGTTTTAAAACAAAAGTTGTTTCATAAGCTCTTTTTCTTATTTCCATTTACATTCACCTCCTCCACACGGACTAATGGCCCTGCTGCTAGCAGAGCATGGATTTTTAACCAATCTAAATTATAGCATCAATTTACTCAAGATGCAAGTTAAATTAAATATTTTAAGCAGATATTTATTTAAATAGTTAAATTTCGCTTAAACTAACCAAGTGCTACATCTAAAAACATCATTACAGCAAATCCAATCATTAAACCCGCTGTTGCAAGATCACTATTACCTTCTGAGTTTGCTTCCGGAATTAACTCTTCTCCTACTACAAAAATCATTGCTCCAGCTGCAAAAGCAAGGGCATATGGTAAGATAGGACGCATAATTAGAACTGCTGCTGCTCCAATCACACCTGCAATTGGTTCAACAATTCCAGAAGCTTGTCCATAAAGAAAGCATTTTCCAACTGAAAGACCTTCCCGACGCAGTGGCACAGAAACAGCTGCCCCTTCCGGAAAATTTTGAATTCCAATTCCAATTGCCAGAGCAATTGCTCCTGCAAGTGAAGCAGATGGAATTCCAGAAGCAACTGCCCCAAAAGCTACCCCAACAGCTAATCCTTCTGGTATATTATGTAGGGTAACTGCTAAGACAAGCAAAATACTGCGCTGCCAATTAGTTTTTATACCTTCTGGATGACCATTTTTTAAAGCTGGATGAAGGTGAGGTAATATTTTATCGACAAGACGTAGAAAAACTCCTCCCATTAAAAAACCAACTACTGCTGGCAGCCAGCCTGGTATACCCTGTGTTTCAGAAATTTCAATTGCTGGAGCCAATAGTGACCAAAAACTGGCAGCAATCATGACCCCCGCTGCAAAACCAAGCATACTATCAAGTAGCCTACGTTCTACCTCTTTAAAGAAGAAAACTATTCCTGCTCCCAGAGCAGTTACAAACCAGGTAAATAAAGTAGCGTATAAAGCCTGCAAAATAGGGGGAGTATTAGAAAAAAATTCAATTAGCATTTAATTTCCTCCTCATTTTTCTTATAATTAAAGTTAAGTTTTTAACGTAATCTAAATCTTAAAACTAAATTTTTGCTTGAGCTGCTTTGAGTATCTGTTGCTTTTTTAGAAATTATCTTTTAAAGATTATTAAACATTAAATCTAAAGTGGCAGACATCCCCATCCTGCATAATATATTCTTTACCTTCTAACCTTAATAATCCTTCTTCTCTAGCTTGAGCCATTGCTCCCACTCTTTTTAAATCATTGAAACTTACAATTTCAGCCCTGATAAAACCTTTCTCCATATCACTATGAATTTTACCAGCAGCCTGTGGTGCTGTTGCTCCTTTTTCAACTGTCCAGGCCCGACATTCTTTTTCACCTGCTGTTAAAAAAGTCAATAGATTAAGCAACTCATAACCAGCTTTAATAACTCGGTCCAGACCAGAATCACTCAACCCTAGTTCTTCCAGAAATAATTCTTTTTCTGCTGGATCTAATTCAGCTATATCAGCTTCAATTTTAGCACTTACCTCTACAACCTTAGCGTTATCTTTAGCAGCATGTTTCTTTACATCTGCAACTAATTTATTTTGTCCAGTATTAATGTCATCTTCATTAACATTAGCCAGATAAATTATTGGTTTTGCACTCAACAGCTGTAATTCTTTAATCAGTCTTTTGCCAGTATCACCCAATTCTAACTGGCGAATATTTTTACCTTCTTCAAGAGCTTCCGCTATCTCTTCTAAAACAGCAACTTCTTTTAAATAAACTTTATCACCACTTTTAGCCTGCTTTTTAGATTTATCAAGTCTTTTTTCAACTTGACTAAGATCAGCCATCATTAATTCTGTATTAATAATGTCAATATCTCTATCTGGAGAAATCTTACCATCAACATGAGTAATATTTTCGTCTTCAAAACATCTTACTACTTGAGCAATAGCATCTACTTCTCTAATATGAGCTAGAAACTTATTCCCTAGGCCTTCACCCCGGCTAGCTCCTTCCACTAAGCCTGCTATATCAACAAACTCAATTACAGTTGGAGTCCTTTTTTCTGTCTGATAAAGTTCAGACAGCCAGTCAAGTCTTTCATCTGGAACTGGCACTACTCCTACATTGGGATCAATTGTACAAAATGGATAATTAGCTGCATCAGCTCCTGCTTCAGTTAAAGCATTAAAAAGCGTAGATTTTCCTACATTAGGTAGGCCAACAATTCCAATCTTCATTAACCAATCTTCCTTTCTTAATTAAAATATTTTAAAGTTTCTTTTTTACATTCTTATTAAATTTATTTCTGGACAGCATAATTAATCTGCCACAGCCTTCACATTTAAGTTTAAAATCCATTCCAACTCTTAAAATCTCCCAGTTTTTACTGCCACAAGGATGTGTTTTTTTAAATTCAACTCTATCTCCAACTGAAAATTCTGCTGTCATCTTAAAACCTCCTTTTATTTAATTTAAGATTAAATAAGCAATAAATATAAATATCAACAGCAAAAAGATAATGAACAGACAGCCTGGATCTTTGTAGAAAGGTTTATCAGAATTGAGTTGATAACTAAAACTTCCCCGTTTACGTGCCTTCTTTAAATATTTAATAGAATTATTATAATCTCCTTCTTCTCGATAAATTACTCCTAGATTATTATAAGCTGGCCCATACTCATCGTCACTGGCAATTGCCTGTTGATAGAGCTCTTTTGCCCGATGAGTATTTCCAAGTTCTTTTGCTATACTACCTAGATTAGTGAGCGCTGGTGCGTAGTCTGGATCTTTATTTAATATACTCTGTAAGAGGTCCTGCGCCTTAGCATAATCTTTTTCATAAATATATAGCACTGCCCTTTTATTTAAGGCTGGAATAAAATCTGACTGCTCTTCTAAAAAATTATTCAGTCTGGCTGCCGCCTGTTTTCGTTTACCTTTTTCTAGTAAATCAACACAGTTCTGATAAAACTCTGCTGCTTCTTCTGACAGCTGTTTTGTATAGTATGATTCTTTCATCTTTTCACCCACTTTTTTAGTAACTTCAATTAATTATTATATCATAGTTTTTAGTAAAACTGCAAAAAAGCAGCCCTTTTTCCAGGTCTGCTTTTTAAAAATACAAATTTATTTAAATTGTTAGATTACCAATGCAAATCAGGCTGCCGGGCTGCTTTAGTTTCATCTAGTTTACTAACAACTGTTGTCTGAGGAGCCTGTCTGACAAGTTCAGGATCCTCCTCTATTTCCCGGGCAATAGTCAGCAGGGTAGCTACAAAATGATCGAGAGTAGCTTTACTCTCGGTTTCAGTTGGTTCTATCATCATAGCCTCTTTAACTACAAGGGGAAAATATATTGTTGGAGCATACTGTTTATAATCAAGTAAACGCTTAGCAATATTTAAAGTAGAAACTCCTGCCGCTTTCTGTCTGCTGCCAGAAAGCACAAATTCATGTAAACTGGCTGCAGCGTAAGGCAGTTCAAATTCTTCCTTTAAACTACTTTTTAAATAATTAGCATTTAATACAGCATTTTCAGTTGTTTTTTTCAAACCGGATCCACCAACTGTTTTAATATAAGCCCAGGCCCGCAGCATAATTCCATAATTACCATAAAAACTGTGCACTTTACCGATACTTTTTTCACTTTTATAATCCCAATAATAAATATCCGCTTTTTTTAAAACTGGTTTAGGTAGATAAGGAGCCAAGAAAGCCTTAACTCCAACCGGACCAGACCCAGGTCCACCCCCACCATGTGGAGTAGAAAATGTTTTATGTAAATTAAAATGCATTAGATCAAAATTCATCAAACCTGGTTTAGCATAGCCCATAATTGCATTCATATTTGCACCATCATAATAAACTAGACCACCTACTTGATGTACTAATTTAGTTATAGTAAGGATCTCAGCTTCAAAAATACCCAGAGTATTAGGATTAGTTAACATTAAGGCTGCAGTTTCTTCATCTAATACTGCTTTTAAGGCAGCCAGATCAACCATACCATTTTCATTTGAAGGAATTTCAACTACTTCAAAGCCAGCCATAGCTGCACTAGCTGGATTTGTTCCATGAGCAGAATCAGGAACTAAAACTTTCTGGTTGTATAATTAATGTTGTGAAGAAAAAACTGTAAATCTAAAAATATCTAAATAAAAAAGGCATTTGCCTGGCTCCGTTGAATTAAATAGTTACAACACCAAAAATTCAATAAAGGAGTCAAGCAAATGCATAATAATCTTATCACAGATTTAATGGATTTACCAGACCTAGTTGCAACAGATTTAATTAAAACGGAGGAATATTTAGTTTTTGTAGCTGACTATAAAATAGATCATGTTAAATGTCCTGTCTGCGGCAAAAAAGCAGAAAAGATTCATGATAGAAAAACTCAAATGATTCAGGATACTTCTCTTCGAGATAAAAAAACAG
>NZ_FOTI01000036.1 GCF_900114545.1 Halanaerobium salsuginis
AATTCTTCAAAGGGAAAGAGACACTCTTGTCGAATATTATTAATAGGGCTTCACCTTCTTTCGGGTTTTATGGGTGCTACTATTTAATTCGACAAGATGGGGTGAAGCCCTTTTTATATCATTAAAATCTTTGTTATATCAAGGCTTATTTTTATGAAATTCGCTTACTTATATAAACTTATAATTCTCAATTGAGTTATTTGATTTATCTAAATTTTATCTAAAAACAGTAAATTAAACCATGTAATATATTTTTTTTACCTAGAAAATTTTTTGTTTTACCTAAAAGATTTGTTAAAATAAATAGCTATAAAAAAACTGCCTTTATTTAAATAGAGGCAGTTACTAAGCTTTTTTATATAAATATAATTATAATAAAACTAAAACAAATTAATATTTTCACGATAAGTAGTGGGTGATGTTCCAACCATTTTTTTAAACCAGGAACTAAAATAATAAGCATCATTAAATCCTAATTGGTCCGCAACTTGATAAACTAAATTATCTGTTGTTTTTAAAAGCTCTTTTGCTTTAGCAAGGCGCAGCATATTTAAATAATCGCTAAAACTTTCCCCAGTTTCTTCCTGAAATAGATTACTTAAATGACCTGTACTTAAATTAAACTTAACTGCTAATTGATTTAAAGTAATTCCCTGCTGATAATTTTGGGCAATATAATCTTTCATTTCAGCAATCAACTGCTGTTTTTGTTCTCCAGGCTTAAAAGTAAGTAAGTCATGCAATCTTAACAAGAATTCTTTTAAAAATATTGCTAATTTCTGTTTTTGAAAATCAGCATAAATAATATCTTTTAGATGCTGCTTATCAATTAAAACAAGCAGATCTTCAATTGGATAATCAAATTCTTTAATTATTTTAAAACTTTCTAGAATTAAATTATTTAAAAATAACACTATTTTTTCTTTATTTAAGGCAAGTTGATCAACTTTAACAACAATTTTATTAACTATTTTTAAAATATCATCCTTGCTGCCTCTTTTTAGAACAGCATTTAAATCAAGTTGGTTTAAAATTAAAGACTGCTCTTCAATGAACTTTTCATCATTAAGCCAGCTGTAAAAGGGATCAGCTTGACTGTGGTCAATATAGTCGGCAATTTCCTTTTGTAGTAAAGCTAACTCACTTGCCTGGTTTTGTTTGTTAAGAATCTGATCACGAGCAGTATTAACAACCTCTAACAATTTTTGAGATCGAAATGGTTTTAAAAGATAATCATTAACTCCAAACCGGATTGACTGCTGTGCATATTCAAACTCAGCATAACCAGAAATAATTATTATTTTTAACTGAGGTCTAATTTTCTTAGCCTCTTCAATTAGATTCATCCCACTTAATTTTGGCATCTGAATATCTGTTACTAAAATATTAATTTCTTTCTCTTTTATTAGTGCAAGGGCTGCTTCTCCGTTTGCAGCAGCATAAACTTGGTAGCCAGATTTTTCCCAATCTGTATTATTTATTAACTTATGCCGGATTGGCTTTTCATCATCAACGAGCAGTAATTTAAAAATCAAACTAATTACCTCCCTCTAAATCAATTTTAATAGTAGCAATTGTCTTTTCACCACTAACACTTTCTATACTCAAACCAGAACTATTGCCATAAATTAATTTAAGCCTGCGATTAACATTGCGCAGTCCAAAATATTTTTTAGCTTCTTTTACCTGAATTTCACCCTGTAAAATTGCATTAATTTCTGCTGTCATAGCTGCTGATATTCCAATTCCATTATCAATGATTTTAAAATAAATAAAGCCATTATTAAGATATGCTTTAATTATTACCAGACCTTTCTTTTCTGCTGGTAAAAGGCCATGATAAATTGCATTTTCAACCAGGGGTTGTAAAATAAGTTTCGGAATATGCTTATCCAGTACCGCTATATCTTCAACATCAACAATATATTCATACTCTTCTCCATGCCTGAACTGCTGAATATAAAGGTAGTTTTTAACATGATTAATTTCATTCCTAATTAAAACCATTTCCTTGCCGTGACTTAAACTCAAGCGAAAAAATTTACCGAGAGCTTCGACCATTTGAGTAGCTCTATCAAAGTTTTTGCTCTCCAGAAGACCAATAATTAAATCAAGTGTATTATAAATAAAATGAGGTTTTATTTGGTTATCAAGACTTTCCATTTCTAATCTACGCAGTAATTTTTGCTCTTTAACATTTTGCTCCATCAAATCATTAATTCGACTAATCATTTTATTAAAACTCTGGCCAAGCTGAGCAATTTCGTCATTACCTTTAATATCAATTTTTACTGAAAGATCATTTTCTGAGGCACGATGAGTCAATTCCTGTAATTTTTTAATTGGCTGTGAAAGGGCTGAAGAAAGATATGTTGTTAATAAAATAATAATTAATAAAATAAACAAAGTTAAATAAATAGTTATATCAGTTAAATAATTCAACTCAGCTTCAACTTCATCAGCCGAAGCCATACTAATAATATACCAGCCCGCCAATCTGGAAAAAGTAGAAGTCAATAAATACTTTTCTCCATTTAAAGTTAGCTTTCGATTAGAAAAACCACCTGCAAAAAGCACACTTTTGCTGCCAATCTTATTTTTATCAGGATGGTAAATAATATTACCTTGCTGATCAGCAATGAAAAAAAAGCTTTTTTCTCCCAGCTGAAAATCAGTTAAATTAGCTAAAAAATTGAGATCAATATCAGCTGAAATTAAAACATTCTCAGCTGCAATCTCAGGAAAATATGGTCTAACAAAACTAACAACTTCTTGCTGAAAATAATTTCTGTGTGGCGGCAGAAAATAAAGTTCATTTTCTTCTCCTTTAACTAAATTTTTTTTAAATTTTTTAATATCTATATTATACAGGCCATAACTGCTAATTCTGCGACCATCCTGAAATGTAATTGCAATATCACGCAAACCTGGTTTCATCTGCTTTAAATTATTAAAATCTTCCCAGATTCTAAAACTATATTTACGATTATTGCGAAAATCATTTACCTGAGTCAACTTAATAAATTGATTAATGTAAAAATCTTGATCCCGGGCCAGAAACTGCTCAATTTCAATAATATAATCTTCTAGATCACGCCGCATCCGTTTGACCATTTCTTGTGAATAAGCAGCAATTCTATTATTAATCTCACCCCGATAAATATTAAAAGAAAGCAGACCAAAAAATAACATCGGCAGGAGAGCAATTAACAGAAAAGAAATAATGAGCTTAGTTCTGATAGTATGAATTTCAATTCCATTAGCAATTTTTTTAAATAAATTATTTATCATCTCATCAGCACCTTACTTAACCCGCCAGGGTTGATGTGTTTGTAAAAGCTGCTTTAAATTATTTTTATCAGCAATTTCAAGTCCAGTTTCAATATATTCAGGTGGTTTTTCTCCCTCAATAAGATAATTATATAAAGCAAGCAATCCCCGAGAACCCATTGCAGACATATCCTGTCCAACTAGATATTTTAACAACCCCCGCTGCTCAAGCAGCAGTGCATCGTAGAATATATCAATTCCTACTGCAATCCCACCTTCTGCTGCCCATTTTTGAAAATTAGGCAGGGCTTCTGCAGGTACATAAAAAGGCCACCCTCCTGCAAAAAATATGATATCTATCTGGGGATTTTTCTGTAAATATTGTTCTAATAATTCTACAGAAAGATTTACATTATCCTGATTCTCAACTATATCACTCAACACAATATTACTATCTGCTATTGTATCAGAAAAGCCTGCAATTCTACTATCTAGATTGAGAGCTCCTCTAACTCCAGTCATAATCATCATTTGCAGTTTTTTAGCCTGACCTTGATAATCAATTCCTTCTTGCCTAAGTACTTTAAGCAAACCTCTTGCTGTTGCCTGACCAGCTTTATAATTATCAATCCCTATATGGAACAGGCGCTTACTATCCGGAGCATCAGCATCAAAAGTAGCAACTGGGATTCCAGCTGCTACTGCCTGGTTAATAACTTCTATATAATCAGGTGTATTATTAACACTGACAATCATACCATCAACCTGCTGTTTAATTAAACTTTTAATTATAGAAATTTGCTTTTCTGCATCATAAGTAAAAGAAGAAACCCATTCTAGCTTAATTCCTAACTGAACTGCCTGCTGCTGTGATTTTTCAAAAGCATCCAAAAAAATTGGGTTATCAAGTGAACGCGGCACAAAAGCAATTGTTAATTTCTTATTATCTATTGCCAAATTGGAATCTGCTGCTAGCACAGAATTAAAATTAAAGCTTAATAAAATAAATATCATAATAAAATTTATAATTAGGGAAAATTTATATTTTTCCGACAACTTAATCACCACTTTCAGCTGGATTTATTATAAATAATAATTAATTGATTTCCCACAAAGAAAAGAGCCTATTTAAGGCTCTTCTCTAAAAATTAGGCCATCACATTTATATTCTGACCTCGGCCCGGGCCAGCAGCCCTGGCTTGACTGACAGCAGCAGTTGTTTCCTGCATACCTTCAATAAGTTTCGAAACACTGCCTGCATCCATTCCCATAGCCTGTTGGAGACCAAACATGCTAAGTGATTGTTGGACACTAGCAATTTGACTCTGCATTGCAGCATTCACATCCATAAAATCACTCCTTTTAGTATTTAATTAGCTCCTAGTTTATCCAGACTAATCAATAATACTTATTTAAATGATAGCAGATTTTAAGTATTATTTCCACTTTTTTTCCAGATTAAAAACTAAAAAGGCAGGAAATCAACCTTAAATTGGTTAATTAAATAAATATGTTCTTAATTAAAATTTAACTTTGAAAAAACTAAATTAAAAATTATTATTTGTTTTAAAAGGAGACTGATTATTTTATGAGTAAAAAGATTTATTACCAAAAAAAAGCTGCTGCTCTAATTAAAAATTTTGCTAAACGTAATATAGAGTCTTTCTACTGCAAAGATTCTATAACAGCAGTAGCTAAAGTGATGAGCTTAATTCCAGAAAAAAAGTCAATTAGCTGGGGAGGATCAATGACTTTAAACGAATGCGGGATATTAGAAGAACTTAAAACTAAAGACTACCAGCTGCTTGATCGTGATCAGGTTCAAACCAGGTCTGAAGTAGAAGCTATCTATTACAAAGCCTTACAGGCTGATTATTATTTAATGAGCAGCAATGCGATAACAACTGACGGCAAATTAGTTAATACAGATGGTAATGGCAATCGTCTGGCAGCTTTAATCTATGGGCCCAAAAATATTATTATTATAGCAGGAATGAATAAAGTTGTCAGCGATGAAGCAGCAGCTCGACAGAGAATCCGCAATCAGGCTGCTCCTATCAATGCAATTAGACTTGATCAAAATACTCCCTGTACTAAGACTGGCAGCTGTTATGACTGTCAATTAGAAGATACCATCTGCTGCCAGACAGTAATTACTAGAAGGTCAAAACATCCGGGGAGAATTAAAGTTGTTTTAGTTGGAGAAGAATTAGGTTATTAAAATTTGTTAATCTATTTACAGTAAAGATAATAACTTTGTGTTAGTTTAGAAGTAGTTTTGGGAGGTGTCAATAATGGAAAAAAATTTAATTAATAATTTAGTTAAAGATAAGGATCAAAAATATATAGAAAATAATTTTCAATTTATCCTTTTTGGTGGTACAGGTGATTTAGCCCATAATAAAATAATTCCTGCTTTCTATAACCTGGCTGCTAAAAACATCCTCCCGCCCAATTATAATCTAATTGCGACCGGGAGACGATACGAGAATCAAGCAGAATATCTACAGGCACTTTATAATTCCTTAAAAGCAAAAAAAGAAACTATAGATGATAAAATCTGGCAGTCATTGAGTGATAAAATAGAATATTTTAATTTATCTTTTACTAATGATGATGATTTTATTAAACTAAAAAAATTCCTGGAAGATAAATCTGCAGCTGAAAAACCAAGTAATAGGATTTTTTATTTAGCAACTGCACCTGGTTTTTTCGCTTCTCTAGCTCAAAAATTAGAAAAATTTAATTTATTAGATGTAGGGTTTAGCAAAAATAAATCACGATTAGTAATTGAAAAACCTTTTGGGCATGATCTTGAATCTGCTCAAGAGTTAAATAAAAATCTAACTGAAATTTTTTCAGAAAAAAATATTTTTAGAATTGATCATTATCTTGGTAAAGAAATGATACAGGATATTATGGTCATTAGACTTACCAATCCTATTTTTAGAGCTATTTGGAATAAAAATCAAATTGATAATATCCAAATTTATTTAAACGAATCTGAAGGTGTCAAAGACAGAGGAAAATATTATGATGATGCTGGTGTAATTAAAGATATGTTTCAAAATCATATGCTACAGGTATTATCTTTAATTACTATGGAAGAACCAAGCGAATTAACAGCTGCAGAAATATCTCAAAAAAAAGTAGCTGTATTTAAAGAGTTAGCCGATAATGACTTAAGCAATATTGACGAACATATAGTTCGCGGTCAATATGACAGCAACATAATTAATGAGCAAGAGATAAAATCTTATCGTGATGAAGATGAGATTCCAGCTGATTCTGAAACAGCTACTTTTCTAGCTTTAAAATTATTTTTGAATAACCAGCGCTGGCAGGGAGTTCCAATTTATCTTAAATCAGGAAAACGTTTAAAAGAAAAGGAAGCCACAATAGCGATTGAATTCAAAAGTAATTTTCATAATGCTTACCAGAACCAGCAAATTGAAAATAATTTACTTTTAATAAAAATCCAACCAGATGAAGGAGTTTCTTTACGTTTTAATACCCGTAAACCGGCCAGCAACAATAAAATAATTCCAGTTAATATGGAATTTTGCCAAAGCTGTCAGCAGTTTTTTAATTCACCAGAAAATTATGAAGTTCTAATTACTGATATGCTTAATGGCGATAAAACTTTATTTACCAGCTGGGAAGAAGTTTCTTACTCCTGGAAATTCATTGATAAAATACAGCAAAAAACAACAGAAAAATCAATTAAACTGCACCAATATCCTGCTCTAAGTAATGGCCCAGAAGCTGCTCAACAACTTCTGGCAGCTGATGGTCGTAAATGGTGGGACTAACTTAAATAGTATTTAGCAACAGAGGGGGAAATAAAATGTATGATATTTCAATGACAATTGCCAAAGATATGCTTGTTTACAAAGGTAAAGACGAGATTAGACCACGACTGGAAGTTTATCGTGACTTTAAAACTGGGGATGCTCATGAAACTAAATTGGAAATGAATGTCCACACTGGAACCCATATTGATGCACCATTACACATGCTAGAGGATGGACAAACAGGCAATCTCTTTTTTGATGAAAAACCTTTTTATAAAGCTAAACTGCTTGACTTAACAGATGTTAAAAAAAGTATTTCAGCATCTGATTTACAGAAGTTTAAAATTAATAAAAATGATTTTATCATTCTAAAGACTATTAACTCTAAACCTGGCTTTTTAGAAGAAACTCCTGCTGAATTTATTTATCTTGATCAAAGTGGAGCTGAATATTTAATTGAACAGCAAATCAAAGGAGTTGGCATTGACACCAATGGTATTGAAAGAAACCAGAGTGAACATCCAACTCATAAGAACTTACTAAAAAATAAAATTATAATTTTAGAAGGATTACGACTGAACCAGGTACCTGCTGATTCATACTTTTTATTATTATCATTATTAAAAATAGCTAATAGTGATGGGCTACCAGCTAGAGCTTATCTTTTTGCAGCTGGCGAAATAGAATCTATTTTGGCTCAACTATAAATGGAGGTTAATAAAATGGATAATTATCAATTTGGCCTAATCGGTCTTTCGGTAATGGGACAAAATTTAGCACTTAATATTGCAAAAAATTATAGTTTGGCAGTTTATAATAGAACTGATAGTAAAACTAAAGATTTTATTGAAAATAAAGTTACTAGTGAACAAATAAAAGCTACTTATCAAATTAAAGATTTTATTAATTCTTTACAAAAACCACGTAAAATAATGCTAATGATTAAGGCGGGTAAACCAGTCGATTTAGTAATTGATAGTTTATTACCTTTCTTAGAAAAAGATGATATTATTATTGATGGTGGGAACTCTCATTTTAGTGATACTGAAAAAAGACTAGAAAATTTAGCAGACAAAGGTATCCGCTATTTAGGTGTTGGTATTAGTGGCGGTGAAGCAGGTGCTCTGCACGGACCATCTATTATGCCAGGTGGTAATAAAAGTGCTTATGAGGAAATTGCAGAAATTTTGCAGTCTGCTGCAGCTAAAACAGAACAGGGTAATTGTGTCGGCTATTTAGGCCCCCGTTCTGCTGGTCATTATGTTAAAATGGTTCATAATGGAATTGAGTATGGTATTATGGAAGCCACTGCTGAAATATATGATTTTCTCAGAAAAGTTCTCAATTTTAAACCAGCTGAAATAGGTCACTTATTTGCTGATTGGAATCAAGATTTTTCAGCTTATTTGATGGAAATAACAGCTGAAATAATGGAAAAAGATGATCCAGAAACTGGTGAAAAATTAATTAATATAATTTTAGATAAAGCAAAACAGAAAGGAACTGGTAAGTGGAGTGTTGAAAGCGCACTCGAACTTGGAGTTGCTATTCCAACTATTAATGCTGGAGTTAACGCTCGCCTGCTTTCTGCTTTAAAAACAGAAAGAACAGCTAATAGCCAACATTTCCCCCAACCAGATCAGCCAGAAGTTCAAGCTGCTGAAATTATCCCTCAACTTAAATCTTTGCTCTATTTAACAACTATAGTTGCTTATGCAGAAGGGTTTAAACTTTTAACAGCTGCTTCTCAAGAATATGAATACCAGCTAAATTATCAAGAAATAGCCCGGATCTGGGAAGCAGGTTGTATTATTCGCTCCGGACTGCTCGAAAAAATTCGTTCAGCTTATCTTAATCAGCCAGAATTAACTACTTTACTAACCAGCAGTGAATTTAAACAGGATTTAATTTCAGCTGCTAAAGCAGCTCCTCAGATTTTTTCTCTAGCTGCTCAGGCTGAACTACCTTTGCCTGCTTTACAAGCTGCTTTTAATTACTTTAATAGTCTTAAAAGTGCAGAATTACCAGCTAATTTAATCCAGGCACAGCGAGATTTCTTTGGAGCCCATACTTACCAGCGCAAAGATAAAACAGGTGTTTTTCATACTGAATGGGAAAAATAATCAGATAAAATTAAACTGTTGCCAATAAATATGATTTCAAAAGTATAGTTAATGTAAAACTAGGTGAGCAAAATAAAAGCTCACCTAGTTTTAACTTTTTATTCATTATATTCTAGATATTCTAGCTAAAACTATAATCTTCCTGTACCAGAATCACTGCGATTAATCAGTTCAGCTGGATAAGGTTCAAAAATAGTTTGTTTACTTAAATAATCAACTTTAAATCTAATAATCCAGGCCTTTAAAATAGCAAGCGGCAGAGAAAAAGATACTTTGTCTTTTTTAAAACTCCTTGCTACCTCAATAAAATATTCTCTTTCTTCTCGACTAATATCAGAAGATACATAACCAAAAATATGCTGTAACATATTATATCTTTTTCCAGTATCAGGTCTTACTTTAATGGTTTCAATTAGCTGCTTTTTATATTCTAACATTGTCGCTGCTGTTTTACCTTTTTGATGATTAGCTATAATTCTACCTAATTTATTTAAGCCGCGCTGATGATATGACATAATTAAATATTTATTATTGCTGTGAAACTTAATTAACTTATTTATTTCATTACTGGCAATTATTTCTCTTAATTTAGCCAGCATAAAAATCTGAATTAAAAAATTTTCTCTCAATTTAAAGTTTTTTAAGCGGCCCTCATTTTCAATAAATATATTGGGAAAAATATTAGCTAACTTAGCAGTAAAATAGCCTGCCCTTTTTTCACCTAATGCAGCCACCTTACCAGCTTCAGGATAAACCTTAACATCATTACTGCCACAAGAAGGAGAACGATTTTTGGCGATAAAACCATCTATTTCCTCTGCAGCTACATCAGCTGTGAATTTTTCAATAAAGCTATCCATTTTAGCAGTATGATCTTCACCAGTCATTGAATCCACTAAATGATAGCCAGTTTCGTCTTTAATCAGTCTAATGGAATTACGAGGTACTCCGAGTCCAATTTCAACTTCTGGACAGACCTGAATAAAATTAACAAAATCTGCCAGTTCCCTGACAAATTGATCAGAAACTTTGTCACCATTATAACGACAATTACAGTATTCTAAACATTTACTTAAAATTACATTTGGTCTAATAAAATCACTCATTTTTACTACCTCCTAGCCATTATTTATCTGGAAACCAGGGAAAAAACTTATTAGTTTTAGCTGCATACTCTTGGTATTCTTGATCAACAGCATATCTTTTCTCTAATAAAGGAACTCCCGAAACAAAAAGCAACAAATAACTAATTAAAAGAGGACTAAAAATAAACTTCCAACCACCCGGAACTGCTGTATTGATTAAAAATATTCCCCACCAAACAAGCATTTCGCCAAAATAATTAGGGTGCCTGCTATATTTCCAGACTCCACTTTTTAATATTTTTTCTGAACTACTATTGCTCGATTTTTGTTTAAACTTATGCAGCTGTACATCAGCTACTATTTCTAAACCTAAACCAAATAAGAAGACACTAAGACCACATAAATCTATAATTTTAAACCCAGTTGCCGGTTTAGAAATTATTCTAATAACTGGTAAAACTATTATAAAAAGTAAAATACCCTGTAACATAAAAATTTGCAAAAAAGATCTTAAATAAAAATATCGCCATTTTTTACGCCATTTAGCATATCTAAAATCTTCAGGTTGAGCAAAATTTCTCTGCCAGAGATGATAGCTTAACCGTACTCCCCAGAGGCTAACTAAAAATACAATCAAAATAGAACGGAAATAATAATTAGTAGTTAAGTAAAGAGCAAAGTTACTAACTAAAACAAAACCAAACCCCCAGGCAATATCAACCAGCGAATTATTATGACGCAGAACTGCAATTAAGAAAATTATAGAAAAATATACAAATAAAAAGATTAATAACTGTTCATAAATATGATCAGTCATTTTTAGAACAACTCCTCACTTTTTATTATTTTTCTAATAAAGCAACTGCTGTGCTACCACTGCCAGCATTTAAAGCAACTACTGAAGATATTTCTTCCACAAATTCTACTTTTACATTTAATAAGTTATTTATCATTTGCTCAAATTCATGAGCCCGCTGCTGGTCATTTCCATGTACAATTGCTAAATTAGCTATGCCATTCTTCTCTTCATGTTTTTTTAGAATGTTTTTTATTTTATTCAGATTAGCTTTTTTACTAAATGACCTTGTTTTTATCATCCCCTGGCCCTTGCTGTCAATAGAAATAATCGGATGGAGATTTATTAAATTAGCTAATTTACCCTTCCAGGATTTTATTCTCCCCCCACGGATCATATATTTAAAATCAGAAACACTGACATAAATATATAATTTATTTCTGACTGCTTTTAAGAATGAAACTATCTCTGTAAAACTTTTACCTTCAGCAATCTTTTTGGCCGCTTCCATAACCAACAGCCCCTGAGCAGCAGAATTGGTTTTAGAATCAATAACTTCAATTTGAGATATTTCTGCTGTAGAAATCAATTTATTAGCAGCTTTTTTAACAGCTGAATATAGACCGCTCATTGCAGAAGAAACAGTTATTACAATTATGGAATCATAATATTCAGCTAGATAAGTCAACTTACGATTAATAGTTTCTGGAGTCGGCTGAGCTGAAGTTGGAAATTCAGGCAATTTAGAAGTTAGTTCAAACAAATCAGAGGCTTTAATTGCAAGACGGTCAATAAATTTTTCGCCACCAATTAAAATATTCAGCGGCAAAATATGAATCTGATGTTTATCTTTAAAATCTTGCGGTAAGTCAGCAATAGAATCTGTTAAAAGAGCAATTTTAGAGTGCTGATTATATTTAACTGCCTGCTGCAGCTGCATATCATCTACTTTTTGCTTAATAAAACTACTTTCTGCCGCTAAAATATTGAAAATTCTAGCCGGAATATTAGTGTGAATATGAATTCTAGTTCGCTGTCCTGACTGAGCAACCAATAAAGAATTGCCTAAACCTTTTAATTTATCTTTTAATTCTACAACTGTAGTTTGTAAATTTTCTAAATAAGCTTCTGTACAATAACGAAATTCAATTTTTTTATTAGCAAATTCTGCAGAGCTTAATTCTTCTCTGCTGTATTTAGCTAATTGGTCAGCAATATTTCCAGCAAATTCAAAATTTTGATTTGCCAAAGTTCCCTTATGGATTAAATCAATTATACCTGTTAAGAAAAGAACAAAAGCTTTAGCTCCCGCATCAACTACAGCTGCCTTCCGTAAAACTTCAAGCTGTTGAGTAGTTTGATTTAAAGAATACCTGGCTTTAATAAGTGATTTTTCAAGAGCTACAACAAAATCTTGTGTCTGCCTACTCTGATTTTTTAATGAATCAGCCCATGCTTTCATTACAGTTAGAATCGTCCCTTCGACTGGATTAGCCAGACTCCGGTACGTATAATCTACAGCTGCTTCTACAGTTTCTGCAAATTTAATTAATTTAATTTTTTCAGCTTTATCAAGATTTTTTGCAAAACCATTAATAAACTGAGCAAAAATAATACCCGAATTACCCAGTGCACCTTGTAAAGCAATTTTACCAAGTTCAGTAAAAAGAGCCGCTAAAGATTTTTGAGAGGTACTCTCTCGACAGATAGTAGACAGAGTATAAGTTAGATTACTGCCTGTATCACCATCTGAAACTGGAAAAAGATTAATCTCATTTAGATATTGCTGTTGGCTAATAACCCGATTAGCTCCTGCTAAAAATGCAGAATAGGCTCTTTTACCATCAAGATAGTTAATTTTCAATGTTATTAACCTCCAGTCTGTAAATAAAAATTTTTGAATCTTAACTTAATTATATCCTTTTTAAGCAATAATTGAAAGTTATTCAGTTAAATTACAAAAACTCACTCTACTTAAGCAGAGTGAGTCCTGAAAATTTATTTAATTATTTAATAACTAATTAATCAGCTTAATTGCAGTAAGCTGCTGACTAATTTGGCCTAATTTTTTACCATAACGAAGATCTTCTCTTAAATCTCCCAATAATTTATCTAATATCTGTAGTTCTCTGCGCAATTTTTTCTCTTCTGCAGTTGTTGTAATAATATCAGCTATTCCACCATTATTGATAATTATACGTTTATCTCCCATTAAAGCTAAAACAGGATCATGAGTTGCCATCAGAACTATCTTTTCTTCTCCAACTAATAACTCTAGTGCCTTTTCCCGGTTTATACCAGCATTCTCTATTTCGTCAATTAAAATAATTGGAGAAGAACTCAAAATAGCAGTATCTGCTATCATTAAAGCTCTTGATTGGCCACCACTTAAACTCGTTATCTGGGCTTCAGCAGCAAATTTTTCTCCTGCCAGCTGATTTGCTTCTTCAAATATCCTGTCCACTAAAGCATCTTCCTGCTCAACCAGACGACTTTCGGCATGTAAATGCAAAAATTCTTTAACTGATAAGTCCATCACAAAATTCATATTTTGAGAAAGCTGAGCGACTAATTTTTTACCTCCGGTAAACCGCCATTTTTTATCAGGAATCTGGTCATTAATTAAAATTTTTCTTTCAGTAGGAGTATCTCCCTGAGCAGTCCACTCTATATCTGCTAAGAGTCTACTCTTACCAGAACCAGTTGGGCCTACTATTGAAATAATTTCTCCACTTTTAATATTTAGCTGTTTATAATTTTCTGGATATCCTGATTTATCTTTACCAGCTAAAATAGATAAAGTTTTAACTACAGAATCAGTTTCACCTAAAAATTCTTGCATATTTTCGATATAAGAAAGCAAACTAGCTGTAAATTGTTCCAGATCGAAGACAACATCTTCTCTTGCTTCAAGACTTAAATTTTGAAAAATTTCTTTTAAATTTTTTTCTTGATCATTTAAAACAAGTTTTTGTTCTTTAAAAAAATTTTCAGTATAAGGATATTCGGCTATAATTTCGCTAATCTTTTTATTCTTAAGCTCTGTCTGATTAAACATTAATCATCACCCAATTCTATTTTTCTGACATTTCCCAATTGATGTTCTTCACCAATTTGAGTTTCTCCTAAACAGTACGAACACATTGCAGAGGGCATCGAAAATCTCAATTTCTTACCAGTCACTGTTTCAATATTGTCAGCTTTATCATAAAGCAAAGTTGAAAATTCAAAAGCTCCCTGACCAGTTAACCCATTGACATTCATAACTAGAGCATCAGGATTAACTGTACTAACCCGAGAAGCAAAAACTTCTCGTTCAGCTTGTGATACAATATCTCCTTTGGTAATAACTACAATATCTGCTGTTTTAAGCATTGGTCCAATTTTTTTAGGGGTATTAATACCACTTAAATTATCTATGACACAAATAGCTTTAATGTCTTTAATATAAGGGGAACAGCGATTACATAAACCTGCACTTTCAGTAATTAAAAGATCAAGTTTCTGTTTTTTTCCCCACTGCACAACTTCTTCTATATTACTGACGAAATAATGATCTGGACAAAGTGAGCCCGATAAACCCTTTTTAACAGGAACACCAGCTTTTTGATAAAGTTCGTCATCATCTGTATATAAACAGTCAAATTTTACTACCCCCACCTGTAGTTTTCTCTGCTGGAGAGCTGCAATTGTTTTTAAAATAACAGCAGTCTTTCCGGAAGAAGGAGGGCCAGAAAAAGTTACTACATTCATCTTTTTGCCACCTCCACTGCTTGATTAAATTCATTTTCCAGATCTTTTAATAGCTGGCCCGGATCCTGATTTCTTAAAAAATCCCAGCCCGGCCACATAAACTTAGCATTCTCAGGCAGCCCATTATCAATTTCTGGAAGTACACTGGGAAACAAACCCTGTTCGGCTAATATTCTTCCAATTTTTTTAGAAGCTAATAAATCAATTATTGGCTGCAGCTGCTCAATTTTTTCTCGTTTAGTTAACATAAAAATAGGTGAAACAATTGCTCCATCTTCTGGCCAGATAAATTCTAAATGAGGAAAACGCTTAGCCATTCTAGTAAAGAAATAGGGCATGATTGTAATTGCTGGTTGATCAGCTGCTTTTCTGCCCCCTTCTTTAATCATTTGAGAGGGATGCAGGGCTTTCTTCATTGCCCGCCCTAAATTCTGGACTCCTGATTTACCATAGCTTTGATAAATATTTAATAAAATTGCATTAAAAAGATCAAAATCACTTACTGGCAAACTAACACTATCAGCAAATTCAGGCTGTAGAATATCTGCCCAACTATGCGGAATTTTTCGATCACCTAGTTCTTCGCTATTTACCATAAAAACTGCCGGTACTATACTCAAAATTGAGTAGTCACCTGCTGGATCTAAAAGATCAGCACCAGCTTTAACAAAGTCTTGATTTAATTCAGTAATTCCGCTTGCATCTTTAAATACATTCTGCCGACGAAAGCGATCCATTAAATTATGATCAAAGAAAAGATCAAAGCCAGCTGA
Organism: Halanaerobium salsuginis; assembly: GCF_900114545.1. Classification (GTDB taxonomy): domain Bacteria; phylum Bacillota; class Halanaerobiia; order Halanaerobiales; family Halanaerobiaceae; genus Halanaerobium; species Halanaerobium salsuginis. Next base: position 15,595 of record NZ_FOTI01000036.1, read on the forward strand.
AATAAAAATATCTGCTAAACTAGCTGAAGATTCAATTTCGGCAAAATCTTGTTTAAGCCATTCTAAGCCTTGCGAAGCAGATTTTAAATCTAGTTCTACCTGAAAATCAAGTTGAGAAGCAGTTTTTGTTAATTCTTCTGTTAAAGGAAGTTTAACGGGACAGGGCAGTGAACCAGAAACCTTAATCTTAGCTCCTGTTTTTGATTCATAATCTGATTTTCTGATTTCATTTTCTAATAAGTCAACTAATTTGTCTAAATTAATTCCTTTTAATGCAGCTGCCTGAGCTAGAGTTATTTTAGCACCAAATTCTTTTCTTTTAACTTGATCATTTAACTGAGTAAATCCCTGCTTTACTAAAAGAGGAATTATTGATCTATATTTTTCTGTGAGTTCAAAAAGATTTTTATTAACATTAATAATACTGTTTTTCATTTTAATAACACTCCTTAACTTTTTTCATTAACTAAAGTTTAGCATTTAACTAAAGTTTCTTCTGTGACCAATCTCACTCAAGTAATAAAAATTTGCAATTAACTTAGAATTTATTTATTATTAAAGATAGTAAATTACACTGAGGTGAAATAAATGAAATTAGTTAAGAAAATTCCATTCTTTAGTTTATTGAATGAAAATGAACTAAAATTAATTGAAAAAATTGCTTTTGAAAAAAATTATCAAAAAGGTGAATATATTTTCTTTGAAGGTGATCCTGGTAATAAATTTTTTATTATTAAATCAGGTCAGGTTAAATTAACCAAAATGATTGCTGATGGTTCTGAACAAATTTTAAATATTTTTAGTGATAATGACATTATAGCTGAGATTGTTGCTTTTGATAAGGGTAATTATCCTGCTTCTGCAATTACTATTACCGAGACTACAATGATTGTCTTTGCACAGACAGAACTAGAAAATCTAATCCTTAAATATCCAAATATCGCCATTAAATTACTTAGAGAAATGAGCGGCAGGCTGCGGAGAGCGCAAAAAAATGTCCGTGATTTAGCTCTTAAAGATAGTTCAGCTAAGGTTGCTGAATTATTATTATTTCTCAGTCAGAAATATGGTCTTAAAAATGATAAAGACCAGATTAGTCTAGATATTGCTTTAACTCAGCAAGAACTGGCCAGTATGATTGGTAGCAGTCGTGAAACTGTTTCCCGGATTTTAAATCAGTTTGAAAATAAAGGATTAATTAAAACTTCTCGTAAAAAAATATTAATTTATCAGCTCGAAAAATTAAAAAATTTAACCTAAAATAATAGTCTTAAAACAAATTTAGAACTCTCTCTTATTTTTTTATCTTAATTTTATTTATTTTCCTTTTTATAAATATTTATGGTATAATAATTTAGAATAATTTTCAAATTCTTAATTAAAAATGGGGGTCCAACAATTATTATGTTTAAAAACTTAAGTATTGCTAAAAAAATATTTACAGTTATTGGGATTAGTTTCATTATTTTAATTATCATAGCCGGTTATTTTTTGAATTATGAATTTAAAAATCTAAATCAACAAACTAGCTTAACTGTTAAAAGTTCTCTGCTTGATTTAGAAAAACAGAGAATTGAAAATTCAACAGAAATTGCAGCCAATTATCTAGGTCAGCTAATTACTAAACAAAGTATGGGCTTAACTGAAAATGGATTAATGATTATGCTTAAAAACTATAATAAGGGGATAACATTTGGTGAAACAGGTTATTTCTTCATTTATGATTCACAGGGAAATACAATTTCTCTACCACCAAGTCCTGAACTAGAAGGTACAAGCCGCTGGGATCTTCAGGACAGTAATGGTAAGTATATTTTGCGCTCAATCGTCAAGACTGCAGCAAATGGTGGGGGCTTTGTTAATTATATTTACAATAACCCTCAGACTGGAGAAACAGAAAATAAAATTAGCTATGTAACTAAAATACCGGGAACAAACTACATAATTGGTGCAGGTACATATGAAGGTGTAATTGCAGGTAAAATTGATAAAACTGAAACAAAAATGGACTCTATTATTCGTCAGATATATTTTGCTATTCTGCTCTTTTTAGCAGCTGCAGCTATCATTTTTATCATAATTATTTTATTTATTTCTCGCTACATCTCTAAAAATATAAATTTAGTTCTAACTGGAATGAAAAAAATTGCTGCTGGAGATTTAACTCATAATTTGAAAGTTAAAAATCAAGATGAAATTGGCCAGTTGGCTCAGGCATATAATCAAACTATTAATTCTCAAAAAAATATGATTAATGAAATCCAGAATGAAATAACTGAACTTAGTTCGCAGAGTGAAGAACTTTCTGCTTCAGGTGAAGAAGTAGAGAAATCTGCTGAGCAAGTTGGAGCTGCTATTGAAAATGTAGCTTCGGGAGCTGAAGAACAATCTGCTCAAATTGAAGAAACTAGTAAAAATATTGAAGAACTACTCAATTATATTAAAGCAACCAAAAAAATGTCAGCTGAAATGGGAGGTTCTTCGCAAACAGTTAAAAATAATGTTGAACAGGGAACTGAGTCGATGCAAGCTTCAATTAGTCAAGTTAAACGCTTAAAAGATGATTCAGCTGAAATATCTGTCACAATTAATAATTTAGGTAATCTTTCTGAGGAAATTGGAGAAATTGTTAAATTAATTAATAACATATCTCAGCAGACCAACTTACTTGCTTTAAATGCAGCAATTGAGGCTGCTCGTGCTGGTGAAGCAGGACGCGGATTCTCAGTTGTTGCTGATGAGGTTAGAGAATTAGCTGAAGAATCAGCTCAGGCAACAGATAATATTTCTAAATTAATTGAAAAAATCCAGGCTGGAGTTGCTACTGCTGTTCAGAAAATGGATGGCACTGAAAAAGCTGTTAATACCAGTGTAGAAGTTATTGAAAATACAGCCAGCGTTTTTGTTAATATTGAAGATGCTGTTGCTAATTTAAGTGGTTTAATAAATACTATTGAGCGAGAAACAGAAGCAATGACATCGTTAAGTTCTGATGTAAACAATATGGTAAGCAATGTGGCTGCCGTTAGTGATGAAGCAGCAAGTAATGCAGAAGAAGTTGCTGCTGCCAGTCAAGAGCAGATTGCTGCTACTGAAGAAATAGTTTCTGCTTCACACCACCTCTCTACAATGTCAACTAAGTTAAAAGAATTAATTAGTAAATTTAAATTAAAATAATATTTTAAGATTAAATAAATTATTATTTTATATGTAAAAATATTGATTATTAAATAAAAACACCTACTGCTGTTAAAACAGCAGTAGGTGTTTTAGCTTTACTTACTTCAATTAATAAAACTAAACTTCTTTAAAACTTATTTCCTTTGAAATTGATTTATTTACCTGCCATAATTGCTGCAACATCTGCTTCTACATCACCAACAGGTTTAATATCAAACTTATCAACTAAAACATTTAAAACATTATCAGATATAAAAGCAGGAATTGTCGGACCAAGCCTAATTCCTTTTACTCCCAGTGAAAGTAAGGCAAGCAAGACAGCTACTGCTTTTTGCTCATACCAGGCAATATCATAAGAAATTGGTAAGTCATTAATATCATCAACTCCCATTGCTTCTTTAAGCTGAAGAGCAATATAGGCTAAAGAATAAGAATCATTGCACTGACCAGCATCAAGAACTCTCGGTATGCCACCAATATCACCTAAATCAAGCTTATTATAACGATACTTAGCACATCCAGCTGTTAATATTACAGCATCTTCAGGTAGTTCTTTTGCAACATCAGTAAAGTATTCTCTATTTTTAAAACGACCATCACAACCACCCATTACTACAAATCGCCCAATATCACCGTTTTCAACTGCTGCAATTACCTTATCTGCTACACTCATCACAGTATTTCTAGCATAACCCCCGGGAATTGTTCCTTCTTCTAATTGAACTGGAGACTCACATTTTTTAGCTAATTCAATTATTTCAGAAAAATCTTTACTTTCTCCCTCTTTACGATCAGCTATATGTTTAACACCAGGATAACCTGCCATACCAGTAGTAAAAATACGCTCTTGATAAGAATCCTTAACAGGAGTTATACAGTTTGTTGTCATTAAAATTGGTCCATTAAATGATTTAAACTCCTTATCCTGATGCCACCATGAGTTACCATAATTACCAACAAAATGATCATATTTTTTAAAGGCTGGATAAGAATTAGCTGGCAGCATTTCACTATGAGTATAAACATCTACTCCTGTTCCTGCTGTCTGCTCGAGCAGTTCTTCCATATCTTTTAAATCATGTCCACTAATTAAAATTCCTGGATTATTTCTAACTCCAATATTAACATCAGTTGGCTCAGGGTGTCCATAAGTAGAGGTATTGGCTTCGTCTAATAGAGCCATAGTTTGTACAGCCATTTCACCAGTTTCCATGACTAAAGCAACAAGATCATCAACACTAAGACTATCATCAGTTGTAGCAGCTAAACATTTCTGGACAAATCTATCTATTTCCTGCTTATGTTTACCCAGAACTCTAGCATGATCACCGTAAGCTGCAATACCTTTAAGTCCGTATGTAGCAAGCTCACGTAAAGAACGCACATCAACATTTTCAGTCTCTAGTACCCCAACGTTAGAGCTTTTTTCATAATAATCATTTAGATTATCACTAAACCAGGTAGCTTGCTCTGGTAAAGAACCAGTAAATTCCTGACCATGATTATCTTTATAAGCTTTTTCAAACTCGGCTTTAATTTCAGCTCTTAATTCAAAAGCTTCTTTAATTAAATTTTCAAATCTTTCCGCATCAAAATTTGCATTAGTAATTGTAGCAAACAGGCCTTCCATAATAAATGGTGCAGTTTTTGCAGAAAGGTCAGTTCCTTCTGCTCTGGCCTTTTCAGCATAAATTGAAATCCCTTTTAAAACGAAAACTAAAAGATCTTGCAAATTGGCGACCTTGGCATCTTTACCACAAACACCTCGCACAGTACAACCTTCATTTTTAGCAGTTTCCTGACACTGATAACAAAACATAGACATAATTAATCCTCCTCATTGGATTTATAATTTGCTGTGCTGTAATCAAATAGATTTACAACAGCAATATTAATAACTTTTAAAAAAAGAAACTAATAATCTCAACTCAGATATAATTATATACTAACTCAAATAATCTTCTATGATTTATATCACAAAACTATTTTCCTTTATTTCTTTTATCGGGAAAGAACAATTATATAAATACTAACTTCAAAAAAAGCCAATAAAAGCAGCCTAAATTCTTCTGCTTTTAAAAATCATTAAAACCCTAATTGTACTTAACGAAACATCAGTAATTCTTGCTAAAAAAATTAAAAGTCCTGTAAAAAAATATTTGCCAGTCTCTCTCCACATCTGGATAGTATTTTTAATATCCATAGTAGTTTAGCAAAAAAATGTCAGAAAGAAACAATAATTAACTAAATTTTACTTATTTAAAATAAAATAACCCTGAACCCAAAATTAAGATAGGAATTACACTTACAAGTAATTTGACTTTTCCAAAAAACTTTAAGCGGCAGAATACCAAAAAAACAATTCCATAAATCTATAATAAATTTTGGATCCAGGGGTTATTGGACTAAATATATTTAACTTTAAGTAATTAGCTTATACTTAATAATCTTCCAGATGATACCATTCAGCATCATCGAGCCAGGTATTAGGACGATCAACCATTTCAACAATATTATCCATAATTTTTTCATGTTTCTTTTCTTCTTTAGCTAACTTTTTAAAAGTTTCTTGAACAGCTGGCAGATCAGATTCTTCAGCTTTTTCAAGATAAAAATTATAGCTATCTGCTTCCATAACTTTAGCTTTTTTATAAATATCTACCTGTTGTTGTCCCATTACACTATCGCCAGGCATATTTTTAGATATTTTATCAAAAGCATCTTTAGCCATTGGTAAAATACCAGATTCTACTTCGTCAACCTTTTTTTCAGCTTTTAATTGTCTCACTATGTTTTCATGTTTCTTTTCTTCTTTAGCCAATTCTAGAAAAACCTGTTTTATTTCTTCATGTTCAGTGTTAGCAGCACAATCTTCATAAAACTCACGGTTTTTAATTTCAAAATCAATTGCAAAATCATAAATATTCATTATTAATTTTCCTCCTCCAATAGTTTAAGATATATCCTATTTATTTATATTATTTAATTATAATCTACTTTTATTGGAACTCAGCTAATAAAAACTCTAAATCTTGAGGTTTTACCTCTCTCTCAACTAAAGCTTTATCTTCTAGATAGGGAATTCTATCCCGAAAAGTAGCTTTTTCTTCTCGATAGATTATACCAATCGGAATTTTATCGCCAAACTCATTAGCTACTTTTACTGCTGCTTCGTAATCAGTTGGATCATGATCTTCTAGCTTATAAACTCTCTCATTATACCATTTATAAGTATTAATTTTATTAAAAGAAACACATGGTTGGAAAATATCAATTAAAGCATAGCCCCGGTGTTTTTTAGCTTCTTTAATCATAGCTTTTAAATGCTCACGATCTCCAACAGTACTCCGGGCAACAAAACTAGCTTTCATACCAACAGCAAATCTAACTGGATTAAAAGGTTCAGCATTAACTCCATACGGCTGAACCGGAGTTACAATGTCCTCACCACTTGTAGGAGAAGCTTGTCCCTTTGTCAATCCGTAAATTTGGTTATCATGAACAAGGTGAATAATATCTAAATTTCGTCTAATATTATGCAAAATATGATTACCACCTTCACCATAACTACAGCCGTCACCAGATTCAACAATTACTGTCATTTCTGGATTGGCAACTCTCATTGCAATTGCAGGTGGAAGTGATCTTCCGTGCAAACCATTAAACCCATTTACTTTTAAATAATGAGGCATTTTAGCAGCCTGTCCAATCCCGGTGTACATGGTTACTTCTTCTGGTTTAAGATCCATTTCTGCTAAAGCATCAGCAAGAGCGGTTCTCAAAGGAAAATTACCACAACCAGGACACCAGGCAGTTTCTCGATCAGCCTGATAAGCATTAACATCTACCATTATTTATTCACCTCTTCTTTAAATCTATTTGCAATTTCTTGACCAGAAAATGGTCGACCATCATCTTTTAAAATACTATAATCAGCTTCAATCCCTGTTTCACTCCGTACTAAACGAGCAAATTGAGAACTATAATTACTTTCTACAAAAATAAGTTCTGCTCCAGCTGTTACTTTTTCCTGGATAGTTTTAGTCGGCAATGGCCAGACATCATTAAAAGATAACCTACCAACTTTATAGTCATCAGCCAGCATTGTACAGGCTTCCTGAACTGGACCAGCTGTTGAACCCCAACCAACCAGAACATAATCCGGCTTTTCTGGTCCTTCATAGTCTGGTTCTAATAAGTCTTCTGCAACTAACTTTTCAATTTTTTTAGCTCTTTTAGCAACCATCTTATTTCTAGTTTCGCCATCTTCAACAATATGGCCAAATTCATCATGTTCATCACTATCAATTAAAACAACTTGACCTTCGAGTTGTCCTGGATATGCGCGAGGTGAAATACCATCATCAGTAAGTTTATAGCGCTTATAATCACCACTAATTTTAGCAGGATCAGCAAGATTTCTTTCTATCTTAAGATCGCTTAGATCTATTTTATCAATTGTTTTAGAACCATCTCCAATAAACTGATCAGATAAAATAATAACTGGTAGTTGATACTTATCTGCCAGATTGAAAGCCCTAAATGTCTGATAAACTGCATCCTCCTGATCTTTAGGTGCAAGTACCATTAAAGGGAATTCATCTTGAGCAATATTAACTGCAAACAGTAAGTCACCCTGACCAGTCCTGGTTGGCAGTCCTGTTGCTGGTCCTGGACGTTGAACATCAGCAATTACAATTGGAGTTTCAGTTATACCTGCTAAACCAACGCCTTCTGCCATTAAAGCAAGTCCTCCACCAGATGTTCCTGTCATAGAGCGCATGCCACTGTAAGTACCTCCCAGTGCCATATTAATGGCTGCTATTTCGTCTTCAGCTTGCTCAACAACTATGCCAAGTTCCTTTTGTTTGCCGGCGAGATAGGTTAAAATTCCAGTTGATGGTGACATTGGGTAGGCAGCATAATAACTTACACCAGCCAGGGCAGCCCCCAGACCAACTGCACTATTACCGTCAATAACCATTCTGTTTTCTTTTGCACCTAAATCATCTAAATCATATAACTTTTCTACAGCTTGATAACCTTTGTTAAGTAATTCAAGATTGTCATCAATTACTGATTCTTTATCAGCAAAATGTTCTCTAATTGCTTCTTCTGCTTCTACTGTTGGTAAACCGAGAATTTTAAAAGCTGCTCCAACATAAACGGTATTCACTGCTCTGGGATTAACTTCTTTTGCTATCTCTTTAGCATCAATGTTTACCACATTTTCAGCATCATCTTCAATAGATGCCAGAATTGTACCCTGTTCATCCATTTCAGAACGATGGATATCAACACTCTCTTTATTGAGAGCTAAAAGCAAATCAATACCTTCATCTGGACCTGCAACTTTCTGATCACTTATCCGTACCTGCATAAAGTTATGCCCACCTCTAACTCGTGACATATAATCTTTTGTACTGAATAAGTAATACCCATGCCGGGAAAAGGTTTTCGTTAAAAGACCCTCAACTGTCTTGAGGCCCTGTCCGGCTTCTCCAGCAATTACAATGTTAAAATCCAATCTTATTACCTCCTTCTGCTCAGCTGTTAACTAAGTTTGATTACTATTATTAGTTCTTGCTAATTTATATAATTCAAGAGACAATAATTAAATCCTGCTTTTTGGAAAAATTAATTTAGTTATCTGCTAAAAAATCAGCTGGTTTTTCAAAGGTGAATTTAAAGAAAAAATCTAGAGCATTAATTATTCGCTGAACTGCTTTACCATCACCATAAGGATTAACAGCAGAAGATCGCTGTTGGTAAAGCTCTTTTTTAGTTAATAAATTAAAACTTTCCTGATAAATCTTCTCCGAATCAGTTCCTACTTTAATTACAGTTCCAGCACTAATTGCTTCCGGCCTTTCTGTAGTATCACGCAAAACTAAAACTGGTTTTCCCAAAGCTGGTGCTTCTTCTTGTATTCCTCCCGAATCAGTTAAAACAAGATCAACTCGAGCTAACAAGTTAGCAAATGGTAAATATTCGAGTGGTTCAATTAAATGAATCTGTGAATTATCTCCTAACATTTCTGCTGCCAGTTCTCTAATTACAGGATTTAAATGAACAGGAAAAATAACTTCTAAATCACTAATTTTATCAGTTAATTTCTGGATTGCCCGAAAAATATTTTCCATTGGTTCGCCAAGATTTTCACGACGATGCGTAGTTAATAAAATTGTCTGCTTATGCTTAAAATCAAAATTATACAAAGTAGAATCTGCAAATTTATAATTGCTATCTACTACTGATAACAAAGCATCAATTACTGTATTGCCAGTCACAAATATTTTTTCTTTATTTATATTTTCTAAGAGCAAATTTTCTTTTGCTTTAATTGTTGGTGCAAAATGAAGGTCTGCCAATACTCCTGTCAATTGGCGATTTATTTCCTCGGGAAAAGGAGAATATTTATTATGAGTACGAAGCCCAGCCTCAATATGAGCTATTTTTAGCTGTTGATAAAAGGAAGCCAGAGCACCAGCAAAAGTAGAAGTTGTATCACCGTGAACTAATAATAAATCTGGTTTTTCTTGTTTTAAAATCGGTGCTAAATTTTTAATTATTTTAACTGTAATTCCATTTAAACTTTGTTTTTTTTGCATTATATCAAGATCATAATCTGCCTTTAAATTAAATAATTCTAGTACCTGATCAAGCATTTCTCTATGCTGAGCTGTAACAGTAAGTACTAACTTATAATTGCTGTTTTTTTGTAGTGCTTTTAATAAAGGAGCCATTTTAATTGCTTCTGGCCTTGTTCCAAAAATAGCCATTATTTTTTTAGCCATAAAAGATCATCATCCTTAACTATTTTTCATTTATATTTTAAATTTAAAGTAAAGAAATATTCAACTCTAATAAAATGCCATCAATCTCCATTTTAATAGCAATTATCTTGTCAGAATTCATTTCACATTTAAACTTTTCTCCGAACATAGTTGTTGGTGGAGAAATATCAACTTCAAGATCATTTTGAGCAAAATTGATGCTTGCATTAGCAGTTAGCATATTCGATAATTCAGAAAGTGCACTTTTAGCCATATTATCAAGCTCGGTTAATTCTTCAACCATCATCATTTGAGCAGCAATCTTTTTAGCATTTTCAAAAGAAAGATAATAGGCAACATTACCTTCAACATCACCTACAAGGCCAAGCATCATTACAATTCCTGTTCGTTCTTTATTATCTTTTATAATTGAAATATCCTTCTTTTTAACATCATTAAAACCTAATTGGGGGAAAATATTATTTACTGCCGCAATAAAAGGGTTAATATATTCTACTTTCATCTAAATTACCCCTCGTATAATATACTTAGTGATATTGAAATATATCACCATTTAAATATAAACTTTCTTGTTTCCATTAATTTTAGATTTAGTCCCTGATATAATGATATTTAAAGATATCCAGGGTAGATTTTGATCCCCCTTGTGGCATGTAATTACATGACTACTTTAAAAGTCTGATCCCCTGAGACTGATATGAACTCCTAACACGTATGCTGTGTCCTATTTGTTTTCTGCTGCTTTAGCAGGCAGCTGCCTTTGTACTCAAAACTTACTGGTGAACACTAATGGCGAGGCTGTTGAACTCTCAGTTTTTCAGGGACTAAATCTGGTTATCTTTTTTAGACTCCCAAAC
>NZ_FOTI01000077.1 GCF_900114545.1 Halanaerobium salsuginis
GATGAATGGGGCTATATTCCTCTCGACAGAGAGGGATCCCAGCTCCTGTTTCAGATAATCTCAGACTGTTATGAGAAAAAGAGCTTAATAATCACTACAAATCTTGAATTTAGTAAATGGGCTAATATCTTTTATGATGAGCAAATGACAGCTGCTTTAATTGATAGATTAGTCCACCACAGTCACCTACTTGTATTTCCTGGTGACAGTCATAGAATCAAAAATTCACTGATGAAAGGAGCCCAAAATTCACTTTAATTTTTCCCTATTGGGTGGCTGCGAAAACAACTTTGCAAAAACCGGGAATTTTAACTTGCAAAAAACACACAGCAGCTTCTGCTAATAATTTAACTGTGTATGTTAATTTTCACGAAGAAGAAGCCAGGCGATTACTAGATCTTTTTAGCTACCAAACTAATATTAATTATACTTTTCTTAAAATGTCTTCTCAGAATACAAATAAAAGAATTATTGCTGAAAAAGAATTACCCAGAGCTGATATTATTCTGGGTGGACCAGCTGATAATCACCAATTATTGGCTGAACTTGGTTTATTAAAAGCATATATATCTCCAGAAGCTGACCAGATACCAGATCAGTTTAAATCTAAACAGGGATTCTGGACGGGAATTTATTTAGGACCAATTTCTATAGCAGTTAATGAAGGCTTATGGCAGCAGGAGTTTGGAGAAAGTTCTTTTCAAAAGCCACAAGAGTTTATTGATTTATTGAATCCGGCTTTTAAAGGTAAAATTGTTATGCCTAATCCAGTTACTTCTGGCACAGCTTTTACTTTCATTGCCTCAATAATTCAACTCTGGGGGCCAGAAAAAGCTGCTCAATATTTTTATCAGCTTAATCAAAATGTAGCTTTATATACAGAAGATGGCTTTACCCCAGCCAGGAAAATAGCTCTGGGAGAATATTTAATTGCAGTTAATTTTCTGCATGATCAAAAACTAATGATTCGGAATGGTTTTAATTTAAGCTATCAAATTCCTGCTGATACTGGTTGGGAAATAGGTTGTGTTTCAATTGTCAATAATGCTCCTCATCCTGCTGCGGCTCAAAAATTTATCGATTTTATTTTGTCTAGAGAGGCAGCAATTTTGCATAGAGAATTAACTGAACGAATACCAACTAGAAATGATATTAAAGCAAATGAAAATTATCAGAGTATTTTTAAGTTTACTATAAATAAAGAATACAATATATTCACTGCTGCTGCTCATAAACAAGATTATCTTAACTTCTGGCAGCAGAGTATTAAAGTGAAAAATTAGGGGGTAAATTAGTGCTAGTTATTGTAATTGAAGATGATAAGCCAATTGCTAATCTAATTAAAATGAATCTGGAGTTAGAAAACTTTACAGTTGAAATTTTTAGTAGTGCAGAAAGTGCCTATACTGCTTTGCTTGAACTTAAACCTGATCTAATCTTATTAGATATCATGCTCCCGGGCATGAATGGATTTGAATTACAAGCAAGAATTAAGCAGAAAAATATTCCAGTTATATTCATTACAGCTAAAAATGATCAAGCAGATAAATTAATGGGACTAAAATTAGGAGCAGATGATTATATAACTAAACCTTTTGATAATCGGGAACTTATTTTAAGAGTAAAAGCTGTTTTAAGACGAATAAATAATAAGAATATGATTAATGATACAATTAAACTTGGTGCTTTAAAACTTTTAAAAAGCAAACATCAGGTTTTGTTAAATGAAAAAGATTTAGGCCTTACCCCGAAAGAATTTGAGATTCTTTACTTATTAATGAAAAACTATCAGCAGGTCTTTTCCAGAACTCAATTACTAAACTATATTTGGGGTTATGATTATTATGGGAATACCAGGACGATAGATATGCATATTAAAAGACTGAGAGAAAAATTAAAAGATTATCAAGCTATAATTAAAACAGTTTATGGGGTGGGCTATAAACTAGACTTAGGAAAAGTTGAATGAAGTATTTAAGTAATCTTAAGTTAAAAGAAAAATTTATTTTAGCCAGTATTCTAGTTATTTTACCAGTTTTGATTTCCATAACATTTTTGACAGTAAAAATAGTTGATAATCATAATATCAATAATGTTAAAGAAACAATAGTAAAAAACTCTTATCTTACTCATATGTTTCTCTACCAGAGTTTAAATAAGATAGAAGAAATTAATCCCCGTAATATTTATTACTTGAACTTAGAATTAAGCCGTATGCTAAACTTAAGAACTCAAATTTATCATCAAAACAGTGATTCAATTTTTGATTCAGTTGCAAAGCTTAATTTAATCAGTGAATTAAAAGATGATTTTAAAACAAGCAGTGATTTAACTCTTGCTCTAAATAACCAAAAAAACTATAGAATAAAAAATAACGGAGAAAATAGATTTTTTCTGTTAACTTTGCCTTATTTTAAAGGAGAGCAATTATTAGGTGCAGTAAGGTTAATTTATCCTCTGCAAAAAGAAGATTTACTCAAAAAAAATTTACTTTATACCATGGCTTTTATTAATCTGATTGCATTTATTATAATTATTATCTTTATAGATATTTTTACTCGCAAAATTATTAATCCACTTAAATTATTAGGTCAGCAAGTAGATCAATTTTCCCGCCAGGGTAAATTAGAAACTGATTTTACCATCAAAAGTGGTGATGAGGTAGAAGAACTTGCTGCTATATTTCAAAAAATGGCAGCAAATATAACCTATCTAATAGCTGACTTAAAAAATGAGAAGAATAAGCAGAAATTATTTTATGATAATATGACCCATGAAATTAGAACCCCTTTAACAACTATCATTGGTTATGCCAATCTTTTGAAAAATATTGATGATTCTCAAAAGTCAGCTCAAGCTCTAAGCTATATTGAAAGTGAAGGAAAAAGACTTTTGCGATTAATTAACGAAATAATAGAAAACTCCAAGCTTAAAGATCCCAATCAATTTTGTTTAGAAAAAAGTTACAATAATTTAAATAAATTAGTTGACCAGAGTGTAGAGATAATGAAATATAAAGCTCATAAATATAATATAGAAATTAATTTTTATGCTGATTCTGAAGTGGAGATTTTACTTGATCAGGATAAAATTAAAGAAGTGCTGCTAAATATAATTGATAATGCAATTGTTCACAGCAATAGTAGTAAAATTGATCTGACTTTAGAAAATAATTTTTCCAGAACAATTTTAAAAATAATTGATTATGGTCAGGGAATTAATTTTGATTATGAAAAGCTACTCGATAACCAGATGAAAAAAAGTGATTTTTTAGATGGACATGGTTTAGGGCTAAATATTTCTAAAAAGATAATAGAATCACATAATGGTAAACTGATTATTGACAGTTATTCTGAATCTGGTACTACAGTTACTATTATTTTTAATCGGGATGGTGATAGCAGGTGATGAAAAAAAATATTTTGTCTTCATTATTGATTTTCTTTTTTTTATTAATGCTTTTACCACTTCTTTTTGATCTTTTTGCCCTAAATATTGCTGAAAATACTAATATAATTATTGAAAACAACCGCAATTTTGAAAATGTTATTAAGGCTAATACTCCGGTTGAAATTGAAGTTATTGATCAGCGTTGGGGTAAAACATCAATTAATGCACCAGAAGTACTATTTGCTTTCTGGAATATTTTCTCTAATCTCAATTCATATCCGCAAGAAAATATATCTGATGAAGATTTGATAAGCGGAAAAGTTTATTTTTTTGATGGGAGCGAAAAGTATTTTTCACTTTCAAATAGATTCAAATTGGGAGACTATTATTATGGAAGTCGGGAAGAAGAAATTGAAGTTAAAAAGTTATATAATTTAATTAAAAATCATCTTAATACTAAAAATAATTTAATTGAGATGCTTGGCCAGGCAGCAGCGGTTTACTTATATCCTCGCAATCAATTTTTTGATTTAAACTCTAGCAATATTACTAAACTTGAAGAAGCAAGTATAGATAACTTAATTGAATTAATCTATCAGTCAGAAAAAATAGAGTATGATAATCAATTTAATAAGTTTATTCTGGAAAAAGGTTATAATCCTGTTTATCATTTAGCATTAACCTTTACTAATAAATCTGCTAGTGAAGATTTAATTATTATTTCAATTTTGTCTGATAAATATTTTGCTTTAACAGATATGAGTCAGATAAATCGTAATATAACTTATTTTAAAGGAAATATATTTTCGCTAGTTAATCAGCTATTTATTCAAGCTAAATAAAGTTTAAGTAATTATAAGCTTACCATCCAATTCTGGGTGGTATTTTTTTTATTAAAATTTTTAGAAATTGTTACATTTTTGTGATATTTATTTTAAAATTTCGATATATTTATAGGTTGTATAATTAATGTTGTGAAGAAAAAACTGTAAATCTAAAAATATCTAAATAAAAAAGGCATTTGCCTGGCTCCGTTGAATTAAATA
>NZ_FOTI01000035.1 GCF_900114545.1 Halanaerobium salsuginis
AAGATTTTCAATGACACCGTATTTAGTCTGGAAGTTACGAGAATAATTACCATTGCGGTTGTTGCCAGAGTTTTTACCAGTAACTTCATATTTATCGTAATTTAGAAATTCGGTTAATTCAGACTTAAGCAATTTTTCGAGAAAATTTTTGATCAAATCATTAATCATGTCATCAAAATTCACTTGACCATTGTTGGGTTTTTCAGGTATACTTTTCATGAGGAGTCCTCCTAGTGGTTTGATTTTTTATTTTCGTCGATAAATATATTCAACCACTTAAAGAAGGATTCCTCTTTTTTTATTTTAAAAAAATATCGATATTTAATTTACACAACTTATTGTACATTACTATCTATGCAGGAGGTGATTGTTAAGCAAATAATAATCTTTGGCAATTTTAATTAAAAAAACTAGGGGGCAAAAAATGAAAAAATCATTAGTATATTTAGCAGTCGGGATGTTAATCTTTACTATATGTCTGGGAAGCAGCCTTATAACTAATCAAGCAAAAGCAGCAGAAGAATACAAAATTTCTGTTGTATTGAAAGCTTTAAATAGTGATTATTGGAAATCAGTTAAGGCAGGTGCAGAAGCAGCAGCAGAAAAATATGGAGTTAATTTATCAGTAATTGGGCCAAACAATGAAACACAGGTTATTCAGCAAATAAATCTTCTGGAAGATCAGTTAGTTAAAGGAGTACAGGGATTAGTTGTTGCACCTTTAAGACCACAAGCAGCTAAAACTGTACTAGAAAAAGCTGTTAGTAGAGATATTGCGGTTATTACAATTGATACTGATGCAGATTTTGAAGGTAAAACTTCTTTTGCTGGTACAGGTAATTTCCAGGCAGCTGAAAAAGCAGGCAAATATTTTGCTGATATTTTAGCGGGCCAGGGTAAAGTGGCCATTATTAGAGGGGCTGCTGGGGACTATATTCATGATCAACGGGTCGATGGTTTTATGCAGGGAATTGAAGGGACAGCAGTTGAAGTAGTTAGTGTTCAACCAGCTGATAGTTCTCGTGGTAAAGCAGTTAATGTAATGCAGAACATAATTCAGAGTTATCCAGATGTTAATGCTGTTTATGCTACAAATGATGAAATGGCTCTGGGAGCAGAAAGAGCACTAAAAAGTGCTAATCAAGCAGGTGTAAAAGTAATGGGATTTGATGGTTCACCAGATGCACTTAAGTCTATTCGAAATGGAGAATTAACAGCAACTGTTAAACAAGACTCATATGGAATTGGTTATACAGGAGTTGAATTAATGGTTAAACATTTAGCAGGAGAAACTGTTGCTAGTGAAGTACCTGTACCTACTTTTATCATTGATCAAAACAATGTAGATGCAAGTATTAGAGATTTAACAAAAGCATTTAGCCGGGATCGTTTAGAAGTATTATTTGGTGAAGATGTTATAGCAGAAGTTTTTGCTGAATAGGAAAAGATACTACTCATCCTTTCTTAATATTAAGAAAGGATGAGTATCTATAGGAGGTTTAATGATGGGAGAAATTTTTTTAAAGATGGAAAAAGTGACCAAGATTTTTCCGGGAGTTAAAGCCCTCGATGAAATAAATTTGGAAGTTGAAACAGGGGAAATCCATGTCTTACTGGGAGAAAATGGCGCGGGTAAATCAACTTTAATTAAAATTTTGACAGGGCTATATCAACCAGATGGAGGTTCTATTTATATCAAGGGAGATGCAGTAAAAAGCAATAGTCCTCAACAGGCTCTAGCAGCTGGTATAGTACCGATTTATCAAGAATTAAATTTAATTCAGGAGCTGGATGTTACAGAAAATATTTTTATGGGAAGAGAAATAAAAAAGATAGAAAGATTTGGAATTTTAGATCGCGAAAAAATGGAGAATAGAACAAAAGAGATTTTAACAGAATTAAATCAGAATATTAGTCCAACAGCTTTAATTCAAGACCTGGGAGTTGGAAAACAGCAGATGGTCGAAATCGGTAAAGCGCTTTCTGTTGATGTTAATTTATTAATTTTAGATGAGCCAACTTCTGCTCTTGGCAAAGATGAAGTAAAAGAACTTTTTCGGACAATGCGCCATTTGAAAGAAAAAGGAGTAACCATAATTTTTATTTCTCATAAACTAGATGAGGTGAAAGAAATTGGGGATAGAGTGACTGTTCTGCGTGATGGTAAATATATTTCTACTAAAAATATCGCAGATGTAAGTGAGGATGATCTAGTGAGAGAAATGGTAGGTAGAGATATTAAAAATCAATTTCCAAAAGTAAAGATAGAAAAGGGTGCAGAAGCACTTCGGGTTAAAAATCTTTCGCGAGCTGGTGTAGTCAATAATGTTTCACTTCGGGCTTATCGGGGCAAAGTACTTGGCATTGCTGGTTTAGTTGGCTCGGGTAGGACAGAATTAGTACGTACTATAATTGGAGCTGATCGTAAAGATAGTGGAGAAATTTATATTCATGGCCAGAAAGTAGAGATTAATCATCCTAAAGATGCTTTAAAATATGGTATGGTATTGCTGACAGAAGATAGAAAAAACCAGGGTCTATTTCTTGATCAAACAGTAGAATTTAATTGTACTTCTGCCAATTTAAATAAATATAAACAGAATGTTTTGCTTGATCTAACAAGGCAGAAAGAAGATACAGTAGGCTTAATCCGCAGCTTACAGATTAAAACTCCCAGTACTCAAACAAAAGTTAAGCAGTTAAGTGGTGGCAACCAGCAAAAGGTTGTTATTGGTAAATGGCTTAATACAGAAGCAGATATTTTTATCTTTGACGAACCTACCCGGGGCATTGATGTAGGAGCTAAGGTTGAAGTCTATAATGTAATTAATGAATTAACAAATCGTGGTGTAGCAGTAATTATGGTATCTTCAGAGCTACCAGAAATTTTGGGTATCAGTGATCATATTTTAGTAATTAGTGAAGGTAAAGTTACTGCCGAGTTTGAGGCAGAAGAAGCTACTCAGGAGAAAATTATGAGTGCAGCTACTATAAATGGAGGGATTAACAATGCAGTCTAAAGAAGCTGTAGGAATAAATATTAGCGGTGGAACAACGAATTGGAGAAAACTTTTATTTGATAAATTGGGTTCTTTATTAGGATTAATTGTTTTAATGATTATACTTACTTTTGCTTCTCCGTACTTTTTAACAGTTAATAATCTAACCAATGTTTTGCAGCAAGCTTCAATCAATGCTCTGGTTGCTTCAGGTATGCTGCTGGCAATTTTAACTGCAGGAATAGACCTTTCGGTTGGTTCGGTGCTGGCATTATCAATTTCAGTTAGTGGAATAGTAATTATTAACTTTGGTTTAAATCCAGTTTTAGGTATTTTGGCCTGTTTATTTGTGGGTGGAACAGCTGGTATGACTAATGGACTTCTATTAACCAAATTAAGACTCCCTCATCCTTTTATTGCAACTTTGGGTATGATGAATGTGGCGCGTGGTTTAGCGTTAATAATTACTGGCGCTTCGCCAGTATCAGGATTTCCAGATTGGATTCAATTTATTGGTTCAGGTTACATAGGCCCAATTCCATTTAGCTTTATTTTAGTTATTGTTGCTGTAATTATTTTTCACTATTTTTTAAATAGAACTACTCTGGGGCGCCATATTTATGCAGTAGGAGGAAATATAGAAGCCGCCCGTTTATCAGGAATTGATACAGATAGAGTATTAACCTGGGTTTATACAATTAGCGGTTTTATGGCTGCCATGGGTGGCATTGTTTTGATGGGAAAAGTAAATGCAGCTTATCCTTTAGCTGGTTTATCATATGAACTTGATGCAATTGCAGCAGTTATTATTGGTGGAGCGAGCTTTCTTGGTGGAGTAGGTACCATCTGGGGAACTTTAATTGGAGCAATGATTATTGCCGTAATTCGCAATGGTCTTAATCTGCTTGGAGTATCACCTGATTTACAAACAGTAGTCATTGGTGCAGTTATTATAGGTGCTGTATATATTGATGTTTTAAGAAGACAGAAAAAATAAAACAAGTTTAAGTAATAATTTTTGACCAGGGAGGTTATTAAGATGAATCCGATTAAGTTTGATCACAGTAAGGAATATGATTTGATTGCTCTGGGAAGAGCTGCAGTAGATTTAAATGCCAATGAATTATATAGAACTCTGGAAGCTACAAAAACTTTTAGTAAGTATGTAGGAGGATCACCAGCAAATGTTGCAATTGGTATGGCCAGGTTAAATAAAAAAACAGGTTTTATTGGGCGGGTGGCCGATGATCAATTTGGCAACTATATTTTGCAGTATTTTGCTAGGGAGTCTATTGATACTTCCCAGATGCCAGTTGATATTTCAGGGTCAAAGACAGGCTTAACCTTTACAGAAATAAAGAGTAAAACAGAAAGCAGTATTTTAATGTATCGAAAAGAAGCTGTTGATCTTAAATTAGAAGCTGCTGATATTAAAGAAGAATATATAGCTAAGTCAAAAATATTATTAATCTCAGGAACAGCTCTAGCTGCTGAACCTTCTCGTCAGGCTGCTCTATTAGCAATAGAATATGCCAGGGCCAACAATGTCCGGGTAATTTTTGACATAGATTATCGCCCCTATTCCTGGCGAAATGATCTAGAAACTAGTATTTATTATACAATAGCAGCTGAAAGAAGTGATATTATTATTGGCTCACGCAGTGAGTTTGACTATATGGAAAACATATTTACTACAAAGCAGACCACAGATGCAGAAGTTG
The DNA here is from genome assembly GCF_900114545.1 of Halanaerobium salsuginis. GTDB lineage: Bacteria > Bacillota > Halanaerobiia > Halanaerobiales > Halanaerobiaceae > Halanaerobium > Halanaerobium salsuginis. The sequence goes on from NZ_FOTI01000035.1 coordinate 4,721, forward strand.
CTCAGCGCTGGTTTGATTATCATAGTAAATTAGTAGTTATTAAGCATGGGGCAGATGGATCAACTGCCTATACAGCTGCTGGAGAGAGTTTTGCTGTTAAAATTTTTCCAGTTGAGCTTTTAAAATCATTTGGGGGTGGTGATGCCTATGCTTCTGCTTTTATTTATGGTTTACTGGAAAATTGGGATGTAATAGATGCCCTCGAATTCGGTAGTGCATCGGCTTCAATGTTAGTTTCTGCTCACAGCTGTTCTGATGCTATGCCAACAGCAGCAGCTATTCATGAATTTATTAAAACTAAAAAAGAAGAATATGGTGAGCTTGTGGCTAGGGTTTAAGGAAGGAGTTTAACATGCTAATTAAAAACAAAATAAATCTAGAAACTGGATATAGCAGTATAACAGAAGTAGATGGCAAATATAGCACTATGTTAATGGATGTTGGAGTTTTGAAACTGAAGGCGGGGCAAAGCAAAGAAATTTTAGAGCCAGCTAAAGAAAGTGCGTATCTTTTACTAACAGGAAAGATCAGTTTAGCCTGGGAAAATAATCAGCAGGAGATAGAGAGGAATTCCTGTTTTGATGAAGAGCCAACTGTATTGCATGTTTCCCGTGAAACAAAAGTTAGAATAACTGCAGTAAGAGAATCTGAAATATTAATTCAGAAAACTAGAAATAAAAAAGATTTTGCAGCAGTATTTTATCTGCCGGGTGATTATCGAGTAGATACTTTTGGTGAAGGTTTAATGAACGGAACAGCAACCAGAATAGTTAGAACTGTTTTTGATTATGAAAATGCCCCATACTCTAATATGGTATTGGGTGAGTCACTGACTTATCCAGGAAAATGGTCTAGTTATCCACCACATACCCATGCTCAACCAGAAGTATACTATTATCGTTTCAATAAAGAGCAGGGTTTTGGCTGTGCTTTTGTTGGGGACCAAATTAATAAGGTAACTCACAATGACACAGTTACAATTCCTGGTGGACTTGCTCATCCTCAGACAGCTGCTCCAGGGTATGCAATGTATATTTGCTGGATGATCCGTCATTTAGAAGAAAATCCCTGGATTGATCGAGTAGATGAGCCAGAGCATAAATGGTTATATAATCCAGCAGCAAAAATTTGGCCGGCAGAATAAAATTAAGGAGTGAGAATGTGACTACTAAAATTAGGCTAACGGTTGCTCAGGCACTGATTAAGTTTCTGGATAATCAATATTTGGAGATAGATGGTCAAGAACATAAATTTGTCGAAGGTATTTTTACAATTTTTGGGCATGGGAATGTAGTGGGGCTTGGTCAAGCACTAGAAGAAGATTGTGGTGATTTAATTGTTCGTCAGGGTAGAAATGAACAGGGAATGGCCCATGCTGCAACTGCCTTTGCTAAACAAAATCTCAGGCAAAAAATTTATGCCTGTACTTCTTCAATTGGTCCGGGTGCAGCTAATATGGTAACAGCAGCTGGCACAGCTACGGCTAATAGAATTCCGTTGTTATTACTTCCTGGTGATACTTTTGCCTGCCGTCAGCCAGATCCTGTTTTGCAGCAGGTTGAGCATCCCTATAATTTAAACTTAACTACCAATGATGCTTTTAAAGCAGTTAGCAAATATTGGGATCGAGTCAGCAGACCTGAACAGCTAATGACAGCTGCAATTAATGCTATGCGTGTCCTAACTAATCCAGCTAAAACAGGTGCAGTTACTATAGCTTTACCACAGGATGTCCAGGGAGAAGCCTATGATTATCCAGCTGAATTTTTAGCTAAACGAGTCCATCATTTTAGAAGAACTCCTCTGTCAGAAGATAGTCTGAGCAGAGTAGTTAAACTAATTACTCAAAAGAAAAAACCTCTTCTGATCTGTGGAGGAGGCAGCAAATATTCTGGAGCAGGAACAGAACTAAAGAATTTTGCTGAAACATTTAATATACCATTTGCTGAAACTCAGGCTGGGAAAAGTACAGTTGTATTTGACCATCCACTTAATCTAGGTGGGATTGGTGTAACTGGTAATTCAGCTGCTAATAAAATTGCCAGTCAGGCAGATCTAATTATAGGTATTGGAACAAGATTTATGGATTTTACTACAGCATCAAAACGTTTGTTTCAAAATCCAGATGTAGACTTTGTTGCTCTAAACATTTGCGATTTTGATGCTTATAAGCTTGATGCAGTACCGCTGGTAGCTGATGCTAAGCTTGGTTTAATATCTCTACTTAATGCTTTAAAAAGTGTTAATTATAAATCAACTTATACAGATGAAATTGAAAAGGTTAAAGCTGAATGGAAGCAAGAAGTAGAGCGTTTATTTAAGCTTGAACCAGCAACAGCTAATTTTGAGCCCGAAATAGCTGGTCAGCTTGATAAACAGCTGGCAGAATATAGTAGTAAAATGGACAGTAATTTAACTCAGACTGCAGTCTTGGGAAAACTAGCTGAAATACTGGCTGATGATGCAATTGTAGTTGGCTCATCAGGTAGTTTACCAGGTGATCTTCAGCGGCTCTGGCGTCCTAAATTAGAGAATACTTATCATATGGAATATGGCTATTCCTGTATGGGTTATGAAATATCCGGTGCCTTAGGTGTTAAGCTGGCTGCTCCTGATCAGGAAGTTTATGCTTTAGTTGGTGATGGAAGTTATCTGATGCTGCACTCTGAATTGATTACCAGTCTGCAGGAGAGAGCCAAGATCAATATTATTTTATTTGATAATATTGGCTTTGGCTGTATAAATAATCTCCAGATGTCAAATGGAATGGGTAGTTTTGGAACAGAATTTCGTTATCGAAATTCCAGAACAGGTAAGTTGGATGGTGAACTATTAAAAATTGATTTTGCTGCCAGTGCAGCAGCTTATGGGGCAAAGACATTTAAAGTTCATACTCTAACTGATCTTGAGTCGGCACTAGCTGCAGCTAAACAATCCTCAATTTCTACTTTGATTGATATCAAAGTATTACCCAAAACAATGACACATGGTTATCAATCCTGGTGGAGAGTTGGTCTGGCAGAGGTTGCTACTAAAGCAGATATCAAAACAGCCAGCACCAAGCTGAAAACAGAACTCGAGCGAGCACGTCAGTATTAATTTAGCTTTAAAACTATTTTTAACAAAGTTAATTTACTTATATAAGGAGGCAATTAGTATGAAAATGGATTCTGAACAGGTAAAGTTAGGAATAGCTCCTATTGCCTGGACAAATGATGACCTACCAGAGTTAGGTAGAGAAAATACTTTTGAGCAATGTATAAGTGAGATGGCTCTGGCTGGTTTTACCGGAAGTGAAGTTGGTAATAAATATCCAACTGATCCTAAAGTTTTAGCAGAAAAATTAGAGCTGAGAGGGATTAAAATTTGTAATGCCTGGTTTAGCACTTTTTTTGCTAACAAGCCAGCAGCTGAAACTATTAAAAACTTTATTAAGCACCGTGATTTTTTGTCAGCAATGGGAGCTCAAGTAATTGGCTGTTCTGAACAGAGTGCCAGTATTCAGGGGCAGGATAAAGCAATCTTTACAGAAAAACCTGTTTTTACTGAAACAGAATGGCAAAAAATTGCTGCAGGTTATAACAAATTGGCTGATTTAGCAGCAGAAAAAAATATGAAAGTCTGTCTCCATCATCATATGGGAACTGGTATTCAGACTCCAGCAGAAATAGATAAATTTATGCAATTAACTAATGATAATGTTTATCTACTTTTTGATTCCGGACATATTTATTATTCAGAAGGCAGTCAGGCTGCAGTAGAAAATTTATTAAATAAATATATTAAACAAATTGTCCATGTTCACTTAAAAGATGTTAGACCAGAAATAGTCGCCAGAGTAAGGGCAGAAGATTTAAGCTTTTTGACTGGAGTTAAAATGGGAACTTTTACAATTCCCGGTGATGGTGTGATTAAATTTGAACCGTTATTTAAAATTTTAGCTGAGGCTAATTATCAGGGCTGGATGGTAGTTGAAGCCGAGCAGGATCCTGCTCTGGCTAATCCTTTTGCCTATGCAGTTCAGGCACGTAAATTTATCGCTGAAAAAACTGGTCTTTAATAAGTTTATTAAAAAATGAAACCTTGTTCTGAGAGGATGATGAAAATGATTAAGTTAGGAATTATTGGAGCTGGCAGAATTGGCCGGGTCCATACCGAGAGTATAAGTAATTATGTACCAAACGCAGAAATAAAGGCAATTGCCGATCCTTTCTTTGCTGAAAAGGGTAAAAAATGGGCAGCTGAAATGGGGATTGAGAATATTTATCTTGATTATCATAAAATTTTAAATGACTCAGAGATTGAAGCTGTTCTAATTTGTTCTTCTACTGATACACATGCTCAAATTTCAATTGAAGCAGCAAAAGCTGGCAAGAATATTTTTTGTGAAAAACCAATTGACCATGATCTTTCTAAAATTAAAGAAGTACTGGCTGCAGTAAAGAAAGCGGGAGTTAAATTTCAGGTTGGTTTTAATCGCCGCTTTGATCATAATTTTAAAGCGGTTAAAGAAGCTGTTTTAGCTGGCAAAATAGGTGATCCTCATATTATTAATATTACTTCTCGTGATCCAGAGGCACCTCCAGTAGAATATGTAAAAGTTTCTGGTGGTATTTTTCTTGATATGACAATCCATGATTTTGATATGGTTCGTTATTTGTCGGGAAGTGAGGTAGAAGAAGTTTATGCTGCGGGAGCAGTATTAGTAGATCCAGCAATAGGTAAAGTAGGTGATATTGATACAGCAATTATTACAATGAAATTAAAAAATGGTGCTTTAGCTGTAATTGATAATAGTAGAGAAGCTGCTTATGGTTATGATCAGCGAGCTGAAGTTTTTGGTTCTAAAGGAGCAGTACGAGTCGAAAATGATAGTCAGTCAACCGCTGTATTAAGTACAGCTGACGGGGTAGCAGCTGAAAAACCCTTATATTTTTTTCTGGAAAGATATCTGCAATCTTTTGCTGATGAAATTAAAGAATTTGTTCTGGCTGTTGAGAAAGATCTAGCTGTACCAGTTAATGGAGAAGATGGTTTAAAGCCTGTCTTAATTGGTCTGGCAGCAGCGAAATCTTTAAAAGAGAATCGACCTGTTAAATTAAGTGAAATAAAATAAGTAGATTTATTATTAAAATGATTTACAGTTTATTAAAAGCTAAGTACAGCTAGTTTGTTTGTACTTAGCTTAAAATAAATTTTTCTTAAACTAGATTTTTGTGGCTGAGCCTGATAAAATTATATTAAGTGGTCAGATTTTTCATTAAAATCTAAAAATAGCTGCTCAAACTAGAAGGAGGAAAAAAATGATAAAAGACAAAGAAAGAATTGAGAAAAAAGTAACAGGTATTCTGGAAAAAGGCTATGAAGCTCATTATATGTTAAGAAAAGTATTGCAAGATGATACCCTATTTTTAGAAAACAAGGATATTATTGATGTAATATTTATTCAGCGAGAAAATATGGATTCAGCTGATTTTAAGCCAAAAGCAATTAGTCCAGCTAAATTGCTCATCGCAACTAATTATGGTATTTTATTTATGGAAGAAGGATTTAAGGAAATTAGTGATAATTATCTTGGCTATAAGTTGAAGCGGATTTATTATAATAAAATTGATAGTGTTGAATTAGATATTTGTCTGCTCAATGGTAAATTTAGAGTAATAACTGGTGGTCAGGAGAATTTTGTAGTTGAGTTCAATACCACAGATTATTATCAGCAGTTTGAAGAATTTATCAAGATAATTCATGATAATATTATTGAGGGTAAATGTTAACTAAATAAAAAAGATTTAGATTGCTGCATAAATTATATAACTTAAAACTATTAACTTCTAGTTTTAAGTTATATAATTTAATTAGTAATATTTTTATTAAAACTACAGGTGGTGGCAAAATGGGCGTTACAATCAAAGATATAGCTAAGGAGATTGGAGTTTCTTATGCTACAGTTTCAAGAGCATTAAATGATCATCCTGATGTTAATGATGATACTAAAAAAAAGGTGCTGAGAATTTCAAAAGAGATGGGTTATAAACCAAATGATATTGCACGAGGTTTAGTTAGACAGGAGACAAATACAATTGGTCTTCTGATACCAGATATCACAAATCCGTTTTATCCTCAAGTAGCTAGAGGAGTGGAAGAAGCAGCAGCTGCAGCAGGTTATAATGTTTTTTTATGTAATACTAATTGGAATAAGGAACGTGAAAAGCATTATATAGATGCTTTACTGCAGAAACAGGTTGATGGTTTGATAATGACACCAAGTTCAGAAGAGTTAGAACATTTAACTGCTGTTTTAAAGTCAAGAGTGGAAACCGTTTTTGTAAGTTCTTTTATTAAACATGCTGATTTTACTTCAGTTATTGTTGATAATGTAAGAGGAGCAGAAATGGCAGTAGAATATTTAATCGAAAAAGGACATCAAAATATTGGCTTTATTGGAGCAGGTGAGGGCAGATTTGCTAATAAAGAAAGGCTTAAAGGTTATAAACAGGCGCTTGAAAATCATGGACTTGAAGTTAAAGCAGAAAATGTTAGAGATCAGCAGGGATCTTACAAAAGAAAAAGTGGTTATTTCTTGATGAATGAACTTTTAAAATTACCAGAAACTCCTACTGCTATCTTTTGTTATAATGATCTGCTAGCTCTGGGGGCTATCCAGGCTATTAAAGAAAATGGTCGAGAAGTTCCGCAGGATATAGCTGTAATTGGTTTTGATGATATCTCATTTGCATCTTTACCGGAAATTCAGCTGACAACGGTTTCTCAGCCCAAATATGATATGGGGAAAATAGCTCTTGAAACATTAGTTGATAAAATAAAAACTAAATCTAAACAAGCTGTAAATAGAAGAATTATTCTGGATCCCAGTTTGATAATTCGTCAAACAAGTTAAACAGCTAAAAATAGAAGACGAAATTATCAAAAATGTTTGACAAATCAAAATTATTAATTTATAATACAAATATAGTTAGTAATCTAGATTATAAAAATTTTTAATAGTTTTTGTAAACGTTTGCTATATAATTGCCTTTTTAGCTATTATTAAGCTGTTTATTTAAATTATTATTTTATATGATATCTTAAACAGTTATTTATATTGATTACATAATAAGCAATAAATTAATTATTGCTAATATTTTTTAATTTTATTGTAAACGTTTGAAAAATATCTAATCATTATTTAATTGTTGAAAAAATTTATTTTTTAATTTGAATTAAATTTGATTATCTCGGGAGGTAGGTTATGGAAATTGAAAAATCGGAAGCAAAATTAACAGCTATTCGAGAAAAAATAGAATTGGGAGGTGGGCAGTTAAGAATAGATAGACAGCATAAAAAAGGTAAAATGACAGCCCGGGAAAGGATTAATTATTTACTGGATCAGGATTCTTTTAATGAACTTAATCCTTTTATAAAGAATAGGAGTACTACATTAGGAATGTCAGATAAGCAAGTCCCAGGCGAAGGAGTTGTAGCTGGTTATGGTACAATCAATCAGCGGTTAGTTTATCTTTATGCACAAGATTTTACAGTAATGGGGGGATCTGTCGGAGAAGCACATGCCCAAAAAATTCAGGTTGTAATGGATTTAGCCCTGGCTAATAGGGCGCCTCTAATTGGTCTTAATGATTCAGGTGGAGCAAGAATTAATGAAGGAATTGATGCTTTAAATGGTTATGGAGAAATATTTTATCGGAATACTAAAGCTTCAGGAATAATACCACAAATTTCTGCTATTTTAGGTCCCTGTGCTGGGGGAGCAGTTTATTCACCGGCTATTACTGATTTTATTTTTATGGTTGATCAAACAAGTAAAATGTTTATTACTGGCCCGGAAGTTATTAAATCAGTAACAGGTGAGACTGTCTCAGGAGAAGAATTAGGTGGAGCAGCAACTCATAATCAATTGAGTGGAGTTGCCCACTTTAGAGAAAAAGACGAAAAATCAGTTCTAGATAAAATTCGTTTATTACTCAGCTATTTGCCGGATAATTGTCAGGAAAAGCCTGATCAAATACAATTAAAAGATCAAGCTGGACGCAGCACAGAAAAATTGAAAGAAATAGTTAAGGCTAATTCCAAACAAGCTTATGATGTTAAAAAAGTTATTGAGATTATAGTAGATAAAAATAGTTTTCTGGAAGTCCAGGCCGAATTTGCCCCCAATGCAGTAATTGGATTTGCCAGATTAAATGGGAGAAGTATAGGAATTGTGGCCAATCAACCTAAATATCTGGCAGGATGTCTTAACATTAATGCTTCCACAAAACTAGCTCGTTTTATTAGATTTCTGGACAGTTTTAATATTCCAATTATTAGCTTAGTTGACGTGCCAGGCTATTTACCCGGCACAGAACAGGAATTAGGTGGAGTTATTAGACACGGAGCCAAAGTTCTTTATGCTTATTCAGAAGCAACTGTTCCTAAAATAACTTTAATTATGCGGAAAGCTTATGGAGGAGCTTATATAGCAATGGGGAGTCGGTCTGTAAGAGCAGATTTGGTTTATGCCTGGCCAATAGCTGAAATTGCAGTAATGGGACCAGAAGGAGCGGCTAATATTATTTATCGTAAAGAAATAGCTTCTGTTGAAAATTCAGCAGAAGTAAGACAGCAGAAAATTGCTGAATATAAAGATAAATTTGCTAATCCTTATCTAGCAGCTGAAAGAGGAATGGTTAATGATATTATTAAGATAGCTGCCACAAGAGCAAAGTTAATTAATGGTCTGGAAATACTGGTTAATAAGAATTTGCATAATAATCAGCAAAGGCATGGTAATATTCCACTTTAATAATAAATTAGATTTTTATGCAGAGTAACTATTTAGGCTTATTAATATAAATAAAGTCGAATTATAGTTATTTACCATAAGTTTATAAAGCAGGTGAGTTTATGAATAATTATCGATTAGGTTTTGAATTGCTAGTTATTGGAATGGGAACAGTTTTTATTTCTCTTTATTTGCTTTCTGTATTCCTTTATTTTAGCGGAAAATTTTTTGGTACAGAAGCTAAAAAGAAAACAGCTAATTCCGGGCCAGAAAAACAGCAATTAAATAGTAGTAGACTGGCAGAAAAGCCTCAAATTAGTCGACAAAAAGTGGCTGCTATTACAGCAGCAGTAGCTGAAATACAGGGAGAAAAAGAATTTAAAGTTATTTCAATTAGGCCGAAAAGCTAAAACTAGATCAGTCAGGAGATGATTAAATGGCTAAGAATTATAGGGTTGAAATTTCGGGAGAAGAGTTTATTGTTAAAATTGAAGAGATTAAACAGAACAACAATGAGGCAACTAAAATAGCTCCAGTTCAGACTATTGAATCTGGACAGAATAGAGTGATTAATAAAAAAAAGCAAACTTTTACGTCAGGAAAGTCGGTTGATAAATCAGGCAGCAGCATAGTTGCCCCAATGCCAGGCAGTATATTAGAGATTAAAGCTAATGTAGGAGATAAAGTAGCGGCAGGAGAGGCTTTAATTATTCTAGAAGCTATGAAAATGGAAAATGAAGTTACAGCTGACCAGGGAGGAATTATTAAAGCAGTTAAAGTAGCTGTTGGAGATAGTGTTGAAGCAGATGATTTATTAATTGAGTTGGAGTAGGGGGGCAAAATAATGTTCACTAAGATTTTGTTATTTGTAAAGTCAACTGGGTATTTAAACCTGGAACTTGGCCAGCTAATTATGTTAATTATTGCCCTTATTCTGCTTTATCTAGCGGTAGTTAAAAGATATGAACCTTTACTTTTAGTTCCAATTAGTTTTGGTATGCTTTTAGTTAATTTACCATTGGGAAGTTTAATGACAGCTGGTCATGATGGTCAGGTAGGGGGATTACTTTATTATCTTTATCAGGGAGTTAAGTTTGGAGTTTATCCACCTTTGATTTTTATGGGTGTAGGAGCCTGGACAGATTTTGGCCCGATGATTGCTCAGCCCAAAACTGCTCTCCTGGGAGCGGCAGCTCAATTTGGTATTTTTGCAACAATTTTTGGAGCACTGACTCTTGGTTTTAATCCAGCTGAAGCTGGAGCAGTTGGCATTATTGGTGGAGCTGATGGTCCAACAGCTATTTTTGCAGCCAGCCAATTAGCGCCTCATTTATTAGGACCAATAGCAGTAGCTGCCTATTCGTATATGGCACTTGTACCGATTATACAGCCGCCAATTATGAGATTTTTAACTACCCAAAAAGAGCGTCAAGTTAAAATGGAACAGCTGCGCAAGGTTAGTAAGAGGGAAAAAATAATTTTTCCCTTAGCAGTGACTCTATTAGGTGGTCTTCTTGTTCCATCTGCCTTACCACTGCTTGGCAGCTTAATGTTTGGTAATTTAATGCGTGAAATTGGGGTAGTTGATCGACTTTTAAAAACAAGTCAAAATGCTTTAATGAATATAGTAACTTTATTTTTGGGTTTAACAGTAGGAGCAACTGCCAGTGCAGAAGCTTTTTTAAATCCCCAAACAATTGGGATTTTAGTTTTAGGATTGATTGCTTTTGCTTTTGGAACAGCAACAGGAGTTTTATTGGGTAAAGTTATGTATAGATTTTCTGGGGGAAAAGTTAATCCTTTAATTGGGGCAGCAGGAGTTTCAGCAGTTCCTATGGCAGCAAGGGTAGTTCAAAAAGTTGGCCAGGAAGAAAACCCTGCTAATCACTTATTGATGCATGCAATGGGACCTAATTTTGCTGGAGTAATTGGTTCAGCAATAGCAGCAGGGACTTTAATTTCAATCTTAGATTAAACCGGTGATTATTAGATTCGAAACAAAAAATTAGCTAAAAATATTTAGAGATTAAGTTTTATTAATTTTTCTTTAAGTTAAAAACTAAAATTTAGTATCAAAGGAGAGGTAAAAATGGCAGAAAAAGCTCAAAAACAGATAGCAGAGATGGTTGGCAAAGCAAGGGCAGCAATGGCAGAGATTAAAGATTATAGTCAAGCTGAGATTGATGAACTTTGTCGGCAGCTGGCTCTGGCTTCTGTGCAGGAAAACACTGCTCAGGAAATTGCAGACTTAGCTGTAGAAGAAACGAAAATGGGTGAGAAAAATGATAAGAAAATGAAAATAACTAAAAAGGTTAGAGGGGCCTGGGCTGATATTAAAGATCAAAAATCAGTTGGTAAAATTTCTGAAAATAAAAAAACAGGAATTGTAAAGTTTGCTAAACCAGTTGGAGTAATTGGTGGTATAGTTCCCTGTACTAATCCTGAAGCAACTCCACCTGTCAAAGCATTATTTGCAATTAAAGGTAGAAATGCAGTAATTTTCTCTCCCCATCCCAGAAGCAAAAAAACTTCCACTTTAATGGTAAATGTTATGCGAAAAGCTCTGGAAAAAGCGGGTGCACCAGCAGATCTGCTACAAATTGTCGAAGAACCTTCTTTAGAATTAACAAATGAAATTATGAGACAGGTTGATTTAGTTGTTGCAACTGGAGGGGGTTCCATGGTTAAAGCAGCTTATTCTTCCGGAACTCCAGCTTATGGAGTGGGTCCTGGTAATGCATCTATTATAGTAGATGAAACTGCAGATATTGTAGATGCAGCAGAAAAAATAATGAAAGGAAAAACTTTTGATCATGGAACCAGCTGTTCAACTGAGAATTCACTAGTTGTAGAAGCAAGTATTTATGATCAATTAATGGCTGAGCTAGCTAAACGTGGAGGTTATTTAACCACTGCAGCTGAAAAAGAAAAGTTGACTGCAGCCTTTTTTGTTGAGGGATATCATTTAAATAAAGGTCTTATTTGTCGCCCGGCAAAAGTTATTGCAGATGCAGCTGGTCTAAAAACAGATCGGGAAGTTAAATTTTTAATTGTTGAAGAAGATGGAGTTGGCAAAGAACATCCTTATTCAGGAGAAAAGTTATCAGTTATTTTAACAGTATATAAATATAGTGGTTTTGAAAATGCGCTTGATCGAGTAGAGGAGATTCTTAACTTCCAGGGACTGGGCCATTCCTGTGGTATCCATTCTTTTAATGAAGAACATATTAATGCTTTAGGAGAAAGAGCTAATGTAAGTAGAATTATGGTTAGACAGTCACAAAGCTATGCAAATAGTGGTAATTGGGATAATGGTATGCCCTTTACTTTGAGTCTGGGTTGTGGAACCTGGGGTGGTAATATTACAACTGAAAATATTACTTTAAAACATTTTCTTAATGTTACCTGGTTAGCTAAACCAATAAAAGCTGAGCTACCTTCTGATTTAGAATTGTTTGGTGAAGAAGTAAAATAAGTTAAATAATTAAAATAAATAGTTTTAATATCTGCCGGAAGCTTCTGTAAGATAAGAGCTTCCGGTTTTTTAGATTTTAAAATATATTTATCTAGAGCTAGAACATAAGTTATTTAAATTATTTTCTAAATATTGAAAAATAGCTTGGGGAGAGGCAGGAATTATATTTTTAGTATACAATATATTCTTTAGTAGTACAGATCATTAATAACCAGCAGGTATTTGAGTACTTATTGGAAAAATAAAAAATAAAAGTTACCAAAAAGGAGATTTGATTGGTTCTGAAGGCGAGCTATAATTATAAAATGAACAGAATTTAGTTTATATTTAAACAAGTTTTAGTTTGACACAGTATAATTAGCTAAAAAATTGCAAAGGAGTAATATACATGTTTTTAAAAGAAGCTAAAATAACTAGATATTTAAAAGATTTAAAAGCTAATTTAAACCTGAGAGAAAAATCAATTCCTCAATTTACAGTTTATCCTGCTGAATTAACTAAAAAAACTATTCCTAATTTCGAAGATTTATCTGGTCAAGTATTTAAAATTGCTTCTAGCTGGGGTGGTAAAAATATTTGTCGTTGGTTCAGAACTGAAATAACAATACCGGTGCAGTGGAAAGATCAGGGTAATATTTATTTAGAGATTATACCTGGGGCTGGTCATTCTGGTAATCTAGCAGGAGCAGAATCTCTACTTTATCTTAACCGACAGCCAGTACAGGGGCTTGATCGAAATCATTTTTTACTTAAATTAAGTTCTCAAGATTTAAGCCAGAATAAACTTGAAATTTTAATTAAAGCTTTTAGCGGATTAGAAGCAGTTCAGCATAATTTTAAAGTAGCTAAAATAATTTGTCGTTCTAAAGAGGGAGAAGAATTTTATCAGCTTGCCAATACAACTTTCGCTGCTCTAAAAACTATGAATTCTAATAATGAACTAAAAGCTAAACTTTTGAATATTTTAAATCACTCAATTAATTTGACTGATTTTAGACAGCCTGGCTCGACAGCTTTTTTTGCTTCACTTGTGAAAGCTTTAGAATATCTGAGAGGGAGTTTAAAGGAATTAAAAGCAGCTGAAAGTAAAAGTCTACCTACTATTACTGCTGTTGGTCATTCTCATATTGATGTTGCCTGGCTGTGGCGACTGCTGCATACTAGAGAAAAGTGTGCCCGGACTTTTTCTACAGTTTTAAGATTAATGGATGAATACCCTGATTATACTTATTTACAGTCTACACCACAGCTTTATCAATTTATTAAGGAAGACTACCCAGAAATATATGCTAAAATAAAAGAGAAAATAGCCGCTGGACGCTGGGAAGTTACTGGCGGTATGTGGGTAGAGGCTGACTGTAATTTAAGCTCAGGGGAGTCTCTGGTTCGCCAATTTTTGCAGGGATATAATTTTATAAAAAAAGAATTTGGTGTTGACTGGAATATACTCTGGCTGCCAGATGTTTTTGGTTATTCATGGGCTTTACCTCAGCTGATAAAAAAAAGTGGCTTAAAATATTTTATGACAACTAAAATTAGCTGGAGCCAATTTAATCGTCCTGAATATGATACTTTTAGCTGGAGAGGTATAGATGGAACTGAAGTTTTGACTCACTTTATAACTACACCTGAGTTAGAACAGGAATCACCTTATTATACTTATAATGGAATTTTAAATCCAGAATCTGTAGCAGGTATCTGGTCTAATTATCGTCAGCAGGATATTAACAATAATTTATTACTTGCTTTCGGTTGGGGAGATGGTGGAGGTGGACCGACTAGAAAAATGATTGAATCCGGACTTAAAATGCAAGAAGTTCCTGGTCTGCCAACAATAAAATTTGGTCAGGCAGAATCATATTTTAAAAAATTAGCTGACCAGCTAGCAGATAAATCAGATTTACCAGTCTGGGATGGAGAATTATATTTAGAGTATCATCGGGGAACCTATACTTCTCAGGCAGAAATAAAGAAAAATAATCGCAAAGCAGAAATTGCTCTACATGATGCTGAATTATTTAATAGCTTTGCTTTCATAGCAGATTATTGTCCTTATCAACAGGAAATAATCAATAAAAGTTGGCAGACTGTACTAAAAAATCAATTTCATGATATTTTACCTGGTTCTTCGATTAAAGAAGTATATCAGGACAGCAGAGCTGAATTTGCAGCTGTTTTTGCTAATACAGATCAAGTATTAAAAAATAGTCTGCGGGAAATAGCAGCCAGAATTGCTGGCCCTGCTAAAAAGTTAGTTGTTTTTAATAGTTTAAACTGGGTGAGAAATGCTTATTTAACAGTTGGAGATCAAGAATATTTAATAAAAGATATACCAGCTAATGGTTATCTTGCTTTTACAATGGCTGCTGGGGAAATAAAAGATCCAGCTAATTATCCAGAACTGGAACCAGTAAAGACCAGATCAGCTAACAGATTTTTAAAAATTGCAGGAAACAGTTTTGAAAATAAATTTTATCGTCTTACAGCAAATCAGCTGGGTCAGCTCAGTTCTATTTATGATAAAGAATTTGAACGAGAACTAATTCCAGCTGGTCAAGTAGCAAATCATTTACAAGCTTTTGAAGACCGTCCACTGCAGTATAATGCCTGGGATATAGACATTTATTATCAAGAAAAAGAATATACAATTGATAAGTTAGAAAAAATGGAGGCAGCTATTAGAGGAGATAAGATCATAATTGATTTTAGCTGGAAATTTTTAGATTCTACAATTAATCAACAATTGCTGCTCTATGCTGATCAGCGGAGAATAGACTTTAAAACGGAAATTGACTGGCAACAGGAGCAAATATTGCTTAAAACAGCCTTTCCAGTTGATTTAAGGGCAACTTCAGCTGATTACGAAATTCAGTTTGGTAATGTTTCTCGGCCAACTCACTGGAATACGAGTTGGGATTATGCAAAATTCGAAACTGTAGGCCATAAATGGGCTGACCTTTCTGAGCGAGATTATGGAGTTAGTTTATTAAATGACTGTAAATATGGCTATGATATTAAAGATCAAGTGCTCCGCTTGACTTTGCTTAAATCTGGTGTTTATCCAGATCCAACAGCCGATCAAGGACAGCACAACTTTGTTTATAGCCTTTATCCTCACCCAGGAGATTGGTTTATCGGTAAAACTGTTCAGGCAGCCTATCAGCTGAATTATCCAATTAAAAAGGTAGTAACAACAGCTGCAGCTGGTCAGGCGGAAAGGAAAAAATCTTTTCTTGAACTTGAAACAGAAAGTACAATTATGGAAACAGTCAAGAAGGCTGAAAATAGTTCAGATATTATCTTAAGATTTTATGAATATGGTAATCGGCGGGATCAAGTTAAAGTAAAGTTTGATTTTGAATTCAAAGAGATTAGATTATGTAATCTAATTGAAACTGAACAAGGAGAAGTTCTCAAGCAGAATTCAAAAAACTTTACATTTATAATTAAACCTTATGAAATACTAACTTATCAAGTTAGTTTTTAATCAATAAAAATAATTTAGTTAAAAAAATAGCCCGGTAGGTTGGGGGTCCTCCGGGCTTTTCACAGGGGAAATTCTTCTATGTCAAATTATCGGGTTTAGCTTAGTTAAATACACCTGTGCTCAAGTATCTTTCACCTGTATCAGGTGTAATTACAACAATTCTTTTATCCGGGCCAACTTCTTTTGCTAACCTGAGTGCAGCAGCTACTGCTGCTCCAGAAGAAATACCAGCCAGGATTCCTTCTTCAACGGCTAAATTTTTAGCAGTTGTAAAAGCTAATTCATTATCTATTTTTTCAATCCTATCTATAATTTCAGTATTTAAAACTTCAGGAATAAAACCAGCTCCAATACCCTGGATTTTATGAGGCCCAGCTTCCTGGCCAGAAATCACTGCTGAAGTTTCTGGTTCAACAGCAACTACTTTAATATCTTTTAAAAACTCTTTTAATTTTTCTCCAGTGCCAGTAATAGTTCCTCCGGTTCCAACACCTGCTACTAGATAATCGACCTTACCAGCAGTGGCTTTAATGATTTCTTGAGCAGTTGTTTTGCGATGAATATCCGGATTAGCCTGATTATCAAATTGAGAAGGAATAAAGCCATTTTTTTCAGCAGCAATTTCTTCTGCTTTTGAGATAGCTCCCTTCATACCATCAGCAGCTGGAGTTAAAATAAGTTCAGCTCCATAAGCTTTTAACATCTGGCGCCTTTCCTGACTCATTGATTCCGGCATTGTTAAGATAACATGATAACCTTTAGCAGCTCCTACCATGGCAATTCCAATTCCTGTGTTTCCACTGGTTGGTTCCACTAAAACACCACCTGGAGCTATTTTACCAGCTTTTTCAGCTTCATTTATCATATTAAAAGCAATTCTATCCTTAACACTACCGCCAGGATTAAAACTCTCCAATTTTAAAACAACTTCTGCCTCATCTTCAGCAACTAAATTGTTTAGCTTAACTAATGGTGTGTTACCAATTAATTCTGTTATATTGTTATAGATCATTTTATATTTACCCTCCTGCAAATAAAACTAAAGTTGACTATTTTACTTTGATTTATATTATATTATACTATTTTATTCCTGTCAACTCCCTATTTTAAAATTAAATTGAAAAATAACTTGACAGCACCCAAAAATGTAACTATAATAGATACAACACTTTATTACTTTAGCGTGATAAAGTGTTAAAACGGAAGCAGGAGGCAATAGAATGAATGCATTTGTAGAGGGAGTACGTGATATTTTACCAGCTGAACTAAAACAGCGGCGAGCAATTTATCAGACAATCAGAAATATTTTTGAAGCTAATGCCTATCGAGAAGTTATAACACCAACTCTGGAATCTTTAGAGTTGTATGCAGGTATAGAAGGACTGGTTGATAAAAGTGAAATGTTTAAAGTAGTAGATGATCAAGGTCAAATACTAGTTTTGAGGCCAGATTTAACAATGCCAATTGCTAGATTAGCAGCCAGTCGTTTTCAAGATAGTCCCCGTCCGCTAAAATTTTCTTATTTAAGTTCGGCTTTTCAGTCTCGCAATTCACAAAGTCTGAGCTTAAAGGAAAAGACTCAAGCTGGGGTTGAATTAATCGGGGCGGCTAGTTTAGAGTCAGATTTAGAAATGATAATTCTTTTATTAAAAACTCTTCAAAAAGTAGGAGTTGAAAATCCTTTAATCGATATTGGACATGCAGACTTAATTAACGAAATATTTGCTGATTTGAAAATTGTTGAAGCACAGAAAGTAGAACTACGTCGTTTATTAGCAGCTAAAAATAAGATAGGAATTAAAAACTATTTAAATAAAATAGAAGTTAATTCTGCAGCTAAAAAAATATTATTAGCTTTGCCAGCTTTATTTGGTTCTCCTTTTACAATCATTGATAAGCTAAAAGAGATGCCTCTTTCAAAAGCAACTAAAACTGTTTTAAAAACTTTATCTAGTTTATTTGAGAGATTGCAGGAATTTGATCTTTTACAATATATAACATTTGATCCCATGTTGATTTCACGACATGGTTATTATACGGGCCTTATTTTTAAAGGCTATGCCAGAGGATATAGTAACTTACTGGCCAGTGGAGGTCGCTACGATAATTTAACTAAAAACTTTGGCCTGGAAGAACCAGCAGTTGGTTTTGCCTTAGAAATAGAAAATTTGCTGGATTATCTAAATAAAACTGAGAATTTTACAATTAAAAAAGAAGCAAGACTTTTACTTTCCTATCAAAATAAAGGTGATTTCTATTTTGCCTATCAATTAAGTGAACAGTTGCGTCAGGCTGGATTTACAGCAGAAATTTATAATCAAGCTGATCAAGCCTATCTTAAATTTCAGCAGGTATCTTATCAGCTTAAAATAACATCAAAAATAGATTTGCTTGGTTATCAGGGTCAATCTGCCAGTTTTAAAAGAAGTTCACCTGTTAAGAGTATAAAACAGATTTTAACTAAGCTTAAGGAGTGGGAATAATGGAGAGATTGTGTATTGCAATGGCGAAAGGTCGTCTGGCCAAAAAAGCAGTTAAACTTTTTCGTCAAGCTGGCTATGATTTACCAGAGGATATGTTTGATTCACGTAAATTAATTTTTACAATTGCAGCAGAAAAGCTAGAAATTATTTTTGTTAAACCAGCAGATGTACCAATTTATGTTGAATATGGTACAGCTGATCTGGGAATAGTTGGTAAGGATACTTTACTTGAAGAAAACAGAGACTTATATGAGGTGCTGGACCTGGAATATGGAGCCTGCAAATTTGCTCTGGCAGGACTGCCGGAGAGAAAAGATAGTTTATTAGAAAGAAAAGTAGCCACTAAATATCCCGATTTTACGCGGCGCTATTTTAGAGCTTTGGGTGAGCCAGTTGAAATTATCAAACTTAATGGTTCGATAGAGCTGGCACCCTTAACTGGTCTGGCTGATACTATTCTTGATATAGTAGAAACGGGAAGAACTTTAAAAGAAAATGGTCTGGTAGTTTATGAAAATATTCGTGATTTATCTGCCCGACTAGTTGTTAATAAAGTCAGTATGAAAACTAGACAGCAGGAAATTTCTCAACTTATCACTGCCCTTGATCAGGTAGTAAATGGAGCTGATTAAATGCTTAATTTAAAAAGAATTAAAAATGGCAAGGAAAATATTGAACAATTAAAAAAATTACTGGCAGATCGTTCTGGTAATAATCTTGAACAATACAGACAGACTGCGCACAAAATTTTAGAAGCTGTAAAGTTAAAAGGGGACCAGGCTGTACTTGATTACACAGCTCGCTTTGATCAAGCTGATCTTTCGGCAGCAGAGCTTGAGGTAACAGCTGCTGAAATTGAACAGGCTTTTGCAGAGGTAGAGCAAGATTTTATAGCAGCTTTAAAAAAAGCAGCCTTTAATATTGAAGATTTTCATACTGAGCAAAAAGATAAGTCGTGGCAGAAACAAAAACAGCCAGGTATTATTACTGGCCAAATTTGCCGTCCGCTTAAAAGAGCAGCTGTTTATGTACCAGGAGGACGAGCTGCTTATCCTTCATCGGTTTTAATGACTGTTATCCCGGCTAAAGTAGCTGGTGTGCAAGAAATAATAATGTTAACTCCACCAGATAAAAATGGTAAAATAAATCCTGTTATCCTGGCAGCAGCCAGCATTGCTGGAGTTGATAAGATATTTAAAGTTGGTGGTGCACAGGCAATTGCAGCAGCTGCTTATGGAACTGCAACAATTCCAGCAGTGGATATTATAGTTGGTCCAGGTAATATTTACGTTTCAATGGCTAAAGAATTAGTTTTTGGCCAGGTTAAGATTGATATGATAGCTGGACCTAGTGAAATTATGATTTTAGCTGAAGGAAGTAGTAATCCTGCTTTTATAGCAGCTGATTTAATGAGTCAGGCTGAGCATGATCCACTTGCAGCAGCAATTTTAGTAACAGATTCCCCAGAATTAATTACTGAGGTTGAGGCAGAACTTAATCAGCAGATAACTCTTTTAAGTAAAAAAGAGATTATTATCGAGTCACTTAATAACTATGGAATAATTATTGAAGTTGAAAATCAAGCTGCTGCTTTAGAAATGATTAATTTAGTTGCTCCAGAACATCTGGAATTAGCAGTTGAAAATCCATTTGAACTGCTGCCAGCAGTTGAAAATGCCGGTTCAATTTTTTTAGGAGAATATACTCCTGAACCAATTGGTGATTATTATGCGGGTCCAAATCATGTTTTACCAACTAATTCGACAGCCCGATTTTTTTCTCCTTTGTCAGTTGGGGACTTTGTTAAATATTCAGGGTTTATGCATTACAGCAAACAAGCATTAGTTGAGGCCAGCTCAGATGTGATCTGTCTGGCAGAAGGAGAAGGTCTGACTGCTCATGCAAATTCAGTCAAAGTTAGATCCAGGAATGCTACTGATTTGGATAGAAATGATTGATTTAGCTATTTTAAGTTATTTCCAAGGAGGATATAAATGAGCCCAATTAAACAAAATGAAAAAATAATACAATTAAAATCAATGTTGAGATCTGAAGTTAAAGCTATCTCTCCTTATCAAGCAGAAATAGATAGTTTTAAAGTTAAAATAAATCTGGCTGGTAATGAATCTCCTTTTGATTTGCCAGCTGTAGTAAAAAAAGAATTTAAAGCCTGTTTTGAACAGGCAGAAATTAATCGTTATCCTGATATTTATTCAGAAAAGTTACAGCAAAAAATGGCTGCTTATTTAAGCGAAGAATTAAAACAAAAAGTTACTGCAGATCAAGTTATAGTAGGTAATGGTTCTGATAATATACTTGATATTTTAATTAGGGCTTTTGTTAATCCTGGCGATAAAGTTTTAGCCCAGGCGCCTACCTTCTCGATGTATAAATATTTTACTGAGCTTAGTGGAGGAGAATATTTAGCAGTTCCACTTAATGAAAATTTTAATTATCAATCTTTACAAAAAATTATTAACCAAGAGAAGCCAAAGATTATTTTCTTTTGTTCACCTAATAACCCAACTGGTCAGCCAATCGCTCGCGAGCTTATTTTAAAAATAGCAGAGTTATTTACTGGTCCGGTAATTGTTGATGAGGCTTATGCTGACTTTAGTGAACTTAATTTATTAAGTGATATTAAGACTCATCCTAATCTGGCAGTTACTCGAACTTTTTCTAAAGCTTTTGGACTGGCAGGAATTCGTTTTGGTTATCTTTATGGGAATAATGCTTTAGTAGAAGAACTAAAAAAAGTTTTAGTTCCCTATAATTTAAATAGTTTAACTGATTTGCTAGTTTCTGTTATGTTGGATAATATTGAAATTATTAAACAAAGGGTAGCTGTTATTAAAGAACAGCGGCAACTAATGTATCAGCAGTTAAATTCTTACCAAAAGTGGCGGCTTTATCCTTCAATGGCTAATTTTTTATACATAGAAGGCCAAAAAACTACTATTTTTAAAAAGCTTTTAAATCAGCACGGGATTAAGATTAGATCTTATAATTCAGAAACCCCAGCAATTAGAATTACTATTGGTAGTGCAGCTGAAAATGAAGCGGTGCTTAATGTTTTCGCAGAATTTAAGCAGTTAGAACAGGAGGAATAAAATGAACAAGAAAAGAATAGCAGTAGAGCAGCGAAAAACAGCAGAAACTGAGATAGTAGTTAGCATTAATCTTGATGGGCAGGGAACAGGTAATATTAAAACAGGAATTGGGTTTTTTGATCATATGTTGGAACAAATTTCTCGTCATGGTAGTTTTGACCTTGAGGTCTCAGTTAAAGGTGATTTAGCAGTTGATCATCATCATACAATTGAAGATACAGGTATTGCCTTGGGGAGAGCTTTTAAATCTGCTTTATTAGATAAAAAAGGTGTTAGCAGATTTGCCAGTGCTTTGATACCTTTAGATGAAAGTCTGGCCCGGGTAGTTGTTGACTTGAGTGGCAGGCCTTATCTTTATACAGATTTTAGTTTTGCAAGACCAATGGTGGGAGAGTTCCCGACTGAAATGGTGGTTGAATTTATGCGAGCTTTTGCTTTTAATGCTGAGTTAACTCTTCATTTAGAAATTCTACATGGTGAAAACTGTCATCATAAAATTGAAGCTCTTTTTAAAGGGTTAGCCCGCTCTTTAAAAGATGCTGTTGAGATTGAATCAGATCGAATACCTTCTACAAAAGGAGTGCTGTAAATGTTAGCAATTATAGATTATGGAGCTGGTAATTTAAATAGTATTCAAAAAGCTCTGACTTACCTCGGTGAAGAGACAGAGGTTATTGCTAAGGGTGATGAAGCTAAGCCAGCAGACTATCAGGCTGTAATTTTACCAGGAGTTGGTGCTTTCCCTGAAGCTATGCAGAAATTGAAATCTAGTAAATTTATTAAATTTATCGATGAGTTTGTAGCAACTGGAAAACCATTTTTGGGTATTTGTCTGGGAATGCAGTTGCTTTTTGAATGGGGTTATGAAGTAGAGAAAACAGCTGGACTTGGCCTGCTCAAAGGTGAAATAACTAAGATGACAACTAAGTATAAAATTCCTCATATGGGATGGAATCAGTTACAGATTAGAAAATCTGATTCTCTTTTTAAAGGTTTACCAGCAGAACCACATTTTTATTTTGTTCATTCTTATCAATTGGCTGAGCTAAGTCCAGATGTACTGGCAATTGCTGACTATGGGGGGCAGGTGCCAGCAGTAGTAAAAAAAGACAATATAATTGGTTTTCAGTTTCATCCCGAAAAAAGTGGTGACAATGGGATTAAGTTACTGGCTAATTTTAAGGAGCTGTTAAGATGATTATTCTACCAGCAATAGATCTCAAAGCAGGTCAGGTTGTAAGATTAGAACAGGGTGATTTTACTCGTAAGACTATTTATAGTAACGATCCTCTGGCAGTAGCCAGGCAGTTTTCAGACCAGGGAGCAGAATGGCTGCATTTAGTTGATCTAGATGGAGCAGCAGGGCAAGGGAAAAATTTTTCTTTGATTAAACAGATTGCATCTCAAACAGAATTAAAGCTTCAGACAGGTGGAGGTGTTCGCAGTCAGGCTGATGTAGCAAACTTACTACAGATTGGTGTAGAAAGGGTAGTCATTGGAACACTGGCAGTTAAAAACCCTGAATTATTGCAAAAAATATTAATCGAATTTGGAAGTGAAAGTATTTTAGTTAGTTTAGATGCTCGTCAGGGTAAAATAGCTACTTCAGGTTGGTTAGAAGAGAGTGATCAAGATTTAGTTGACTTTGCTATAAAAATAGAAAAACTAGGTGTTAAATATATTCTTTATACTGATATTGGACGAGATGGTATGCTGAGTGGACCAGATTTAATTGGTCTTGGTAAAATAAAAGAGGCTACAGATTTAAAGGTTATTGCCTCAGGTGGAATTAGTTCTAAAGCAGACCTTTATCGGCTGGCTGAACGAAATTTTTATGGAGCAATTACTGGTCAGGCAATTTATCAAAATAAAATTAATTTAAAAGAAATTTTAACAGAGTTGGGTGATTAGAATGCTTAAAAAAAGGATAATTCCCTGTCTTGATATTAAAGATGGCAGAGTTGTTAAAGGAGTAAATTTTGTGGATTTAATTGATGCTGGTGATCCTGTAGAATCTGCTCAAGAATACAATGATTTAGGAGCCGATGAATTAGTTTTTTTAGATATTACAGCTACTAAAGAAAAAAGAAAAACTCTGGCTGAATTAGTAGAAAAGGTAGCAGCTCAAGTCTTTATACCTTTAACTGTAGGAGGGGGAATTAGAACAATAGCAGATATGCAGTTTATCCTGCGGGCTGGAGCTGACAAAGTTTCTGTTAATTCAGCAGCGGTAAAAAACCCTGAATTAGTGCAGGAAGGAGCCCGTATCTTTGGCTCTCAGTGTATAGTGGCAGCAGTTGATGCAGCTAGCAGCAAGAGTCGTGATGGCTGGGAAATTTTTATTCATGGTGGGAGTAAAGCTACCGGAATTGATTTGTTAGATTGGGTACGTAAGCTGGAAAACCTCGGAGCAGGTGAAATTCTACTGACCAGTATTAATACAGATGGTACTAAGTCGGGATTTGATCTTGAAATGCTGCAGGCAGTTACAGCAGCAGTTAATATTCCAGTTATTGCTTCAGGTGGAGCTGGTGAAATTAGCCATTTTGTTGATCTTTTTAAACAAACAGATGTAGATGCTGCTCTGGCAGCTTCTATTTTTCATTTTGGAGAAGTAGCAATAAAAGATCTCAAGGCTGAACTGGCAGAAAAAAGCATTCCAGTTAGAATTGAAAGATAAAATTTTTTAATAAAGAAAGGAAATGGTGGCTAAATGTTAGAATTAATTAATGATTTTAATCAGCTTAAATTTAAATATAATGAGCAGGGACTAATGCCTGCTGTTGTACAGGATTATCAAACAAAAGAAGTTTTAATGGTGGCTTATGTAAATCAAGAATCTTTAAAGTTAAGTTTAAAAAAAGGCGAAACTGTATTTTTTAGCCGTTCCCGACAGAAGATCTGGCACAAAGGAGAAACATCTGGAAATAAGCAGCAGATTAAAGAAATTTATTATGATTGTGATCAAGATACAATTTTATTTATGGTAAAAGCAGCTGGGCCAGCTTGTCATACAGGAGAAGATTCTTGCTTTTATCGTAAACTTGCAGAAGAAAATTTATTAGATAAAGATCAGCCAGAGCAGCCTAAAGCAGCAGAATTTAAGCAAGGTCAAGTTATAGATCTGCTTTATAATTTAATTTTAAATAGAAAATCAACAATGCCAGCTGATTCTTATACTACTTATCTCTTTAGTGAAGGTATTGATAAGATTTTGAAAAAAGTTGGTGAAGAAGCAGCAGAGGTTATTATTGCTGCTAAAAATGAGCCAGATTCAGAATTGATTTATGAAACAGCAGATTTAGTTTATCATGTATTGGTTTTACTTGCTGAAAGAGGAATCACTCCAGCAAAGATTAGAAAAGAACTTACTAAAAGGCATAAATAAGCCTTCATATTAGAGATAAGATTAAGTATATAAGTATTTTTTTACTGAGTATCTGTAAATTTGATTTTATAGATACTTTTTTAGTTATAATATGCTTTTTAAGTATTTTAAATGATAACAAATAAGTATTAGTAATATTTATCAGTAGTTGATAAAATTAAAATGAATAAGTAATAAATGCTGATTTATGAAAAATGTAAAAAAGGAGGATTTTTATTATGAGTTCAAAAAATTTGATAATTTATTATTCCTGGTCTGGAAATACAGCCAAAATTGCTAAACTAATACAGAATAATATAGGTGGTAAAATTATTTCTTTAAAACCCTTACTACCTTATTCTAAATCATATCAGATAACTTTAAAACGAGCTAGAAGAGAAATCAAAAATAATTCATTACCAGAATTAGAAAATAACTTAAGCGAATTTAATAGTTATAATAACATTTTCATAGGCACTCCTAACTGGTGCAGTACAGTAGCTCCACCAGTTCTATCTTTTTTAAAAACAAATAACTTTTCTAAGCAGCTTATTATTCCATTTCTAACTCATGGAGGAGGTGGAACAGGAAATATTTTTCAGCAAATTATAAAACATTGTCCTAATTCGAGAGTAGAACAGGGCTTGTCAATTAGAGGGGGTAGTTCTAGTCAGGCTGAGGTAGAAAATTGGTTAAATAAGTTTAAATTTAATTAACTTATTAGCTAAAGAAGAAATAAAAGAGCTGAAAAAAATGAAAAATTATTGGCTGTTAGTTTAGCTTTTTTTCTGTTTATTATATTAGTTGAAACAGGTCTTATAAATGCAGCTGAAGATAATAATTATAATAAGATTATTTCTCGCTCTAATTCAACAAAATCGATTTCTACTGCTGCAGAAAATTTTACCGGTGAATTTAAGAATTAATAAATTAATAAAAAAGATTGATCTGGAGTTAACTCCATATGATAAACTATGATTATGTTAATAAATTATTATCTAAATATTTTAATCTGGAGTTAATTTAAGTAAAAGTCAGGAGAGTAGATTTATTATGCAGGAAATTAAAGAAGAAGTATTAACAGGAGAAAGGGCTTTATTTAGAAGTGATAACTTGGAGATATCTTATTCTACTTTTTTGAATGGAGAGTCTCCTTTAAAAGAAAGTAGTAATTTGAAATTAAAAAACAATTTATTTAAATGGAAATATCCACTCTGGTATTGTAATAATGTAGAGGTAGAAAATACCACCTTTTTTGAAATGGCTCGAGCAGGAATTTGGTATACTAAAAATATTTCACTTAGAAATTGTACCATTGAAGCTCCTAAAAACTTTAGAAGAGCAGAAAATATTAGACTAGAGCAAGTTAATCTGAGCAATGCAGCTGAAACTCTGTGGAATTGTAACAATGCTTATTTAAAAGAAGTAACAGCTCAGGGAGACTATTTTGCAATGAATAGTAAAAATCTTAAAATTGATGAATTTAGTCTAGTTGGTAATTATTCTTTTGATGGCTGTAAAGATATAGAAATTAGTAATTCAAAATTGCTTTCTAAAGATGCATTCTGGAATTGTGAAAATGTAACAGTGACTGATTCATTTATATCAGGTGAATATATTGGCTGGAATTCAAGAAATTTGACTTTTATTAATTGTACAATTGAAAGTTTGCAGGGATTTTGCTATATTGAAAATCTAACACTTATTAACTGTACTTTATTGAATACAAATTTAGCTTTTGAGTATTCTACAGTTGATGTTCAAGTTAATAGTAAGATTGATAGTATTAAAAATCCGGCTGCTGGTAGAATAGAAGCCAGGAAAATTGATCAAGTAATTTTAGATAAAACTGAGATTGAACCAGCAAAGACAGAAATAATTAGTATAGAGATTGATAAAGATAATAAAACTTCTCATTTAGATTTGAAAGTAATACGGTAAGATGTCAAGAGGAAAAAAGAAAATAATTTAATTTATTTGGCTGAAAACGGTCAAATTAGGCATAGTTCTATCCGCCTAGCCTGAATAGTAATTTTTATCAATTCAGCCCATGACTAAATAATAGTTCTGATAGAAAATAAAGTAAACAGACTAATTTGCAATAATTATCTACCTCCGTGGTTGATATATTTCGCCTTTGCTTAGCAGAGCAAAAACGAGGCGGACAAATTTACGTGCTGTAAGCACGAGGGCTCTTTTGTGCTTGTGCTTTGGAACTTCATTATACTTTTTGTAGTAGTAGCTTTTGTACCTATCATTGTGTACTCT
>NZ_FOTI01000038.1 GCF_900114545.1 Halanaerobium salsuginis
TCAAAGCTGGTTTGAAGATAAAGATGAACTCTTTACTTTTTACAAATATCCAGATAGTATTCAAAAATCAATTTATACAACTAACTGGATTGAAAGAGCCAATAAAGAAATCAGAAAAAGACTTAAAACAATGAATAGTTTACCAAATGAAAAGGCAGCAGAAAAAATACTATATCTTAAAATCTTAGACTATAATTCTAAGTGGTCAGAACGAAGACTAAAGGGATTTTTAGCTGCTAGAGATAAACTAATTCAACTATTTGAAGAACGATATTAATTTATTTACACAAAATACTTGACGTTACCAGTTACAATTTGGTTATCATTAAAAAATTATATTACAGGAGGTTATTTAGATGTCTAATAAATTAAAAGCTTCATTACTTTTTTTGCTATTATTCTTATTAATTCCTTTTACTTTAGTAGTTAATGCAGCTGGAAATGAAATTATATTATATACTCCTTATACAGGCCTTTCTGTTACTCCAGGGGAAGGTATTAATTATGACATTGATGTTATTAATAATAGTAGGTTGATTCAAAATCTAAGTTTTAAAGTTAAGGATTTGCCTGCCGGTTGGGACTATAATATTAGTTCTGGTGGCAAAAGTATTGAGAAATTAGCCATAAAATCAAAAGATTTTAAAAATGAAAATGATAAAAGCCTTGATCTAGAAGTAAATGTTCCTCTCAAAATTGAAAAAGGAAACTATCATTTTACAGTTATAGCTACTACAGATGATGGACAAAATTTTCAACTGCCTCTGGCAGTTAAAATAGCTGAAAAAGGAATTTTTGAAACTGAGTTTACTGTTGAACAAAATAATATGGAAGGTTATTCAGATTCTACTTTTAGTTATGATACTACCCTACGTAATCGGACAGCTGAAAAACAACATTATGCCTTGAAGGCTGATGCTCCTCAGGGGTGGGATGTTAGATTTAAAGAAGCTGGTTCTTATGTAACTTCAGTTACTATTGATTCAGGTGAAAGCAAAACAATTGACGTTAAGGTTGAACCAGCAGTTAATGTTAAGGCAGATAATTATGCCATTACTGTAGAAGCTAATTCTGGTACTACTGCTAAAAAAATTAATCTGGAAGCTGTAATTAAAGGTAAATATGGGCTTGATCTAACAACTCCTTCCGGACGTTTGAGTCAGCAGATAGTTGCTGGAAAAAGCAAAGAACTTAATTTGAAAATTAAAAATACTGGAACAATAACTTTGCGAGATATTAAATTATCAGCCACTACTCCCAGTAATTGGTCAGTTGATTTTGAAAAAGATAAAATAACTAAATTGGAAGCAGGTGAGAGTACTACTGTTTCAGCAACTGTTAAGGCCAGTGATCAAGCAATCGCAGGTGATTATCAGCTGAGTATAAAAACTAATACACCTGAGGCAACAGCTGCTGCTGATTTCCGGATTACAGTTAAGACTTCCTTAATCTGGGGCTGGGTTGGGATTTTAATTATTTTAGCTGTAATTTTAGTTATCTTCTATTTTGTTAAAAAATATGGGAGGAGATAGTTATGGCTGAAACTATTATCTCAACAGATAACTTAGTTAAAGAATATGGTGAACTTAAAGCTGTCAATCAGCTTAATTTGGCTATTAAAAAGGGTGAAGTTTATGGTCTGCTTGGACCAAATGGAGCTGGCAAAACCACTACTATTTTAATGCTTTTAGGTCTAACAGAACCGACTTCAGGTACTGCTCAAATTAAAGGATTTGATGCTACTCGAGACTCAATTGCCATTAAGCGATTTACTGGTTATCTGCCTGATCAGGTAGGGTTTTATAGCCAGCGTACAGGTAGAGAAAATCTAGTCTATACAGCCGGATTAAATGGTATTTCTGCAGTAGAAGCTGCTAAAAAGGCAGTTGAAGTAGTTGAACTAGTTGGCCTAACTAATGTCATTGACAATAAAGTTAAAACTTATTCTAAAGGGATGCGCCAGCGCCTGGGACTGGCTGATGTATTAATTAAAGAACCAGAGATTATAATCCTAGATGAACCAACAATTGGAATTGATCCAACAGGAATTAATGAATTTCTTACTTTAATTAGGGGCCTGAGTAAAGAGCAGGGAATTACAATCATGCTCTCTTCTCATTTATTAAATCAGGTGCAGAAAATTTGTGATCGAGTAGGTATTTTTGTAAAAGGCAGCTTACTAGCTGAAGGCAGTATAGAAGAATTGGCAGCAGAATTACTGGCTCAAAAAGAGATTGATTTAAGTGTCAAAGTTAAAGATCTTTCTGATCAGGTTATTAAAAAAATATCTGCTCTTGATGAAGTAATTAAAGTTGAAAAGCAGGAAAATCTACTTGATGAAATATACCAATATTATTTTACAGGAGGTGAAATTGATGCCCGGCTTTAGCAATTCATTTCTTGTGATGGTAGATAAGGAAATTTCTGATCATGTCAAGAGCTGGAAGTTTATCATTGTAGTTGCTTTAATCTTACTTACTACTTTTGGATCTCTTTACTCTATTCTAAATATTATTAGAGAAAATGCTGCTTTAATTAATAAGGGAGACAATTTTCTCTTTTTGAAATTATTTACAGCTACTGATGGCAATCTGCCTAATTTTATGACTCTAATTAGTTTCTTGGGACCTATTCTTGGAATAGCTCTCGGATTTGATCTAGTTAATTCAGAAAGAAATCGAGGTACAATCAGTAGGATTCTGGCTCAACCAATTCCCCGTGATTATTTTATTACCAGTAAATTTACTGCTGCTGTAATAGTTATTTTATTATTGGTTTTTTCAGTAGGTTTTTTGGTAATGGGAATGGGATTACTTTCAATTGGTCTACCCCCAACTTTAGGTGAGTTTCTCCGGATTTGTATTTTTTTATTCTTGAGTACTATTTATATTGCTTTCTGGTTAAGTCTGGGGATCTTATTTTCTATTATTTTCGAACAGGCAGCAACTTCTGCTCTGGCTAGTCTCGCAATCTGGCTTTTCTTTACAGTTTTTTATAGTATGATTGTTAATATTGTTGCTCAGTCTTTGAGCAAGAATCCTTTCCAAATTAATCATCTAACTGTAATTTTATCTAGACTTTCGCCAAATTATTTATATGATGAATTGACAACTATTTTGTTAACTCCTTCCATTAGGACTTTGGGAGGATTAAGCTTTCAACAGCTGCAGGGAGCAATTCCATCTGCTTTATCGCTTGACCAGAGTCTACTTTTAGTCTGGCCTCATTTTACAGCATTGATTGCTGCTTCTTTGATTTGTTTTGCAGTTGCATATCTATTATTTATGCGGCGAGAAGTAAGAGCATAATTTAGTTAATTAGTAACAATTTATTTCAAATTATTAAAAATAAAAGAGAGAGTGGACGTCCACTCTCTCTTTTATCAATTTACTTGATATAAAAAAAGCCCGTTCCGGGAAAAGAACGGGTAAAGCAAGGAGAAAAGTATCTATTACTTTTATCTATGCTGTAAAGCTGTCCTCTGCAACAGCTTTTAAAGGGGATAACAAATCTCTATCTCTTTGCTATAATAATATAATAACAGTGTATTATTAAAATAACTTTAGAAAAAGATTAAAAGCTGATTAAAAAATGGAAAAATTTATTTGAATTTTATTTAGTGGTAGAGTATGATTAACTAAACTTTAGAGAGTTATGAGGTGATTTTGATGGCAATTAAAGTTGCAGATATTTTAAAATTTGACTTTATGCAGGAAGCAAAATTGCTAGCGGGTCAAGCAGGAGTAAGTAGAGAAATTAAATATGTTGATATTATAGAGGTTCCTGATGTCAAGGGATGGCTAAAAGAGGGGGGACTTTTTTTAACTACTGGATATTCAATGAAAGATAACCCAGCTGCTCAAAAAAAAATAGTTAAAAGCCTTCAGGAAGCAAATAGTGCTGGACTATGTATGAAAAAGGGACGCTATTTTGATAGTATTCCTGAGGTTATTTTAGCCTGTGGAGAAAAATATAATTTTCCTGTAATTGAACTGCCAGCAACTATTTCTTATGTTGATATTTTATTACCTTTAATTGATGAAATTCTGGGTAAAGAAGCTTATTTACTAAAAAGATCAGAGAAGATTCATCAGGAATTAACTAAGGTAGTCTTAATGGGAGGCGGAATCGATCATATAGCTCAGACTCTTTATCAGTTAATTCCTCGTCCAGTTTTGATTCAGAATGCAGAACAAGAAATTTTGGCTCTAGTCGGGGAAGTTAGAGAAAAAAATCAACTTAAAGACTCACTTGCTTTACCCATGAGGAAACTAAAAGCTCGTTTAAATAATAATAAAGTGGTTAGAATTGAAGGAGAAAATGGGCGCTCACGTTTAATAGCTCCAATAATAGTTGCTGGCAATATCTATGGTTATATTTCAGTTTTTGAGAGCCCAGATCGCAAAATAGAAGCAATTGACTATCGAGCAGTAGAACATGCTGCTACTGTTATTGCTCTCGAAATGTTAAAAGAGAAAGGGCAAAGTGAAACAGAAAAAAGGATGCAGACTGAACTTTTAAATGATCTATTGCAGAATAATTATTCTTCTGCCAAAACAATTGCTAAAAGGGCTAGTTATTTAGGCTGGGACTTGACAAAAGACTATTTAACAATAGTGATTGATATTGATGATCTGGAAAGTTATTATTTAAATCTTGAATATCAAGATGAAAGTCATATTCAGGCAGTTAAAGAAGAAATCAAAAAAATTGTTCGCTGGGAAATGGTTATGGAAAATAAAGATCCTATTTTAATTAATCAAAGTGATTCTTTGATTATTTTTTATAATTGTCAGAATTTAAAGACTAAGCAACAGAATCAGCAAAAGAGTCTTAGCTTTGCCCGACATATTCGCCGGTTAATTGTTAAAAACATTCCGGATATAATGATTTCAATCGGAATTGGTAATTTTTATCCAGAAATAAAAGGATTAAGGCAAAGCTATAAAGAAGCCTCTCAAGCTATTAAAATAGGCAAGAAAATTTATCGAGAAAATGGAGTTTATCACTATGATGAACTTGGAATTTTTAAAATATTAGTTGAACTTGATAATTATGATGTTTTAAAAGAATTTAGACAAGAAATATTAGGCCCAGCTTTAGATGAATCAGGGGCAGAATTACTTGAAACTGTAGATGTTTTATTAAATAATTTGGGCAATAAAACACAAGCAGCAGCAGAATTAAACATTCATCGTAATTCTTTAAACTATCGGATTAAGAAATTTTCTGAACTATTGGGGCGTGATTTAAATAATAGTGATAATTTACTTGATATTTATCTGGCAATTAAGATTAGTCAGATTATTTAAACGAGCTATTTAACTATTATATCCATGTATCCAGTATTTTTATTGCTAAATGAACAAAAAAATATAAAATATTTATCTAAATGCCTATTTAATTTACTACTTTAATTTAATAAAATAAAAAAAGAAGATAAAAAGGTAGACTTTTAACTTAAGCTAGCTACGAAGTGAGGAGATTAGTTATGGAAAAGACAAAAATTGCTTTGCTTAGAGTTGTTACATTAACTTCAGAATCAGGTTTAGATAAACATGCTGAAATTTTGGCAGAACATTATCCACAATTTGATATTGATAGTTTCTGTATACCTGATCAACCTGATGGGATATATGATCAGCAAAGTCATCAGGCAGCTATTCCTAAAATAATAGAATTGGCTGAATTACTTGCTGATCAATATCAGGCTATTTTGATTAGCTGTGCAGCTGACCCAGCATTAACTGAATTACAGCAGAAACTTACTATACCTGTGGCAGGAGCAGGAGCAGTTTCGGCTAGTCAGGCACTTAAACACAGTAATAAAGTAGCTGTGCTTGGTATGGGAAATTATCAACTTACTGCAGTTAAAGAAACTTTGGGTGATAATTTGCTCGCTTATCGTCTTTTAAAAAATGTTAAAAACACTCACGATTTTGCCACTCAAGCTGGTCAGGCAGAACTTTACCAGCTAGCTTTTGAATTAAAAGCAGCAGGAGCAGAAGTTATAGTTTTAGCCTGTACAGGAATGGGCGCCCTTGAGATAGCTGATGATCTAGCGGCTGAATTGGGAATAGCTGTTATTGATCCTCTGCTTACAGCAGGACTTTATCTTCAACAAGATTTACGGCAGCGAAAATAATGTTTGGGAGTGAATAAGTAGATGATTTTACAGGAAGTACTTGATATTTATACTCTGCTGGATAAAGCCAATGCCAGAGGAGAAGAAGTGGCTGAGTATTTAAGAAATAATGGGGCAGATGAAGTAATGACAACAAGTATTCAGGGGAAAAATGGTTCCACTGATGGTTTAAAAATTAGGATTAAAGGCTATGATGATACTGCTCCGACTCTGGGGATTATTGGCAGACTTGGCGGTCTGGGAGCTAGACCTGAGGTGACTGGATTTGTTTCTGATGGAGATGGAGCATTAACTGCTCTTGCGGTAGCTTTAAAACTGGCCCGGATGAATAAACGAGGTGATCAGCTGCCAGGGGATATTTTAATAACAACTCATGTTTGTCCTGATGCACCAACTAGAGCTCATAAACCAGTTCCTTTTATGGATTCTCCAATTGATATGGAAGCAATGAACAAACATGAAGTGCTAGAAGAAATGGAAGCTATCCTTTCGATAGATACTACTAAAGGCAATAGAATTTTAAATTATAATGGTTTTACTATTTCCCCAACAATTAAAGAAGGTTATATACTTAAAGTTAGCGAAGATTTACTTTCAATTATGGAGACAGTTAGTGGCAAAGCAGCTGTTGTAATACCAGTAACTCAGCAAGATATAACACCATATAGTAATAATTTATATCATATTAATAGTATTTTTCAACCTGCAGTAGCTAGTGATGCTCCTGTAGTAGGTGTTGCTATTACTACTGAAACAGCAGTGGCTGGCTGTGCTAGTGGGGCAACTCATTTTGCTGATATAGAGTCTGCAGGCCGTTTTGTGGTAGAAGTGGCTAAATATTTTACCAGCAGACAATGCGATTTTTATGATCAGCAGGAATTTAAAAAACTTGAACATCTTTATGGTTCACTGAAAAAATTTCAAACTCCCGGGTTGAACTGATTTGGCAGCAGTTCAAAAAAAACTGGCTACCATTACCATTGGTCAATCACCCCGCATTGACCTGGTACCAGAATTACAGCAGTATCTGGGGGATGAAATTCAAATAATTGAATTTGGAGCTCTTGATGATTATACTTTAACAGAAATTGAAAATAAATTTTCTCCCGGGCCAACAGACCAGGTTTTAGTATCTAGACTTCGCAATGGAGCTGAAGTGAAACTAGCTGAAAGGCATATTGTTAAGTTGATTCAGCAGAAACTAGAACTGATTGCCAGTCAGAATTTCGAAATAGTTCTTCTTTTATGTACTGGTAAATTTAGTGCTTTAACAAGTTCAGCTTTTCTCATTCAGCCGCAGCCGCTGCTTTACAGTGTAATTAAAAATCTAATCTGGCAGCAAAAAGAATTAGCAGTTATAGTTCCCAAAAGAGAACAAATAGAGCTTGCTCAACAAAATTGGCTAGATCTGGGGATTAATGCAGAAGTAACAGCAGCATCTCCCTATCAGAATCATCAAAATAATTTTGCTCTAGCTAAAGCAGCTGCTAAATTAAAAGACAAATCAGCCCCTATTATTTATCTGGACTGTATGGGATATAATCAGCAAATGAAAAAAGAAGTAGCTCATTTAACAGGTAAACAAGTTGTTTTAGCTCGTGAAATGGCAGCTTTAGTTATTAAAGGATTATTTTAGTTTTGTCTGAATTATCTAAAATAGAATTCATTTAAATTTTAACTTAAATAGATCCGATTAGCTAGGAGGTGATTAAAAAGACTTGTAAAATAAAAATTGTTTTGGAGTAGGATAATGCTAAATTAAAACATATTTTAAATTTTAGTAAGTAGTAGAGAGGAGAAAAAAATGAAAAAAACTATAGTTTTTTTATTAATATTTTTGGTAGTACTTTCCTTTTCCGCAGCAGCAGATAATGGCAAGATTATAGTCGGGATT
This sequence comes from Halanaerobium salsuginis, assembly GCF_900114545.1. Taxonomy (GTDB): domain Bacteria; phylum Bacillota; class Halanaerobiia; order Halanaerobiales; family Halanaerobiaceae; genus Halanaerobium; species Halanaerobium salsuginis. The sequence continues at coordinate 8,040 of NZ_FOTI01000038.1, forward strand.
GGTGAAGAACCTGACACACTTGATCCTAATCAGACAACTAGATTTCATTCTTATATGATTTTAAGCCATGTAGTTGAGCCTTTATTTACTCTTGACAAAGATTATAATGTTATTCCATTATTATTAGAGTCTTATGATTGGTCAGATGATGGTCTGAAGATGACAGTTAATTTAAAACAAGGAATTAAATTTCACAATGGTGCTGAATTGACAGCTGTTGATGTTAAGGCTTCTTATGAAAGATATTTTGCTATGTCACCTCTGGCCAACTATTTACCAGCTAAAAATGGAGGTATTTATCAGATTGATACTCCAGATAAATATACGGTTGTTTTTCATTTTAAAACTGCTAAGCCGCTGGCTCTTTATCATATGGCTGATGCTCATGTTAGTATTATGCCTGAAGAATGGCTTTCTAATACAGAGGCTGAAAAAATTGGCCGGACAGAATTAATTGGGACTGGCCCCCTTCAACTAGACGAATGGGTTTCTGGTGATCGTATAGTAATGAGTCGTTTTGATGACTACAATCATGCACCTGATTTTATTAGTAATCCTGGTCCAGCTAAGTCTGCTCAAATGATTTTCCGGGTTGTACCAGAAGATGCAACTATGATGGCTGAACTAATGGCCGGTAATGTTGACTTTACATTTGATGTACCCCCCAGTTCAGTTAAGGTTTTAGAATCAAAACCAGACTTACGAGTAGAAACTGCTCCAACTTATAGTGTGCAGTATTTAGCGATGAATATGCAGAAATCAGTTATTAAAGATAAAGATATGAGGCTGGCGGTTGCTCATGCTGTTAATAAAGAACAAATTGCTAAAGCAGCCTGGTTTGGAGTTGGCAAAAAAATTGATGGTTTAATTAATAAGGCTACGATTGGTTACTGGCCTGGTGTTAAAAATATTGCCTATCAATATGACCCAGAAATTTCAAAACAAATATTAAGTGATCTAGGTTGGGAAGATAATGATGGTGATGGAATTAGAGAAAAAGACGGTCAGAAATTAGAACTAACCCTAATTACTTTTTCTAATATTGATCAATGGCGCAAAGCTGGAGAAATTGTACAGGCTCAGTTAGCTAAAATTGGGATTAAAATTAATCTAGAGACTGCTGAAGTAGGGGCAACCTATGATCGAGCAGAAACCGGAGATTATGATATTGGGATTTTCCGTAATACCTGGTGGCTTGGTCAACCTTATCTGAGATTTTTAGTTCACAGTAGTGGAATTGGTTCTAGTAACTATGGACAGTGGTCAACTCCTGAGTTAGATAAAAATATTGAGATAGCTGGGAGCAGTATGAGCCTTGCTGAAAGAACTGAAGCTTTAAATGAGGTTCAAAAAACAGTTGTTGAATCTGGTGTCTGGGTACCACTTGTTTCTAATTCAAATATTTTTGTAGCTAAAGATGATGTAGTTGGTGTTGATGAGATGCTAACTCATCCCTGGTGGCCACCTCTGATGAGAGCACTTTTGCTGCATAAAGAGTAATAGTAATAGAAAGAGAAGCTGAATAGCTAGTAGCTAATAATTTGGAGGCAGTTTTCAGAAAGGCTGTCTCTGAATCTTTTATTTAGTTTGGAGGGTTTAGATAAATGTTTCAATATATTTTGCGGCGTACTTTATTAATTATTCCGATTCTTTTGGGGGTAACAATTTTAGTTTTTTCTTTGATGCATATTTCTGGTGATCCAGTAAAATTGACTTATGGGACTAATCTTACTGCTGATATGCTGCAGCAAAAGCGGCAGGAATTAGGACTTGATAAACCTATTGTTGAACAATATTTCCACTGGTTAATCAATGCTTTGCATGGTGATCTGGGACTTTCAATTAGGACTCATAGTGGAGTTATTCAACTAATTAATGAACGAGTCTGGGCTACGCTTGAATTAACAACAATTGCTTTACTAATTACTTTAGTAGTTTCAATTCCAGCTGGTATTATTTCGGCTGTTAAGCGTTATACATTTTTTGATCAGGTGGCTAGAATTTTTGCTCTTTTCTGGGTTTCAATGCCTTATTTCTGGCTTGGTTTAATTTTTATGATAATTTTCAGTATTAATCTTAAGCTGTTACCGGTTTCAGGTCGAGGAGGAGCAATCTGGACCTGGGAAGGATTTAAATATTTAATTTTGCCGAGTTTAACTTTAGGACTTCCTCCGGCTGCTCTTTTTATGCGAATGATTAGATCTAATATGTTAGAAATAATCAATGAAGACTACGTTCGAACAGCAAGAAGTAAAGGGTTAAAAGAGTATACAGTTGTTTTAAAACATGCTTTCCGCAATGCTTTAATCTCCGTAGTTACTCTACTTGGATTAAGAATTCCCTGGTTGTTTGGGGGAGCAGTTATTACTGAAACTGTTTTTGCCTGGCCTGGTATGGGAAGATTGCTAGTAGATTCAATTATGAAAAGAGATTATCCAGTAGTACAGGGAGTTGTTCTAGTAATTGCAATCCTGGTTGTAATTTCAAATATCATAGTTGATTTTGCTTATGCTTTTCTTGATCCCAGAATTCGCTATAATTAGGAGGGTTTTTATGTCAGTTAGTAAAAAAGAAGCTAAGCAGCAAGTAGAGATAGAAGTAGCTGAAAAGGAAGTAATTGCTTCTGGGCAATTCTGGCGAATTTTTAAAAGAAATAAACTTGCAATTATAGGTGCTTTGATAATTATTGGAGTAGTTTTAATTGCTATTTTTGCCCCTGTGATTGCTCCGTATGATCCTACTGTTCAGGATTATGACAATCTATTACAACCACCTTCACTGGATCATCCTTTTGGTACAGATGATCTGGGAAGAGATCTTTTTAGCCGAGTAGCCTATGGAGCTCGTTATACACTGTTAGTTGGCATTGGGGTAGTAGTTATTGTAGCGGTAGTTGGTTCTGTGCTAGGCTTTGTTGCTGGTTATTATGGTGGCAAGATAGATAGTTTAATTATGCGATTTGTAGATATTATGCTGGCTATTCCAGCTCTTGTTCTGGCATTGGCTATTGCAGGAGCACTGGGAGGGGGACTCTGGAATGTAATTATTGCGATTGGGGCTGTTGGCTGGACACAGTTTACCAGAATTGTTAGAGCAGAAGTTTTAAAACTGCGCGAATCAGAGTATATTACAGCTGCTAGGGCATTAGGAGCCAGTGATTTTAAGATTATTGCTCACCATATTGCTCCTAATATGATGGCACCAGTAATTGTATATATTACACTTTATGTTCCTTCGGCAATTTTATGGGCTGCTTCACTTAGTTTTCTAGGGCTTGGAGTTCAGCCTCCTTATCCCGAGTGGGGGGCTTTAATTGCTAATGGAAGAGCTTATATTAGTTTCGCCTGGTGGATAGCCACTATTCCTGGTCTGGCTATTATGTTAACTGTATTAGGTTTTAATTTTTTAGGTGATGGTTTGCGTGATGCGCTTGATCCTAGAATGGCCCGGGATCTTTAAAAAATCTGCTGTGGCCTGATTGGTAAAGTTGTAGTTAAAAGTTTATTAAGTATTTTTAAAGGAGATGTTTTTTTTGGAATCATTAACTGAACTTGAAGAAAAAATTAAGGATTTGATTGATCCTGATGAAGTAGTTGATCTGGCCCGGGAATTAATCAAAATTCCGAGTGAAAATCCTTTTGGAGACTTGGAAGAAATAATTAATTTTGTAGTTGATTATTTAAAAGCCAATGGTGTTGAATGTGAGATTAGATCAAATAAGAAAAATTGGCCAGTTATACTGGCTGAATTAGAAGGAAATAAACCTGGCAGAACTTTAATTTTAAATGGTCATCTTGATGTAGTTCCAGCTGGTGATAATTCTCGCTGGGAGATAGCTCCTTTTGCTGGTCAAATTAAGTCAGGCTATCTTTATGGTAGAGGAGCAAGTGATATGAAGGCTGGTGTAGCAGGGATTATATCCGCTTTTGTAGCTGCCTCTAAGTTGGATGATTTACCTGGAAAATTAATTTTAATGCTGGTTAGTGATGAAGAATCTGGAGGGCATTGGGGTAGTGGTTGGTTAGCTGAAAAATTTACCGCAGATGGCTGCTTAATTGCAGAGCCTTCCCGGCAAGATCCTACTATTGGCCAGAAAGGATCCTGCTGGCTTAAATTGATTACTCGCGGTATTCCGGGCCATGGTAGTTTATCACCTGCAATTAATAATAATGCAATTTTAGAAATGAATCGGGCAATTACAGCTTTATATGAAGTCTGGCAGGTTGATTGGGAAATGCCAGCTGAAATAACAGCTATTTTGCAAGATTCGAAAGATTATTTACAAAAAAACAAAGGTGTAGTGGGAGTAGAAAGAGTCCTGGATCATGTAACTGTTAATGTTGGAGTAATTAGAGGTGGTGATAAATTAAATAAAATACCTGATTATTGTGAAGCAGAGATTGATCTGCGGCTTCCTTTTGGAGTGGAAACAGCAGCAGTTATGGACTGGATAAAAGCTAAATTTGCTGAAGAAGAGATTAAAGTTGAGATAGAACATTTGCGCTGGAATAGTCAGGCTAATTATACACTACCTGAAAAAGAAATTGTACAGTCAGTTTTAAATTCAGCTAAAAAGTTAACTGGTATTAAGCCAACTCCAACTTTTCAGTGGGCTTCCAGTGATGCTCGTTATTTCCGTAATAATGGTATTCCTACTATCCAATATGGTCCTGCAGAATTAGATGGAATTCATTCTTATAATGAACGAGTAAAAGTAGCAGATATTAAAAATTTTGCTCAGGCTTATGGAATCATTATTGCTGATTTTTTAACTAAATAGTAGTGATAAATTGAAAAACCTGCTCTAAAAGAGCAGGTAAAAAGGAGAAAAATAACTATTGCTTTAATCTATCTTGAAACTGATTGTTTAGTTTTGCCTGGAACTAAGCAATCAGTTTAAAAAAATGATACATAATCTTACAATTTTCTCTGTTGTCTACAATATATAGTTTAGCAGTTATTGATTAAAAAAGTTTTAGAAATAAATTAAAAATTAATTAAAAAATATTTAAAGCTCCTTTTTTAAAGAAGGAGTTTTATTTTTTGTAAATTATTTAACAATAGTCTTGACAAAACATCATACTTTTTGTATAATTTATAAATGAAGTTGAGAATCGTTTTCAAAACTGAATTAAATTATAGATAAAAATAAAAAATAATTTAATCATAAATGATCTTCAACTAAATTTGCAGCTTGAAATTTTTTTGGAATTTATTTAGGTAACCCTAAATTGGATTTTGAATAAATATTTTAAGTCTCTGAAAAGGGGGAATTAATGTGGGGGAAACTTTTGTCTTATCAGAGTCTATGGAAGATTATCTGGAAACAATTTTAAATTTAATTAAACAAAATGGTTCTGCTAGAGTTACAGATATTGCCAGAACTATGGAAGTGGCAGCATCTTCAGTTAATGAAAGTATTAATAGACTAAGTGCCAGGGGCCTGGTTGAACAGGAAAAATATGGGCCAATTAAATTAACTGCAGCAGGTAGGGAGTGGGCAGAAAGGATCGACTGTACTCATCAGATCATTTATCTTTTTTTAGAAAAGATACTAGGTATTGATCCTGAAACAGCTGACCGAGATGCCTGTGCCATTGAACATGACCTTAGTCAGAAATCATTTAAGGCTATGGTAGACTTTTTACTGGCCAATGGTCACTTGACTGAACAAAGTTGTGCACTTGCAATTTTAGCTAAAAAGGAGGAAGCAGACGGTATGGCAGCAAAAGAAGTAATGCTTAATGATTTAGCAGTTGGTTCTACAGTAGAGGTAGTAAAATTAACATCTAAAGGAGCTCTTAAAAGAAAGTTAATGGATATGGGTTTGAATAGAGGAGCAAAAATTGAAGTTAAAGGTAAGGCTCCCATGGGTGATCCGATTGAAGTGAAGGTAAGAGGTTATAGCTTGAGTTTACGTAAAAAAGAGGCAGAAGAAATTATGGTAAGGGAGGTCTAGATTTGATGCCTTTATCTATGTTAAGGCCAGGTGAAACTGGCTGGATTAAAGAAATTGTTGGTGGTAGAAAAGCAAAAGGTAAATTAAATGATCTTGGTTTTGTTAGTGGCAAACAGGTTAAAATATATCGTAGCTCTGGTGGCCCTTTAATTGTCGGAATTGGTGATAATAGAATTGCACTTGGTAAAGGGATGGCACATAAAGTAATAGTAGATACTGAAGGGTGTGAAAATTAAATGGCTTTGAATAAAACAAGTAGAAAAGAAACAGAAGTTAAAATAGCTCTGGCTGGTAATCCTAACTCTGGTAAAACTACTTTATTTAATGAATTAACTGGTTCTAGACAGCATGTTGGTAACTGGCCTGGAGTAACAGTAGAAAAGAAAACTGGACATGCTTTTTATAAAGAATATGCACTTGAAGTTATTGATTTACCAGGAACTTATTCTCTGGGAGCATATTCTGAAGATGAAGTTGTAGCAAGAGATTTTTTAACTGCTGGGCAGTATGATTTAGTTCTGGATATTATTAACTCTGCTAATTTGGAGAGGAATTTATATTTTACAATTCAACTTCTAGAAATGGGCGTTGATTTAGTAGCAGTTTTAAACATGGCAGACGAAGCTGAAAAAAAGGGAATTAAAATTAATAAACATAAGTTAAGTCAAATGTTGGGAGCTCCTGTTGTAGAAACAGTAGCTAGCAAAGGTAGGGGGATTGAAAACCTGCTGGCAGAAACTATTAAAAATCGTGATTTAACTGAACCTGCTCTAGAAATTAATTATGGAGCTGAAATTGAGGATTTAATTACTGAGATCGCTAAATTATTTATGGAATATGATTTTACCAATCAAGTAAATCATCGCTGGGCAGCTGTCAAATTAATTGAACATGATCCGGAAGCAGTTAAACTTCTAGAAAGAGAAGTTGGCAGTTCTAAAGCTAAGAAAATAAAGAGTTTAATTGCTGAGCGGGAGTTAAAAGCTAAAGATGATTTTGATAATATTATTATTGATAAAAAGTATGAGCTTATTAATAAAATTATTACTGAATCAGTTAAAGCCCCTGCTGCTGGTCAAGAACCAGAAAATATGTCAGATAAAATTGATGCAGTGGTAACCAATAAATATTTGGGTATCCCAATTTTTCTGGTAGTTATGTGGGCTATTTTTAAATTTACATTTACACTTGGTGATCCTTTAATTGGTTACATAGAAACTCTCTTTGAAGTTATTGGTGGCTGGGCAGGTGGCTTATTAACTGGTCTAGGTGCTTCTCCCCTGGTTGCTTCTTTTATTACAGATGGAATTATTGGCGGAGTAGGTTCTGTATTGGTCTTTATTCCGAATATCTTTTTGTTATTTTTAGCAATTGGAATTTTAGAAGACAGTGGCTATATGTCAAGAGCAGCTTATATTATGGATAAGGTAATGAGTAAGTTAGGCTTACATGGTAAATCATTTATCCCGATGGTAATTGGATTTGGTTGTAATGTACCAGGAATTATGGCAACTAGAACTCTGGAGAATAAACGGGATCGTATTATTTCGATTTTAATTAATCCACTGATGTCCTGCTCAGCTAGATTGCCTGTTTATGTAGTATTTGCAGGTGCTTTATTCCCTAATCATGGCAGTACAGTGGTTTTCTCACTTTATTTATTAGGTATAATAATGGCTGTCGTAATGTCAGGTGTATTTAACAAATTACTATTTAAAGGAGAAAGATCCCATTTTGTAATGGAACTTCCTCCCTATAGATTTCCAACTGCTAAAGGTGTTTTTATTCATATGTGGGAAAAAACAGGTGCTTTTCTTAAAAAAGCCGGTACAATTATTTTCTCAGTAGTTGTTTTAATCTGGGTATTAGCTAATTTACCTTTAGGTGTAGAATACGCTTCTGCTAATAGTTTTATTGGCCATTTTGGTAGATTTGTAGCACCTATCTTTAAACCACTTGGTTTTGGTAGTTGGCAGGCAGCTTCTTCCCTTGTATTCGGTATCCTGGCTAAAGAAGTTGTTGTAGGAACTCTCGGTGTTGTTTATGCAGCAGGAGAAACAGGATTAAGAACAGTTCTGGCGACTCAATTTACGCCTCTAGCTGCATATTCGTTTATGGCTATGGTCTTACTTTATACGCCATGTATTGCCAGCCTGGGTGCTATTAAATCAGAAACACAAAGCTGGAAATGGACTTTAGTTACTGCTGGTTATTTATTTGTCCTGGCCTGGGTAGTTGCCTTTATTATCTATCAGGGTGGTATGTTACTTGGCCTGGGAGCTTAAATAGTTATTAAGCTAATTAAGTTCTGACCATCTGCTATAGATTTAAGTTTAATTTATAGTTAATATTACCCTTCTAATTGGACTTTTTGAAGGAGGTAATTATGGATTATTTATTTATTGGAGTTTTAGTTATAGCTAGTGTTTTTTATATTGGTAAAAAAGTTTATGGAGGTCTAAAAGGAACAGATAGTCCCTGCCCTGGCTGCAGTGATAAGAACTGTCCTGTAAGCAGTGGCAAAACATTTGATTTTGACTTTGATTCAGATGAAAAATAATAAGCTTAACTTGATTACCATAACTTTAATTTAATAGCTAGCTATTTAGACTATTAAAATAAAATAATTATTAAAATAGAGCTGCTAATTTAGCAGCTCTATTTTTTATGATTGTTAGTAAATACAGCATTTAGTTAATTTGCCTAACTTAGCTTAATGTTATATTATAAGTTTGTGTTTTAGCTTTTAGTTTAATCGAGATAAAAAGCTGGAGGTAAAAAAATGTTTGAAGAAAAATTTGCAGCTGGTGATAGTTATTTACATAAATTAGATCCTCGCTGTAAAATAATTATCTGTTTAATTTCTTCTTTTATAGTTGCTCTGGGCAGTAATCTACAGATGTTGTTAACTGCTTTTTTAGCTGCTATATTATTGATTATAATTGCTAAATTACCTTTAAAGTCTTTAGTGAAAAGATTACTTGTTTTGAACTTCTTTGTTTTATTGGTCTGGTTATTTATTCCCTTTACTTATCCCGGGCAAGTAATTGCTAACTGGGGACCACTGGCTATTCATCAGCAGGGAATTTTTTATGCTCTAACAATAACTATTAGATCAAATACAATTATTTTGCTTTTTATTAGTTTAATTGCCAGCACAAGTATGACAGATTTAATTCATGCCTTTTATCATTTCAAATTACCTGATAAGTTAATTTATCTGTTCTTTTTTGTTTATCGATATTTATTTGTAATTAGAATTGAATTTAAAAATATCTATAATTCTATTTTATTACGAGGATTTACAGCTAAAACTAGTCTGCATACATATCGTACTTATGCTTATTTAATAGGCTATTTATTAATTAAAAGTTATGATCGTTCTAATAAGATTTACCAGGCTATGCTCTGTCGGGGATATAAAGGGAAGATTTATCTGTTAGATGAATTTATACTTGGGAAAAGAGAGTTTGTGTTTACTCTTGTAAGTGTATTCTGGATTAGTTATTTAATTTTCCTGGAAAAGGGGTTTTTAAGTTAATGCTTGAATTAAAAAATATATCTTTTAGTTATGGTAAAGAAAAAGAATTACTGCATAATTTTAACTTTATGCTTAGCGCAGGAGAACGGATAGGATTGATTGGCCCTAATGGAAGTGGCAAAACTACTATTTTTAAAATTATTATGGGATTACTGCAGCCTCAAGCTGGGGAAATAATAATTTTTTCTCAGCCCAGAAAAAATAAACAAGACTTTTTAGAAGTTCGACAAAATATCGGCTATTTATTTCAGGATCCTGATAATCAGCTCTTTTGTCCGACTGTAGTAGAAGACATAGCCTTTGGTCCACTTAATCTTGGTAAAACTAAGCAGGAAGCTTTAGCTATAGCTGATACTAAACTTCAATTAGTAGGGATGGCTGGTTATCAAAATAAAATAACTTATAATTTATCTCAGGGAGAAAAAAAGATTATTTCTTTTGCTGCAGTTCTGGCTATGGAGCCCCGCTTGCTGTTACTTGATGAGCCTTTCGCCAGTCTAGATAATATTACAGTTGAAAGAATGATTGCCATTTTAAATACTATTCAGCAGCCTTATTTAATTGTTTCGCATAATAAAAATCTTTTAGAAAAAGTAATTGATAAATCTTATCAGGTGAGTGATTTATGCAGTTAAAGTGATTTAATTTTAGCTCAGGCTAATTAGCTAGCAAAAATCACAAAAAAAATCTTTAATTATACTTGCAAAGTTTTATTTTATCTGTTATTATATTTTTAAGTTAGGTGAACCTAAAAGTCAGCTAACCTTTATTTTTGGTTTTAATTGATAATGATTATCAAAATCATATTTTTTTAAATAAAGTTTAGGGTAGCCTAAAAATATACTTAAAAAGGAGAAATATAAATGTATAAATCTAAGCTAGTCTTTTTATTAGTTTTATTAAGTTTAGCCGTTTTAGCTCAACCTGTTTTGGCTCACACTCCCATTCTATATGTGGAGGATTATCATGATGGGACAATTTATGTTCAGGGAGGTTTTTCTGATGGTTCATCTGCTTCAGGAACTGATATTTATCTGCTTGAAAACAAAGAATTTACTGGTGATACAGCTGCCAGAGATCAATATTTAGCAATGATTGGAGAAGAAGTTCCAGCAGGTGATCCAGCTACTTTTGAAGAAAAGTTAGTTATTTACAAAACTCAGCTGGATGATTTTAGTGAAGCTATTATTGCCAAACCAGCTGCTGACTATCAGGTAGTTTTCTATGCTGGCCCGGGCCATGAAGTTGTAGAGGATGGTCCTGTTTTAACTGATTCTGAAAAATAATCAATTAAATTATTAATAACTAAAAGGAGGATTTTAATAATGAATAATATTAACCAGAAAAAAGCTAAGATATTCTTAACAATAATTATGGTGGCTGCTATTATAGCTTTTAGCGGAGCTGCTTCTGCTCATTTTCAAATGATTATGCCTTCTGATGATGTGATTAGTTCAGCTGATGAAAAAGAAATTGATTTACAGCTGATTTTTACCCATCCAGCTGAAGCTTCTCATACTATGGAAATGGGAAAACCTGCTCAATTTGGAGTTTATCATCATGGTAAAAAGCAGGATTTGCTCGATACTTTAGAAGAGTTTACTTTTGATGGAGCAGCAGCTTATCAAACTAGTTATCAAACTAGAGGATTTGGAGATTTTGTTTTTTATTTAGAACCAGCTCCTTATTGGGAAGCAATGGATGATCTTTACATAACTCAATACACAAAAGTAGTTGTTAACAGTTTAGGTGCGCCTTCTGACTGGGATCAAGAAATAGGCTTAAAAGCAGAAATTATTCCACTAACTAGACCATATGGTCTTTGGACTGGTAATGTTTTTCAGGGAATCATAAAAAAAGATGGCAAACCAGTCCCATATGCTGAGATTGAAGTAGAACATTTAAATGCTGAATCATATGCAGGTATTAATAATGCAGCTTTTGAATTTCCGACTCCAGCACATCCAACTCAGGTTGTTAAAGCAGACCAGAATGGAGTTTTTACTTATGGTATTCCCCAATCAGGTTGGTGGGGATTTGCAGCTCTTTTAGAAGGAGATCAAATTGAAGGTAAAGATCATGAAATTGGAGCTGTAATGTGGATTAAAGCTCATCCAGTTGACTAAATTTATCCTAATCATTATTTTGTTTATTTAAATATTAGCTAATCAGTAATCAAATTACTTTAAATTAGGTTGTAACTAGAATCTGTTCTGGAAAAGTCAGCAGTTAGCTGGCTGTTCCAGTCAGATTCTGATAATAAGGGAGATAGTAGCTATGAAATCAAAATTTAATAGTCTAACTGAAGTTTTAGCTTTTGCTGATCGAAAGAGGGAAAAATTTAAATCAGAAAATTTTTATGAGTTGGAAAGCCATTTTGCTCAATCCTATTATAAAAAGGCTGGAGATATTTGTCAGGAAGTAGTTGAGAAACCAGCAGAAAAACAGGAAAGTTTAAGCAAAAAGGCTGATAAAATAATTTTACATAAATTTTTTGGTCCATTAATTCTATTGGGGATTATTTACTTGCTATATGAATTAAGTATAGTAAAGGGTTATGAAATAACAAATTATACCTGGCCTTATTTATCATCTTTAAAGGGATTGATAGTATCCTGGCTGCTAGGCGAAGGTCTGCTTTTTGATCCAGTTTTAAGATCTTTAGTAATTAGTGTTGTCGATGGTGTGCTGGCTATTTTAAACTACATTCCAATTTTTTTAATTCTATTTACTTTAATTGCAATTTTAGAAGATATTGGCTATATACCTAGAGTTACTTTTATTATGGATCGAGTTGCTAGACGTTTTGGATTACATGGTCAGTCAGTTTTTCCACTTGTTTTAAGTGGGCTTTTTGTAGGGGGATGTGCAGTACCTGGTGTAATGGCTACCCGGGGAATTAAAGACGAAAAGGCAAGATTAGCTACCATTTTAATCGCTCCAATTATGAATTGTCTGGCTAAAACTCCTCTGTATATTTTACTGGTATCTATGTTTTTTAGTGATTTTAAACCACAGGCGATGTTTTTTATAGCAACAGTGAATATTTTTATAGCTCTGGGAATTAGTAAAATACTTTCCCTAACTGTTCTAAAACATAAATTATCTTCACCGTTTGTTATGGAAATGCCTGCTTATCACTTGCCAACATTAAAAGGAGTAGCCAGACGCAGTTTAGAAAGACTCTGGCTTTTTCTTAAAAAGATTACTACAGTAGTTGCAGTAGTAATGGTAATTGTATTTTTCTTAATTAATTATCCTGGCATTAATGCAGCTCAAAAAGCAGCTTATAGTTCAGAAATAGCAACGGCTCAAAATGAATTTTATCAAGAAATTGAGCAGTATCCTGCTTATCAGCAGGCTTTAAATAATGATCAAAAACTGCAGTCATTTATTAATTATAATAATAGTTATAATAATGCTAAATTAAACGCCGGGGGAGAAAACAGTTTAGCTAAAGTCCAGACTGAATACAAAGCAAAAAACTTACTTTTCTATAAAATAGTTAATCGTGGGCGTTATCAAGAAAATGGCGAATGGCAGAGTGATCGTAATGCTGCTCAAGTTTTCAGGCAATACAGGTTATTTGATCGCAGTCGTAAAACTTTAAGAGCTGAAGTTAATAACCAAAATATGGCTAACAGTGTAATGGGTAAGTTAGGTTATTACTTAGAACCAGTTTCAACTTATGCTGGTTTTGACTGGAAGATTAATATGGCTTTGATTAGTTCACTAGCTGCTAAGGAAAATAGTGTAGCGACTCTGGGAGCAATTTATAAGACAGAAAATCCTCGCGAAAAATTAGAAAATAGATTAGGCCAATCTGGCTGGACTGCTCTACATGCCCTGGCAATGATGGTTTTTATGGCTCTTTATCCACCCTGTATTCCGACTTTAGTTGCAGTAAGACAGGAAACAGGAAGTACAAAGTGGATGTTATTTGCTTTACTTTATCCTATTGGATTAGGTTTCATTTCGGGAGTGTTAATTTTCAGTGGAGGCAGTTATTTTGACTTATCTGGAATTCAGGCAATGGGAGCATTTTACCTACTGGCAATTGTTTTTATGCTGACTATGGCTTTGTTCAAAACAAAAGCAGTTTATGAAAGTTAGTTATTTGGATGATTGTTTATTTTAACTTGAATTTTGGTTTTAATAAGTTGTGTATAAATGAGGTGAGATAATGACAGCTAATGTTTTCCCTTTAACAATGCTTGGGCAGGGACATAGAGCAGAAATAGTTGCAAATGAAAGCTATGGCAGGGGGCTATTACGTCACTTAGAAGATCTTGGTTTAAATAGTGGGACAGTAATCGAGGTTGTAACTGCTGGTAATCCAGGGCCCTTTTTACTAGCTACTGAAGATCAGCAAATTGCACTGGGGCAGAGAATTGCGGCCCAGATCATGGTTAAAAATAAAAATTAGTTAAAAATTATAAAGGGGAATTAAGATGGAAAAGATAAGTTTAAATAAATTAAAGCCAGGTGATCAAGGTAAAATAGTTAATATTTTTCTTCAGGGGGCATCAGGGAGACGTCTTATGGATTTGGGATTTATTCCTGGCAATGAATTTACCGTAGTTAGAAATGCTCCACTAGTTGATCCAGTTGAATTAGAAATAAAAGATAGCAATATTAGTATCAGGCATGAAGAAGCCCGGTATATTGAGGTGGTAGTTAATGGCTGAAATCACAGTAGCAGTGGCAGGACAGCCTAACTCGGGGAAATCTACAATGTTTAACTTATTGACTGGTGCTAGACAGTATATAGCTAACTATCCTGGTGTAACAGTTGAAAAAAAGACAGGTTATTTAAAGATAGGTGATGACAAAGGCAAGCTGGTTGATTTGCCAGGAACTTATAGTCTTAGCTCTTACAGTATTGAAGAAACAGTTGCTAGAGATTATTTGCTATCTGGTCAGGCAGATCTTGTTTTAAATATTATTGATGCTTCAAATTTAGAACGAAGTCTCAATTTAACCTTACAGCTTTTAGAGATTGGTTTACCAGTAATAGTTGTTTTAAATATGATGGATGTTGTTGACAAAAGAAAAATTAAAATTGATTTAAAGAAGTTAAGTCAAAAATTAAATACTCCTGTTGTAAAAGCAGTTGCTAAACAGGCAAAAGGTAAAACTGAAATTAAAGCAATGATTAAAGAAGTTTACTATAATATCAAAAAATATTCTCGACCAGAAGCAGAAATTATTCAATATAGTCCTGAACTAGAGGCTGATCTAGAAGAGTTAACTGCTTATTTTAAAGCAGATAAAAGGTTTACTAACTATTCTGCTCGCTGGTTGGCAGTTAGAATTATGGCTGGCGATAAACATGCAGAAAAATTAATTAGAGAGGTGAGTTAAAAAATGGATAAGTTAATTGTAGCAGCGATTTTAATTTTTAGTTTAATTTATACAGGCCGTAGATTATATAGACAGATATTTTTGCAAGCAGGTTGCTCAAGCTGCAGTTGTGGCAGCCATAATAATAATGAGCATAGTTGTAGTGGAGATGGACAGGGAGAACATCAATGTTGTGGTTATTACGATGAACTTGACCCAGAGCAGGATCACGTGTAAAATATAATTAGTTAATTAATTGAGAATGAGAATCATTCTAAAGTATAAAAGGAGGTTTATTTATAATGTCATTGATGATAATTGGAGCAGATAATTTGGGATCAATTAAAAAAAATGTTAAGTCATTAGGCTTTTCTCAGATAACTCATCTTTCCGGGCGTAAAAAATCTAAATTTCGTAATTTTCAAATCCCAATTGGAGTAGATATGATTTTAGTCATGACAGATTATATACATCATACTGCTATGAACAAAGTTAAACAGGAGGCAAAGGATAATGATATTGATGTTATTTATGCCCGCCGTAGTTGGTCATCTATTTACAAAAAGTTAGAAAACAGAGTTCCTTGTTTAAATTAATTTTATTTATTAAACTTCAAACTTAAGTTGGATTTAAATTTATAAATTTTGCATTAAATTAGTTGGCTCAGCAGAGAGCAGTAAGGCAGCCTGACTAAGCACTGCAAACTAATAAATATAAAATAAAGAAAGGGAGATTGTAATGGCAAAAATAGGAGTTTTTTATGGAAGTACTACTGGTATTACAGAAGAAATTGTGGCAGGTTTAAAGGATAAATTTACAGACTATGAGGTAGATCTTTATAATGCTGGAGCTGCTTCAAAAGAAGATCTGGCAAATTATGAAAACATAATTTTTGCTTCTTCAACCTGGGGACTGGGTGAATTACAAGATGATTGGGCCGAATTTATAGAAGTTGTAAAAAGCACTAATTTAAGCGGTAAAAAGGTAGCTTTACTAGGTACAGGAGATCAAAATATGTATCCTGATACTTTTGTTGATGCAATTGGAATTATCTATAATGTTGCTGTTGAACAGGGAGCAGAAATAGTAGGCACAACAGCTACTGATGATTACGATTTTGATGACTCACTTGCTGTAGTGGATGGTAAGTTTGTTGGGCTTGTACTTGATGATCAAAACCATCCTGAGCTGACTGAAGAAAAAGTAGCTGCCTGGACTGTTGATTTATTTTAATTTTATAATTTGGTAAGGATCAAGTTTTACTATAAAAAAATTATTAATTATAACTGGGCTGCTTTTTTATTACAGGCAGCCCAGTCTGTAATAATTAATTGAGGAGTGAATATTAATGGATGTATTTTGTCATCATCTTTATGAATATGAAAAAGGATTGCGCAATTTGATTTTACACACAACCCACCCGGACAATAAAAAACTTATGTTAAAAAGACTTAACAACAAAAATATTGCCTATTTAATTTATCAGGTTAGTGATAAAAAAATAAATATTTTGTTTGGTGATGATCATTGTATTGAAGTAATTAAAAAAATTGATAAAAATGATTTAACAGAATATACAGCAGAAGAAGACTTTATTTTAGGTATTATGCTTGGTTATGATCGTTTGAAACAATGTCAGCGTTACATAGACTTTAAAAAAGAGCGTGCAGACCAGGAATTAATTGCTGGTTAACTGGGATAGCTGTTTATAATTTGCTAGTAACTATTTTTATTATAAGTTTGTAATTATCTAATTAGCTGTACTCATAAGGCAGTACAAATTAATTAGATAAAATTAAGAGGTTAAGTCTAATTATGGGGGATGATTAGCTTGAATGAAGCTAAATTTACTGAATTAAAACAGCTTTTTTCTAAAAATGGTTATCATTTTACTAAACAGAGACAGCTTATTTGCGAGAAACTATTAAACTCACCAAAAAAATACTTAACTGGAACAGAAATATTTAATTATTTAAAGTCTGAAAATACTGATCTCTGTCTGGCAACAGTGTATAGAACAATTGATGTCCTGGAAAAAATTGGCCTTTTAAAGAAAGCGATGATTAAAGATAAAGTTATTAAATATCAGGTTTGTTTTAACTGTACAGAAGAAATTCATGGTCATTTAGTCTGTAAACATTGTAATAATATTTTTAAATTGGAAAGTGAAAATTTAAATAAATTAATTGCAGAAATAAGAGATGATTATGATTTTATAATTGAAAATCATTTTATTAATTTTAAAGGAGTTTGTGCTAATTGTAAGCAGGAACTAAATATAGTAAGATAATTAATATTTTAAACTAATAAGTAATACGGTAAGATGTCAAGAGGAAAAAAGAAAATAATTTAATTTATTTGGCTGAAAACGGTCAAATTAGGCATAGTTCTATCCGCCTAGCCTGAATAGTAATTTTTATCAATTCAGCCCATGACTAAATAATAGTTCTGATAGAAAATAAAGTAAACAGACTAATTTGCAATAATTATCTACCTCCGTGGTTGATATATTTCGCCTTTGCTTAGCAGAGCAAAAACGAGGCGGACAAATTTACGTGCTGTAAGCACGAGGGCTCTTTTGTGCTTGTGCTTTGGAACTTCATTATACTTT
>NZ_FOTI01000057.1 GCF_900114545.1 Halanaerobium salsuginis
TTTTCAAGTCTAATAACTGTTTTTTTATCTCGAAGAGAAGTATCCTGAATCATTTGAGTTTTTCTATCATGAATCTTTTCTGCTTTTTTGCCGCAGACAGGACATTTAACATGATCTATTTTATAGTCAGCTACAAAAACTAAATATTCCTCCGTTTTAATTAAATCTGTTGCAACTAGGTCTGGTAAATCCATTAAATCTGTGATAAGATTATTATGCATTTGCTTGACTCCTTTATTGAATTTTTGGTGTTGTAACTATTTAATTCAACGGAGCCAGGCAAATGCCTTTTTTATTTAGATATTTTTAGATTTACAGTTTTTTCTTCACAACATTAATTATACAACCAAAATGTTAATGTTTTTATTTGGGATATAACTAATCTTGAAAAATTATATCAAAAATACCCTGAATTAGTTATAGAAACTAAAACTAATATTTCAAAATTAATTTTTAATTCTACTTTTTCTGAAAGTATAAAAAAAGACTCTAATGATTGGAAAGTAAAAAGAAAAAAACATATAGAAGATCTACGTCAAAGGTTTAATGAAGATGATTTAGTAGTGTTCTTAGGAGCAGGTATTTCAAAAGATGCTAAAATTCCAACTTGGGATAATCTAGTTTCTGATTTATTAGTGTCTTTAATGAGTAATAAGCTTTCTGATTATGAAATTAATTTAACAGAAAATCAGGAAAAGTTTATCGTTCAGAATTTAAAGACTATGAATGGAGAATCACCATTATTACAAGCTAGATATATTAGAAGTGGGTTAGAAGATGTCTTTCTTGATTTAACAAATGAGATTTTATATAAAAATTGTATTAATAGCTCTTCATTATTAGAAGAAATTTCACGTTTGTGTTTACCAGTTAGGAATGGGACTGGAGTACGTAGTGTTGTAACATATAATTTTGATGATTTATTGGAATATAATTTTGAAAAGTTAGGAATAAAATATAGGTCTATATATAGGGAATCGGATATTCCTACTAAAAATGAACTAGGTATATATCATGTTCATGGTTTTTTGCCAAGAAATCGAGAAGATTATGAGAATATATCCGAAAGTTTATTAGTTTTTTCAGAAGAAGAATATCATAACTTGATGTTAGATTCATATAATTGGTCTAATTTGATACAATTAAATTATTTAAGAGAAAATACTTGTTTAATGATTGGATTATCTGTTACTGATCCTAATTTAAGAAGATTATTAGATATAGCTATGAGAAAACAAGAGGATAGTGATTTATGTAAGCATTATGTTATATTAAAAATGAAATCTATTTCAGAAAAAGCTAAAAAAAAGGGTGATTTAGATGTAGATAATATTGAAAAATTTGATCTTGTTAATAGAAAATTACAAGAAGAATTTTTTAAAGAGTTAGGTTTAAATGTAATATGGGTTGAAGAGCATAAAGAAATTCCCGAAATAATTGCCAAAATATATGGTTGAAAAAGTCAAGTGCTTCGCATAACAGCAGGTTAACGACATCTCAGTTGTGAGCATCGATGAAAGTGAGGATGACTTATGTGAGATGGTAGTTTTGATTATAAGTTGGGAGCGTTGATCGGGACGTCGCTAACCTGCGGGACGTTAGACGAAATGGCAAGCAAGGCAGGATTATTGTTTAAAAAAATAATATTAAATTCAAGGGGAAATAACAATTAAAAAAATATATTTTGTTATATTGATAGTGTTTTTGTTATCTGGAATTAGTAATGCATTTGAAAGAGAAAAGCCTCAATTACCTGTAATAAGTGATCAGATAAGTAAGATAGAAAATGTTACAGGATGGATGAAAAGTCCAAGTAGTAATTGGATTAGTAGAAAAAATAGAATACCTAAGTATATGTCAAATGATTATGATATACTTCAAGATTCAGTGGAATATAGTCTTGGTATAGATAATTTTCAATTATTAGAATTAAGAGAAGTTAAAATTGAGGAACAAAAATATTATTTGTTATTAAAATATCAAAGAAGATTGGTCTTATAATTACCAAGTAAGAGGATATATATTTAAAAAACAGAAATGGATAATATTAGTTTAAAAGATAAAAAGGCTAATCTTGTTGAAATAAAGTTAAAAGCAAAATTAAACAAAGTGTATTATTCTAAAAACTATCATAATAGGTATATTGAAGATATAGCTATTAAAATTAATGAAACTTTATCAAAAGAAAACAATATGAAGGAATATCTTAATATTAATATTATGAAGTTGATTATAATATATTTGATGATTTTTGGAATGTAAAATAATAATTATAATATTTTAAGTATAAGGAGATAGATAAAGAATGACTGATAATTTAAGTAGAATAGAGGTAGAAATATTAAATTTAATTTATAAAAAAGATTATGAAAATGATTTAGAGGTAAAAATTAATGAGAGTAATTTATCATTAACTGAAGCTGAAAGCAGTAAAAGAATTCATGAAGGATGTAGATGGATATCAATTTGGATATTTAAGCAAATTAACACCAGCATTATTTCACAATGTTTTATTTTATATTGAAGTCTTTGGTAAAGCTTATTTGTCAATTAGTAATGTAAATGTTCCACATGTTCACAAACTTACTATATTATTTGAAAAAATAAACAAAACGATGTATAAAAAAGGTCATAATGATACAACATTTCAGGCATATATAATTGCAGAATTCAAAAAAGTCGTAGATTATATTGAATCAATACCAGGTGATTTTAAAGAATATTTTGTTAAGTACGATGATAATTCTGGGGATGATACTGTAATTCATTTTAATATAGATTCTCTTAATGAAATACAAAAAACAATTGACATGAGTAATGACTTTATTACTAGCTATTACTATGATCAAGATGTAATGTTTCTTAAGCCTGGACTTCTAGAAAGATTAACAAATAATGCTAAGACTAAAAATGAAAAACAACAAATAATTGATGAATATGGATACATGAAAAAAGATAATAATTAATTATTTTAATAAGTGTTGTATGGTAACTTCAATTAACATGGGATTGGCGCCATGCCTTCTGTCATAAAGCTTGCAGACTAACCAATCATAGATACGAAAAAGCAAGCTTTACGCCAGTTCCTGTGGAACCAGGCACGAGCGCAAATTCCAGGAACGTTATATGCAATAACAGCCTGTATTGCAAGTAAAGAGTATCTTCAGCAGAAAGGATAACAACCTATGAAACCTAAATTAGAATCTGCTTACATAGCTGTAGAAAATATTGATAGAGCAATAAATTTTTATGAGTGGTTTTTAGAAAGATCAGCAGCTAAGAAAGGTGAGAGTTTATATCTCTTTGATGTAGATGGATTCCGCCTTTTCTTATTTGATCATAATAACGAGAGTGAAGAAGTAAAGTATGGAGATAATTGTTTATTAAGTTTTGAAGTTGATGATGCTGAGAAAACAAAAGAAAAGATAGAAGACCGTAATTTAAAGATCGTTTTTCCTTTAACTAAAATCCAGGATAATTTAGTATTTGAGTTCGAAGATCCTGAAGGAAACCATATAGAAGTCTTTTCTAAAGTTTAAGCATCAAAATTAAGAAATAATAAAAGAAAAGCTAATCGTAACTAACGGCTGTTACAGCATATAACATGGGATTTAAGCTTCACTATAGTTCTATCCATATTCATTCAGAAAGTCTGGCCAAGGTACGTTAACTCTGTTAACTCAGATATGATATTTATTATTGCTAAATGGAGGAATATTATGATAAAAACAATTTCAGAACTATTAACTCAATTAAAAGAGAAAGAATTAGAGAAAATACAGAAATACCATGATGTTAAGCATGGTCCTATGATAGGTGAAATGTATGAAGGTTTAACAAAAGATATTATTAATAGTGGATTGGATAAAGAGTTCTTAACTAAAGATATTTTTAAAGACATAGATTTAAAAGTCGTTTCAGGGAAGATCACTAATAAAGAAGGGAAATATAGTTCCTAAATTTAGTTATTGCAAGAAATAATTCCTTGGTTAAATTAAATGGAATTCCCTATTGTACTATAAAAAATAGTGATTATTACAATATCTTAGCTAGTTATTCAAATAATCCATTATTACTGTTATTAGAAGTTATATGGACAAGGTTATCGTATAAGTTTAAGATTGATTCTTCTATTTTTGGTGAAGATATGGAGGTTGAAAAACTTAATCCATTTTTGGGAGGGTTACCAATTAATAGAGAAGGAATGAAGGGTTGGGAATATTATTTTATCAATTTAGAGGATGAAAAATTAGAAGAAGGTACGGATGCAAATCAATGGGAACCAGTATATTTAAACGAGACTCAGTTTATAGTAATACAAGAATTATGTATTAAGGGACAAATAAAAATCGATAAAGATTTTATAAAATTTATTAAAGATCGAGAATCAAACTTTATGAAATTTATTAACTGTATAAATGAGACAGGATTAGTATTTTTGGATAAGAATGATAATACCTTAAAATTACTAACTGATAATTTACAAACAGCCGTTACTCCAGAAGGATTTGTAGCTGGAGAAAATAAGAGTGGACATTTTACTAGATGGTTAAATAAAAAATATAAAAAGGAAAACAACAACGCCCTATAAAAGCAGGCGTTATGCTAACTATTATTGTAATTTATTAACCCGGCCAGATCCTGATCGACAGCGAATCATAAGTAAAAGCTACTCCAAGGGATAGAATTATTCCTTCTGTTGGAGTGTTTTCTATTATATCACCATCTATCTCCAGATAATATACCTGGCCAGCATTCAACTCCCAGTCAGAATTCTTAATTAAGCCACTACGTTTGACCAGTCCAGAGTCACCAGCCTTAATCTCACTAAGTGTTATTCCCAATATCCTAAACTTATAATCATCAGTAAGATTATAATTAGCAGCATAGATTTTACAATCGGTTTCCAGATAAACAACCCTGCCGGCCGGTATATCTTCACCAGCCTGTACATAATCAAAGATTCCGGAAGACTGATCGATCCAGTTGTAACCATCCCAGACCAGCAAACTATTTGTATCAACATTAAAGACAAACTGGCCCACCCAGGGTTCCTCAGGCAGGGTAGAAGAGGTTACGACTTTAATCCCGGGATGTTTATCCAGGATAGTAGTATTCTCCCACCAGCTCTTATCCCAGTCAAACTCACCAGTAGAGGGATTCTTAAGTTTTAATCTTGTAGTATCTTCTTTAGGCATTGTTAGACCTCCAAACTTATAAAGCAAATTATCATACAAAAAGACCGTATAAACGGCCTTTTTGTTGACCAACACCAAAATAAATTACAGGGTAACAAAACTATAGTCGCCGGACTCACCCTGATGATCAAGGGCAGTATTTGCGCCAGGTTCATCACCTTCTGCAGCCAATCCAGTATCATTAAGACCGGTCTCAGTAATTAAGGCAATCTTACCAGTTGTGGCCGGATCACTGTCAGAGCTGGAACGATAAACAGCATATTGGATAGCATTCTCCACTGGATCCCAACTAAGACTGTTGTAATTAGTCTCATCTAGAAGCTCATTACCATCATTGACAGTAACCTCTGCACATGGTAATGTATCACCGGCTGAACTTAGAGCAGTAACTTTATAACCATAAAGAGTTGTTCTGGCAGTTCTTTTCACAGTAACAGCCAGATTTTCAGGTGCAGCTAGTACTATTGCATTCTGTACAATCCGGAAGTAATAGTTAGTAGCAGACTCTAAATCATTCAAAGCCGCACTGATTTCACTATCCTGAACTAGATCGACATCGATAGAATTAGTATAGGAGCCAGCTGTAGTTCCATAATAGATAGTCGCCTGACCATCCTCATTGGCAGTCAGTTTAATCTGAGCTGAACTACTGGTAATGTTGTCAATTGCCACATTATTAAGTAGAGTAAACGCCCTCATCTGGGTTAGGATCTGGACAGCTATACCCATAAAGACATTATAACCACTCATCGGCTGTCCACTCGCCCTTACTTTCCAGGCGTCCTTATCAGTTCCTAAAAGACTTTGATAGAGAGCACTGGCAGCAGTAAAAGCTTTTCTTACTGCCTGCTGTTTAGCTGTGTTAGCATTAGTAGGATGAGCATATTGACGAACAGTATTGATCCCCTTCCATTTAGCAAAGACCAGGGAATCAGCAAACTTACCGGAAGCATCAAGAGAGAACAAAGGACCAGTAACCTTAGCCATAGTAATCACCTCCCCTCAAAAAATTATTTGTTATTTATACATTTATAAAACATGTCTAAATACAGGTACTTAGAAATCTAGAAACCAAATACAACAAGATCACAATAGATATCATTTTCTTTATTTAAAACTACTTTAATTTCATTCCTTTGGCAATTAAATCTACTGCTGGCATAGCCTCTTCAACAAAGATCTCGATTTTTACATTTACACCACTGCTACCACAAATCGAACACTTTCTTTCATCAGAATTTTTAGGGTCTTCAATCTCACAGAGACTTTTCTGCCCACATTTACTGCAGATTACAATATAGGTCATTAAAATAACCTCCAGATAATATTTTAATTACTTATTACAATTATTGCTTTCCTAAAAAATATAACGGTAAACAAGCAAGTAAATCATAATTAAATAGCAAGTAAATAATATAGATTATGCTCATAGCTATTCTAGTCCCATTAATCTAATGATTTCATCTAAATTCTCGGAGTTTTCTATCTATCCGCAGGTTACTGCCAAATCTAATCTCACCAAAAGGTTGAACTCCAAAGCCTAGCCTCCTTGGTGCTGGATAAGGACTACCAAAAGCTCCCATGCCAAAGGCCACAGTGGAGAAACCGAAGAAGACAGGTGCCTGATGGTAGGAACCAAATTCTATCTCTCCCAAACCAGCCATACCAAAACCCCAGTTAGCGAAATACTCCTGCAAAAAAATATTAATACCGGACATGTTCTTTCCTCTGGCCAGACTTTTATAGCGCTCTTTTTACTGATCACTAAGCTTTTTCCAGCGGTTATAGATATAGGCAGTAATTCCATTAATCTTGGCCCGGCGTAAAGTAAGATAATGGCTGGCCACCTTGGTTGGTTTAGGAATACAGCCTGAACGCTTATCCATATGTTTCTGCCAGTAAATCTCTTCACTGGCCAGTTCGCCACTGGCTGCAATACACCGCTTATTCAATCTTCCTTCATAACCCTGGTAATTATCAATTTTGGCGAAACTACTGGTCGGTCCCCGATCCGGGCCAGCAGAACCAAATCTCATTTGACCAAAACTATAGTTCCCGAATCCCAAACGAGTACCATGACTAATCGAGGAACAGAAACTGGATAGACCAAAGATCTGAATACCAAAGCCAAAATTAATCTTTTTTCTGGTCCAGTATTGATTGGTAATATCAGAATAAGTAGCCATAGCAAGAGTTAATCTTTAGCTTTTTCTTTAACCACAGTTCTTAAGTCATCATAATCTTTAACTTTGATACCACTCTGTAGAGCGATCATCATCGTTAAAGTATCAACAGATCTAGTCAGACTTCTGATCAGTGGTTCTATTCTCACAAGAAGATAGATAGCAACCACCATGGGAAAACCATATGAACTTGCTAATTTAAGTAACTCTTCCATCAAATCACCTACAAACTATTGTTTGTTTACTATGTCTGCATAGTAACATAGTTACAAATCTAAAACAATAGAATAGATTTACATGAAAGAAAGGTGATTAAGTATTTCGATTCAAGAAGATTGACAAGTAAAATATAATATTATAATTAATTTATAATATAAAAAAATAAGCAAAAATACTTTACGAATAAAAATATATTAAAGTAAACTTGACAAAATAGCGAAACAATCGTATAATTTATATAATACAAAAATTATGGGGGTAGGCCAATGAGAAATAGTATTAACCAGGACATAAAGGAAAAATTTGTTTCTTCAATTAACAATGGTCTATATGAAACACAGAGTAGATATAGTGGTTATGAAATAATTAATAATGCTAAACACTTTGTTAAAATGGATGATATAGCAAATAGTGTTATTAATTCTTTAAAATCTAATGTCAGTTTTGAAATCTTTATAATAAAACGTGGTTCATATAAATTACCGTTGTTTTATGATAAAAATAATGATGTGTTATATTCATTAATGAGTTCTCGGAGATTCCAAGAATTATTAGATAGAAAAGATTTTTCACAGGTACATTATTTAGATGCTTTAATAACTCTTAATGATAAGTTGCTAATTGATAAGAAACAGTTAGCTCTTTTCGATAGTTCTTCTGAAAGTAATTTACATATTATTAATAATATAAAAGAAGATATAATACAAACAATAGGGTTAGAACCCGGAAAATATATGACAATTGCTTTCGATATGGATGGGTTTAAATTATTAGGTGTTGAAGCTATTTTAACTTCCGAATATTTAGAAGTAGCCTATAGGGAAGACTGGAGTGAATTAATTGAAATTGATTATAATGATCTTTCTTATTTAGAATTAGAAGATGAAAATGATTCTGATGATTTAGAAATTACCATTAAACCAAATGTTTCAAGAAATGATGATATCACTGAAGAAGAAATTACTCCAAAAGTTATGAAAAAATCAAACCGTTCTCAAACATAGAATCAGGGGGAAACAAAGATGAATTTTAACGGGGAAAGATTAAAAAAATCAAGAATATACAGAAATATGACTATTAGTGAATTAGCAGATAAAATAGGTGTAACAAAACAGGCAGTCTCACAATACGAAAAAGGAGTAATATCACCAAAGCCAGAAGTACTATTCAAGTTAATTTCTACTCTTAATTTTCCAATGGATTTTTTTAAAGAGGAAGATTTAGTTAATTCCAAAATAGAAAATACTTTTTTTAGGGCATTACTAAGCACAAAAAATTTAGATTTAGCTACACAGGAAGTTAAGCCAGAGATCATTGTAAGAATTTATGATTTTCTTAGCAATTATCTTGATTTTCCTAAACTAGACTTACCAGACTTAAAGAATATAGAAACAAAAGATATTGAAGATGTTGCGGGCATGCTAAGAAGTTATTGGAAATTAAATGAGAATCCTATATCAAATATGGTGAGTTTACTAGAAAAAAAAGGTGTTATCGTATCATCTTTAGCAACTGATTCACATAAAATTGATGCTTTTACCCAAATCCAAACAATAGCGGATATGCAATATTATTGTGTTGTATTAGGCAATGATAAACAATCAATGGTTAGAAGAGCTTTTGATGCTGCGCATGAATTAGGGCATATTATACTGCATAACAAATTAGTTAATATAAAGGATCTATCAAAAGAAGAGTTCAAAAAAATAGAAAAAGAAGCAAATCAATTTGCTGCTGCGTTTTTATTGCCCAGAAATGCTTTTTATGCAGATTTAATTAATCCAACCAATCTTGATTCGTATTTAAAATTAAAGAAAAAATGGAAAGTTTCGATTGCGGCTATGGTGATGAGAGCTAAGCAATTAGGTCGAATTAGTTCAAAACAATATCAAAATCTTATGAAACAAATATCCTATCGGAAATGGAGAAGAAATGAGCCATATGATGATATTTGGAAAGTTCAACGCCCACAATTATTCAAAAAAGCTATTGAGATATTAATAGAAAATAATGTATTAACTGGTAGCCAAATAGTTATGGAGCTTTCTAAAGAGAATTATTCAATTAAACCAGAAGAAATTGAGGCATTGTTAGATCTAGAACCAGGTACCTTAAAAGAAAAACAATCACCTGATAACAAAGGTTTAGTATTGAATCTAAAACAAAAAAGATAAAATTATTTATAGAATAATAAGAATTAAAATTTGTATTTATTAAATTTAATTTTTAATTTAGAGTAATTTAAATTATAGCAGGAGGAGTATAATCGATAATATTATCTTTCCTATTATTACTACAATAGTTGGTACTATAGTAGGTACTTTGATTAGCAAGTTTTTATTTACGGAAGAGCTATTCTCTAAACATGAGTCTCAATCTAGAAAAGATTATATATTGCAGTACAATAAACAAAATATAATTTTAATTAATTCCAATAATAATATTGGTTATAATCAAAATAGAAGTAAAAATAAAAATGCTAAAGAAAAATCAGATCAAGATATTTTTATAATGTTATTTATGGGTCTGTTTATAGGTCTTATATTAGTAGGATTATATCTTAAATATCAGACACAGATAAATATTCTCTTAGTCAGTACTCTTTTTATAACATCTACTAGTTTATCGGCCATTTATTATATTACAAAGAGAAGAATTAATATTGACAAGCATTTCAAATTAAATTTAATCTGGATAGTAGTTGCAGCTATATTTGTTCCTATTATATTATATTACTCAAGTAATCCTTTTTATCTAAATAATATAAATAATATAAATAATAAACAAATACTAAATGTTATGGAAACTCAAGGATGTGGAGCTTTATTGACTGAATATGGCTTTAATACATTTAGTTTTTAATTGTAGTTTTATTGACGTAAATATTTCTATAAAGATTTTACATTTTATCAAAATATATGTATAATTATCAGCTGTTTTATTAATTCCATATGATTATAAGGGCAGCTTTCCTCTTGTTAGTTTTTTTAAAACTGTCGATTAACCATCAGCTAATTCCTTTGAATTTATTCAACTATTTGGAACCTTTAATATATCATTTAATTTTTATTTTCTTTGTTAATAATTATAAAATTAAAACAGTAAATAAATATATAAATATTACAATCTTTATAAAATTTATATTTAAGGAGTTGAAATAATGAGTAAGTTGATTTATGATCCTTCAGAATATATAAAAGGACTACAACAGATCTTAGTTTCAGATAAGAAGAAAATAGTTTTTTTATTTGGTGCTGGAACTTCTGTTGCAAAAAAGAACAAAATATCTATAAATATCCCTGCTGTAGCAAAGATGACAGAAATAGTTGAAAAAGAACTTTTTAAGAAAGATAAATATAAATCGGCAATAGAAGAAATTAAAAGTGAAATAGGGCAAGATAATTTTAATATTGAAACATTTTTGACAAATATCGTACAAAAAAATCAAATAATATGTACTGGCAATTTAAATGGTTTGAATAAGGGTGAATTGTGTTCTTTAATCGAAGAAACAAAAGAACAAATAAGAAAAATAGTAAGTAAACATAAAGAAATATTTGAAAATGATGGAATAGATAATTTAATACATGTTGATTTTGCTGAATGGATAAAACGAGCAGATAGAAAACAGGCAATTGAGTTATTCACGACAAATTATGATTATTTTTTTGAATTAGGAATGGAAGAAAAGAACATTCCTTATTATGATGGATTTACAGGTAGTTATAATCCTTTTTTTCATTCAGAATCTGTCGAAGACTTATGTTATTTACCTAAACAAACAAAACTTTGGAAAATACATGGTTCTTTAGGATGGCATTATAATGAAAAAAACAAAAAGGTTTTACGCACGTATTCTGATGGTGATGATATTATGATATATCCTTCTATTTTGAAATACATTAATTCTAAAAAACAGCCATATGCAGCTTTGATGGACAGATTGACAAATATTCTTAAACAACCAGATACAGTCCTAATAACCTGCGGCTATTCTTTTAACGACGAACATATAAATGAAAGAATATTTACTGCACTCCAGTCAAACACAGCAGCTCATGTTTATGCTTTATACTATGATATTAACTGGAAAGATGGTGAAAAAATATATACACTAACTGAAGACTCAGATATAGTTAAGTTGATAAAAACTAATAGAAAAATTTCTATATATGGCTGTCGAAATGCTGTTATTGGATGTCAGTACGGCAAATGGAAATTGAAGAGAAAACCTGATAAAGTTGATGCTGAAAATATCAATCTATATTTTGATACAGAATATGCATCAAAAGAAAACCCTATAAATGACGAGAAGAAAGAAAATGATTCTTTGTCTGGAGAAGGAGAACTAATATTACCTGATTTCACAAAATTTGTAGCATTTCTTCAATCAATGATTTTGCATGATGATAGGAGGTGAAAATAAATGGAAAATATTCAGACTGAGATAGGTGAAATTGTTAGTGTGAGTGGGAATATACTTACTGTTCAATTATCCAATTCAATGAAATCAAATATGCCTATTATTGATGGGATTGTATATCGTATTGGGCAAATTGGTTCTTTTCTAAAAGTACCTCTTGGCTATGCAAATCTTTATGGTATTGTTACGCAAATAGGTGCAGCTGCTATTCCTGATAGTATTATAGATTCTATAGAAGATAGTTTTACAGATATTGATAATAGGCAATGGATTAATATGGTTTTAGTGGGCGAACAGACTGGGAGGAAATTTGAACGCGGAGTTTCTCAATCTCCAACTACAGGAGACAAGGTTCATTTAGTTACAATTAATGATTTAGATATTATTTATGGTGGGTATAATGAAAAAAATTCCATAACAGTTGGGAATATAAGTATATCAGAAAGTCTAAATGCAAAAGTTGATCTAAATAAATTAATATCGCGTCATTGTGCAATTCTTGGATCCACCGGTAGCGGAAAATCTAATACTGTTGGAGTTATCTTGCATGCTATAGCTAATAAAGGATTTAAAAGTTCAAGGATTCTGGTTATTGATCCACACGGCGAATATAATAATGTACTAAAAGGAAAAAGTAATGTTTTTAAAATTAAAGCTAATAGTGAAGAAAATGAGAAAGATTTACATATACCGTTTTGGGCTCTACCTTTTAACGAACTTATGAGTATTTTCCCCGGTCATTTATCTGATCAAAATCGTGATTACATAAGAAAAAATATTGTTGAAGCAAAATTAAAATCTATTGAAGAACAGGATATTGATATTGAAAAAGAACTTGTTACTGCGGATACTCCAATTCCATTTAATTTGAAACAATTATGGTTTGAACTAGATGATTTTGAAAGGCAGACGTATAAAGAAAGAGCGAAACCTGAAACTAAAACAGAATTACAAGTTGTTGGTGATGCAGAAAGTCTTATATCAAATGAGTATAAACCTGCAAGTGCAGGTGGAGGATCTCCATTTTTAAATAATAGAGCGAAAGGAATATTGGGCTTCCTTGATAGCATGAGAATAAAATTAAAAGATTCAACTTTTAATTTTTTATTTGAACCGGGTTGTTATACTCCCAATTTGCATGGTAAAGTTGAGTTGGATTTAGGAAATTTACTATTTGAATGGTTAGGAAGTGATAAACCTGTTACAATTTTAGATTTATCCGGTATTCCAAGTGAAGTTATGATTTCTATTTCCGGTACATTATTAAAAATTATTTATGATGCCTTGTTTTGGGGACAGAATCTAACGATTGGGGGTAAAGAGCAACCATTGTTTATTGTATTAGAAGAAGCCCATAATTATTTACGTTCTGGTGATAATTCCATATCTTCACGAGCTGTACAAACTATAGCTAAAGAAGGAAGAAAATATGGAGTTGGATTAGCTTTAGTTACACAGAGACCTTCTGAATTGGACGAGACAGTTTTAAGTCAATGTGGAACAGTCATTGCTTTAAGAATGAATAATACAAAAGATAGGGGATTTATTAGTTCAGCTATTCAGGATGAGTTACAATCAATGGTGAATTTATTACCAAGTTTACGTACTGGGGAAGGCATTATTTCAGGTGAAGGTGTAAAAATCCCTTCACGAATTCAATTCTATAAACTAACAAATGCGCCTAAAAGTTCAGATCCTATAGTTTCAGAAAAGTGGATGGCTAATAAAACTGTTAGTATTGAAAATTATAATAAACTATTATCTTTTTGGAGAAATCAAAAATTGGAGGAGATATAATGAATAATGTTGAAATGACTCCTGTTAGTTCTTCTGATGTCGCAGAATTAGGTTATGATGAACCAAATCAGGTTGTATATGTTCGTTTTCTAGATGATGGATTATATATTTATAAGGGAGTACCCCAATATGAGTATGAGAGATTACTTTATGCGTCTTCAATAGGTTCTTATCTATATAGAAATATTAAGAATGTTTATCCTTATGAACGAATAGAGTAATTAAAAATTTATCCTGAAATATGTAAAAAATAAAATCCATACATTAAGGTAGCCTTCCTTCACGGACTAACTGGCTGCCCTAAAATTATGCCTAAAATGACCGCCAGAATCCTCCAGTAAGCCAGTTCGCTCCCATGTCCGTCCTTATTCCGATATTAACAGGGTAATCCACCAGGTCAAACCAGATAATTTATGAACACTATGTATGAAGGCAGCTGGTTTCACCTTTACTTTATCACTTTAAGCAATTATTAAATATATAATCTGTTTAAGCTGCATGATCTCTTTCAACCATCACTCACTGCGCACATCAAGAGCACGGCAGCCATTCCGGGCTAGTAGTATAAAAGTATTTAGCCAAACTATTATTTCCAGCATAATTTTATGTATAAAGCTGTCTCAGTCTTCAGGTTCCAGACAGAAAAGCATTGTCTTACACATCCTTATTTTAAGATAATCTCCTGTATGTACAGGATTAGCTGCCTAAGTAATCCCCGCCCAACCAGCCCATCTGCCCCGAGGGGGCTCCCTTACTTTTTCTTATGCCTAAGAAATAAGAAACAAAAATAATGCCATATAAAGAACAATGATATATTATACAATCATGTTAGCTCCTTTTTCCGCTCTTTCTATTATACTGTCAGCTGAGTAGCCAATTCCTTTATTTGCGAACAGGCGAAGCCTGTTTTCTGTAGGAATTGTCCACTCTACGCCCCATCAAATGTTAAAAACAGCACTTTTTCTTTAAGATTAACTAAACAGCATTCCCTCCAGACCGGCCGTTCCTCCTGCTGTTAACTCCCCCTAAGACATTTGATAGGGCTAACGCTGTCAGTCTTCCTTTTGGTGAAAATTTAAAGGAGCTGATTTTTGATGAAGAAAGTTAGTATTAAGTTAGTTAAAGAGGCAGAATTAGATTATGGTGTAGACAGGCTTACATCACCAGCAGATGCAGCCAGGGTTGTAAGAAAGTACATAGGAGATGCTGACCGTAAGATGTTTATAGTTATATGTCTAGATATTAAAAACCAACTTAATTCTATCAATACAGTGAGCATTGGTACCTTGACATCATCCTTGAGTCATCCCAGGGAGATATTTAAGACAGCAATACTTTCTGCTGCAGCAATTTTGATCGCCCACAATCATCCCTCAGGAATACCAGATCCAAGTAGAGATGATATTAGTATTACTAAAAAGGTGGAAAAAGCTGGTGATATATTGGGTATAGAGCTTCTTGATCATATTATTATAGGAGATTCAACTTTTCATAGTATGAAAGAACATAGTGATTTCTAGACTGGCTTAGGCCGGTTATTTTTTTGTCAAGAGAGCATAAACAGAGCAAAATAATGAATTTCTATTTATTAACAATTTACTAACGGCTTATTAACAGTTATATTGTAAATCAACCTCATTGAAATAGTTGAAAACTGTACTATAAAATGATAGTAAGAACAAATGATTGAGTGGTGGAGAAGCAGTGAAAAACAAAATCATTGTTATAGACCCTGGCCATGGTGGCCGGGACCCGGGAGCAACAGCAGATGGTATTTACGAAAAAGATCTAAATCTAAATATTACTGCCAGGTTATTCATTTTACTTAAAGATCTTGGATTTAAAGTGAAGATGACAAGAACTGATAATAGATATCTTTCATTAGGAGATAGAGTTAAAATAGCTAACGATGTAAATACAGACATTTTTATTTCTATCCATTGCAATGCTGCCAGTTCAAATAAAGCTAATGGAATAGAAACGTTATATTATCCTGGTAGTGATAAAGGAAAGATTCTGGCCGGTGTAATTCAACATAGTATGATTGATAAATTAAATATAACCGACCGAGGGTTTAAGGCAAGACCTGATCTTTTTGTATTGAAATACACTTCAATGCCGGCTGTACTTGTCGAGTGTGGCTTTATAACAAACCTAGAAGAAAGTGAGTTACTAATTACTGATAAATATAGAAATGATATAGCAGCTGCAATATCTGATGGAGTAGGTGAGTATTATAAAAAAATCAAATAGAAAAGAGGTAAGATGATGGGTATTAATTGGGGTTTAGTTGTTAATGTGTGTTTTTGTCAAGTGAAATTTGACCCTTTTATTAATTGAAAATTGACCCGGGTAAGCAAAAAATAATATTAATTTTATTGACCCAGCCACTCTTCAGTTTCTTTCATTCGGTAAGAATTACCATTCATATTAATTACATATGATTTGTGGGTCAATCTATCTACCATAGCTGCAGTTAATGCCGG
>NZ_FOTI01000073.1 GCF_900114545.1 Halanaerobium salsuginis
TCTTAATTTAGAAAACTTAACTGTAATGGGAGCTAAAAAAGTTAAAACTCATCTGCTATTAAGTTCTATCAGTTTGATCGCTGCAAGAATTGCAGCCGAGAAAATCAAACTGCAAAATCAGGTTTTAGCTGCTTAAAAAGCATTTTAAAGCATGATTTTAAGTTACCCAAGCTAAGTGCGTCTAAATTTAGCAGTAAATCTATGGTAAATCATTAAAATCTACTATTTCAAGTTAAAAGGCTTATTTTTATGATTCGCAGACAATATTTTTTTGAATTAAACTAAATTAAGCGTATTATGAAATTCGCTTACTTATGATCTGGAGTTGGAATATAACTATATTTTTTAATTTCACCTGTCTGAGTTGATAGATCTATTCTATCAACTGAAAATGAACTTCCAGCCAGGCGCCTTCTCAAAACTGTCGAAAAACTGCCAAATTTAGAAAAGTCAAGTCCTAAATCTTTTTGATAAGTAGTTCTAATTACTTTCAAATTATTATTAATAAGATAAATATCATAGCCAGTAAATTTATTTTTTAACTCTGTTAGATTCCAATTATCAACATCAGGACTAATTTGATATTTTTCAATCATACTATAAGAATATTCTTTCATTTCTTGATCCAACTGTTTTTCAGCAATCTGATAAGCATTATTTATATAATTAACAGTTTGCAAAATATTTTCTTCCACTAATCGCTGCTGACTCTGGTACTTTTCCCGAATGACACCTTTAATACTGTAATATTGAGTTACTACTATAGCAACCATTCCCAGAGCTAGTAAAATAATAAATAGATATTTAAATCTTTCTAGTAATCTTTTCAATTTTCCCTCCTTTACAGTCAAGAATTTACTATCATAATAAATATTATTGTTCTTTTAGTAAATATTATCATAAATTTCTATTATCTACAATTTAAAATACCTAGTTAGCTTTTGCTAACTAGGTATTTTAGCTAAATTATTCTTAATTATAATTATTATTTATTAGCTAATTCATTTTCTAAATTTCCCTGCTGATAGACTTCAATTTTATAATTTAAACGTTCCAGAGTCTCCTGCATAGAAGCAATTTTCTCGACTAATTTATCTCGCTCTTCTGTCAGCAGTTCTTGCCTGGCTCTAATTGTAGAATCACCCTGCTGATAAAGCTTTAAATATTCAATCAGTGATTCAATTGGTAAGCCAGCATTACGCATACACTTAATAAACTCTATCCAGCCACAATCTTCTTCATTATAATCTCTATTACCACTACTATTGCGTTTAATCTCAGGTATTAAACCAATTCTTTCATAATAGCGAAGTGTATCTTTACTTAAATCAAATCTCTCACTAACTTCTGATATTTGCACTTATTTATTCCCCCTAATTGAACTTCATACTTATTCAAAATCATCGAATAATACTTCAGCTCGATCAGTGGCTGGTGCTGGCGCTGGTGAAAGATCAGAAATCTCTTTTCTCATTTCAGCAGACATTTCAAATTCAGCAGCTGCTAAAGAGTCTTTTAATTGATCAAGATTACGCGCACCAATTATCGGAGCTGTAATTGTCGGATTAGATTTAACCCAGGCAACAGCTAAAGTAACTGGATTAACATTTTTTTCAGCTGCATATTTAGTAAATCTTTCTGCTACTTTATAATTAATTTGATCATGATAACGAGCAGAATAGCGTGCCTGATCAACAAGTCTTCCCTGCTCTGGTTTTTTATCTACACTATATTTACCGGTTAGAAGTCCAGCCCCTAAAGGACTATAAGAAATCACTCCTAAATTATGCGCTTCTGCTAATGGCAATATTTCAGTTTCTGCCTGCCTTTTAACAAGATTATACATTGGCTGAATAAGTTCAAAACGAGCCAGAGATTCTTTAGCAGAAATACCAAGTGCAGTAGCTATCTGCCAGGCTGCCCAATTACTTACTGCTGGATATAAAATCTTTCCTTGTTTTTGCAGCTGATCAAGCGCAGATAAGGTTTCTGCAATAGGGGTATTATTATCAAACATATGGATAAAATAAAAATCAATATAATCTGTACCAAGCCGCTTTAAACTATTTTCTACTTCTCTGATAATATTTCTTCGACTAGCTCCCATAGCGTTAATATCTTTACTCATTGGATAAAACATTTTACTAGTTAAAATAATTTCATCTCTATTATCCGCTGCAATACATTCACCAAGTATTTCTTCTGACTTACCACCACTATAAACATTAGCAGTATCAAAGAAATTAATTCCTGCTTCACGACACGCTTTAAACATTTCCTGAGCAGTTTCTCGGTCAGCATCACCACCAAATGACATTGTTCCCATACATAAACTAGAAACTTTAATTCCTGTTCTTCCAACAGTGTTATAATTCATTTTAAAAACTCCCTTCTTTTATTCAGATTCTGGTATTACTTCATTTAAACAACTTAAAGCATTTAAAGTTCTTGGATAACCGAGATACGGCACTAATTGAGTAAGTACAGCTAATAAAACTGCCTTATCATTGCCAACACTCAAATTACCATTAATATGACCTTTCAATTGTGAT
This sequence comes from Halanaerobium salsuginis, assembly GCF_900114545.1. GTDB lineage: Bacteria > Bacillota > Halanaerobiia > Halanaerobiales > Halanaerobiaceae > Halanaerobium > Halanaerobium salsuginis. Next base: position 2,553 of record NZ_FOTI01000073.1, read on the forward strand.
TCACAGCCACCTAAAGCAGCCAGCATAGCAAAAGTAATTAACTCACGTTCTTTTAAGTCAAGTCCAGAGCGTGTGTAATAATCACCAAAACAGTTTGCTGAAAGATAATCCTGGATATGTTTTTGATTTTCGGGTGCATTTTCATGCATTTTATCAATTATTTCACCAAAAATTGACTTTTGAACTGCAAGTCCCTTTTCAAACCTTGTTGAACGATCTGTAGTAGACTGTCCTGCTAAGGGTAGATCAACCCCTTCTTCTTTAAAAATCTGATTAGTTATCTTTAAAAAGTCATAGCTTTTAGCCATACCTACATAAGCAGTAGATTGATAAATAACTTCTTTAATTTTAACAGGTTCTAAACCAATATTTAGTGCTATTTTGAGCATTGTTTTAAATTCACCCTGGCCTTGAGCTGCAACTAGAGCCGCTAAAGTAACCATTACTCTATCCTTTTCGTCCAGCTCACTATCTGATAAAACATCATCAAAAGCAAAATTAGCAAAGATTTCTATCAGTTCAGGATCTGTTTTCTTTAACTCAAAATCATAACTATCACCAAAAAATTTTTTTAATTTAGTCTGAGCCTTTTCTGTAATTTCCATTATTCTGCCTCCTTTTTAAGTTAAATCTTAATTAATAATTGTTTTTGCGACTTTATTTGCGACCATAAAAAAGATAATATAAAAACATAGCTAAGATTACAACTAAAGCCATAGCCAGATATAAACCTCTAAAACCAAGTTTCGGAATTAACATTCCTAAAAAAAATGGACCAATACCTATCCCAATTTCCGAAATAGCTAAAAATGTTGAGGTAGCAATACCCACACGATGGTCCGGAACTGAGTTTATAGCAATAGTTTGCCCACAGGCAGAAAATGTTCCAAAACCAAATCCCATTAAAATTGCTGCAAATAAAAGTACCAATCCAGTTTGAGCCTGACTAATAACAATTAAACCTGCAGCAAAAGCTAAAAAAGCTGGATACATCACATAATTTTTCCCTTTCAAATCAAACCAACGTCCAGTTAGCGGCCTAAAAACCAACATAGACATTGAATATACAAGGAAAAATACACTGCCTGCCTTTACTAAATTAATTTGATCAACATAAGTTGAAAGAAAACTAATGATACTTGCATATGCAAAAAAAGTCATTGCTCCAACTATTGCTATAGGAAGAACTTTAAATTCAAAAAGCTTTTTAAGTTTAAAACTCTTAATTTCTGCTAGATGTTCAGCACTTAACTCAACTTCTGGTACCTCCATAAAAAACAGAGAAAAATAACCAATTACCAATAGAATACTGCTGAATACTAAAATTAAAGAAAAATCACCTTGCTGATAAAAAAATATTCCTAATGAAGGTCCAATAGCAGAGGCAATCGTTATGCTTAACATAAAATATCCCATTCCTTCTCCTCTTCTAGAATCAGGAATAAGTCCTGCAGCTATTGTCATTGCTGAAGTTGTTGCAACTCCAAAACCAAGCCCCTGAATAATTCTAATCAAAAATAAAGCAGCAAAATTACCAGCAATAAAATAAGAAAAAGTACCTAATCCATATATAACTAAACCTAAATGCAGCATCTTTTTTCGGCCAAATTCTTCAATCAACTTTCCAGAAATAATTCTCGCTGGTAAAGCAAATACCATAAAAATACCAGCAATCAATCCAGCTAGACTTGCTGAAATGTCTAAATCATTTATTACATAATTTGCTATAATAGTCATTAGCTGATAGTAAATTAACATTATAATAAACATTATTGTAGAATTAATCAAAAACTCTTTAGTCCATAGTCTATCTCTATTAATTTTTAAGCATCCTTTCTTAGCAACCTTAAGTTAACTCCAGGTACAAAATTTATTAACTAATTTTAGTTTAACAAGTTTACTCTAACATTACCAATACTTATTAGTTATTCTTTTAAATGCTTAAAAAGCATATTAAATTTCAGGATACTCTTCTCTAATCAAATCTATAAAGGCAGATACAGTTGAACTAAATATTTGTTTATTTTGCCAGATAAAAGTACAGGAAGACTTCAAAGAGGGACTGAGAGGTCTAAAACAAATTTTATTGCTCTGACCAATTTTTAAAGAGCTTTCCAAGCCAAGTGCATATCCTAAACCATTTTCCACTAAAGTTAAAGCATTATAAATAAGATTATATGAAGCAATAAAATTAATCTCACTAAAAGATTCTGCAAAAAAATCAGCCATTTTTTTCTCAATAGTTGAACGTTTACTAATAATTAAATTAGAGTTTTTTAAATCAGCAGCTGTTACTTTACTTTTCTTAGCTAATGGATCACCCTTTAATAAAAGAATTCCCCAGCTTTCTTTTTCTTTTAAATTAATTGTAGAATAACTGCTAACTTCTACAGGATTAATTAATAAACCAATATCAATTAACCCTTTATTAATCTTTTCTTTAATATCACTAGCATTTCCTGTAAAAAGATCAAACTTAACTTCCGGATATTTGTTATGAAACTTCCTAATTAAGCGAGAAAGAACTTGCGAAGTCATCACCGATTCACCGCTACCAATTGATATTTTACCAGTTACTAAATCTGAAGTTATTTCACCCTCTGCCTTATTAACTAAAGCAAGTATTTCTTCAGCTCTCTTAACAAGCAATCTGCCAGCTTCAGTCAGCTTTATTTCTCTTTTCCCTCTAACAATTAGCTGTGTATCAAGCTCATCTTCTAACTTCATTAACTGCCTGCTAAGAGTTGGCTGAGTAATATGTAAGACTTCTGCTGCCCTGGTTATATTGCCTTCTCTGACTACAGTTAAAAAATAACGAAGAACTCTTAGCTTCATCTTTCTCCTCTCCCAATTAGTCTATTCGATTAAATATTAAAAAATAATATTCTAAATCCTCAAATTAATATACATATATTATATCAAATAACTATTAATATCCGAATTTAATTATTTTTATTAAAACAAGCCCCATTATTAAAAAGTAATGGAGCATGTTTAAAAACTAAAATAAAATATTTTGGTTGTATAATTAATGTTGTGAAGAAAAAACTGTAAATCTAAAAATATCTAAATAAAAAAGGCATTTGCCTGGCTCCGTTGAATTAAATAGTTACAACACCAAAAATTCAATAAAGGAGTCAAGCAAATGCATAATAATCTTATCACAGATTTAATGGATTTACCAGACCTAGTTGCAACAGATTTAATTAAAACGGAGGAATATTTAGTTTTTGTAGCTGACTATAAAATAGATCATGTTAAATGTCCTGTCTGCGGCAAAAAAGCAGAAAAGATTCATGATAGAAAAACTCAAATGATTCAGGATACTTCTCTTCGAGATAAAAAAACAGTTATTAGACTTGAA
>NZ_FOTI01000034.1 GCF_900114545.1 Halanaerobium salsuginis
GAATCTTTTGCAGGCAGTAGCATTCCCAGGACCAGCCAGTATTATTGTGATGCATATTGCAGCTGGCAGAGAGGCTCAAATGAGGTAGCTAACAGGTTTATCCGAAGATTCTTACCTAAAGGCACAAGTTTCAGAGGAATCAAAAGAACCCTGGTAAAAAAGATTCAGGAATTCATAAATACTTACCCCAGAAAAATGTTTGATTATGGGAATTCAGATGAAATATTCAGAGAAAAATTAAGTTTTAGTATGTAAAAACATTGAAGGTACAGGTAATTTTAAAAAAATCAAAAAAACCGTGCATTGCAACTTGCAATTCACCATACTTTTTTATTTTAGTAATTTCTGATATAATTTACTCTAAAGTAGAGAGCATCGAGCGAAATTGGAGGAAAAAGATGGATTATATAAAAAAATCACTTAAGTTGGAAAATGTTTGTTATGATATTAGGGGACCAGTGCTGGAAGAAGCCACCAGGCTGGAAGAAGATGGCTATCATATTTATAAGTTAAATATAGGTAACACAGCTCCTTTTGGTTTAAATGCACCGGATGAAATTATTCATGATGTGATGTATAATTTAAAAAATGCACAGGGCTATTGTGATTCAAAAGGAATTTTCCCGGCCCGGAAAGCTGTGATGCAGTATTACCAAAAAAAGGGTATTATGGATGTAGATATTAGAGACATCTATATTGGCAATGGAGTTAGTGAATTAATTACGCTTGCTATGCAGGGATTATTAGATAATGGAGATGAAGTTTTAATTCCAATGCCTGATTATCCGCTCTGGACAGCTGCCGTTAATTTAGCTGGGGGAAAAGCGGTTCATTATTTATGTGATGAACAGTCTAACTGGTATCCTGATCTGGATGATATTAGAGCAAAGGTTAATTCTAATACTAAAGCAATTGTAATTATTAATCCCAATAACCCTACAGGGGCTAACTATCCGCTGGAAATTTTAGAAGGAATTATTGAAATAGCACGAGAAAATGAGTTGATTATTTATAGTGATGAAATTTATGAAAAGCTTACTTATGAGCGGGCCGAACATACTTCAATTGCAACTCTAACTAAAGATGTGCTTGTAGTTACTTTTAGTGGATTATCTAAATCACATCGAGTGCCTGGTTTTAGGGCTGGTTGGATGATGTTAAGTGGTAAAAAATATCATGCTAAAAGTTATATAGAAGGCTTAAATATATTATCATCAATGCGACTTTGCAGCAATGTTCCTTCTCAATATGCTATTCAGACCTCATTAGGTGGCTATCAGAGTATTAATGATTTGATATTACCAGGGGGCAGATTAAAGGAACAGCGTGATCTTGCTCATAAACTATTAACTGAAATACCGGGAATTAGTTGTGTTAAGCCAGAGGCTGGTTTATATCTTTTCCCGCGCCTTGATATAGAACAGTTTAATATTAAAAATGACGAAAAATTTATTCTGGATCTTTTAGTTCAAGAAAAAGTTCTTCTGGTACAGGGGACTGGTTTTAATTGGCCAGAGCCTGACCATTTCCGGGTAGTGTTCTTGCCAGCAGAGGAAGATTTAGAAATTGCTCTTGGTAGGTTAGCTCGTTTTTTAAGTACTTATCATCAATAAATAATTTACTTTCTCTAGATAAATTCTGGCTTTGAACTGAAAATATTAAAGAGAAAGGAATGTAATTAATGAAAAAATTAGTCGCTCTGGTTGGAGATTATTATCATCCAGCTGATTATTTAAGTAAAGCTTTAACAATGCTTAGTCAGCCTGATTGGCAGCTTGAAATATATACGAGAGTAACAGAAGTAGATTGGAAACATTTGCCTGACTATGATTTGTTTATGCTGGCCACCTGGGGAAAAGTTGGCCCAGAATCTGATGGAGAATATTGGATTACTGATTATCAGCAGCAGAAGATTGCTGACTTTTTGGCAGCTGGTAAGAAATTATTCTTACTTCATTCCGGGATTGCCAGCTATCCCAGGACAGGTTTACTGCGTAGAATTAGTGGTGGGCATTTTGTTAAACATCCTTCTGAAGAGCAGGAATTACGAGTTTATAAAACCATGGAAACTGAATTTACAGCTGGTGTTTCAGAATTTGTAATTAAAGATGAACAATATTTTATGGAGATAAGTGCTGATCAAATCACACCTTTTTTAGCAGCTGAAAGTGAAAAATATGGTGAATCAATAGCAGGCTGGTTTAGAGAGTATAAATCTGGCCAGGTATTTGTTCTGACTCCGGGCCATAACTTAGCTGTACTTGAAAATGAAATGATGCAGCGTTTAATTAAAAATATTATTAAGTATTAGCTGTTAATTTAATTGATTATTTACTTTAAATTTAATCTAGATAATTTAACAGCAAATAAAGTTCTATTAACTTTAAAAACCCCATTTCAGATTAATCTGAAATGGGGTTTTATATTTAACTAAGCTAATTTTTTATTTATTTCTGTATTGTAAGAATAATGCTAAAGCTAAAAGAATTATACCTAAAATATTTGAAATCCAGCCCGGGAACAATAATCCCAGTGCACTGGCCAGTAAAATTATTCTTTCCAGTATAGTAGTCTTTCTATTTAAATAACCGAGTACTGCAGCAGCAAGTGCAAACACACCAATAATAGAGCTAACAGTAATAGAAATAACTTGAAAAGCATTGGTGTTGATTAACAATAAAGAAGGAGAATATGCAAAAATAAAGGGAACAACAAAACCAGCAATTGCTAATTTAACTGCTGTAATACCTGTTTTTAAAGGATTTGAACCAGCTATACCTGCCCCTGCATAAGCAGCTAGTGCAGCTGGTGGAGTTAAATCTGCTACTACTCCAAAATATAAAACAAATAAATGGGCAGCTAAAATAGGAACTCCTAAATGAGTTAAAGCTGGAGCAGCCATTGTTGCTAATACAATATAAGTAGCTGTTGTTGGTAGGCCAGTTCCCAGAATCGTACAGGCAACCATAGTAAAAAATAAAGCCAGAAATAAATTACCATGAGCAAGAGCTACTGTTAGACTGGTAAATTTTAGACCAAGTCCAGTTAAAGTAGTAACTCCAACGATAAAACCAACTGCTGCACAGGCAGCAGCTACTCCAAGAGCAGAGATTGCTCCCTCTCTTAATGTATCAAGCAGGTCTTTTAAACTCATTCTAGTATCTTTTTTAATAAAACTAAGTGCAAACGAAACCAAAATTCCTAAAAAAGCAGCTCTAAGTGGTGTATAACCACGAAATAGATAATAGAAAATAATAACTAGTGGTAAGATCATATGACCTCTTGTTTTTAAAACATGTAAAAATTTAGGTGTTAAATCAGCACTCATTCCACTGAGGCCAGCTTTTTTAGCTTCAAAATGTACCATTAAGCCGACAGTAATATAATAAAGAATAGCCGGTAAAATAGCTGCTTTAGCAATTGTAACATAAGGAACACCAATAAATTCTGCCATAATAAAAGCGGCAGCTCCCATAATAGGAGGCATTATCTGACCACCAGTTGAAGCAGAAGCCTCAACTGCAGCAGCAAATTTAGGCTCATAGCCAACTCTTTTCATTAATGGTATTGTGAAAGAACCAGTTGTAACTGTATTGGCAACAGAGCTGCCTGAAATAGATCCCATTAAACCACTCGAAACTACAGCTGCTTTAGCTGGGCCACCAGTAGTTCTTCCAGTTAAAGACATTGCTAGGTCAATAAAAAGATCTCCTAAACCAGTTCGTTTTGCAAAAGCACCTAAGAGTAAAAACAAGAAAATATAAGTTGCAGAAACACCGAGCGGGATACCAAAGATACCTTCAGTTGTAAAGTACATATGGCTAGCAATTCTGGACCAGGAATAGCCACGATGTGCTAGCATGCCAGGCATTGACTGACCATAGTGAGCATAAAGTAAAAATATTATTGAGATTACTGGTAGCTCAGGACCAATAGCTCTTCTAGCTCCTTCTAGTACAATTATAATTGCTAGAATAGCCATTACATGATCAAGTTGAGTATACATACCTGCTCTTCTAACCAGTGGTTCATAATTGATTATTATATAAGATGAAACAGCAATACTAATCAGAGCCAGGGCTAAATCAATAGCAAAAATAAATTTATTTTTTTTATGTTTTTTAGAAGCTGGATAGAGTAGAAAGATTAGAGTGAAAATAAAACCGAGATGAACAGCTCTTTGTTTTAAAGCTAATAAAATTCCAAAACCAGCTGTATATAAATGAAAAATTGATAGTAAAACTGCAATAGTAGAAACTATAATAGCAGCTATACCAGTATAATGACGATAATCAGTACTAGGATCATATTTTTTTAAGAGCTCGTTTTCTTTTAGATGTTCTTTTTCAGCCATTTTTTTACCTCCTTTTGATAATAATTAAAATAGCTAACTTGTTTAGTCCGGATCTGGACTAGAGTTTCCGTTGGTATTTTTTTATATAATTCATATACCTGATCTTGATAAATAAATTCATGTTGAGCATAGTCACTTACTCTCAACATAATATCTGGTAAGAATTGATTAATATCTTTTAAAAAGAACTTATCATTTTTAACAACATATTCTCCTGTAATAGCAGTGGTTGGTAAACCAGCACCATAAGACTCATATTCAGTTCCTGTTAAAATAATTTTACCTTGTTTAATTTTAAAAATTTCAATAACAGGTGTTCTTTCTACAGAATGAATGTAGCTAATTTTAAAAACTGCATTTTCAACAGCTTTTTCCTGCCAGAAAATATTATTTTTTTTATAATCTACCAGCTGGAGTGTATTAACTTTTAAGCTCAATAAAAGAACTGTAATAATAAGCAAAAAAAATATAAACAAAAAAAATTTAAACTTTTTAGTTTTTAGCATAACAAATGAGAGCCGGGTATCTTTCAATACCCGGTTTTCCTCCTTAAATATTTTACTTAGAGGCTTAATATGGTTTTTTTAGCTCTAATTTTGCTAAAATTACTTTTAATAGTTATCCTCTAAATAGATTTATTTAACTTCATCATAGTATTTTTGAGCACCAGGGTGCAGTTTAACAGTCATTCCATCTAAAGCAGTTTCCAATTTTATATCTTTAGCGCGATCATGAGCAGCAATTAAAGTGTCGCGATTTTCAAAAATTGCTTTAGTAATTTGATAAACAGTATCTTCGGATAGACCTGCTTCAGCAACCAGGATTGCTTTAAGAGCAACAGTTTGCACATCTTTATCAAGTCCATTATAAGTACCAGCTGGAACAGTAACCCCGGTTAAAAATGGGTATTCAGCATTTAAAGATGCAATATCATCATCACTAAAATTGAGTAGGGTAATATCCTGAGTTGCAGCTACATCCATTACAGCTGCAGTTGGAATACCAGCAGTTAAAAAGGCAGCATCAATCTGTCTATCTTTTAAGCGGCTAGCTGCTTCACCAAAGGATAAATAGTCTTCATCAATATCATCATAACTTAAGCCAAAAAAATCAAGAATTTGACTTGCATTTGCTTCTACTCCACTACCTGGAGCACCAACAGCAACTTTTTTACCTTTTAAGTCAGCAATACTGCTAATTCCAGCATCAGATCTTACAACAATCTGAATAATTTCTGGATAAAGAGAAGCAATTCCAGTCATATTATTAACCTGATTATCAGCAAACTGCTTTTCGCCATTAACAGCATAACTAGCAATATCATTTTGTAAAATAGCAAGTTCGACCTCTTTGTTATAAATAAGGCGTGTATTAGTAACTGAAGCTCCAGTAGATTGAGCTGAAGCATTCATTCCAGCAATATTTTCATTTAATACTTTGGCAATTGCTCCACCAATTGGATAATAGGTCCCGGAAGTACCTCCAGTAGCTATTGAAAGAAAAGTAGTTTCCTGAGCAGAAACTAGCCCACTGACTAAAAGACTAACTAAAATTAAAGTACTTACTAATAAAAATCTTGTTTTGTTTTTTAACATAGAACTTATCTACTCCCTTCTTGTTTTTAATACTTTAAAAAAATGAAGCTTAAAAAGCTCCTATTCAATTTTACAATATTTTAACCTTAAAAGCAAGTTGCAGAATATTAGTTGGGAGGCTGAGAAGACCTGCATAATAGGATTACAGTATACTATGATTATAAAACTTAAATTATTAAATTTTTTCTAAATAGCCAGAATTTACAGTTAATTATTAAAAAGATTAAGCTGGTTTTAATATAAGGAATAAAAAATTTTTATAATTATATAACGTGAAAACTTGAACAAAGTTATCGTTTAGGATATAATTATTGTTAAGTTAATATCTGATCAGCCGGGCTAGCCTGTCTGAGAGGATAATGAATTATTACTTACCTGAATTTAAGGAAGAGGTTCTGCAAATTAGGGGAGGGATTTTTCTATGTTTAATTTATTGCAAATAATTAACTCCAGAACCTGACTAGTGAGAATTTTTTGATTTTGAGGAGGACCTTAATGAAAAAAAGAATCGGTGTAATTGGAATAGTTGTAACAGGTAGAGAAAAGGTGAGCGAGCAGATTAATAAGATATTAAGTAAGCATGCTGATAATATTATTGGGAGGATGGGAATTCCATCTGCTGAACATGGCCTTTCGCTTATTTCATTAATTGTTGAAGGCACTCCTGATGAAATTGGAGCGGTAACTGGCCAGCTTGGCAATTTGCCGGGAGTTACGCTTAAGTCTGCTCTAACATCAGTTGAAGTCGAGGCTGACTAGTTTAATTATTAAAAAATGATTTTGTTTAGTATTATTTTCGGGAGTTAATTTAAGGAGGCAATTATGAGTACAGTAAATTATTATAAAGAAGAGTTTGGAGAAGATTATCGCACAGGAGTTTGTGATTATATAACAGATGAGAAAATAGAGAGCATATTAGCTGATGCTAAAAAGCCTGATCCAAAAGAGGTTAAGAGAATTATTGATAAATCATTAAAGCTGAAGGGAATTACTCCGTTAGAAGCGGCTACTTTACTGCAGGTTGAAGATGAAGCATTAATCGATGAGTTTTTAGAGGCAGCACGTCAAATAAAAGAAAAAATTTATGGTAAGCGCCTGGTTGTTTTTGCTCCTTTATATTTTGCTAATCAGTGTATTAACAATTGTGCCTACTGTGGTTTCCGGAAAGATAATGAGCTTGTTCATCGCAAAAAGTTAACTCAGGCAGAGATAGCAAAAGAAGTAGAAGCAATCGAGAGAGAAGGTCATAAAAGACTTTTAGTCTTAACTGGAGAAGCTCCAAATACAGATCTTGATTATTTAATCGAAGGAATTGAAACTGCCTATAGTGTTAAGACAGAGCATGGAGGAGAAATTCGCCGGATCAATGTTGAAATAGCTCCTTTGAGTCGAGAAGATTTTAAAAAATTGAAGGCAGCTAAAATTGGTACTTATACCTGTTTTCAGGAAACATATAATCGAAAACAATATCAAAAATTACATCATTCTGGTCCAAAAACTAATTTTGAATGGCGGCTGTCAGTTATGGATAGAGCTCAGGATGCTGGAATTGATGATGTAGGTATTGGAGCCTTATTTGGTCTTTATGATTATAAATTCGATACAATTGGTATGCTGCTTCATGCTGAATATTTAGATCAAAAATATGGAGTTGGCCCTCATACTGTTTCAGTTCCCAGAATGAATCCAGCTGCAGGAACTCCTTTAGAAGAGATCCCTTACCCAGTTTCCGACGAAGATTTTCGTAAGTTAGTTGCTGTATTGAGGCTGGCTGTACCTTATACAGGTATGATCTTAAGCACCAGAGAAAGTGCTGAAATGCGCAATGAGCTTTTCGAACATGGAGTTTCACAGGTTTCTGCTGGATCGCGAACAACTCCTGGCGGCTATGATCATAAAGGTGATAATAAAGAGGATTTAGCTCAATTTTCTCTGCATGATTTGCGACCTATTGATGAAGTAATTACTGGAATTGCTAAAGATGGTTATATTCCAAGTTTCTGTACAGCCTGTTATCGGCTTGGTCGCACAGGTAAAGACTTTATGGATCTAGCCAAACCTGGTAAAATCCAGGAATTTTGTCGTCCCAATGCAATGCTGACTTTTAAAGAGTATCTGGAAGACTATGGAACTGAAATTAGTCGTAAATATGGAGAAGAATGTCTCACTAATTTAATGGCTGATCTTAAAGCAGATAATCCCAAATTGGCCGCTAATATTGCTGATAAACTAGCAGCAATTGCGCAGGGAGAACATGACTTATATTTATAGAATATTTAGAGGTGATTTAAGTGAATAAATTTGAAATAAAAAGGCTTGTTGACCAGGCTTTTCAAACTGCTAGCTTAACAGCAAAAGAAATTACAGCTTTATTAGCTATTGATTTGACTGAGCTTGATTACTTGCTTGAAGCTGCTGATCGGAAAAGATCCGAAATTTGTGGAGAAGAAGTCCATCTGAGAGCTATTATTGAATTCTCCAGTTATTGCAAACAAAATTGTCACTATTGTGGTTTGCGCAAAGATAATCAAGCATTAAAGCGTTATCAACTGCAGAAAAGTGAAATTATAGAAACAGCGGTTATGGCTGCTCAGCTTGGTTATCAAACTGTAGTTTTACAATCAGGAGAAGATGAACATTCTGCAGCAGAAATAGCCGCTATTATTCGGTCTATTAAAACTAAAACAGATCTGGCAATTACGCTTAGCCTCGGGGAAAGGGAGCTTAGTGAGTATAAGCTCTGGCGAGAAGCAGGAGCAGATCGTTATCTTTTAAAACATGAAATTGCTGATCAAAGTTTATACAGCGATTATCATCCCGGGATGAGTTTTACTAATCGAATTAACTGTCTTAAAGAGCTCAAAAAAATGGGGTACCAGATCGGTAGTGGTGTAATTATTGATTTACCAGGTCAGACTCCTGAAATTTTGGCTAGAGACTTGTTATTATGCCAGGAACTTGAACTTGATATGCTTGGTTCAGGACCTTTTATTCCCCATCCCGAAACACCATTAAAAAATAGTAAACAGGGAACAGTAGCAATGACACTTAAATTCACTGCTCTGAGCAGATTATTATTACCATTTGCCCATATTCCAGCAACAACTGCTCTCGGGACAATTGATGTTGAAGGTCGACAAAAAGCTCTGCAGGCAGGTGCCAATGTAGTTATGCCTAATGTTACTCAGGGTAAATATCGGGAACAATATCAAATTTATCCTGATAAGATTTGTGTTAATGAAGAAGCAGGAGATTGTAGGCAGTGTATTGGAGGGATTATTAATTCTCTGGGCAGATTTGTTAGTACAGATCATGGTCATAGTATGCGGAAAGAGTTTGTAAAGCTAGATTAAGCAAATTAATTAGATCAAGGTTGTTTAACTAAATTATTTAAGTAAACTACCTTAACTTAACTAAAAAAACCCGGTAAATTAGCAGCTGAAATCAGCTTATTTACCGGGTTTTATTTATTCATGATTATTGTTGCTAAAATCAAGTGCTTTATGAGTTGCAGCAAAATATTCAGTTTCAGGTAGATAGATATTATCTTCTCCAATTTTTTCGGTTAGTCCAATTTTGCGCATCATTTTTAAGATCCTTTTATTAACCCCAGTCAGCATTACTTCTGCTCCACTTGCCTGTACTTGATCAATAAATTCTTCTAGTACTCCGATTATTGTAATATCAACTCTTCTGGCATTACGCATTCTAATAATAAAATCTGTTTCTGGTTCATAAAAATCAGCAAGTTTGGCTTTTAAATCATCAGCTGCACTAAAATGTACAGCTCCTTTGAGATCAATTACACGTGCCTGTTGGGCAGTTATATCAGCTTGCTTACTTTTTTGACGAAGGTGGTAACCAGATTCATCTTCTTTTTTATTATAATAAAGCATTTCTATATCAGCTTTTTTAGAAATCTGTAAAATTACAACTAGTGAAATTAAAATTCCAAAGTAAATAGCATGATCAAGATTAGGAAAAATTAAAGTTGCTGTAAAAGTTGACCAGAAAATTATTGCATCTCCTTTAGTAGTTTTCATATTTTTAATTACTTCTTTAAAATCAAAAATACCAAAAGCAGCAGTTATAATTAAACCCGCCAGTACAGCAACAGGTACATAAGCAAGCAAAGGTCTAAAAAAAAGAATGAAAATTATAATAGCCAGTGCACAGAAAAGTTGTGATACTTTGTGCCGGGCTCCTGCACTTAAATTAGCAAAAGTATTAGAAAAAGAAGCAGAGATTGCAAAAGAACTGAAAAAAGCAATAACCATATTAGTGATTCCTTGACTTTTAAATTCTCTTTTAAAATCAACTTCTTCTTCAGTTTTTAGAGAAATAGCCTGTAAAACTGCCATTGTTTGAATTAAGCCTAATAAAGCAATTGAGAATGCTTTAGAATAAACTAATCCAATTAATTTCCAGTCAAAATTAACTAGATTAAAATCGATTACTTGTTTAGGCAGTTTGCCAATTAAAGGGATAGAATTATCAATTCCAGTTAAAAAAGTAAAGATTGTCATAATGATAATAGTAATAATATATTCTGGCAGCTCTTTTTTTATTAATGGAATTAAATAAATTAACAGTATTGTTGTCACACCAATTAAAAGGTTAAGGTAATTAAGCTGAGAAATATTGAGGATAAAACTCCAGAATTTACTTAAGACATTAGCTCCCTGAATATTAATACCAGTAAAATTCTTTAATTGGCTGAATAAAATTAAAACAGCAGCACCATGGCTTAAGGCAACTACAACTGGATGTGAAACATATTTTACCAGTTCACTAAGATTAAAAGTTACCAATAAAAACTGAAAAAGGCCAATTAAAAAAGTAGTTAAAAATATAATTTGCAAATAATCCTGTCCCTGAAAATTATGTAAACTACTATAGAGGGCTATTGCCATCATGTTAGTTGGACCTACTATAATATAGCTGGAAAGATTAAAAACAGAAGCAACCAGCATCGAAAATATAGAGGCATAGATACCATAAATAGGATTTATTCCCAGGATTAAAGCATAGGCCATATTCTGGGGAAGAGCTATGGTAGCTGTTGTAAGACCACTGATTAAATCTGGTCGATATTTTACAAATAATTTGTTTAAATTCTGCAACTATAATCACCTCATAAATTACTAATAAAATTAAGCCTGTTTAAATCTTTGCTTCTAGTTTAACAGTCGAAGTTCAAACTTGCAATAAAATATCTGCTTAAATTTAAATAAATCTTAAATTAACAAATCTCTTCTGTTATTGATTAGCAAATTAAAGGTTAATCAGTAAATTTTAGAATAGAATCTACAGCTCAGTTTAATTATTGGTAAATTTAAGCTAAATTTGCTAAAATAGAATTAAAAATAGTTAATTAAAACTTACTTGACTGAGGTGAATTTGATGCTGCCTGAAAATAACTTTGCTTTCATTTTTATTTGCTTAATTATCTGTGGATTTATTTTATTATACCCTACTCTGGGATTAGTAGAGGCACAATCTTTATTAAAAACAAATAATCTCAGTAATAATGGTGGATTAGACAGATCAATTATATTTATTTTGCTTTTAATTTTATTATTATTAGTTCTTTTTATCTTTGAACCAATTCCAATTAGCCTAGCTGCACTTTTAGTGCCAATAATTTTAACTATTTTTGCTCAATATAGCAGATTAACTACTGCAGAAGCATTGGCTGGTTTTGGTAATCCAGCTGCGATTACTGTAATGGCAATGTTTGTTTTTAGTGCTGGCATTCAGCGCAGTGGTGCAGTCCAGCTATTAGGAAATAAAATTTCCCACTTAACAGCTGGTCAGCCTCGTCATCAGGTTGCTCTTATTGCAGTATTAACTGGGTTTTTATCTGGTTTTATTAATAATACACCGGTTGTTGCTGCTTTGATACCGATGAGTAAAGAACTGGCCCAAAAGAATAATTTATCTCCTTCAAAACTTTTAATGCCGCTTTCTTATGCAGCTATTTTAGGTGGTACTGTAACTTTAATTGGTACGTCAACTAACTTACTGGCCAGTGATGTTTCAGAACGACTACTTGATCACCCATTTTCGTTATTTGAATTTAGTCTATTGGGAATAATTATTTTGGTAATCGGAATTATTTATATTTTAACTATTGGCTATGATTTGATTCCAGCCCGGCTTGAGGTAGAAGAGGACTTAACAGACCAATTTGAATTACAAGATTATTTAACTGAAGTTATAATTTCGAAAAACTGTGATTTCATTGATAAAACAATTACTGAAATTAATACAGAAAAAGAGTTTGATTATGAGATTCTTAGAGTTATTAGAGATAATGAACAGCAGGAGTTTATTGAAGCACAAAGTAATTTGAGAATTCAAGCAGAAGATCATTTAATTATTAAAGCAAGACGTGAAGTTTTATTAAAACTTGTTAAAAATAAAGGACTTAAAACCTTGCCTGAAATGATACTTAATGATCAGACAATCGAATATTCTTTAACTGGTGAGAATTTGATAGAGGTTGTAATCCCAATTAACTCATTTTTAGTTAATAAAACACTGGCTGAAATTAATTTTGTAGATCGTTATCAGTGTAGTATTCTAGCACTGCGGCGCGGTGAAGAACTAACTCATCAGCAGCTGCTTTATTATCGTTTTCAACCTGGAGATTTAATTTTGCTTTTAGCTACTTCCAGAACAGCAGATAGACTGCAGAAAAATAGTAATTTTATTGTTAATCAGAAGTATAATCCACAATTATTTGATAAAAAAAAGATGATAATTTCAATATCAATCTTATTATTCTTTATAGCAGCTGTAGCCTTAAATATTTTGCCAGTAGCTATTGCTGCATTACTTGGGGCATTTTTAATGGCTTTTAGTGGTTGTATTGATAAAAATGATTTTTTTGCGGCTATTGACTGGGAAGTTTATTTTCTTCTGGCAGGTTTAATTCCTTTAGGAACAGCAATTGAGAAGTCAGGAACAGCTCTTTTTTTGGCTCAGAAAATTAATTATCTGGCTAGTTTTTTAGATCCTATTTTTACATTAATGTTAATTTATTTATTAACTTCTTTTCTAACTAATTTAATTAGTAATAATGCCAGTGTTTTACTGATGTTGCCTATTGCAGTAAAAACTGCTATTCAAGTAGGAGTTAATCCATTTGCATTTGTAATTACTACAACTTTTGCTGCCAGTGCTGCTTTTGCCAGCCCGGTTGGGTATCAAACAAATTTAATGGTATATAGTTCGGGGCGTTTTAAATTTAGAGATTTTATTATTGCCGGGACACCATTACAGCTTATTTTCACTTTAGTAGTACCAATTTTAGTTAAATTAATTTGGGGTTTTTAGCTGAATTTAATTTGCTAAAAATTATTTTATGTTATATAATATTAGCTAGATAGAGATCTCTTTATTATTTTATAATTTAAGATGCGGGGAGCCAACTGGAGGCTGAGAGGATGACTTTAGTCATCGACCCATAACCTGATCCTGGTAATGCAGGCGTAGGTATTTTATACTTAGAATTTAACCCTCCGGTTTGTTCCTTACAAATCAGGAGGGTTTTTTAATGGATAATAAAATTTCTACTAGAATGATGGCTGAAATAGGAGTTGCAGTGGCTCTGGCTGTTGTGTTAAATTTTATTAAATTATGGAGGATGCCGCAGGGAGGATCAGTTAGTTTAGAAATGCTGCCCATATTTATTGTTACATTCCGCTGGGGAATAGGAGCTGGCATGTTCAGTGGACTTGCTTATGGTCTGCTGCAGTTAATGTTTGGGGCTTATATTATTCATCCTGTACAGTTGATTCTGGATTATCCGCTTCCTTATATGATTTTAGGTATTGCTGGTTTATTTAATATTTATAAGTCTGGTAAAATAAGTTCAGTAAAACTTTTAGGGGCAGTTTTAACAGCTGGTTTAGCACGTTTAGTTGTTCATGTTTTATCAGGAGTAATCTTTTTTAGTAGTTATGCTCCAGAAGGTCAGAATGTCTGGATTTATTCTATAATTTATAATGCAAGCTTTTTAATTCCAACAATTATTGTAAACTACCTTGCAGTCTTAATTGTCATTAAGGCATTGGAAAATAATAATTAGCTTGCTGTAAAATTTATAATTTAATATTTATCACAGGGGAGCTATCTGGCTGAGAAAAAGTTAATTACTTTGACCCTTTAACCTGATCTGGATAATACCAGCGGAGGAAAGTGTATAGTTTAGCAGTTTAATTAACTAGCTTATTAGTTGCAGATTTGTTAGTTATTTAAAAACTGCAAAAAAGGCATAATCCTCAGAGATTATGCCTTTTTTTAGCTAATTAAAATTAAGTAAAATTTTTAAATAAAACACTAAAGGAGATGTTTTAAAATGACTCAAATAACTCAGGCAAGAATAGGAAAAATAACAGCAGAAATGGAGAAAGCTGCTAGTTTAGAAAGTGTTAAACCAGAATTTATTAGACAGGGCATAGCGGAGGGGACTATTGTTATTCCGGCAAACATTAATCACAATCAGCTGCAGGCCCGGGCTTTTGGTAAAGGTCTAACGACTAAAGTTAATGCTAATTTTGGTACCTCAGAAGATTATGATCAGATTGAAAAAGAATTGAAAAAATTAAAAATAGCTCAAAATGCTGGTGCAGATGCAATAATGGATCTTTCGACTGGAAGTAAAATTAAGCTTACCCGCCAGAAAATATTAGCAGCAGCTCAGCTGCCAGTTGGTACAGTACCAATTTATCAAGCTGCAGTTAAAACTATTGAATCAGGACGCAGTATTGTAGAGATGACAGTTGATGAGCTATTTGCAGTAATTGAAGAACAGGCAGTAGCTGGAGTTGATTTTATTACAGTCCATTGTGGTTTAACTCTAGAGACTCTTCGCCATTTAAAAGCTGAAGGTCGAGTAACAGATATAGTGAGCCGGGGTGGTTCTTTTATGGCTGCCTGGATGCTGCATAATGAACAAGAAAATCCACTTTATCAATATTATGAGAGACTGTTAGAAATTTGTTTTAAATATGATGTAACTCTAAGTCTGGGAGATGGACTTAGACCAGGCTCACTGGCTGATGCAACTGATCGAGCTCAAATCCATGAGTTACTAATTTTAGCTGAGCTGGTTGATCAGGCTAGAGCAGCTGAAGTTCAGGTTATGGTTGAAGGACCAGGTCATGTTCCTTTTGATCAGATTGAAACAAATATTAAATTGCAAAAAGAATTATGTAAAGATGCGCCATTTTATGTATTAGGACCTTTAGTTACAGACATTGCACCAGGCTATGATCATATAACAGCGGCAATTGGCGGTACCCTGGCTGCAGCAGCAGGTGCTGACTTTCTTTGCTATGTTACTCCAGCTGAGCATATAGGTTTACCTGATTTAGAAGATGTTAAAGCAGGTGTTATTGCCAGTAAAATAGCAGCTCATGCAGCTGATATTGCTAAAGGCGTTCCAGGTGCAAAAGCAAGAGATCGGGAAATGGCAGTAGCCAGGAAAAATCTTGATTGGGAAAAACAGATTGAATTAGCTATTGATCCAGCTAAATTAAAAAAATCACGAGCTGAACATAACCAAACTCTTAAAGAAACTACCGCTTGTACAATGTGTGGCTCTTATTGTGCCATGAAAATAGTTGCAGCAGAATTATAGTGAGCTGTTTTTGGAAAGGAGAAGAAAATATGAAGACTAATCATTTAACTCTGGCATCTTTACTTGTGGCTCTTGGAACTTTAACTGGTAATTTAATTTATATACCAGTTGGTGTTGCCCGGGCTTTTCCAGTTCAACATTTGATTAATATTTTAGGAGCAGTTTTGCTGGGACCATTTTACGCAGTTCTAGATGCTTTTTTAATTTCGTTTTTAAGAAATTTACTGGGGACAGGCTCCCTGCTTGCTTTTCCTGGCAGTATGATCGGAGCTCTGCTAGCAGGCTTATTTTATCGATATTTTAATAGAACAGAAGCAGCAATAATCGGTGAAATATTTGGTACAGGAATCTTGGGAGCTTTATTTGCTTATCCAATTGCCAGTTTATTAATGGGGAGTAAAACAGGTTTATTCTTTTTTATTCCTTCATTTTTACTTAGTTCTGGTGGTGGCGCTATAATTGCTTATTTTTTCTTTAAAGTACTTGAAAAAAGCAATACTTTGGAGTTTAACAAATAAAGAAGGGATTGATTTTGGTGCAGAAAGTATTGACAATTGCTGGTTCAGATTCCGGAGGCGGGGCTGGCATTCAGGCTGATTTAAAAACTATGACAGTTAATCAAGTTTATGGAGCAGCTATCTTAACAGCTATTACTGCCCAGAATACACTTGGTGTACAGGGAGTAAAAGTTCTGGCCCCTGAAGTAGTTAATTCCCAGCTAGAATCTGTACTGCGTGATATTGATTTTGCTGCTCTAAAAACTGGTATGTTAGCTAATGCCAGAATAACTGCTTTAGTTGCTGATAAAGTTAAAAAATATAATTTAAAAAATCTAGTTGTTGATCCAGTTATGGTAGCTACTAGTGGAGATTTATTATTAAAAGAAAATGCTCTCGATATTTATAAAAGAGAATTATTTCCTCAGGCAGAAATTATTACTCCAAATTTAACAGAGGCTAAAATATTAGCTGGATTTGAGCCAACAACAGTTGTGCCTGGAGAAATTCTGGCTGAAAAATTAATTAATTTTGGCAGTAAGTATGTTTTAATTAAAGGAGGCCATTTTGAACAATCAGATCAGTCAACAGAGCTAGCTAAGAACTCAACTTCTAAAACTTTTCCAGCTCAGGCGGTTGATCTGCTCTATGATGGCTGCAGCATTAAAAGATTTACTGCTCCTTATTTAGAATCAGCCTATAATACTCATGGGACAGGCTGTTCACTATCAGCTGCAATAGCTAGCTATCTGGCCCGGGATTATTCGGTTCCAGCAGCAGTAGGAGCAGCAAAAAAGTTTATTACAGGAGCTTTAAAACATAGTTTTAAAGCTGGAGCTGGTAGTCGAGTACTCAATCATTTTTGGGAGTTAGAGTATGATAAGGTAAAGTAATTTAACAATATAATTAATTGGCTAATCAATATTATTTGAAAGGAGCTATTTATGAAGAAGTCAAATTGGGATCTATATTTAGTAACTGAAGCAGAACTTTCCAGAGGTAGAGACAGTATAGAAGTAGTTAAAGCTGCAATAGCTGGCGGAATAGATGCTGTTCAGCTTCGAGAAAAAAATATGTCTCTGCGGGAAAGATTTAAACTTGGTCAGCAGCTAAAAAAGATCTGCCAAAAGGCAGGTGTAATTTTTATTGTTAATGACAGAATTGATCTTGCACTAGCTTTAGAAGCAGATGGAGTTCATTTGGGACAGTCAGATTTACCAGCCCTGACAGCCCGACAATTGCTGGGCTCAGATCAGATACTTGGAATTTCTGCTCACACCAGAGAAGAAATTGCAGCAGCAGAGTCAGCTGGAGCAGATTATATTGGAATAGGTGCTATTTTTCCAACTAAATCTAAAAAATTAACGGAAAATAATAATGGAATTGGATTAAAAAAGCTGGCAGAATTAAAAAAAATGACTCAGTTGCCAGTTGTAGCAATTGGTGGAATCAATGAATCTAATGTAGGTAGTGTTATTAAAGCCGGAGCTGATACAATAGCTGTTATATCTGCTTTAACTAGAGCAGATGATATTAAGCAGGCTAGTCAGAAACTAAAAAACACTATTTTATCTACTTCAAGTGACAGCTCATCAGCTAAATTTAATTTAAAAGAAAAAAACTTTAAAAATGAAACTAAAGCTGAATTGGCAATCAATATGCAACACAATACTTTATTAGAATTACCAACAAATTTAGCAGATTGCTGGCAAATTTTAAAAAATAGTTTAAGCAAAAATAGTCCATTAATTCAGCATTTAACTAATAATGTAACTATAAATGATTGTGCTAATGTTACTCTTAATTGGGGAGCACTACCAGTTATGACTTCTGGGGAAAGAGATTCAGTAGAAATGTTAGAATCAGCTTCGGCTCTAGTCTTAAATATTGGTTCTATTGATAAGCGCTCTTTTAAAGTTATGCTCAAGTCAGGCAAAAAAGCCAATCAGCTTGGAATTCCAATAGTTCTGGATCCAGTTGGAGTAGGAGCAACCGAATATCGCACCTGCGCTATCCAGAAATTAATTACTGAATTAGATTTAGCTATAATTAAAGGTAATCAGGCAGAAATTTCTATTTTAGCAGGACAACAGGCAGAACTCAAGGGAGTTGAATCAATTGGAGAATATCAGCATATTGAAGAAGCTGCCAAAAAGTTAGCTGCTCAACTAAGAACAATAATAGTAGTTTCTGCTGCAGAAGATATAATTACAGATGGCATTCAAGTGCAGCGAGTAAAGCGAGGAGACCAGCTATTAGGCCAGGTAGTTGGAACCGGTTGTATGCTTACCAGCAGCTTGGCTGTTATGATGGGAGTAAAGGTTAAAAACAATTCTAATTTTATAAAAGCTGCTACACTAGTTTATCTTTACTCATTATTGGCCGAAAAAGCAGCAGTTAAAATTGATACACCTGCTAAGTTTAAACAAGAATTTTTTGATCAGATATTTTTATGTAGTCAATAAAGAGAGTTGATTTAGCAACTCTCTCTTTTTATTTTAAAGGTATAGTTAGGAAATAAATAGCTTGTAATTAAATATTAAGAATATTCAATGGAAAATGTTATTAAAAAAGGTTATTTAGACTTTTTCTTGAATTATAATATCGATTAATTTTAAATTTATTAAATTAGATATTTTTTATATCCCTGTATTCATTTGTTAATTTGATTGACAAGTTTTTGGGTGCTTGGTATAGTAAATTGAAAATAAGTAATATTTATTTTTAGTAGGAGGTTTATTTTGATTAAAAATAAGGCTAATGATATGACTACAATGCGAGCTGCTAATACTATAATGCTTTTAAAAGCATTATATGAAGAAAATCCTATTTCTCGTTCACAACTAAGCCGTTTGACTAATCTCAGTTCTTCAGCAGTTACTTCAATTGTTAAAGATTTAATCAATCAAAAATTAGTAATTGAAAAATCACCAGTTAATATTTCTGGAGTTGGTAGACCAGGCAAACCTTTAGTTATTAACTCGAAAGATTGGTATATAATAGCTATCCATCTTTCTGGAGAATTAAGCTTAAAAATTAATGTATTTAATTTGCTGTTAGAAAAAAAAGCTGACTTCAATTTTAAATTAGCTAATTATGAGCCAGCAACTGTAATTAAAGTGATTATTGAAAATTATCACTATTTAAAGGAATCAGCTGTAATTAAAGGTAGCTTTATTGGACTGGGAATTAGCTTATCTGGAATTGTTTCTAGTCAGGAAAATAAATGTTATTATTCGGAAATAATGGGTTGGGAAGATGTAGATTTAGCTGAACTTTTTGCCGATCAATTAGATATTCCAGTAATTGTTGCGCGTGATGTTAATGGACTTGCTCTTTCTCAATTTATGAATTTAAAAAAGACAGCAGAACCAGAAAATTTAGCAGTTGTAATGATTGGCCGGGGAATTGGTCTGGGAATGGTGATTAATGGTAAAATTTATAGTGGGAACTTAGGTGGTGCAGGAGAAATATCCCATCTACTGCAGTTAAAAACAGCTTATCAAGGCAGATGTAAACTTGGTCAAGCTGGTTGCATTTCAACTTTATTAAAAAAAGAAGTCATCTCAGCTAGATTATTAGACTCGATTAGTGACCAGTGTAAGTTAAGTCAAACAGAAATTGTTGAATTAAAAAATGAGCCTTTATTATTTCTTGATTCACTATTTGATGAGCAGGAGTTAAAAAAATTGTTAACAGAAGTTAGGGAATTGGTAGCAGAATTATTAAAATTGATTACTGAAATTTACGCACCAGAAAAATTAATAATTAGTTCTAATTATGGATTTGGTAATAAAATTGTAGAATTAATTAAGCTTGATTATTTAAATAAATTTAGTTTACCAGATAAATTTGCAGCAGAGATAATCTTCCAGGAGCATTATGATACAGAATGGGCTAGAGGGGCTGCAGCTGTAGTTTTAAATAATCTTTTAACAGATAGCTATCTGTTAAGCAGAATAATTTAATTTTTATTTAATTATTTTTTCCTTCGAAAAAAATAATTAAATAAAGGGAGGTGAGGTAGTTAATAAATAATATATTTTTAAAGTAGGAAAGTAGCAAGTAATCTAACTAAAAAAGAGGAGTGGAAGTTAATGAAAAAGATTTTATATTTGGCTTTAAGTCTAGTTTTAATATGTTTGCTGAGTAGTGCAGTAGGAGCTGAATCTTTGACTATTATGCATAGTGAACCTCCCCTGACAATGGATCCTTCTAATCATAGTGCAAGTTATACGATGGCAGTTTTGTATCCAATGTATGAAACTTTGACTGACTTTAATCAAGACAATGAAGTAATCCCATTATTGGCAACAGCCTGGGAAGCTTCGGCTGATGGGAAAACCTGGACCTATCAGATAAGACAGGGAGTAAAGTTTCATGATGGCAGCAAATTAGATGCATTAGCGGTAAAAAAATCATTTAGCAGAATTCTTAATCCAGATAATGGTCTAAGCAGCAGATCTCGTTTTGCTTCAGTAATTGCTAAAATTGAGACACCAGCAGAATATACAGTTAAATTTATTTTAAAAAAACCATATCCAGCTTTTCAGCATTTAACTTCAATTCACAGTGGTTCAATTGTTAGTCCAGCTGCTATTGATAAAGGGAATGATTTTCTGGCTAGAAATGCGGTTGGGACTGGGCCATATAAATTTAAAGAATGGAAAAGTGGCGAGCGGGTTGTAATGGTTAAAAATGAAAATTATTGGGGAAAAGTCCCCGAAGTTGATCAGCTAGTTTTTAAATGGTCCTCCGAAAAATCAGTTCGAGTGATGGCCTTACAATCTGGTGAAGCTGATATTATTTTTCCTGTTCCACCAGCTTATGCTAAGATTATCAAAAATACTCCGGGTTTAACCTTGATGGAAGAAGCAAGTGATAAAACGGAATGGCTGGCTTTAAATACTTTAAATAAACCACTGCAGAGTATTAAAGTAAGACAGGCTTTAAATTATGCTACTGATCGTCAGGCAATAATCCAGTCACTACTTTTTGGGAAAGGAACAATTGCTAATTCACCGATGGGTCCTGTTTCTTTTGGCTATGATCCTGACTGTCCAGCTTATCCTTATGATCCTGAAAAAGCAAAAGAGTTACTAGCAGAAGCTGGCTATGCAGATGGTTTTACTCTTGAAATTGCAGTTCAAGAAGCAGAAGCTAATATTGCAGAAGCACTGCAGGGAATGTGGTCGGAAATTGGAGTCAAAGTTGTAATTCATAAAATGGAATATGGTCTCTGGGCAGATGAAGTTTTTAGTGCCCCAGAAAATAATAAAGGCTACAGCGTAATTGCCTCCTGGGCCGCTTCTTTACTTGATGCAGATGGATTTTTAACTCCTCTTTTTCATACAGATAGTTTTGTTCCAGCTAGTGCCAATTTAGGATTTTATTCTAATCCAGAAGTTGATAAATTGCTTGATCAGGCAGCTAATACAGTTGACCAGAGTAAACGGAAAGAATTTTATTCTAAAGCGCAGCGGATTATTCAGCATGATGCAGCTCATGTTTCTCTTTATTATGCAAATAGTTTAGCTGGTCTAAATAACAAAGTTGCTAATGTCTGGTTATTAAGTGATATGCTTGTTTTAAGACATCCAACTATTCAAGAGTAAACATTAAAATTTATAGTCTGCAGGCTTAAATCAGCCTGCAGACTATAAAATATGGAGGTTCAAAAATTGAGCAAATATATTATTCGTAAGTTGTTAATGCTGCCTGTGGTATTATTGGCTGTTTCTTTTATTATATTTATGATTCTTCGTTTTATACCTGGTGATCCTGCACGTTTGATGGCAGGCCAGCAGGCTACCCAACAGGATGTCGAAATGATGCGAACTAAGCTGGGACTAGACGAAAATATTTTTATACAGTATGCTGATTTTTTACAGAATGCTTTGCAGGGGGATTTAGGTAATTCAATGCGTTCAAGTAAACCAGTTATTTCAGAAATAAAGTCCCGTTTTCCTAATACAATGGCACTTGCTTTAAGCAGTTATACAATAGCAGTTAGTATTGGAATTGTTTCTGGGGTGTTAGCGGCCGTTTTTCAATATTCTCTCTTTGATCAGGCGGTAATGTTTATGGCAATTTTGGGTGCTTCAACAGCTAATTTCTGGCTGGCTTTAATAGCTATGAATTTCTTTTCAGTTAAATTAGGTATTTTACCTTTGATGGGTTCCGGCAGCTGGCAGCATTTAATTTTACCATCCCTGTCACTGGCTTTTTATCCAACAGCCCTGATTGCCCGGATGAGTCGTTCTAGCATGCTGGAAATAATCAGACAGGATTATATTAGGACTGCTAAAGCAAAAGGTTTAGGAGCAGTTATTGTTTACTGCAAACATGCTCTACGTAATGCTTGTATTCCAATTATAACTGTAGTTGGTCTTCATTTTGGAGTTCTTTTTGGAGGAGCAGTTGTAACAGAAACTGTTTTTAATTGGCCAGGTATAGGTCGTTTATTAATAGATTCTGTTCGTTATCGTGATTATCCCTTAATTCAGGGTACTGTTCTGCTGACAGTAGTAATGGTGGTTTTAGTAAACTTCTTAGTTGATATAATAATTGTTAAAATTGATCCCCGAATTAGACTTGATTGAGAGGTGAGATAAGATGTTCAACTTAATAAAAAAATTTTTACCAGGATTATTTTCTAAACAAAAAAGAAGTGTGCTAATTGGAGGATTAATGGTATTACTACTATTTGTGGTTGCTGTTATTGCTCCCTTAATTGCTCCTTATGATCCTTTTCAGCAGGATTTAATCAACAGTTTTTCCCCTCCAGATGCAGCGCATTTTTTTGGCACAGATCAATTTGGGCGTGATATTTTTTCACGTATTTTATATGGAGTTAGAATTAGTGTTTTAGAAATATTTTTAGCTGTTGGTTTATCGATCTTAATGGGAGTACCGCTTGGTTTAGTAGCTGGTTTTTTTGGTGGTAAAGTTGATCAAATTATTATGTGGTTTTTAGATATAATATTCTCTTTCCCGGGGATTTTATTGGCAATATTGATTGTTAGTGTTCTTGGTACATCATTATTTAATATGCTAATTGCTATTGCAATTTTTTCTGTACCAGTTTACGGTAGATTAACTAGAAATTTAACTTTATCTTTAAAACAACAGGATTATGTGCTGGCTGCTCGAGCTTTAGGAGCCAGTAAATTTCGGCTGATGTTTAAACATATTTTGATAAATAGCCTGGCTCCTTTATTAGTACAGGTTACTTTAACAGCGGGAGGAGTTATTTTAAGTGCATCTTCACTTAGTTTTCTTGGGCTGGGAGTTCAGCCGCCAACTCCTGAATGGGGCAGTATGATTGGATCAGGCAGAAGTTTTATTGGGATGGCTTCTCATATTTCCTTATTTCCTGGTCTGGCAATTACTTATACTGTTCTTGCATTTAATATTTTAGGGGATGGCTTACGAGATTGGCTTGATCCTAAATTGAAAAATAGAAGCTAATCATAAAAAAATTTAAAGAAAAAATTTAATTAATAATAGATTTAGTAAACTTAAGCTTGTAATTTAAGCCAAGATATTTAAAGATAATTTAATGTAATATAGGGGTGTTGAAAATGAAGATATTAGTTGCTTTAATTCATCATGAATCTAATTCGTTTAATCCAGAACCAACCACAGAAAAAGACTTTAAAATTTATCAAGCAGATGATATTTTAATTAACAAAGCAAACTATTATAATTCTAGCTTGACTGGTATTATTGATACTTTAACTAAATATGACTATGAGATAGTACCAACTGTTGTTGCTCTGCCAACTTCTGAGGGAGGTCTGGTTAGCAATGATTGTTATCAATATATTAAAGAAATTTATCAAAATGAACTTAAAAAACAGACTGATATAGCTGGTGTTTGTCTAGCTTTACATGGTTCAATGACTACTGAAGCAAAACTTGATGTTGAAGGTGATATTCTTGCTTTGACTAAACAACAGCTTGGTAAAAAAGTTCCAATTACAGTTGCTCTTGATATGCATGCTATGGTAAGTAGTCAGATGATAGAAAATGCAGATGCTATTGTAAGCTATCGTACAGCACCACATATTGATAAGATTGAAACTGGAGTTAAAGCAGCTGAACTCCTACATAAGATTTTAGCAGATAAAGTAGAATTAAAGATGGCTGCTGTTAAGATTCCTTATTTAGTTTCAGGAGAAAAATCTGAAAGTGCCAAGTATCCTATGAATGAACTGCTGGCTGCTGCAGAGAAAATTGAAAAAGAACCTGGAATTATTTCTACTTCTTATTGTCTTGGATTTCCCTGGACTGATCTCGACTTTAATCATGCAGCTGCATTAGTTATTACAGCTGCTGATCAAAAGCTGGCTCAAGAAAAAAGCTTGCAATTAGCTGAATTATTCTGGCAGAAAAGGAATGAATTTAATTTTACTACCCCAGCTTATAGTTTTGCAGAGGCGGTTCGCCTTGGAAAAATGGCAGCCGGGCCAGTTTTTATTATTGACTCTGGCGATAATCCGGGAGCTGGCAGCAGCCAGCACTTTATTGATCCTTTATATCATTTAATTGATAATCAAGAAAGTAATATTTTGTATGCTTCTTTTTGTGATCCAGCGGCGGTGGCAAAACTAGATAAAGTTAGAGCTGGTGAGAAAACAATGCTGCACTTAGGTGAAGAATTTGCGGATTTTCCAGATAGAAAAAATGATTTTGAAATAGAAGTTATTAATAAAAACAATTATCAAGGAGTTAATTCTATCTGGATTAGGCTAGCTGGAATTGATTTAGTTATTGCTGATCAAAAAGTAGTTATGTTAGATCCAGATTATTTACTAAGCCTGAAAATCAAGCTGAATAATTATCAGCTAGTTATTTTAAAAAGCGGCTATCTTGCGCCAGCATATCAGCCTTATGCTAAATCAGTTTTATTAGCGATAACACCTGGCTATACTTATCAAGATTTAGAAAAGCTGAATTATCACGCAGTCGAACACCCAATTTTTCCTCTTGATAAAGAATTTACAGTTAAGTGGCAGTTATTGTAGTTAGCTTAATTATGGTTTAACTAGCTAACTATTTGGCTTAGATTTAGCATTAATATTTAGTAAATTTAGCTGTTTACTTAAATTTTAAATTTAAGAGGAGGGTAAATAAATGATTAAGATAGAGATTTGCTGTGCTTCAGCAGCTGATGCTCTGGCAGCAAAAAAGGGGGAAGCAGATAGAATAGAACTTAATTCTGCAATTGAATTAGGTGGTTTAACCCCCAGTTTGGCTCAAATTGAAATGACCAAAAAATTAGTTGAATTACCAGTTTTAGTTATGATTAGACCACGCAGCTATGGATTTTGTTATTCTAAATTAGAATTTAAAATGATGCAACGTGATGCCAGTTTAGCTCTTGCAGCAGGAGCTGATGGAATTGTATTTGGCATTTTAACTCCTGATGGACAGATTGATTTAAGTAGAAATAAAATTATGGCAGATATAGCTGGTGAGAAAGAGGCTGTTTTTCACCGTGCTTTTGATGTTGTTGCTAATCCCTGGCAGGCAATTGATCAGCTGGCAAGTTTAAATATTGATCGCATTTTAACTAGTGCTCAACAACCTAAAGTTAATAATAATCTTAGTTTAGCAAAAAAAATAGTTGATTATGCAGCAGGAAAACTAGAGATTGTTTTAGCAGGTGGGATTAGATCTCATAATGCTGCTGAAATAATTCAGTCTACTGGCTGCAGTCAGATTCATTTAACTGCTTTTAGCTCAAACTATGATGCTTCTCTTCAGCATAAACCAGAAGGTCTAAATTTTAATAGCAAAAAATTATTGGCCGAATCAGAATATGGGGCAATAGATCCAGAAAAAGTTAAAGTGATATCTGAACTAATAAAGTGAGATTAAGATTTTGCCAATTGCTAACTTGCAAAAAGATAGCGGATCTGGTAGGCTAATTTCAGGAGTTGATAATTATGCAAGCAGAAATTTATCATCTTTTTCATAGTAGTGTAGCAATTAAAATAGCTAAGAGTTTATTTATCTTTGATTATTTTAAAGATCAATTTGCTGAAACTTCAGCAGCTAAGTCTGCTTTAGAAAATGGTTTGATTCGAGAAACTACTTTTTCTGAGGTAGAAAAGGCTTATGTTTTTGTTTCACATAGTCATCATGATCATTATAATCCAGTTATTTTTGATTGGGAAGATTATGATGTAGAAATTGAATATATTATGGCAGCTGAAGTCAATCCCGCTGCTGAATATAGAGCAAAAGCCAATCTTTATTTAATGGAAAAAGATAATGAACTGGAATTAGATAATCTGAAAATCAATACTTATGGTAGTACAGATAAGGGCGTCTCTTTTTTAGTTAATCTGCCTGAATTGAGTATTTTTCATGCTGGTGATCTCAATTGGTGGAAGTGGAAGCGTTTTAGCGAAAAAGTTCAAGAAAAAGAAGAACGAGACTATAAAAAAGAAATAAAAAAACTGTTGAAACATAAAATTGATTTAGCTTTTGTGCCAGTTGATCCCCGACTAGAAGAATATTACTATCTAGCTGGTGAGTATTTTATTGATCAGCTTAAACCAGCCGTTTTTGTACCAATTCATTTTGCGGATAATTATGATATTAGTAAATTTTTTGCTGAAAAGATGGCTCAAGCTAAAACTAAAGTAGCTGTTATTAACGAAAGAGGTCAGAAAATAAACTTTAACAAATAATTATTTTAATTAAGCATATAGTATAACTATTCTTATTAAGACCAGTTATCAAACTGGTCTTAATATTATATAGTTTTATTTCTTAAAATTCTTTATTTTGGAATTTTTAATAATTAATAATAATAATTAGGATAACTCTAATTTAAAACGATAATCAATTGGTCGGGAAAAGAAGACTATTTTAATTTAGAAAGATAAGTAATTTTTTTAACATTGCAGTTGATTTTTTTAATACACTAGTAATTAAAGCAGCTGAAAAAAGCAACCAGGAAAATTAATATTTAAAGAGAAGCAAATAACTAAGGGATAAATTCAAACTATGCTATTAGTTATAATTAAATAAATTTAAATTGGAGGAGTTTGTATGAAAATTGATCAGTTATTAACTGAGTTAACTATTGCAGAAAAAATAAGCTTGTTATCTGGTGCTGATTTCTGGCATACAGAAGCCATTGAGCGCCTTGCTATCCCAGCTTTGACGTTAACTGATGGACCACATGGAGTTAGATTGGCAGAAGGTGGTGATCTTGAGGGATCTCAACCTGCTACTTCCTTTCCAATTGAAGCACTGGCTGCTGCTAGCTGGAATAAAGGCTTAATAAGCAAAATGGGAAAAGCTATTGCTAGAGAATGTTATCATTATGGTGTTAATGTTCTCCTTGGACCAGGAGTTAACGGAAAGCGTTCACCTCTGGGAGGCAGGAATTTTGAGTATTATTCTGAGGATCCTTATCTAACTGCAGAACTGGGAACGGCCTTTGTAAAAGGAGTGCAAAGCCAGGGGATAGGAACCTCAGTTAAACATTTTGTAGCTAATGAACAGGAAACAAACCGGATGGTAGTTAGCTCAGAAGTTTCGGAACGTGCTTTGCGGGAAATTTATTTTTATCCATTTGAAATGATAGTTAAAAAAGCAGAACCATGGACAGTAATGTGTTCTTATAATAAGGTTAATGGTTGTTATATGTCAGAAAATAACGATTATCTAACTAAAGTTTTAAAAGAAGAATGGAATTTTAAAGGATTAATTATGTCTGACTGGGGAGCAGTTGCTGATAAAGTTTCTTCTCTGCAGGGAGGACTTGATCTTGAAATGCCCGGGCCAGGAAAAGCTGATCAGCAGGCACTTGCTGCTTATCAGAAAGGTGAATTAACTTTAGAAATAATTGACCAACGGGTTCGTAAAGTCCTGGAACTAATAGCTAAATCTGCTGCAGAAAAGCAGCAGCTTAACTGTGATTTTGAGGAGAATCATAAACTAGCTCAACAAATTGCTGAGGAAGGAATAGTACTTTTAAAAAATGAAGCTGAAATACTGCCTCTGCAGACAAGCGATAAAATAGCCGTTATTGGAAAATTTGCTGAAGAACCACGTTTTCAAGGAGGGGGAAGTTCTCATATGACCCCCTATAAATTGGAGAATCCTTTAACTGCAATTAAAAGAATTGCTGAAGTAAAATATGCTCAAGGTTATCAGGAAACAGGAATAGATAAAGATCTTTTAGCAGCTGCAGTTAAAGTAGCAGAACAGGCTGAAAAGGTAATTTTATTTGTAGGCACAACTGAAATGATTGAAAGTGAAGGCTATGATAGAAAGGATATTGAACTACCAACTAATCAGCTTAAATTAATTAAAGAGGTTGCCCGAGTAAATCAAAACCTAGTTTTAGTTAATTATAGTGGAGCCGCAGTTAATTTAACAAAAATTGATTCTAAACTTAAAGCAGTTCTGCAGGCCTGGCTACCTGGACAGGCAGGAGCGGCTGCTGTAGCTAATATATTATTTGGTCAAGTTAATCCCTCTGGAAAATTATCAGAAACCTTTCCGTTAAATTATAAGCATAACCCCTCTTATCTTAATTTTCCCGGAAATATAAATAGTGTTGAGTATAAAGAGGGAATCTTTGTTGGATATCGTTATTATGATAGTAAAGAATTACCTGTTAAATACCCCTTTGGCTATGGGCTGTCTTATACAAAATTTGAATATAAAAATCTTGAATTATCTCATAGCAAATTAAAAAATGGCCAGGATTTAAAAGTTGCAGTTGAAATTAAAAATATTGGTGAGCGGACTGGTAAAGAAATTGTTCAGCTCTATCTCCAGGATCAGGTTTCAACAGTAAAACGACCCAGCAAGGAATTAAAAGCTTTTGCTAAAGTAAATTTAAAACCTGGTGAAAGTAAAGTGGTAACTTTAACTTTAGTTGAGAGAGATTTCGCATTTTACTCCGAAAAGTTAAATGATTTTGCTGTCGAATCAGGTAAATTTACTATTTTAGTTGGTGCTTCTAGTCGAGATATTAGATTAACTTCTGAAGTGGAATTTGATTCAGAGTCTGATTTACAGGAAAAACTAACTGTTAAGCATAGTATAGAAAGATTTTTAAATGATCAGCGTACAGGAGCTGTAATGAAGAATATCTTACAGCAAATGGGAGTTGATAATAAAGCAGCTATTTATCCAATTATTTTAGGTATGCCGCTGCAAAATTTAGCTATGTTTGAATTTGCTCCGGATGATCTTACAGAAATTTATCATCAGCTAGGAATAGAAGAATAGTATTACTTTTCTAACGTTATGAAGCTAAAACACAGAAATATCTCAGACACTTTATATTAATGTAGCAGATGACTTATCAGCATCAGATTTAGTTTTTAAATATTATCAAAAATTAATTCATTTACGAAAAAAATATCAAGTTTTTATTGATGGAAAATATAAACTATTATTGAAAGATGATGAAAATATTTATGAATATTTAAGAATTATAATTTATTAGTTTTGCTTAATTTTAGTAATCAAAATCAAGAATATGATTCAACTGATTTTAAAATAATATTTTGTTCAGAATTAAGGCCATATGAAGCAAGAATTTATATTTGTAAAAATTTTTAGAAAGCTATTGACAAAGAATAAAGAGAGTGATATTCTATTAATAGAATATTTGAATACGTATACAAAAAATATATAACATAAATATAAGAAGTATAATAATCATAATAAATTAAGATAAGAGCTCTTATAATGCTAGTTTAATCAAGCATAAAGTAAGAGCTTTTTATAATCATTATTTGTATACGTATTCATTAAATACATTTTATTCAAAGGATGTGATATAATAGATAATAAAAATAAACAGAGGTGTTTGTAATGGCAACTATGGAAGAAATAGCAGAGAAGGCTGGAGTATCACAGGCGACAGTTTCTAGAGTTATTAATGGTTACCAGGGTGTTAGCGAAAAAAAGAAAAAATTAGTTATGGATTGGGCAAGAAAATTAGATTATCAACTTAATATGACTGCTCAAAGTTTAAAAAATAATAAATCTTACTTGATTGGTCTGATTATTAGTGATATATCAAATCCATATTTTGCAGAAATAGTACATGCTGTAGAAAAAGAAGCTACTCGGAATGGGTACAATATTATTATTTGTAATACTGAAAGTAATATTCAACGCGAAAAAGAAGCAATTAATAGTTTAAGAAGTAGACAGGTGGAAGGTATCTTGCTTGTTCCAGCTAATAAAAATGCTGCCCATTTGAGATCATTGCAACAAAAAAATCTACCGGTAGTAGTAATAACTCAGTTTTCCAAATTATTTACTTCAGTTGCAGTTGATCATGTTAAAGGTAGTGAATTAATTATTAAACATCTAGTTGATTTAGGTCATACTAAAATAGGTTATATAGGCCCTGATAAGTATTCTGGTTGTAAAGAAGATAAATTTGAAGGTTTTAAAAAAGGAATTAAAAATTCAAATTTAAACTTAGATTCAGATTATATAATCAAAACAGCAGGAGGTTTGCCAGAGTTAAGCTCACAAGATGTTTTTAAAAAAGTAACATCTTTTTTAAAAACATCTGATAAAAAAATAGCTACTGCATATTTTGCTTATAATGATTTAGCTGCTTTTGAAGCTATTAAAGCTTTTGAAGATTTTGGCTATGAAGTTCCCTTGGATATTGCAATTGCAGGTTTTGACAATACTTCTCTTTCCAAGATAAATAGACCTAGTTTAACAACTATATCTCAACCTATCAAAACTATTGGTCATTTAGCTTTTGAAATTCTATTAGAGAAAATATCTAAATCTGAATCAGACACAGAAAGCATAGTTTTAAGTCCAAGTTTAATCATTAGAGATTCAACTTTAATGTATGAGAAAATAAATAAATAAATTTATTTTTAAAACTATTATTTTCATTCAAAGGGAGGAAAAATATTGATTTCTAAAAAAATTAAAGTTATATCTTATTTTATTATAATTTCTTTGTGTTGTTTATTTTTAATCAATATTATTAATTTCAAGGTACTAGCCGCGGACAAAAAAGAATTAGAGTTTTTTCTGCTGGGAGGGCAAGATGAAATAAATGCTCAAAAAGAAATAGTAAAAATGTTTGAAGAAGATAACCCTGATATAAAAATTCGGACAACTTGGGTTCCACCAGATAATTATTATGATAAGTTAAAAGTAAGAATTGCTAGTGGTAATTCTCCTGATTTAATGAGAATTGTTATTGAACAATATCAAGATTTAGCTGATAAAGGAACATTTCTTGACCTTAAACCATATATAGAACAAGATAGAAAAAATAATGAAGATTTTTCTAAACAATATGAAGATTATTTTAATATCTTAATTGATGCTCTTAAGTATAAAGATGGAATATTTGGTCTGCCAAGTGATTGGAATAATGCCGTAATTTTCTATAATAAAGATCTTTTTGATACGGCTGGAATTGACTATCCAAAATCAGATTGGACTTATAAAGAGTTTTTAGATGTAGCCAAAAAATTAACTAAAGATTTAAATAATGATGGTAGAACTGATCAATATGGTTATTTAGTTACGGGCGATTGGTTTGACTGTATTGCTCCTTGGATTTTTACTTTTGATGGTAATATTTTAAATAAAGATTGGACAAAATCTACAATTAATTCAGCAAATTCTACTCAAGCTATAAGCTTTATTAATGATTTAGTTAATAAATATCAGGTTTCTCCTCCTCCAGCTGGGTAACGTCAAGTATTTTGTGTAAATAAATTAATATCGTTCTTCAAATAGTTGAATTAGTTTATCTCTAGCAGCTAAAAATCCCTTTAGTCTTCGTTCTGACCACTTAGAATTATAGTCTAAGATTTTAAGATATAGTATTTTTTCTGCTGCCTTTTCATTTGGTAAACTATTCATTGTTTTAAGTCTTTTTCTGATTTCTTTATTGGCTCTTTCAATCCAGTTAGTTGTATAAATTGATTTTTGAATACTATCTGGATATTTGTAAAAAGTAAAGAGTTCATCTTTATCTTCAAACCAGCTTTGAGCTAAGCGGGGGTAGATTCTATCCCACTTTGAACTGAAATCATTTAA
>NZ_FOTI01000031.1 GCF_900114545.1 Halanaerobium salsuginis
AAACTAGCTGGAGCAAACCATCCAGTTTTTACACCTCAGGCTCTGGAGGCAATTACCTTAAGATCGAGAGGACTGCCCAGATTAATTAACAATATTGCAGTTGATTCACTGCTTTTAGGCTTTCAGCTTAAAGCAGAGCAGATAAACCAGGAAATTGTCTTCAAAGCCTGTGAAAAAGACACTTTTTAAAGTGAAAAATATTTATCAGATTACAGGGGCTTTTTTTAAGTCCCTGGCTGATTTAATTTGCTAAACTATTTTACTTTTACTAATTTAATGTGAAAATCAAGCTGTATTTTTAGCTATTTTATACTGATTTAAACTGATAAATTTTACTGGATTAAATTGCAAGATGACAGTACAACTGCCAAATGTTAGTGTGATGACTGAAATGGTAAATATGATTGATGCCAGTCGGGCTTATGAAGCTAATATTCAGGCTATTTCTAATTATAAGAGTATGGCAAGTAGTGCACTTAATATTAGCAGTTAAGAGGAGGTGAATTAGAAATGGAAATAGATCCAATCCAGTTGCAGACTCAATTTGCTAAATTTGACTTAGAAGATCAAACTCAATCAAACTCTCAACCAGTGGAAAAACCTTTTGCTGATTTTTTAAAAGAAAAATTAGGGGAAGTAAATAATCTGCAAAAAAATTCAGAAGCGATGACTGCTAGTTTTGCTGCTGGAGAAACAGATAATATTCATGATGTAATGATCGCTGCTGAAAAAGCCAAAATTGCAGTTAATTTAACAACTGCTGTCCAGAATAAAGTTATTGATGCTTATAATGAAATAATGCGTTTACAGGTATAGTATAAAAATATAAGTAAATTAAAATAGTTATTATGAAAGAGGTATAAAGATGGCCGATTTTTTCATAAAATATCGGGAACAATTACAAGAAACATGGCAAAAACTAAATAAAAATATTCAAATTCTGATAATAGTTATTACAATTTTAATGGCTGGAGCTTTCGGCTATCTAATTTTCAGGGGAACTTCTACAAATTATCAGCCGCTATTCACTAATTTGTCTACTGACGATACAGCTGCAATTGTTGATCGATTAGAAGAAAACAACATTGATTACCAATTAGCTGGTGAAGGCAATACAATTTTAGTTCCGAAAGATCAGATTTATCGCCTGCGTCTTGATATGGCTTCAGCAGGACTGCCTGACCAGGGAGTAGTCGGTTTTGAAATATTTGATAATAGTGAATTTGGAACAACTGAATTTGAAAGGAAGGTTAATTATTACCGTGCTCTGGGAGGAGAACTTAGCCGCTCTATTCAGTCAATTTCTGGAATTGAGTTTGCCAGAGTACAAATAACTCCACCAGAAGAAAGCCTTTTCCTGGCCGAAGAAAAATCTGCAACAGCTTCTGTGATGGTTAAACTGAAACCAGGTTTTAAAATGAATTTGCAGCAAGTTAAAGCTGTCCAGAATTTAGTTGCCAGCGGAGTTCAGGATTTACCATTAGAAGATGTAACAATTGTTGATACTGCCGGGAATTTGTTATCAGGTGATAAATCAGCTGATAATGATAATTGGACTGATCCAAAAAACTTTGCTTTGCAAAAACAATTTGAAAACTCACTTGAAAATGATCTTAATTCCTTATTGTTAAAAGTTCTAGGACCCAATAATTTTGCAGTTCAAGTTAATGCTGAACTAAATTTTGATCAACGGCAGGCAGAAAATAAAACATATACACCTGTTACTGATGAGAGTGGAATAGTTCGTAGTCAAGAAGTAAGTACTGAAGTACAGCAAGATGGACCAGGAGCTGAAGGAGCTCCAGGTACAGACACCAATATTCCGCAATACCAGGCTCCAGGTGAAGAAAACAATACTACATACCAAAAAGAACACAGAATTACCAATTATGAAATAAATGAGAGAATTGAAAAACAAGTTTATGCACCCGGAAGTGTAAGAAGATTATCTGTTTCAGTCATGGTAGCACAGGATACTGAGGAAGAAGTAGTTAACCAAATTAGAGATGCAGTGGGGGCTGCTATTGGATTTGATGCTACCCGAGGAGATGTGCTAAATGTAACTGCAGTTAATTTTGATCGCTCACTTGAAGAAGCCGCTCAGGCTGCTATGCAGGCTCAGGCAGATGCTGCAAGAAGACGGATGTATATATATGCTGGTTTAATTATTTTAGTTCTTTTATTAACCTCTGCTCTTATTATCTATTTATATCGTAAGAAACCTGCTCCAGCTGCAGAAGAAAATATTGATTTTACTGTTGAAGAAGATCAAGAAGAATTAGAATTATTTGAACCTAATCAAGAACAAAAAATGCAGGCACAGGTTAAAACAGAATTGGAAAATATGATTCATTCTGATCCAGAAAATGCTGCTAAATTAATCCGCAGCTGGCTTGGTGATGAATAAATTTTGAAGGGGTTTTAGGATATGAAAGAAGAATTAACAGGAAAAGAAAAAGCGGCAATTTTGTTAATTTCACTTGGTCCAGATGTTTCTTCTGATATTTTTAAGCATCTAGATGATGAAGAAGTTGAAAAACTAACTTTAGAAATTGCCAATCAAAATAAAATTGAGCCTGAGTTAAAAAAACAGGTTCAGGAAGAATTTTTGCAGCTGCAAAAAGCAAATGATTACATTAATTCTGGTGGAATTAGCTATGCCAAAAAAATTCTGGAAAAGTCGTTTGGCAAAGAAAAAACTAGAAATATAATTAATCGCTTAACTGCAACTTTACAGGTGCGACCCTTCGACTCAATTCGCAAATCAGATCCAGGTCAATTATTAAATTTTATTCAGGGAGAACATCCCCAGACAATTGCATTGATCCTGGCTTATGTTAATCCATCACAGGCATCTCAAGTTTTATCATCATTAGCTCCAGAAGTTCAAAGTGAGGTTGCTAAAAGAATAGCAGTTATGGACCGTACTTCACCTGAAATTATTAAAGAAGTGGAATCAGTACTTGAGAAAAAACTATCTTCAGTTGCTGCCAATGAATATGCCAGTGCTGGTGGAGTTCAGGCAATTGTTGATGTATTAAATCAGGTTGATCGGGGAACTGAGAAGAATATACTGGATAAACTGGAAGAAGATGATCCAGAATTAGTAGAAGAGATTAAGAAAAGGATGTTTGTTTTCGAAGATATTATTCTACTTTCAGATCGGGCAGTTCAGCTTGTTTTACGTCAGGTTGAAACCCATGATCTTGCTTTAGCTTTAAAAACTGCTAGTGAAGAAGTTGAACAGTTAATTACTGGGAATATGTCGAGTCGAGCTGCTGAAATGCTGCAGGAAGATATTGAGTTTATGGGTCCAGTTAGAATTCGTGAAGTAGAAGATGCTCAGCAGAGAATTGTTAATGTTATTCGCCAGCTGGAAGAAAGTGGAGAAATTATTATTGCCAGAGGTGGGGAGAGTGAAGTAATTGTCTAGAGTAATCAAAGCTTCCCAGATTACAGGTAAATATAAAATAGAAGCCAGACAATCAACTAAAAAAAATAAATCAAAACAGGAAGCTGCTGCAGTTGAGCAAAATGATCTAACTAAAAATAAGAAAAAAATTATTAAAGAAGCAGAGATACAATCAGAGCAGTTAATAAAAGAGGCAGAAGCTAAGGCTGCCGCAATTATTTCAGAAGCAGAAACTGAAAAAGAAAAATTAGAAGCAGAACAGGCAGAACTGCTGCAGCAATTGCAGACAAAGGCTGAGGCAGAAGCTGCTCAAAAACTGGAAGAAGAAATAAATTCAGTTAGAGAAGATTTTCTGCAGACCACAGCTGAGTTCAAAGCAGAGGTTGAAAAAGAAAAATTAATAGTCAAAAAAAACATAGTTGATCTGGCTGTCAAAATTGCTAGTATAGTAATTGATGTCAAATTGGAAGATGAACCTGAAATTATTAATAATATTATTTCTAAAATGCTTAATCAATTGGAAAATAATCAATCTAATATTGTAGTTAGAATTAATCCACAACTATTACCCTATCTCGAAAAAGATGATTTTTATCAAAAAATTGATCAAAAAAACCTTGAATTTACGGCTGATTCTGACTTAAAAAAAGGAGATTGTGTAATTGAAAGCAATCTTGGTGGGAAAGAAGGCAGCCTGGCTCATAAGCTTGATTTAATTAAAAAGGAATTATTGAAAGAGGTAGAAAGTAATGCTTAATTTCGATATGGGCAAATTAGAATCAAAACTTAATGAAATTAATATGACAAGAAATTTTGGCCATATTAATCGGGTTATTGGTCTGGTTATTGAATCGATTGGTCCACAAGCTTCGATTGGAGAACTATGTTATATCAAAACCGAAAAGGGTGATATTAAAGCTGAAGTAGTTGGCTTTGATGATAACAAAGTTTTGATGATGCCTATTGGTGAAATGGAAGGTATTAAGCCAGGTGCTAGAGTTGTTGCTACTGATCAAAAATTAAAAGTTAAAGTAGGTTCTGAACTTTTAGGTAAGATTGTAGACGGTAGTGGGGATGTAATTAATGCTAATAATTTAACTGGTTTAAGTGAAGTTGAGGTTAATCGCAAACCACCTGATCCACTGACACGGGAGAGAATTAAAGATCCTCTTTCATTAGGAGTCAGATGTATTGATGGTTTTTTAACCTGTGGCAAAGGCCAGCGGCTTGGCATTTTTGCTGGTAGTGGAGTAGGTAAATCAACCTTGCTTGGTATGGCTGCTCGTAATACTAACGCTGACATTAATGTAATTGCACTGGTAGGAGAGCGGGGACGTGAAGTTCGCGACTTTATTGAAAAAGATCTTGGGCAAGAAGGACTTGCTCGTTCTATAGTAGTTGTTGCTACTTCTGACCAGCCGGCTTTATTAAGAGTTAAGGCTGCAAATATTGCAACAGCAATTGCTGAGTTCTTTCGCGATCAGGGTGAAGATGTTTTGCTGATGATGGATTCGGTAACCAGGGTAGCTATGGCCTTAAGAGAAGTAGGATTAGCAATTGGCGAGCCACCTGCAACAAGAGGATATCCCCCTTCTGTATTTGCTGAATTACCAAAGCTCTTAGAGAGAACAGGTACTAATGATCGTGGTTCAATTACTGCGCTTTACACAGTTTTAGTCGAAGGAGATGACTTTAATGAACCAGTTTCTGATACTGTAAGAGGTATTTTAGATGGTCATATTTCTCTTTCAAGAGAATTAGCTGAAGCCAGTCATTATCCAGCTGTAGATGTTTTGAGCAGTGTTAGCCGGATAATGGATGATATAGTTAGTGAGGAACATGCTCAGGCAGCTGCTAAGTTGCAGCGATTAATTGCTACTTATAAACAGTCTGAAGACTTAATTAATATTGGAGCTTATGAAAAAGGCTCAAATCCTGAAGTTGATAAGGCTATTGCAAAGATAGATCAAATAAACAATTTCTTAACTCAAAGTACAAAAGAAAAAGTAAGTTATCAAGAAACAGTAGCTGAGTTAATACAAATTGCTGAAGCTTAATTTTTATTTAAAGGAATGGTCTATTTATGAAAGGATATAATTTCAAATTTGAAAAGATATTAAATTTACGGCTCCGGGAAGAAGAACAAGAAGAGGATAAGTATTTGCTTTTGCAAAAAGAGTTAAATGATATCAAAAGTAATATAGAAGAAATTGAAACTAAAAAAGAAAATGTTTTTCTGGAACTGCGTCAAAAAGATACTAAACTTAGTTCAATTATAACTTTGCGGAAATATTTGCAGAGATTAAGATTAAATAAAGAGCAGTTAATTGCCAGAAAAGAAGAAAAATCTACAGAATTGGCTCAGCAATTAGAAATATTAATGGAAAAGAAAAAAGAACGTAAAACTCTTGAAAAATTAAAAGAACGAGAAGTAGAAGAATTCATCAAAGAATTCTTAAAAGCTGAGCAGAAAGAACTTGATGAACTAGGCAGACATTATAGTATGGGTGGTAGATCAATTTGATAAAAAAGATTTTGTTTTTTTTAATAATATTCTTGCTTTTATTTGCTATGCTGAGCTGGTCATTTAATGCGCTTGGAATTATTGATATTAAAGCAACAGCTGTTCAGATTGTTAATCGAATACCTATCTTAAAAAATTATTTAACTACTCAATCAGAATTAACAGCTTTGCAAAACCAAGTTCAAGCCCTAAATGAGCAAGTAGCGGCTAAAGAGCAAGAAATTGCATCACTACAAACAGAAATTACTACTCTGCAGGAAGAGCTGCAAAGTAAAGATGACCAAATTGCTAGGCTTCAAAATGATTATGATAATTTAACTGATAATCAAGAGAGTAGAGAAGATAAGTTGACACAGGTAGCTAATATATACCGTCAGATGGAAGCAAATTCAGCTGCTGCGGTAATCCAGGAGCTTGACCCTGATTATGCAGTTGAAGTTTTAAGAAGACTAAAAGAAAAAGAAGCAGCAGCTATTTTACAGGCTATGCCTCAGGATCAGGCTGCAGATTATATCAGCCGCCTGGGTTTAGAATAAATTAGGTAGTAAAATTATGAGAAAGGAGGTGAAAAAATGGAGACAATGTCGAAAGTTAATATTTTTCAGATGAAGAGTAATTATGTTAAATCAAAAAGCAAAAATTTCTTGCCTGAAGATAAAGCTAATTCTTCTTTTCAGTCTGTTTTGCAAGAATTACAAAATAAATCAGTTTCTACAAAAACACAGTTTAAAAATAAATCGAGTAGTAATAAGCTTGATGAGCAACAATTTCTAAAAAAACTATCAAAAATATCGCAAAAAGATGAAAAGGAAGCTCCAGCTGAACTACTAGCTTTATTACAGTCTGGTAATCTAAGTTCTGAACAAAGAAATTTAGTTGGTAAATTATTATTAAGCTTGCAGAATGGTAATTTAAAATTACAGGATATAAAAGCTGCTTTATTTGCTAATAAAGAGCTAGCTCAGGAAGCTTTACCAGTTTTTACAACTGGGTTAAATTCTGAAAATGTTGAACCAAAAACTGCTGAGAATGAATTGTTAATTGAATTAGAAAAATTAAATTCTGCTTTAGCTAACAATAATTTATCAGCGGCAGCTAAAAGCAACTTAGAATCTAAGCTAAAAGAAATTGTGCTTGCTCTAAATGAAAGTGATAGCCAGCAGCCATTTTTTACTGAGCAGGATTTAAACGCTCTTTTGCAGTCGAATAAACCTTTAGAGCAGATTGAATCACTGCTTGCTCAACTAAAAACTAATTTTTCTGCTAAGCAAGCTACTGATTATTTAGGTCCTCAATTGGAAAAAGCAGCTAATTTAGCAGCTGAACTAAATAATTCATTATTTAGTGGTCAGCAGCAGGAAGTTGAATCAACAGCTGAAGCTAGTTCAGCAATACTTGCTCAGCTCAAGGATTTAGTTGATTCTAAAGCTGCAGCTCAATCACCAAGTTCAGATCAGAAAAATAATTTAACAGAACTGCTGACAAATAGAGATCTTTTGCAAAATATTAGCAGTGAACAAATGACTGCAAATAACAAACAAGATGCTAAAAGTTCTCTGAATGATTTAGCAGCTAGAAATAGTGAATTGATTTTCAATTTTTCAGATTCTAAATCTCAGAGTGGTAATGCTGTTTTAACTGATTTAAAATCTGAACTTAAACAACCGGATAATCTACAGCTCAAATCTCAAATTGTTGAGCAGTTTAACGGTCAATATTCTCCTGATAAAAATGAAATTCAGATTCAATTAAAACCGGCTTCACTTGGTAAAATTGACATTGCTTTAAGTTATGATAATAACGAATTAACGGGAAAAATGTTAGTTGAGAGTCAGCTAGTTCGCTCTCAATTAGAAAATTCTCTGCATGACTTGAAAGCTGATTTAGCAAAACAGGGAATTAATATTCAACAGTTTAAAATTGAAACAGCTAAACCTGGACCACAACAGATAGAGAAACAGGATCAATTTGCTTTCGAGGGTCAAGATGCAGCTTTTTCAGATTCAGAAACTGGTAGTAATCAGGAATATGAACAGCGGCATATTTTTCAGGGACAGTATTATATTCAACAGGTTGGAGCTGGCTTAGATGATTCTGCTGATAATCTATTAATGCAGCAGCAGGAAATAATTAATCGGCTTGCTTTTAGTAATGAGGCAGTTAATTTACTGGCTTAAACAAGGAGGTGTAAGTTTATGCCCTATAGTAGTGCTGTGAACACAAATCAGGCAGTACAGGCAGCTCAACAGACAACTACTGCTACTACAGGAGATAATAATGCGTTGGGACAGGATGCTTTTTTTAAATTATTAATTACCCAGCTGCAAAATCAGGATCCACTCAATCCAATGGAGGATCGAGAGTTTATTTCCCAGATGGCCCAGTTTACAAATTTAGAAAAAACAGAAAAAATGTATTCTCTACTTGAAGATAAGCTAAGTACTAATCGTGTAATTGACAATAGTAATTTAATTGGTAAAAAAATTACAGCTAATATTAATGGCATTGATATTAGTGGAACAGTAACAGGAATTAAATCTAATTCTGATGATGTAATTTTGGCTGTGCTCAAAAATGGTTCCGAAATTGAACTGAAAAATATTAATCAGGTAACTGAAGTTCCGCCTGAAGACCTAGCTGAAGAAAGTAATAGTTAAAGAGGTGTTAGTTAATGGATAATAGATTAAAGATAAATCAACCCATCCGCCCTCTTCCCCAGCAGCAAAAAAATAAGACTGTTACCGAAAAAAAGAGTTCTGATTCCTCTTTTAAGGATATTCTGACCAGTAAAATTAAAGGTCAGCCTAAAATTTCTTTTTCGAAGCATGCTCAAAATAGAATTAATTCTCGCTCAATTGCACTTTCTACAGCAGAGATTAATAAACTACAGCATGGTATAGAAAAAGCTAGAAAAAAAGGAGCTCGTGATTCGCTGGTAATGGTTAATAATGTTGCTTATATAGTAAGTGTGGAAAATAATACTGTGATTACAGCAGTAGATGAGGAAAACATGGAAGATAATGTTTTTACTAACATTGATAGTGCTGTTTTTATGAAATAAATCGGAATGAGCTGGACCTTTTTCAGGAGGCTCTGTGCTGCTGTCGATAACAGCGGGACTCCGATTAAAAAACTGAAGGAGGAAACTTTATATGTTAAGATCGATGTACGCTGGTGTTTCTGGTTTAAATGCTCACCAGCAGATGATGGATGTAACTGGAAATAATATTTCCAATGTTAATACAGTTGGATTTAAGAGCAGTCGAGTTACATTTAAGGAAATGTTAAGTCAAACAATTAAGGGAGCATCTGCTCCTCAGGATAACCGGGCAGGTACAAATCCGCAACAGGTTGGTCTGGGAGTAAGTCTTGGTAGTATTGATACCGATATGAGTTCTGGTAACTTGCAGTCTACTGAGAAGACTTCTGATGCAGCTATTCAGGGTGATGGATTTTTTGTACTGAGAAATGGTAATAATACAGTTTATACCAGGGCCGGTAACTTTGATTT
The DNA here is from genome assembly GCF_900114545.1 of Halanaerobium salsuginis. Classification (GTDB taxonomy): domain Bacteria; phylum Bacillota; class Halanaerobiia; order Halanaerobiales; family Halanaerobiaceae; genus Halanaerobium; species Halanaerobium salsuginis. The sequence goes on from NZ_FOTI01000031.1 coordinate 9,448, forward strand.
TGATCGCAATGGCAATCTTTATTCGACTAGTACTGGTTTATTAGTGCAGGGATGGCTGGCTGATCAAAACGGTGAATACAGTGATTTTAATGCCCAGAATGTTCAGGATATAGTTTTACAGCAGCAAATTAATGCTACTGCAACTGATCAAGTAAGTTATGCTAAAAATCTAGATGCTGATGCAACCAATGCATTTTCTATTCTGGAACAGAGCCTTGAACTTGATAATGGAACTGATTCTGATAATCTGGAATTTAGTTTAACTCCAGTTGAAGGAATGCATAATGTCTGGGATTATACTCTAACAGCTGATGATAGCTCAACAGTTATTAATAGTGGCACAGATGAGTTAACAGGTCAAATTAGGCTTGACAATGATGGTAATTTAGTTGAAATGACCAAAGGAGATCTTACTACAGGAACATCAATCACAGGTGCTAGTGGTATTTCTGTTGATGTTAAGGGATCAGGTGCAGTTAATTTAGATGTAGCTAGTATCGGTGACAACTTAAATGATGAGTATCTAATTGATGATAGTTCTGTTGCTTCTGGTACTCATACTGTTAACATGACTTATGAACAAGATGCTCTGCGGAATATAGCGGTTGATGTTTATGACAGTCAGGGAGGCAAGCATACAGTAGTTGTGCCTCTGGAAAAAACGGCTAACAATGAGTGGACAATTAGTGATAGTGAAATTTCTGTTGATGGTGTAGTGGCAACACCAGCCCCAACTCTGGGAGGAGACCATGTAATTACTTTTGATAAAAATGGTAATATTTCTTCTGGTCAGACAGTTGATCTATCATTTACGCCTGCTGGTCCAGATGTGGCTCAGACAATCGAACTTGACTTTAGTAATTTAACTCAATTTGCTGGTTCAATGACAGCTAACTTTGATAATGTTAATGGTTATGCTAATGGAAGTTTAGAATCATTTTCTTTCACTGAAAATGGTGATATAGTTGGTTCTTATGATAATGGATTAACTAAGGTCCTGGCTAAAATAGCTTTAGCTAAATTTCAGAACCCGGCTGGTTTAACTAGAAAAGAGGGAGTTTTCCAGACCTCCAGTAACTCCGGTGATCCAGAATTAGGAGCTTCTTCAACTGGTGGATTTGGTACGCTTGCTCCTTCTAAGTTAGAGATGTCAAATGCTAATCTGGCTCAAGAATTTACTAATATGATTACAGCTCAACGTGGTTTTCAGGCTAATTCAAAATTAATTACTACTTCAGATGAGATGCTGCAGGAACTTGTTAACTTAAAGAGATAATTTGACTTAGAAATGTAAATACCAGGCTGAGCTATAGCTATAGTTTAGCCTGGTAATTAATAAAGGAAGTGTATGATGATTAAACTGACCAGGATGGACGAACGGGAATTCGTTCTTAATGCTGATTTAATTGAAGAGGTCCAGGAAACTCCTGATACAGTAATAACCTTAACTAATGGCAAGAAATTACTTGTTAAAGATTCAGCAGATGATATAATAAATAAAGTAATAGTTTACCGGCGAAAAATAGTGGCTGGAATTTCTAGAACAGGGGAGAGATCGTAAATGGATATAGCAACTGTTGTAGGTTTTATAGCAGGAGCAATAATTTTTGGCATAGTTGTCCTATTGGGTGGTAATGTAATTATATTTGTTAGTATACAATCTGCTCTGGTAGTTCTGGGTGGAACCCTGGCCGGTGTAATGATCAGTTATACTTTCGATGATCTAAAGAATATTCCCAATTTATTAAGGGTCTCATTTCAAAATGACAATGTAGAGTCAGAACATGTTATTGAAACACTGGTTGATTTTGCTGAAAAAGCAAGAAGAGAAGGTCTGCTTGCTTTAGAGGATGATGCCAACCAGATGGAAGATGAGTTTTTAAAAAAGGGGATTCAACTTGTTGTTGATGGAACTGATCCAGAATTAGTGAGAAATATTTTAGAAACTAAACTGACCTTTTTAACAGAAAGGCACACCAAGGGAAGAGGAATTTTTTCCACCATGGGTGAACTTGCACCTGCTTTTGGTATGATTGGTACTTTAATTGGTCTAATTCAAATGTTAAGTCAGCTTGACGACCCGGATCAGCTTGGCGGAGGGATGGCTATTGCTTTAATTACTACTCTTTATGGTGCTTTATTAGCTAACTGGATTTTTATTCCTTTAACTAAAAATTTAGAAACACAGAGCAATCATGAAATTCATGTTAAAGAGGTAATAATTGAAGGAATTCTTTCTATTCAAGCAGGCGAAAATCCTAGAATTGTTAAAGAAAAATTACATGCCTTCTTATCGGAGGGAGAAAAACAGCAGGTAGAAGCAAGAACCGGTGGAACGGAGGAGGCGACTGAAGATGCCTCGTAAGCAAAAAAATAATGGTGGTGGCGATAAAGGCGGAGGTTCTCCTGCCTGGATGACCACTTTTAGTGACTTGATGACACTTTTATTAGTTTTCTTTGTTTTACTTTATTCATTTTCAGTTATGGATGTAGAAAAATTTGAGGGCTTTATTGCAGCCTTAAAAAATCAACTGGGAGTTTTAGAAGCTGGTAAAACTATTACTCCTAATCCTAATATTGATGCTGGTACATTGGGGCAGGATTATGCTCAGGCTCCAGAAAATATTAGACAGGTTATGGAAGAATTAAATAATTATATAGAAGCTAATAATTTAAGTGATCGAGTGCAAGTTGAACAGAAAAGAAAAGGTCTGGTAATCAGTTTAACTGGTGAAATACTTTATCAATTGGGTAGAGCTGAGATTAGAGATCAGGGAAAAGAGATTTTGACCAGAATTTCTAATATTTTAACCGAAATACCGAATGATATTATGATTGAAGGTCATACAGATGATCTGCCAATCAGAACTAATGAGTTTCCTTCCAATTGGGAATTATCAACAGCAAGAGCGGTTAATGTGATTAAATTTTTAATTGAAGAAAAGAATTTTAATCCCGCCCGACTTTCTGCAGCTGGATATTCAGAATACCGACCTGTTGCTGATAATTCTACTGCTGCCGGAAGGGCAGAGAATCGTAGAGTTGAAATAGTTGTACTAAACTCTCAATATACAGTAAATAATAGCGATAATAATGATAATCAAATTGAAACAGAAAACACAGTAATACAAAGTAACAATTCTAATCAGCAGCAGTTAACTGCTAATACTGGGGAAGGAGGAAATTAAAAATGGCTGAAGAAGGACAAATGAACTATAAAATGCTGGCTTTAATAGTAGTTTTAGTTATAGTTATTACAGGAGTTGCCAGCTTTACTTTTTTCACTTATTTTTCAGTTTCCGGGGATAAGGATCAAGAAGAAAAAAAGGTAGAAAGGGTTGAAGATATTCGGCCTACTTACAATGCAGGCGATTTTACTGTTAATATTACTGAAAACAGTAGAATAAACTTTGTCAGAGCTAGTATTGTTTTTGAAATTGAAAATGAGGATCTAGTTGAAGAACTTGATAAACGTTCTTCTCAAATTAGAGATCGCATTATTTCAACTTTAAGAGCACAAAATGAATCAATCCTGGAAGAACCTGGAGCTGACACAATTAAAGAGATTGTTAAAACAAAAATAAATGATCTTTTGATTTCAGGGGAAATAACAAATGTCTGGTTTACAGAACTGGTTGTACAGTAGGGAGGACAAAAAAAGATGGCTGATGTACTAAACCAAAATGAAATAGACTCTCTGCTCTCTGCAATTAGTAATGGTAGTTTAGATGTTGAGGAAGCAAAAGAACAATCAGAAGAAAAAATAGTTAAAGACTACGATTTTAGGCGACCAGATAAACTTTCTAAAGAGCAGATGCGTACTTTACAGATGATTCATGAAAATTTATCAAGACTTTTTACTACGACATTATCGACTAAACTCAGAAGCATGGTTAATTTTGAAGTCGCTTCAATCGAACAACTTTCTTATTCTGAATTTATTAATTCTTTACCAGAACCAACTATTATTGGAATTAATAGTCTTGAACCACTTGAAGGTCAATTTATTTTTGAAATTAATCCAGAAATTGGTTTTGCAATTATTGATCGCCTTTTTGGGGGTTTTGGTAATCCAATCGATGAAATACGTTCTTTTACTGATATAGAGCAGGTAGTTATTAGGAAAGTAATGAACTGGCTTTTAGATGGCTTCAGTGAGGCCTGGGAGAATATTTCCAGTTTAAAGCCAAAATTGCTAGAACTTGAGTCAAATCCTCAATTTACTCAAATTGTTCCTAATAGTGATATGACAATTATAATAACATTATCTGCCCGGATAGGTGGCAGTGAGGGATTAATGAATATCTGTTTGCCATATATAATGCTAGAACCAGTTGTTAGCAATTTAAATGCTCAATATTGGTTTTCTAGTACTAGAAAAAAACAAACTCCGGAGCATATTGCTAATTTAAAAAGAAGATTAAACGAAGCTCTGGTTGAAGTTTATGCAGTTCTGGGTAGTACAGAAATTACAGTGGAAGATTTTCTTTATCTACAATCTGGTGATGTGATCAGGCTTGATAAAAAAGTAGAAGATAATGCTGAGCTTAAGATTGGTAGTCACCGTAAATATGAAGCAATAGTTGGTAATAAAAATAATCATAAAGCTATCCAAATAGTAGGTGTAGTGGAAAATTTGTTAGAGGAGAGTGAAGACGATGACTAATGACGGCAACTTTTTATCACAGGATGAAATAGATGCTTTGATGACTGATCAGGAAGGTGAAGAACCTGCTGAAAATGATACTAATAACGAGTCAGCAGCTCAAAATGGTAAAACACCTGATGCTGGTGACTTAAATGATGAGGAAATTGATGTAATTGGAGAAGTTAATAATATTGCAATGGGTTCTTCCGCTACAGCTCTTTCTACCCTGCTTGATGAAAAAGTAGAGATCACTACACCAGAAGTTGAAGTGATGTCTTTTCAGAAAGTTATCGAACAATATGATAAACCTTGTGTATTGGTTAAGGTAGAATATGTAGAAGGAATTGAAGGGCTAAGTTTATTGGTAATTGATACAGAAGATGCAGCGGTAATTGCTGATTTAATGATGGGGGGCGATGGTCTAGAAGGTATGGATCAGGAAATGCTAAATGAGATTTCAATTAGTGCAGTAGGAGAAGCAATGAACCAGATGATGGGAGCAGCTTCAACTGCTATGTCAAATATTCTAGATGAATTGGTAAATATTTCACCTCCAACTGCTGAGTTTATTGACCTAGATGATGTAATTCAAGAAGGTAGAGACTGGTTCAATCCTGAAGAAAAAATAGTAGTAACTTCTTTTAAGCTGAAAGTTGGTACTCTAATTGACAGCAGTTTTAAACAGTTATCTTCTTATAAATTTGTTAAGGGAATGGCTAATTCATTGCTGCATGGAGGAACTGGACTGGTTGATAATACAATTGATGAAGAACAATTAAAATCAGAAATCAAATCTGAAGTTGATACTTCAGTTAAAGAAGAGTTTGAAAAACCAGCAGCTGGTTCAAACAATTCCGCTCAAGGAGCAGCCCAGTCAGCGCCAAATAGACAGGCACCGCGTCATTCTCAAAATAGAAATATTGAAAATGAATCTGCAGTAAATGTACAGGAAGCACAATTTCCTCAATTTAGTCAAGCTCAAACTCAGCCTTTACCAAATAATATGGAATTAATTAAGGATGTTCCACTTGAAGTTACTGTTAGGCTAGGTAAAACAGTAATGAAAATTAGAGATATTCTTGATCTAGGAGATGGATCAATTATTGAACTTGATAAACTTGCTGGTGAGCCCGTGGATTTGCTAGTTAACGGAAAATTAGTTGCAAAAGGTGAAGTAGTTGTAATTGATGAAAACTTTGGTTTTAGAGTTAAAGATATTATTAGTCCAGCTGAACGTTTAACTAAAATTTAGATAGGTGATAGAATGAATTATATCTGGGAAACATTTAAAATTGCCTTTTTTCTGGTCTTAATAATTGCCTTTATCCTGGCAATTTATTATTTAGTGAAAAATAAATTTTCCCTTAATACATCTAAAAAAATGGAAATTATCGATAGTATGCGTCTTGCAAATGGTGAAATGATATATTTGGTTAAGTTATTTGACGAAGTAATAATGCTTGGCGGAACAAAAGAAGAAGTATCATTTTTAAAAAGTTGGCCCCAGGCAGAAGTTGATTTAACTACTGATAAGGAGAATAGTAATTTAAACTTTAAAAATACTTTTAATAAATTTTTAGCAAAAAAAGGTGTAGAGAAGAAAAATTCAAAATCTGAATTTAATGATAAGCAATTGGATGACAGCAGTGATAAAAATGTCTAAAAAAATTATCTGTCTTGGATTAATGCTGATTTTCATTTTTTCACTACAGGCTAATGTAATGGCACAAGGTTTTAGCCTGCCAAATATTTCTTTACAAGTGGGAGATGGACAATCTGATAATCCAGGTGATGATCTTGTTTTGTCACTGCGAATCTTATTATTGTTAACGATACTTTCTCTTGCTCCAGCGATTGTAATTTTATTTACTTCTTTTACCCGTATAATAATTGTTTTTTCAATTTTAAAGAAAGCACTTGCTTTAAATAATATGCCTCCCAACCAAATTTTAATTGGGATTGCTATATTTTTAACAATTTTTATTATGGCTCCTGTCTGGCAGGGGATTAATCAAAATGCTTTACAGCCTTATTTAGCAGAAGATATATCGCTTGAAACTGCTTATCAAAATACGATTACTCCTCTCAGAGATTTTATGTTTAAACAAGTTGATGAAGAATCATTAGCTTTATTTACTAATTTAACTGAGATAGAGCGACCGGAGACAAGGGCTGATATTCCAACTTATGTTTTAATTCCCGCTTTTTTAGTTAATGAAATTAAGATTGCTTTTCAAATAGGTTTTATCTTATACATACCATTTTTAATGATAGATATGATTGTAGCAAGTATTCTAATGTCAATGGGAATGATGATGTTACCACCTGTTATTATTTCACTCCCTTTTAAGATATTACTTTTTGTACTAGCTGATGGCTGGCATCTTTTAATTGGTTCTCTGGTTCAAACTTTTAATTAGTAAGTTAAAGGAAGTGAAAAAATGATGGATCCAGCAGTAGTTCTAGATATTGGTAGACAGGCCTTATATACAGTTATTTTAGTGATTTCACCTGTGTTGGGAGCTGGTTTAATTACCGGTCTGCTTGTTGCTATTTTTCAGGCAACAACTCAAATTCAGGAGCAAACACTAGCCTTTGTACCAAAAATATTTGCTGTTTTAGGTGCAATAGCTTTTTTTGGACCCTGGATTATGACAACTCTAGTGGAATTTGTGCAGAGGCTCCTGGAAAACATACCTCTTTATCTGGGAAGGTGATAGCATTTGTCTGGAGATGCCCTTGTTTATGGTCATATTTTTATGTTTTTTCTAATTTTAAGTCGCTATATTGGAATGATGCTTTTAACACCTATTTTTAATAGTAGAGTTATTTTTTATCAGGCTAAAATTTATCTTGCACTTTCCCTGGCGATTATTACTTTTCCATTAGTTAATAATCTCTATCAACCAATTTATCCGGCCAGCAATCTTCAGGTAGTTATTTCTTTAATTAGCGAAGCCAGTATTGGATTATTTATGGGGTTAACAGTTTTTATTGTTTTTGCAGCTATTCAGCTGGGTGGTCAGATAATTGATATGCGGATGGGCTTTAGGATTGCTAATGTTGTCGATCCTTTTAGTGGAGCAGATTCTCCTGTTATTGGTCAACTGAAGAATATATTTGTAACTTTATTGTTTCTGTCTTTAAATGGTCATTTATATTTAATTCGCCACCTTTATGATTCATTTAAAATAATACCACCGGCTCAGGCTGTTTTTTCGAATCAAATTTGGGAATATTTTTTTCGTCGCAGTGCAGATATGTTTGCTCTGGCAATTCAGGTTGCTTTACCAATTGCAGGGGCTGTTTTTCTGATTGATATTATTCTGGCTTTTCTGGCTAGATCAGTGCCCCAGATGAATCTATTTGTAATTGGTTTACCAGTTAAAATCATGGCTGGCTTAATTTTATTGTTTGTTCTGCTACCTATCTTGAATAATTTTTATAGCCAGGTTATCCGGGATATCATAAGTGAAGTTCCGAAAATGTTCAGGTTGTTGGCACCATAAATAAAATTTGACTTTTATTGAGCTGGCTAGTAAAAAGTAAATTCAATTTGCTTTTGACTTAAAGGAGTGAACTAAATGGCTGATGGTGGAACAGGTGAAAAAACAGAACAGCCTACGCAAAAGCGGCGAAGAGAGGCCAGAGAAAAAGGTAATGTAGCTAAAGGTAAGGAAATTGGACAAGCTTTTACTTTATTAGCAAGCTTTTTACTGCTCTATATTTTGATGCATCAGATTGTAGGAGCAGTTTTAAATAATTTTCATTTTTACTTTACTGAACTTATTACTGAACCCTTTGATGTGGATATTGCTTTTAATATTCTTTTAACTGCCTTTCTTTCAGTAATTAAAATTATTTATCCTATTTTGATTGTTACAGCGGTGGCAGGAGTTTTAATAAACTTTTTGCAAATTGGAGCTCTTTTTACTACTAAACCTTTAATACCTGATCTTAAAAAAATAGATCCGCTCAAAGGTCTAAAAAATATTTTTTCTATGCGGGGCCTGGTAGAATTATTTAAATCATTTTTTAAATTGGGTGTCATTGCTCTGGTTGCTTATAGATTTTTAGCAGCTAATTTAGATATTTTTCAAAAAAGTATTAATCAAGGATTAAATGAATCATTGGCAGCTATTGGAGTATTAATTAGTAAAATGGCTTTTGCTATTATTGCAGCCTTAATAGTTTTAGGAGTTCTTGATTTATTATATCAGCGCTGGCAGCATACTAAAGATCTTAAAATGTCAAAATATGAAGTAAAACAGGAAAGAAAAGAGATGGAAGGAGATCCGATGATTAAACAACACCGGCGCCAGAGACAGCGGCGGATGAGTATGAATAGAATGATGTCTGCTGTAAAAGATGCTGATGTTGTAATTACCAACCCGACTCATATTGCAGTTGCTTTACAATATGACTTAGATGAAATGGCAGCACCAGTCGTAGTTGCTAAGGGTGAAGATTATGTGGCACAAAAAATCAAGGAAAAAGCCAGAGAAGCTGAAATTAAAATAGTAGAGAATAAACCTCTGGCAAGATCATTAAATAAATTAACAGAAATTGGGGACCAGGTTCCGGTAGAATTATATCAAGCAGTTGCTGAAATTTTGGCAGCTATTTTTCGAGAACGAGAAATTTAAATTAGACTCAGTTTATTTTGCTATTATACCGTTTTGTTTTAATTTTGTCTGAGTCCTGATATAATGAGTATAAATCTGGTAAATATTTTAAGACTAAATTGGAGGTCAATATTTTATAGTGGATAATACTGCAGCCTTTTCCAGAATAACAAAAAATACAGATATTATCTTTGCGTTAATGGTTGTAGGAGTAATTGTTATGTTTATTATTCCTTTACCAACTGTTTTGCTTGATATGCTGCTTGCTGCCAATATTACTTTTTCAATGGTAGTTATTTTAGTAAGTATTTATACAACAGAACCATTGGACTTGTCAGTTTTTCCTTCTTTACTGCTTTTTGCTACTTTATTTAGATTAGGTTTAAATGTCTCTACAACTCGTTTAATTCTAGGGCAGGGTTATGCTGGTGAAATTATTATGAGTTTTGGCGAGTTCGTAGTTGGTGGTAATTATGTAGTTGGTCTTATTATCTTTTTAATCTTAATCATTATTCAATTTGTAGTTATTACCAAAGGTGCAGAAAGAGTTGCAGAAGTAGCAGCTCGGTTCACTCTAGATGCTATGCCAGGTAAACAGATGAGTATTGATGCAGATTTAAATGCAGGAATTATTGATGATAAAGAAGCTAAACGAGAACGAGAAAAAATTAGACAGGAAGCAGATTTTTATGGAGCGATGGATGGAGCTAGTAAGTTTGTTAAGGGAGATGCAATTGCTGGAATTATAATTACCTTTATTAATATTTTAGGTGGTCTAGTAATTGGGATGTTACAGCAAAATATGGGTTTTGCTCAGGCAGCACAAAATTATATTTTACTTTCAGTTGGAGATGGACTTGTTTCACAGATTCCGGCTTTATTAATTTCAACTGCAACTGGTATGGTTGTTACAAGAGCTGCTTCTGAAAATAATATGGGAAATGAAATGACCCAACAGCTGCTTAGACAGCCAAAAGCACTTTTAATTGCAGCAGGAGTATTATTAGTGCTGGGCTTTGTACCGGGTTTGCCAACTATTCCGTTTGTTATGCTGGCTATTTTTATTGGGTCAATGGCTTATCTAATTCTTAGAACAGCCGAACCAGAAAAACCAGCCCGGGAAAGAAAGCAAAAACCAGAATTGAGTCCACAAGAAAAGCAGGAAATGAAAGAAAGAGAAATCAAAGAATTAATTAAAGTTGATAAATTAGAAATTGAAGTTGGCTATAATTTGATTTCACTTGTTTTACCAGAACAGGGTGGAGATTTTCTGGATAGGGTAGCTAATATTCGAAAACAAATTGCTATGGATTTAGGAATAATTTTACCGCCAGTGAGAATAGTTGATAATCTTCAGCTGCAGCCAAATACTTATCGAATCAAACTGCAGGGAGTAGAAATTAGTCAATATCAACTTTATGCTGATAAATTTTTAGCAATGGATCCTGGTGATACATTTGAAAAAATTGAAGGAACTGATACCCAGGAACCAGCCTTTGGAACACCAGCAATCTGGATTGAAGCTGAGCAAAGGGAAAGAGCAGAAATGGCAAATTATACAGTTGTTGATCCTGGTTCAGTTATGGCAACTCATTTAACAGAAATAATTAGATCACATGCTCACGAATTACTTGGTAGAGCAGAAGTTAAAAAACTAATTGATAATATTAAAGAAGAAAATCAGGCTGTAATTGATGAGCTATTACCGGACTTAATGAATCTAGGTGAAATTCAGAAGATATTACAGAATCTTCTCTGGGAAAATATTCCAATTAAAAACTTAGTTTTAATTCTTGAGACTTTAGCAGATCATGCTGCTAGAACAAAAGATCGGACAATTCTGACTGAATATGTGAGACAGGGTTTATCAAGGCAAATTAGCAACCAATTTGTAGATGAAGAGAATACTTTACATGTTTTTACAATTGATCCACAGCAAGAAGAAAATCTGGTTAATTCTTTAGAACAATCTGACCAGGGAAATTATCTTTCTTTACAACCTGCTCAAGCTAATAATTTAATTAATAAAATTGTTGAACAGGCAAAAGGTTTTCTGGAGCAGGGAAAAAGTCCTATTTTATTAACATCTCCAATGATTAGAAGACCAATTAAAGAATTAGTCCACCGTACTTTTTCCGATTTAACAGTTCTTTCATTTAATGAACTGGAAGCAGATGTTAATTTAGAGGTGCAGGGGGTTATCAATTAAATGAAAGTAAAAAAATATACAGGCGAAACTATGCAGGATGTTATTTTTCAGGTTAAAGCAGATCTTGGTCAGGAAGCAGTAATTGTTGATAAAAGAAAAGTAAAAAAAGGTGGTATTTTAGGTTTTTTTACTAAAACTAAGGTTGAAGTGGTAGCTGCACTTGAAGACAGTACAACTAAAAATTCTGCCGAAAAATCTGTTGATGGGAAAAATATTACAAGTGCTAATGATGAAAGAGATAGTATAGATATTTCTAACTATCGTTCCCGGAGCAGAAGTTCACAAATTCCAGAAACTGCTAGTAAAAATCCAGCTGAAAAAAATGCAATCAAAGAATTTATTGATGATCTGAAATATGAAGATAACTCAATTATTAAAAGAGCAGGTCAAGAAGTAAAAAATATTGCTAAATTTAATCAGGATAAACTTAAACAGGCTGTTAATAAATATCAAGCCCGAAAAACTCAATCAGCTCCTAATAAACAGCCCGAAAATAAAATTGCAGCTACAGTTAAAGCTGAACCTGACAGCAGTGCTAATACCGTAAAAGAAGAGCTGTCATTTGAACAGGAAAACTTAACTGCTGCTCAACGTTTGCAGTCAAGACTAAATGGTAAAACGGGCACCAGTAAAAATAATAATAAAATATTTAATGATAATCAACTTTATAATTATTTGCTTGACCAGGGAGTTGAAAGTAGAAATTTAAATTTATTTCTCAATAAGATAAATAGTGAGATTGAACTTGTTGAAGCAGATGAAACTGTTTATAAAGATCAGCTCAATCAATTTTTCAACAGTTATTTTGCAGCAAATTCAGGAATTGATTTATCTAAACAGCAGACTGTTATTTCTTTTGTTGGTCCAACTGGGGTTGGGAAAACTACTACAATGGCCAAAATAGCAGCTCACTTTGCAATTGAGGAGAACAAAAAAGTTGCTTTAGTAACAGCTGATACTTATCGGATAGCTGCTGTTGAACAATTGCAGACTTATAGTAAAATTATTGATATTCCCTTTGCAGTTTGTTATAGCAGTGCCAAACTGGAAAACTTAATTACGGAAAAATTTGCTGATCGTGATTTGGTATTAATAGATACTCCTGGCAGCAGCTGGCAGGATAGGTCACAGCTAAGTAGATTAACTGATTATACTGAACGTGATTTTATAGATGAAGTTCAGTTATTGCTAAGTTTAAATACTAAAAGCAGTGATTTGCGTAGTATAATCACTAAATTTTCTATCTTAAATCCAGATAAAATATTATTGACAAAACTTGATGAAACCTCTACTTATGGTGATATAATTAATATTAAAGAAAGTTATGATTATCCATTTTCTTATTTAACTTTTGGTCAGGATGTTCCTGATGATATTGAAACAGCCAGTGCTAATGTGCTTTTTAAATATGTTTTTGGTGATTTTTATGCATAGTCAAGCTGCTAAATTAAAAGAAATTATGGCTGAGAAACGTGCAGCAGTCCAGGAGCAGCTGGCAAATGTTAATACGCGAATTATAGCTATTGCAAGTGGTAAAGGGGGAGTTGGAAAATCTACTTTTACAGTTAATTTTGCTTATAATTTAAGTAAATTAGATAAAAAAGTTTTAATTATTGATAATGATATTGGAATGGCTAATCTTGATATCATGCTTGGAGTTCAACCGCGATTTGATTTAGGTCATCTGCTGCGCGGCAACTGTACTTTACAGCAAGCTGTTACTGAAGGTCCAGCCGGGATTAAGCTTTTGAGCGGGATAACAGGTGATGATACATTCATTGATATTAATAATGACTTAATGCACAAGTTGGGAGAACTTGGCTCTGAACTGGAAAATGAATATGATTTTCTTTTAATAGATCTTGGAGCAGGGGCTGGCAACAGTATTGTTAGTACTATTCTAGCTGCTGAAGAATTAATTCTAGTTTTGACTCCTGAACCAACAGCTGTTATGGATAGTTATAGTTTGATTAAAATTTTAGCCAAACATAATTATCATCAATCAATAAAAATGATTATCAATCAATCTGATAATAAAAAAGAAGCTAAACAAACAGCAGAAAGAATTATTAAAACAGTAAAAAAATATCTTGAACTTGAAATTAGTTTGTTTGGAACAGTTAGTTATGACCGCAAAATAAGTTCTGCTTTAAGAAAACAAAAACCTTTTGCAGAAATCTTTTCTGGACGCCCTGCTGCTCGTGATTTTGCTGAAATAACTCGTAAAATCACAGGTGAAGAAGATCCCAGGTCTGGGGGAGTAAAAAGTTATTTTTACAAGATGGTAGGGTTTTTCAATAAACATGTTAAATAGCTGATGGAGTTGAGATTATGAGAGAACTAGAAATAAATCAAAAAATAGAAATAGAAATTTTATCTGGTTTTTATCAGGGTAATTATTTAAGCAAAGTAGCTGATTTTTTAGATGATAATATTTTAGTAACTGGTCTTTATCGGGAGGGATCACCATTACCGGTTAGATTGGGACAACAGGTCAGTGTTTATTACACAACAGATAGAGCTGCTTTTAAATTTGAAACAGAGGTTTTAAAAAGAACTAATGAACCAATTCCTTTACTTCTACTTGCACCACCAGATTCAACTCAGCGTATTCAGCGGCGTGATTATTTTAGACTTGATGCTACTGGAATTGTCTATTTATATAAAAATCCAACTGAGGTTGATTATCCAGTTAAAATAGCTAAAGCAAGAATGCTTGATATAAGTGGTGGGGGAGTTAAAGTTGAATTAGAAAGGGATTTAAAAGAAGGAGATGAGTTTTTAGTTACTTTAAAAGATATTTTACCTAAAAAGACTTTTATATCTGCTAAAATTGTAAGGAAAGATAAAGTTAACGATAGTCTTTATAATTATGGAGTTGAATTTACTGATCTTAAAGATGAGCAGCGAGAAGAAATTATTCAGTGGATTTTTACTTATCAGCGTAAAAGCAGAAAAAAAGGTTTGAGATAAATGGTTTTTAATTCATTACTAATTGCTCTCATCTCATATGTACTAACTATTATCTACAATTTATTAATGCAGAGAAATTTAGAAAGTGTTTTTTTTCAGGCTATTAGATTAATGGGTTTGATTTTTTTGACTGCTTTATTTTTACAGCTTGCAATTTATTTAATCCGTGATTTTAGAGATGAAGATTCGGCTTCTGAAACCGCTGAAACTAAATCAAAACAATCTGGAAATACTGCAAGTTCAGATTCTTCTCATCAGGAAGAAGAGCCTAATGAAGCAAAAACTGTTGCTGATTATGAGGCTGAAATGGAGGCTGATGACCAGGCAGAAATAGAAAATGAATTTGAAGCAGCTGATTCAGGTAGTTTTTCCGCTCTTAATCCAGAAGAATTAGATTATCAAGAGTAACTTAATTATCTTAATTAGAGGGAGATTAAGATGGCACTAGATATGGATTTATGGAAAGATTACAAAAAATATAATAATCAACAAGCTAGAGAAGAAATAATCCTTGCTAATCTTGGATTGGTAAAATACGCAGCTGGTAGAATAATAATTATGCTGCCTGACCATATCGAGCAGGGAGACTTAGAAAGTTATGGAATTATTGGTCTGATTGAAGCGGTTGAAAAATTTGATTATCAAAGAGGAATTGAATTTTCAACTTTTGCTTTACCAAGAATTAAAGGAGAAATTTATGATTATTTAAGAAAAAAAGACTGGCTGCCTGATAATATGAGAAGAGAATTGAAACAGGTTGAAAATGCCAGAGATAAATATCATGCGCAAACAGGAGAAAATCCTGACTATAATACCATTGCAGATTTAACTGGTATTTCTGAAGCCAGATTACATGTAATTGAAAGGCATAGACAAATGTCGAATTGGATATCTTTATCTCATGATTTTGATGGGGTTGATTTAATTAATCTTGTAGCAGCTGATTTAGAAAATGCGACTGATAAACTGAGCAAAGAGGAAGCGGTTAATTTATTAGCAGAAAAAATTGACCTTTTATCTGAGCGAGAAAAACTTTTGCTTTCTTTATATTACTATGAGGAATTAACTCAAGCTGAAATTGCTGAAGTTTTAGAGCTAACTCCAGCTAGAGTTTCTCAAATACATAGCCAGGCTATTAGACGGCTGCGAGGAATGTTAAGCAAATTTAAAGAGTATTTCTATTAGTGAGAGGTGGAGTGAAATTGACAACTGAGCAGATTGCTAGAAAAGACAAAAATTGTCTGCTAAAATTTACTAAAGATGATGTGCTGTTAAAACTAAGATTAGATAATAATCCAGATTTAGTAGAGATAGAAGAATTTTTAGAAAAAAATAGTATTATGGAAGCAGATTATGATATAATAAAAAATAAGTTAGAAGAGGAAGATGAGGGTTGGTTTAAAATAGCTCCTAATCTTGACCTTCCAGTTGAAGATGATAAAGTTTCACTTAAAGTTACTAAAGATAAGCTGCAGGCTTTATTAACTTTTGTGCCAGGCAGAGATGGCAAACAGTTACAATTAGCAGATGTGAAAGATTTATTAGCTGCCGAAAATATTACTTACGGAATAAATCAGGAAAAAATAAAGCAAATTTTAAAACATAGAAATCCAGTCGAAAACTCTATTGTTGCCGAAGGTAAAGCGGCAGAGCCTGGACAAAATGCTTATTTAATTTATCATTTTGAAGAGAAGAAAAAACAGGCTGGTACTTTAAGAGAAGATGGAACAATGGATTTTCATTCTCTTGACTTGATTAATAATGTTCGCAAGGGAGAAAAAATTGTTACTAAAGTTGATCCTGTATCTGGTAAACCAGGGATTGATGTATATGGTAATGAGATTACTCCTCCTCAGCCTAAAGATGTTAAACTCCCCCGGGCCAAAAACACCGTACATAAAGAGAACGATCTCTATGCAGTTAAAGATGGTCAGATAGTTAGAGAGCGAGATAAAATTGTAATTAAGCCTGTATATCAAATCAGGGGAGATGTTGATTTAAGCACTGGAAATATTGATTTTGTCGGCAGTGTTAAAATCGGTGGAAATGTGCGAGAAGGTTTTGAAATTAAAGCAGCTGGAGATGTTGAAATTAATGGCAATGTTGGAGCAGCTAGAATAGAAGCGACCGGCAATGTGTTAATAAAAAAAGGATTTTTAGGTAGAAGTAAGGGAGAAATTTCTGCTGAAGGTGATGTGAATGCTCGTTTTGTTGAAAATGCTAATATAAAAGCTAATAATGTTCGAGTTCACGAAGCAATTATGCACAGTAAAGTAACTGCTAAAGATAGTGTTATTGTTACTGGAGGGAAAGGTCTAATTGTAGGGGGAAGAATAATTGCCCAAAATTTGGTTGAGGCTAATTTAATTGGTTCTAGCCTGGCCACTAAAACTTTTATTGAAATTGGACTTGAGCCTGAACTTAAAAAACGTTATACAGACTTAAAATCAGAGTTAACTAATTTAGAAAATAATCTTGATAAAGTTGAAAAAAGTATTGATTTATTAAAATCAATTCAGCAAAGTGGTAAAAAATTACCAGCTAATAAAGAAGAAATGTTTTTTAAATTGAAAAAAACAAAATTAGAATTAAAAAACAATCAAGTTGAGTTAACAAGGGAGTTTGAACAATTAAAAGAGGCTTTAACAGCTTCTGAAAAAGCTGTTATTAAAGTTAATGAAAGTATTTTCCCAGGGGTTCAACTTTTAAGCAGCAAAGATAAAATGATTATTCGAAATAAAATTTCGCAGGCTGCTTTTAGTGAAATTAATAAAGAATTAAGACAGACAACTATTTAATTTAAATAAGGGGGTGATTTGATTGTTAAGAGGATTATATACTGCTGCTGCTTCTATGAATGTTTTAGAGAAAAAGAGTGATATTAGAGCTAATAATATTGCTAATGCTAATACTAATGGTTTTAAAAAAGAGGGTACAATTACAGCAGCTTTTCCAGAAATGATGTTAGAAAAAATTGAAGCAGGAAAAAGAAATCAAGAAATTGGCAGCTTAGAGACTGGTTCTTATCTGGAAAGAAGTTGGCAGAATTTTTCACAAGGATCTGTCCAACACACTAATAATAAACTTGATTTTGCTGTGCAGGGACCAGGCTTTTTTAGTATTGCAACCGCAAATGGAACTGCTTACACTAGAGATGGTAATTTTACTTTAAATTCTAATTCAGAATTAGTGACCCAGACAGGAAATCAGGTGCTTGATGTGAATGGGGATCCGGTTCAATTAATTCCCGGCCAGGACTTTGCTGTTAGTGGCAATGGACAAATTGTATTTAATAATGGACTGCAGGGTGCTCAGATTGCCCTGGTAGATTTTGCTGAAGATGAAGTAGAGCAACTGGGAGATAATTTATATCAACCAGCTGCTGGAGTAGAACCTGCTGAAATAGATTCTACCATTCTGCAGGGATATCTAGAAAATTCAAATGTTAAAATTGTTGAAGAAATGGCTAAAATGATCAAAACAACGCGTCAATATGAGTCAAATCAAAAAGTAATTACCACTCTTGATGACAGTCTGAATAAAGTTATTAACGAAGTTGGTAAAGCTTAAATTAATAAAATTGCTTAATTTTGGGGATTAAATAGTTTTTTGAGTTAATAAATTAAAAGTTAATCGCAGCTTGTTAACTTTACTCAGGCTGGACCTTAATGGAAGCCTGTTACTGTTGACTGATAGATACAGTAATTATTTAGGGAAGCTGACAAAAAATATGAGGTGAAATATATTTATGATAAGTGCACTCTGGACATCTGCTACTGGGATGAATTCTCAGCAGACAAATATTGATGTTATTTCTAATAACCTGGCAAATGTAAATACAAATGGTTTTAAAAAGGCAAAAGTTAATTTTGCAGATCTAATCTATACTACCATGCGTGAAGCTGGTACTCCAAATGCTCAAGGAGCGGAAGTTCCAACTGGAATTGAAATTGGGCATGGCTCAAAAATTAATAGTACTCAAAAAATATTTACTCAGGGAGATATTCGGAATACTGATAGTCCACTTGATATTTTAATTGAAGGAGACGGTTTTTTCCGGGTTCAATTGCCCGACGGTAATTTTGCTTACACTAGAGATGGATCTTTTAGTCAAGATAGTACCGGCCAGGTAACTACTTCTGATGGTTATCCGCTTGATCCACCTATAACAGTTGATCAGGAAGCAACTGAAATTTCTATTACTTCAGATGGTATGGTTAATTTAACTGTTGATGGTGAAAATGTTCAGGCTGGTCAGATTCAGTTATATCGTTTCTCTAATCCAGCTGGTCTAGATAGTGAAGGACGTAATCTTTATGGGGAAACTATTGCTTCTGGAGAAGCTATGGCTGGAACTCCTGGTCAGCAGGGCTTTGGTACAGTTGTGCAAAATTTTCTGGAAATGTCAAATGTTAAGGTAGTAGAAGAAATGGTTAATATGATCGCAGCTCAAAGAGCTTATGAAACTAATTCTAAGTCAATTCAGGCTTCTGATGAGATGTTACAGACTGCTAATCAACTTAAGCGTTAATTAGTATAAATTGAGGTGTTTTTTAGTTTGAAGAAAATACTGTTATTTTTATTGATATTAGTAACTTTGACGGGGAATGCATTAGCTTTAGAAATTATAATTCCAGAGAAAGTTTTAGTTGAATCAGATCAAATATTGCTTAGCAGTATAGCTGATTTTAATGAGTTTAATCTGAATGAAGAAACTGCTGTTAAGTTACAAAAACTTGATTTTGGTGATTCTCCTAAAATTGGCTATCAGAAGCGGATTAGTCATGTTCTAGTTGATCTTTCTCTCCAAAATATTGGCCTTAACAAAACTGATTATCAGCTTGTTATGCCCAAGTATGTTACTATAAGCAGAAAAAGTAGAGTGATTAATCCGGCTGAAATAAAAGCAAGAGTTGAAGCTTATTTAAAAAATAATCTTGATTATAAATTAGCTAACTTAGTTATTAAATCTACCCGTAAGCTTAAAGCAATAGAGATTGCAGACCAACCTTATCAAATTAAGATAGCCAGCAGTTATAATTTGAAGTTTAGTAATAATAGTTTACCTATTGAAATAACTCAAGCTGGTAAGTCTGTTAAACGGATTTATTATCCTTTTAAGCTGGGGGTTAAAGAAAAATTTTGGGTTGCTAATCACGATCTTGCTTATGGTAGTAATTTGGAAAAAAATGATTTTACTTTTAAAGTTAAAACAGTTTTTGCTGATCCAGCCGATTATGTTAAGGATTGGGAAAAAAATAATATTAGACAGCAAAACTTGGCTATCTCTTTAAGAGAAGGTGATGTTTTAAGTTTTAAAGATTTAAAAAAATCGCTTGCTGTTAAGTGGGGAGATAAACTAAGACTGAAGCTGAAAGTTAATAGTGTTATTTTAACAACCACTGTTATTGCTAGAGGTAGAGGTGGAATTGGTGACCAAATTACAGTTGAAAATATTAAAAGTGGTTATAGATTTAAAGCTAAAATAATATCAGCAACTGAAGTGAGGATGGTCTCAAATTAAATGAGGTGTAAGTATAATGATTTCAATTAAAAAAACATTATTATTATTATTATTGGCTATGCTAGTGCTTATTAGTCCGGTTATTTTAGCAGAATCACTCTGGAACGAAAATTCTGCTGATCTTTACCATGATTATCCAGAATATGAAGTTGGTGACATTATTACTGTAGTAATTGAAGAAGATGCTAGTGCAATTCAGAGTGCTAATTCTGATACAAGTCAAAATAGCAGTTATAATGCTGAAGAAGGTACCGGATTCTTAGATTTTATACCATTTTTTGATTTCAACTACTCAGATTCAGAAACTGCTGATGGTGAAACACAACGCAGCGGTACTCTGGAAGCGGATATTACTACACAGGTAGCAGAAATTACAGCTAATGGTAATTTAAAAATTCGCGGAACTAAAAAAGTTAAAATAAATGGTGAAATTCAGACTATAGTTCTGGCAGGAACGATTCGACCAAAAGATATTAATTTTGATAATGAAGTTTCTTCTAAGCGCGTTAGTAATGCTAACATTGAATATGAAGGAGAAGGAACTGTTGGAGATAAACAACAGCCTGGCGTATTAACAAGACTGTTTAATTTTATATTTTAATTACGGATGGGGTTGATTTAACAATCAACTTGAAAGAAGGGATAGTTTGCTGAAATTGAAAACTAATACAATTTTAATAACGGTTATTATTTTAATTATGATATCTATTTTATCAGGGACAGTATTTGCTGCCGTTAATAATGATCCAGAAGTAATGATCGGTAATATTACTAGAATTTCAAGTCTGCGGGTTAATCAATTGATTGGTTACGGTATTGTGGTTGGTCTTAATGGAACAGGTGACTCTAATAGTTCTCAAGCTACAGTACAAAGTGTAGCCAATATGCTGCAAAATTTTGGAGTAAATGTTACTGATGATCAGGTAACAAGTGATAATATTGCTGCTGTTATGGTAACTGCAGAACTACCACCAGTTGTTCATAATGGTGATCAGCTCGATATAACTGTTAATTCAATTGGTGATGCTGATAGTCTTCAGGGAGGAACTTTACTTTTAACTCCACTGCAAGCCCCTAATGGTCAGGTCTTTGCTTCAGCTCAGGGGCCAATCTCTATTGGGGGATTTAATGTAGGTGGGGGTGGCAATCAGGTGCAGCAAAACCATCCTACTGTTGGTAGTGTACCGGGAGGAGCTTTAGTAGAAAGAGAGCTGCGTGCTAATTTAGATAATCAGCAGCTTACTTATGTATTAGCTAATCCTAATTTTAAGACTGCCAGTGAAATTGCAACTGCAATTAATAATAATTTTGGCTTTGGAGTGGCTAAAGCTGCTGATGCTGCTACAGTAAATATCTCTATTCCAGATAATTTTGCTGATAACACAGTTGATTTTATTGCAGCTGTTAATGATTTAAAGGTAAGACCAGCCTTAGAAGCTAAAGTTGTGATTGATGAAAAAACCGGAACAGTTGTTTTCAGTCATAATGTACAGATCTCTACAGTTGCAGTTGCTCATGGTAATTTATCTGTAAGAATCACTACAAGTGAAGATGTTTCACAGCCGCTTCCTTTTAGTGATGGTGAAACTACTACAACGCAAGATGTTCAAATCCAGGTAGATCAAGGACAGGAAAGTAATATGGTGGTTGTCAATCAGTCTAATACAATTGAAGATCTAGTTAGTGCTCTTAATGCAATTGGCGCAACACCACGTGATATTATTTCTATTATACAAAAAATTGATGCTGCTGGTGCTTTACATGCTAAATTAGAATTACGTTAATAATGAGTAGATTTTATAATAAAATTTAGAATTAGAAAATTAAGCTGTTAAATAAAAGTTAGCTGTATTTGAGGTGATATTAACATGGATCAAATAAATAACTATCAGGCTTTGACTCAATTTAATTTACAAAAACAAATTGATTTAAAGGCAGAAAAAGCTACTGCTGATGTAGATAAAAATGAACAGAAGTTAAATAAAATAGCTGAAGATTTTTCAGCTATTTTTATAGGGAAAATGTTATCAGCAATGAAGAAAACTTTGCCTGATAAAAAAATGATTGATGGTGGATTTGCAGAAGATATTTTTTCAGATATGATGTATCAGGAATATAGTAAAATGGCAGCTAAGCAAGGTCTAATGTCTAACTTAAATCAGGCTTTAGTAGAACAGTTAAAAAAACAGCAGTCTTGATCAAGACTGCTGTTTTTGTGCAATAAAGGTAACTGCTGAGCCACTGACTAAGAGAATGATTCCAATAATAGTTGTTGGAACTATTGCTTCCTTTAAGATAGTTAAAGCTAATACAGGTGCTAGAGCAGGTTTAAGATAAAAAACTAATGATGCTGTTGCAGCAGAACTTTGTTCAATGGCTAGAAAATAAAATGTATAGCCAAGACCTGTTACAAAAATACTAATATAAATTAAAGCTGGTAAGCTGCTTAAATGAATACCTGTAATAATTGGTACTCTAACTAAATCAGTTAAGCCAAGTGAGTTAAGCCAATTTGCAATTGGTTTAAGATGAGTTAGTTCAATTAAGATAAATAACTCCAGACTACCAAAAAGAAAGGAAAGACAGGTATGGGTTATACCACCATAGCGGTCTTTTTTTGTTTTGCTTATAATACCATAAAAAGCAAAACTTATTGCTGAAATTAAAGTTAATATTACTCCAAGCTTGCTGCTGGCCATTTGAAAAGGATTCATTATAAATATAATACCGATTAAACTTAAAGTCAGGGTCAGCAGATGGTGATGATAAATTTCTTCTTTTAAAATAAAATAGGCAAATAGAATTAGAAAAACAGGGTTAGAACTAAATAAGACTGCTACAGTAGAAGCTTTACCACTATTTACAGCTAGCTGAAAACAGCTCATACTTATGACAACACAGATAAATCCCTGGAGAAGGAAAAACTTAACATCTGAACTATTTAAGCTTAATTTTTTAGCTTTAATATTTTTTAAAGCAAGCGGGAGTAAAATTAGTCCCCCAATGAAAAATCTGAGAAAGTTTAGTTGATGTGGATTATACTGAGCACCAGCCATTTTTAGTGCTATTTCCATAGTGCTAAAAAGAATAGTTGCCAATATAATATAAAGATATTTTTGACGCATTATTAATTGGTCACTTCCTTAAATAAAGTTAGGTTTAAAAATTATTTAATCCTGGTTTATTAACAACTATAAAGTATAGTACAATCATTAGTAAATGTCTAGTTTAATTGTAAATTATATTAGCTATACTTCTCTCATCAGCTAGTTAACTGTAATCATTATAAAAAGTATCAATGTTTTGACTATTGAATTGATTTAGTGTATAATATTATACAATTAAACAATCAGTTTAATTTATTTGTTTAATTAAGCCAAGCAGAGTTATTAGATAGGTGAGAAGTTTAGCAAAAAACAAAAAGGAGAGATGAGTTGAGATGAGAACAAAAGATTTAGCTCAGGCAGCTTTATTAGTAGCGATTGGATTTATTTTACATGCTTTTTTCCCGCCAATTGTGTTGGGAATGAAGCCTGATTTTGCATTAGCCATGATGTTTATTTTACTTATTATCAAACAGGATTTTAAATTAGGCTTTTTAGTTGCAGTAGTAACAGGGATTTTTACAGCTTTAACTACTGGTTTTCCTGGCGGACAGATTGCAAATATGATAGATAAGCTGGTTACTTTTTTAATTATTTATCCATTAATACCTTTAATTCTAAGGCTGAATTCCAAAAAGGTAGCAGTAGGAATTATAACTGCTTTTGGCACAATTTTAAGTGGCACTATTTTTCTCGGATCTGCTGCATTCATCGTTGGGTTACCAGGACCTTTTGCAGTTCTATTTACCACAGTGGTTTTACCAGCAGCTGTTATAAATACAGTTACAGCTGTAATTGTGTTTAGTGTAGTTCATTTTGCAATTGGTGTAGAAAAAGTAGGCGAAAGCAGTTCGCAAATTTAATTAGCAAAGTATATTTTTACAGGTTCTATTAAATAGAACCTGTTTTGACATTTTAGCAGCTCTGAGATATAATAATAACAATTAGATTAGTATTTAGTTGAGATGAGAAAAAAATATGAGGGAGAGATGAGTTGAGATGAGAACAAAAGATTTAGCCCAGGCAGCACTGTTAGTAGCAATTGCGATGATTTTAAGGACTTTGACACCACCAATACTTTTAGGGATGAAACCAGACGTTACTTTAGCTATGATGTTTATTATCTTGATTATTAAAAAAGATTTTAAATTAGGCTTTTTAGTTGCGCTGGCGACAGGTATTTTTACAGCTTTAACTACTACCTTTCCTGGTGGCCAAGTAGCAAATATAGTTGATAAATTGCTGACTTTTCTGATAGTCTTTAATTTAATTCCGCTTTTTGCTAAATTTTTAACTAACAAGTTATTAGCTGCAGTAACTACAGCAATTGGAACTATGATTAGTGGAACTTTATTTTTAACGGTAGCTTCTTTGATAGTTGCTTTACCAGCTCCATTTACAATTTTATTTACCACTGTTGTGTTACCGGCAGCAGTAGTTAATACTGTTACAGCTGTAGTTATTTTTAGTGTGGTTAGTTTTGCAATGGATGTTGAGTATGGGAGTAGTAGAGAAAAAGAAGCTTTATAACTTTTAATGAACCTCCTCATTTGACTGGGGAGGTTTTCCCTTGTTAATTTTAAATAAAAAAACTAAGTAATTTTTTATCAATTTAGTTGCAATTGCAACTAAATTATGCTATGGTTTGCCCCCAAAAAGACTAAATAAATTTCATTAATAACCAAATAATAACAATAAGTTTTTCTTTTATCATCCTCAAATTAATCAGATTAATCTCTCATAACCCTTTAGATGACGGGCTTTCTTTGATATAATTAACTTAAGGAATCAAAGAAAGGATGATAGAATGTTTGTTCCCAACAGTCACCAGCAGTTAAGTCTTTACGATTCATTTAAAGATTTGCCCAAATATCTACAGGAATATCTTTTAGATTCCTGGGCTGATACTTTTCAGGAAATTATCTTTCCTGCAATTGATGAAGAACGCTTTGCCGTACTCTACA
>NZ_FOTI01000063.1 GCF_900114545.1 Halanaerobium salsuginis
AGATATATATCAACTCCACATAGAGATTCTAGAACTTGGAGAAAGATCTACAACAAAAGAACCAGTGTTGAAAGGACTTTTTCCAGACTAAAAGAGCATCTAAATTTAGAGAACTTAACTGTAATGGGAGCCAAAAAAGTTAAAACTCATTTGTTATTAAGTTCTATCAGTTTGATAGCTACAAGAATCGCAGCCGAGAAAATCAAGCTCCAAAATCAGGTTTTAGCTGCTTAAAAAGCATTTTAAAGCTTGATTTTAAGTTACCCAAGCTAAGTGCGTCTAAATTTAGCAGTAAATCTATGGCAAATCATTAAAATCTACAATTTCAAGTTAAAAGGCTTATTTTTATGATTCGCAGACAATTTTTTTTTGAATTAAACTAAATTAAGCGTATTATGAAATTCGCTTAACTTTTTAATATATTATCTATTCAAATGTTTTCTCTGCGCAAAAAAACCAGATAAGACAGCATACTTAAAATTATATTAGGCACTAATAAACCTGCCAGATTTAGCCACTTTAGATTAACTATTTCCCAGGCTGTATTATTTTTAAAACCAGGTTTAACTCCTAAGAGAGCAAAACTAATTCTTTCAAAATGTTTGGTTGGGGAAAGTTCTTCTATTCCATTTCTAAGTGTTTCATAGAATTTAAATTTATCGACTATCTGTTTCTCCTGAGCTCTGTTGAGTCCCATACTTGCGAAAAATCCACCGGGAAGTTGGTTATCCATATCCATGGTATCGCCAATTTGAGGGAATATAAAAGCAAATACAAGCCAGATAATTATTACTGTAAGCAGGGCATAGTTTTTATATGGTAGAAGCAGAGTTACAAACAAAGATATTATAAAAAACAAGGCCATATATAAAAATGAAGCGGCAAAGAAAAAGATTAATCTTACTAAATCCGCCTGACTAAGACTAACTCCCCCTAAAGCAGTAAGAAAAATAATTGTTATAGCTGCGATAGCAAAGTTAATTAAAGCTAAGAGCAGCAGATTCCCACCCAACTTTCCATTAATAAGCTGGTCTCTATAAATTGATCTGGATAGTATTAGTTTAAATGTACCATTTTTCCTCTCTTTGCTTACTGCATAATTACCGAGGATTATTGCTAATAAAGCACCAACCATAGCAACATAATTTACAAAGCTCTTTGATACTGAGAGAGGATTAAGGCTGGGCATTGGCGGTAAATTAGTTTTACCCATTGACTTTAAAAACTCAATAGACCTATTGTACTGTGCTATCTGGGAGTGGACCTGTAAGGTTCCCAAAACTATTGATACTATAGTTAAAATAAGCAACAAAATAAGTATAGAAAGAAAAAATTTATTATTTAAAGAATCTTTAATCTCCTTTCTAGCAATCACTATCATTTCACTCATTAAGTTCACCTCCATTTAAAATATTTATCTTCTTCCAAATCTGCGAAAATAATATATTGTTCCCATTATCATAATAATCAGCAGAATCAGGATTACTAAAAAGTAATTTGGATTTTTTTTAACAGTAATTGAGCCAATTAAAATTTTTGTCTGAGAATGCTGATTATAGGCAATTACTGAAATCTCTTTGTTAGCAGCTGCCTGTGATGAAGGAACAAATATCTTTACATTAAATGATCCTTTTTCTCCAGCTTTAAGATCCATTTGTTTGGGGTTAATATTTTCTATTAACCACTTTTTGGGCAGCTCAAATTTAAGTTTAATATTTTTTAGGGTCTCTGTTCCTATGTTTCCAACTGTAACTGAAAAACTTTGATTTTCACCACTGATCAAATTCAAATCTCGAGGATAATCTGCGATTGTGAGCTGATAATCTTTATTAATTTTAATGTTAAGTGGTAGAGATTTAGCAATAGTACCCTCTTTTTTCAAAACAGCCCGGAATGAAAGATGATCAGCTTTTGAGTTTTCTGGTATTTTTAATTTCAAGTCTATTTTTTTACTATTCCCTGCCGCTAAACTAAAATTGGTTTCTGAAAATGACTTATTATCCAGACTGCTGATATATTCTTTTTGCAGATTTAGTATCTGAAAAGAATAATTATGTTCTCTCTGTTCATTATTTTTAATTAGAAAAGTATAATCAACCTGCTGACCCACAGCTGCCTCTTTACTGAGATAAATAGGACTGATAGCAAAAGTCTGAGCTGCTGCTCCTGAACTAAATACTGCTGCTAAGACTATCCAAATTATTAATACAGTTAGTATTCTTTTCATTTAATTACCTTCCTTTAAAAAACTATTGTATGAACCAAAAAGCATAAAAAGCCCAGGAACTAGAAGATAGATAATTGATCGCAGATTAAGCTTCAATATTGTAAAAAGAGAAAGTTGAGCATGTTCTGGAACTACCTGCAGAAGGTCACGACCTATATTTTTAAATTGTACTGTAGGAGAAAATATCTCTATTGTCTTAGAGATCAGTGTATCCTGCGGCATTTGATTCATGGTTTGACTTATATTATTCAGTACATAAACATAATTTTTTTGGCTTTCAGCCAGCTGTGGAATAACATAACTTACTCCCATCCAGATAATTAGCATTAATAAAAATGCAAAAGTACTGTTTTGACTATTGAGAGAAACAAATAATGAAGCAAGATAAAAACTTATCATATAATAAAAAGCAAAAACAAAAAAAACAGTTAAACGACTAAATTCAGCAAAATTAATATTCATTCCAGATACCAGTGTAAAAAGGAAACAATTAAAAACTAAAGTTATTATTAATAGAACTGCAATTACAAACGCTCCTCCAAAAAGTTTACCATTTATCAGCTGATCTCTGTAAATTGGTCTTGAAAGTAAAAGCTTAATTGTCCCCTCCTCTCTTTCTTCACTAAAAGAATTGAATCCGAGAAATATAGCAACAATTGAGCCTATTACCGCAACATAATTTATAATATTTTTCAGAATTGATAGGGGGAATATCTTCGGCTCTGCTGGAATAGAAGTAGCTCCCTGTGATTTCAATAAATTAACAATATCCTGATATGCTGTGATTTCAGCATTTTTTGTTGCTGACCCTATATACACTGATAGAATAGAAAGCAAAAGGAAAAGTAACGCAACTGCTAGAAAAGCCTTATCTTTAAATGCAGTTTTTATTTCTTTAGATGCTATAGACAGTATTTTTCCCATTATTTTGATCCCCCTCAATACGGAAATATATATCCTCAAGAGATTTTTCACTGCCAAATTTTTTCTTAATATTTATTAAAGAATCTGTCATTAGCAATTGCCCGTGACTGATTATTCCAATACTACTGCAGATTTTTTTCACTTCTGATAAAAGATGAGTATTTAGAAATATGGTCGTATTCCAATTATTATTTATATATAAGAGCAGATCACGTATGCTTTTGGTCCCCTGTGGATCCAAACCTGAGGTTGGTTCATCTAAGAATAATATCCTGGGTTTATGCAGTAAGGCCTGAGCTATACCGATACGCTGTCTCATTCCTTTAGAAAATTCCCTGACTTTTGTATCTTTCCAGGAGTGCATCTCTAAATCCTTAAGAACCTCATTTATCCTTTTCTCAACATTTTCAACCCCAGATAAACTACCAAAAAAATAGAGATTTTCAAAAGCTGTTAAGTTGCTGTATAAGTTGACGTTTTCTGGTAAATAACCAAGAATACTTCTTACTTTAAGATTATCTTTTACAACATCATAACCAGCAATCTCAGCAGTTCCACTGCTTGGTCTAATTAATGAAACCAGCATAGAAATTGTTGTTGTTTTCCCTGCTCCATTATGTCCCAGGAAGCCAAATATTTCACCTTCTCCTACTTTAAAACTTAAATTATCAACAGCTGTAAAACCATCGTAATTTTTAGTTAGACTATTTATTACCAACATTTTTATCACCACTTTTTAAGATTATTATTATCTCTTTCTCTGATTTAAATTTTACAACTTAGATATTAGAGATTTATTAATTAAAAATGAGATTTTTTTAATCTTTAAAATAACAGATATAAAAAAAGGCACCGCCCAGCTGGAGTTATCCCAGCTGAACAATGCCTTTAATAATTATCAAAAATTATTTATTTTTTAATAAAACTTTGAGTTAATTAAATATTTTAACTGAAATCTATTTATTCAACTACCAATATATATGCTTTGCCATCAGTGAAAAAAGGATCTCCTACAAAATTACTTCCCAGTTTAGGCGCGACAAATTGATATTTTTCTGCAGATTTGATCAGAGAAGTAGACTCTAGATCATCAAAAAGATATTCCCTCTCACTATCAATATCAGGATCAATCTTATGAGTTATACCCCACTTAATTCCACTATCAAAACTTGCCGTACCTACATATATTTTCTCTCCATCATTGGTTATAAAATTAGTCTCCCAGAATCGAGCATGATGACGAACTCTAATATTATCACTAGAATCTGGTTTTTCAAAGGCAAGATCATTAACCTTTGAATTCCAGAAATCAGGTGTAACCGGTGCACTGGGATATGGTTTTTTTAATAAAGCCGCTTTTGCAGCTTTATATAAAGTATACATGTTAATTTCATCAGCTGTATTCCAGCCAGCACTTTGAAAGGTTCTGATTAATTGTTTTTCATTATTAGCCACAATAATAAAGCTTAACGGTTCTCCTTTTTCTCCTAAAAGTGACTCTGTATATTTAAGCCTACTGCCTTCAAAAACATTGAGAGCTTTACTAACAATTAGTGGCTTCTGGGGAAGAGTTGTCCTATATGGAATTTGATATTCTAAGGAAAAAAATGTATATGAGCTAACTGCTAAAATTATTATTATAACTGAAATTATTTGTTTTACCAGTCCGGACAATTCTACCTCTTTAAATTTATGGAAAATATTTTTTTGATTAAGAGTTAAATATTCTGAAACACTTATTGCTATAATCAACCACAGAGTTCCCACTAAATATCCAGCCCAGACATCACTTAAAAAGTGTACACCTAGATAAAGTCTACTGAAACCAATAGCTATAATTAATATCAAACCCGTAAAAAATATATTTATCTTATGTTTCCAGCTAGAAATTTCTTTCACTAAAAAATAAGTTAAAAAACCATAAAACGCAACTGAAATTGTAGCATGACCACTGGGAAAAGAAAAAGAACTTTCTTGATAAATTGCAACAACCGGCCTTGCTCTATGAAAAAGTAATTTGCCGATATAGGTAAATAACACACTACCTGTAATGCTAATCAAAATTGGAATTATATATGATTTTTTGTTCCAGAGCCATAAAATTAAAATTATACTAAATGTAAAAACTAATATAACCTGCCATTTCCCGAGAAAAGTAATCCAGAAAAATATATCTGTAAGAGTTTCATTTCTAAAGATCGTCAAAAGATTTGCTATTCTATGATCAACACTAATAATTAAATCAGTAGTTAGAAAATCTTCAATAATACCTCCTAAAAGAGCCATTACATAGATTAAAGACAAAACAAAAAGAGTAACTGGAAGACCAAAAAAATTATTCCTATCAAATCTTTTTCTTAGAAATGAAAAGAACGCCTTATGCTGCTCAACAAATTCTTTTACTTCTTTATTCTCGATCACAGCACTTTTTATCGATTCACCTATTGAAACAAGTAAAGTTAAAAGTTCCTTTCCTCTACTTAGAGCAAAATGTTTGAGTAAATATATTAAAATAACAAAAACAATTAATCCTGTAAAGAAGATTGTAAATCTTGTAGACCAGAGGGCAACAAGCTGCCAGGTTCTACCAAAAAAGTAGCCAAGAGCAATATGAGACGCTGCCCATAATATGCTGCTTAAAATATTCCACAGCAAAAAAACTTTGGCATCTAGCTCAAAAAAACCGGCTATAAATGGGATAATAGGTCTTACCCAGCCAACAAATCGCCCCAGAAAAACACTTTTAGCTCCATAATGTTCAAAAAACTTTCGGCCTTTTATAAAAAGTTCCTGATTAAATATTTTACCATCCTGATTAAAGGGAACTTTTTTATTTCTTCCTAAACGAAAACTATAATTATCTCCTAAAACAGCAGCCAGAAAAACTAAAAGATATAAAATGACAATATTCAAACTGCCATGAGCTGCTAAAAATCCTCCAATAATAACAGCTATACTCCCCGGTACTATTAAACCTATAAAAGCAAAAGATTCAAAAAAAGCCAGAATAGCTATTAATAGATAACCAAAAATAGAGAAATTTTGAATTAATGATATTAGATAATTATAATAATTACTCATAGAGAAATCCCCTCTTTAATAAATTTAATTTCGTAAAGAATTATATTCATTCTGAAGATAAATATAAAGCTTATTGAAAACAAATAAAAAGCTTATTTTTATAGTCCAGGTAGCAAAATAATATAAATCTTTTAAACTACAGGGAGCTTAATTATAAAAGTTGTTCCTATACCAGCACTACTCTCAAAATTAATACTTCCTTCGTGAGACTCCACTATCCATTCACAAATTGCAAGCCCCAGACCAGTGCCACCCTTTTTACGAGATCGTGACTTATCCACCCGATAAAATCTCTCAAATATATTATCTTGATCTTCTTTAGGAATACCCCTACCGGTATCTTTAATTTTAATTATTAAATTTTCATCATTTTTTTCAGTAATTATCTTAACTTCTCCACCTTTTGGTGTATATTTAATAGCATTATCAATTAAGTTAAGAAGGAGTTGAATAATCATACTTTGATCTGCTAAAACATTTATGCTTTCGCTCGACTGTTCAGTAATTATTTCTATATTTTTATTTTCGGCAACTGCGCTAAACTCTCCCGCCACAATTTTCACTAATTCATTAATATCAAACTCTTCTTTTTCAATAATCTGCTTTCCACTATCACTTCTTGCAAGCAGTAAGAGCTGTTCTATTAAATGCCCCATATAATCAGACTGCTTTTTTATGATTTTCAGGGTTTCTTCACATTCTTCTTTTAAATCATTTCTTCTCAGAATCTTTTCCGATTGAGCTCTGATTACAGTTATTGGGGTCCTTAGTTCATGAGAAGCATCTGAAGTAAACTGTTTTTCTCTTTCAAAGGCCTTCTCCAGCCTTGCAAAAAGCTGATTTAAAGTTACAATCAGACTGCCCACTTCATCGTCAGTATTTTTTTCTTCAATTCTTCGCCCCAAACTACTGGAACTTATTTCTCTAGCAGTAGTATTAATTTTCTCTATTGGGGAAAGAGCCTTCCCAGCCAAAAAGTATCCGCCAGTAATGGCTGCTATTAAAAAGATTGATATACCCAGTATTGAAATTAATATTAATTTATCTAATATTTTTTCTTCCGAATCCAGCCGTTTTGCTACCCTAATCCAGCCTGAATCACTTTGACTGCTTATCGGTAAGGTTATTAACGCCCAATCTTCATCAATATTATCATTTTCTAATTTAATGACAGAAAAAACATTATCAGTCTTTAATTTGTCTGGTAAGATATAATTTTGTTTATTGGTTAATACCAAATTCTTATTCGCAGCATAATAAGCTATTAAATAATCTTTATCAGCATTTTCTTTTACTTCATTAATGATTGGACTAATTTCGATGTTTTCCTCTCTCAGATCATTATTCTCAATTTCTCCAATGATTTGCTCTCCCTGATTTTTTAGCCTAATTTCTACCTGGTTATATATATATTGTTCTACATTTAAAAATATAAAACTGCTAAAGGCAATTAAAGTCATTGTTAAAATAATTATATACCATAAAGTTAATCTTGTCTTTATTTTTAATCTAAGTTTCATTTTCAATTACCTTTATCCTATAGCCTCTACCATGAACCGTTTCAATTAATTTTGGCTCAAAATCATTATCAATTTTTTGTCTCAAATAGCGTATATATACATCAACAATGTTAGATGTATTTCCATATCGATAATCCCATACATGTTCTTCTATCTGGGTTCGAGACAGTACCTGGCCTCTGTTTCTCGTCAGATATTCCAGAACAGCGTATTCCTTAACTGTTAAAGGTATTTCAATTCCTCCGCGTGAGACTTTATGGTTTACCGTATCAATTACAA
Source organism: Halanaerobium salsuginis (assembly GCF_900114545.1). Lineage (GTDB taxonomy): Bacteria > Bacillota > Halanaerobiia > Halanaerobiales > Halanaerobiaceae > Halanaerobium > Halanaerobium salsuginis. Next base: position 8,032 of record NZ_FOTI01000063.1, read on the forward strand.
GATCTCCGGTCATAAGTTGATTATTATTCTCTTCAATACCTCTTCTAAGTAATGCTCTAACTCTTGCAACCAGCTCACCAAAAGCAAAAGGTTTGGTTAGATAATCATCTGCACCATTGTTTAATCCCTTTATCTTATCTTCTACCATATCCTTTGCTGTTAATATTAAGATCGCTGTATTAATACCGTACTCTCTGATTTCTTTTAAAGCTTCCATTCCATTTTTAACTGGTAGCATTAAATCTAATATTATTATATCGTATTCATTATCCCAGGCAAAATTAACAGCCTGCTGGCCATCACTTACTGTATCAACAACAAAGCCTTCTTCCTCAAGCCCTTTTTTAATTACATCTGATAAATCCTTTTCATCTTCTACAACTAAAATTCTCATTTATCAGCACCTCTTTAAATAAATATGTAAAATGACTTTAGATCACTGATTACTTGTGCTCTTTCTGTTCTTTTTAATTAAATATAAATTTCGTAGATAAATAAAAGAACCAGTTGACTGTCCCACAATAAAAACTGGATCTCGCCGATGAATTGCATAAACTAACAAAGTAAGACTTCCTGCAATACTAAAATACCAGAATGCATTTGGAACTATACTTTTTTTGGCTTTTTCTGAAGCAATCCACTGAATAACAAAACGTAAGGTAAACATCGCCTGACCAACAAATCCAATTATTATCCATATCATAGATTAATCCCTCTTTATATTATAATTAATAATTCTTTTCTTCATCCACCGCATAACTAGTGTATCAAATAATCCTCTCCACATTCTGTTATTAATCCCATATTTAGACTGACCATATTTTCGGGGATAATGGTTAACCGGAACCTGTTTTACTTTATATCCATTAATTCTGGCTAAAGTAGGGTAAAATCTGTGCATACCTTTAAAAGGATAAAATTCTTTATGAATCTCATTTTTAAAAACTTTTAGTGGACAACCTGTATCAGTAATCTTTTCACCGGTAATAAAGTTCCGAACCCCGTTACCAACTACTGAAGAAATTTTTTTAATCAAACCATCATTCCGATTGGTACGCATCCCGATTACCATATCATAATCTTTTAAAAAAGGAATCAGTTTAGGTATATCAGCAGGACTGACCTGGAGATCTGCATCTAAAGTAATTATATATTCTCCTTCAGCTTCTTTAAAACCAGCTAAAAAAGCAGCAGTCTGACCATTATTTTTGGTAAAATGTATTGCTGAAAGTCTATTTATTTTTTCCTGCAGCAAATCTATTTTTTGGCTGCTGCCATCCTGACTTCCATCATCTACATAAATTACTTGATAATTATATTGTTGTTTATTTAATTCATTAATTATACTATCTGTTAGAGGAGACAAATTTTTGATTTCATTATAAATGGGTACCACTATTGAAAAATCATATTTATAATTCTGCATTTTCCACCACCCTTAATTTATATACGTTTTTAAAGTTAAATCAGTTACTATAATTAGTAATAATTATATAACTTTGATCAAATTGTAATACTTCAAATTTGTTTTTTATATTTTGATTCAAACCTCCCCTGATTTGCTGCCAATCGTCAAGTTCCATCATAACTGCAAATTTATCCTGCTTAAGATAATTTAGAAAGCTATCCCGGTCCTTAATCACTTCCGGCCAAAAGTCAAGATAAATACCAATTGAATCCGAATCACCATCATATTTATAGGTAGCAATATTATTGATTCCTCTAGTCTTTAACTGCTGCATTTCTTTAGCTGTCTCTTTAAGAGTATAAGTCTGACTGAAAGGTTGAGCTACTGAAAAAGAAAAGTTGAGTAGAAAAACTGCAAATATAATAATAACTAGATACGAAATATAATTATACTTCTTTTTAAATAATAGAATTATACCGACTATTCCTCCCAAAATCCAGCTTATAATTGTTGGCATCAAAAGACTTTTTAAAGCTATTCCCTGTGATTCCTGGGGGATAAAAAAACTTCCGATTGTGAAAAATGCAAAAGTAATCACTGCTGGAATTATAATATAATATTTGGAGGCTCTCCGATTTGAAATCTCTTTAAATAAATAAGCAACCAAAAGAGCTCCAGCTGGATAGATTGGTAAGAGATATATGTCAAGCTTTCCACTTATTAAAGAAAATAAAATAAAAGTAACAGCAAACCAGCTAAGTAAAAATTTTGTAAATTGAGGTAACTTTCCTCTATTCTTAAAACAGTAAATAAAAGCTGAATAAAGAAAGAAAGACCATGGTAAAAAAGTAAAAGAAAAAGTTGTTAAATAATAATAAAATGCTTTCTGGTGAGCAAAAGAATTAACAGTTCTACCAAAAGTTTGAACAACTAATAATTGATATGCATATTCTTTTCCCCCTCTAATTAAAGCAGGTACCAGCCATAATAAAATTACACCTATAAAAATTAAGATACCTTTTTTTAATTTTAAATTTTTAAATTCCGCCAGGTCTTTTTGAATTAACAAAAAGGCAGGAATAACAACTAAAGGAATTAAAAAGCCAGCCGGTCCCTTGATCCATGTTGCCAGGGCCATAAATAAATAAACCAAATAATAGAATCTATCTTTTCTTTTTGATTCTGAAGAATAACCGAGATAAAAAGAAAATAAAGCAGAAATAATGAAAAACCCCATTAAATGATCCATTCGAACTGTTATTGAAAGAGCAAAAAAGTAAAAAGTAATCATTAAAATCAAAGCCGACAAAAATCCATATTTCTTATTAAAATTCAGGCTTCCCCAGAAGAAAGTGACTATTGCAATTAAAATACCCGGAATTAAACTCATCATAACCATTGCGGTTACAGAATAACTCCCGGCCATAAGTCGGCTGAAATTTAAAAAGTAAAAATAAAATGGAGGTTTATGCGAATAAAACTTTCCCCCTAAATGTGGAACCAGCCAGTTTCCAGTATCATACATTTCCTTGGCAACTTCAACATATTTCATTTCTTCTTCCCAGTGCAAATCTCTATAGAAAGTAGCTGGCAAATAGAGAGCTGCCCCACAAATAATAATTAATAATATATATATATAAATATTTTTATGATTATTTATTGATTTAATTGAACTTACCCCCTTAGAATTTAATAATTTTGTTTATAATTAGTAAATACAACTCTTCCTGATCAACACACTTAATCTGATAACTCAATTATATTTTTAATATAAGCGAATTTCATAAAAATAAGCCTTGATATAACAAAGATTTTAATGATATAAAAAGGGCTTCACCCCATCTTGTCGAATTAAATAGTAGCACCCATAAAACACGAAAGAAGGTGAAGCCCTATTAATAATATTCGACAAGAGTGTCTCTTTCCCTTTGAAGAATTACTTAATTTATCGGAAACAGACAAATTAATTTGTATTTTAGATCCTATTGATCTTAAACCTTTAGTTGAAAAAATAAAACCTAAGTCTAATAAAGGACCAACTGGATATAATCCAGAAGCTATTTTAAGAGCTTTTCTA
>NZ_FOTI01000042.1 GCF_900114545.1 Halanaerobium salsuginis
AGGCGGATAGAACTATGCCTAATTTGACCGTTTTCAGCCAAATAAATTAAATTATTTTCTTTTTTCCTCTTGACATCTTACCGTATTACTTTATTTAATTATCCTCTTAAACTATTATCTCTAAGTTGACTATGCTTTAATTATAAAAGTTAATTATGAAGAAAATATGAATTTAAGTAAAATATTTTGTGAAATGATAAGTCAAAAATGATGTTAAAGCACATAAGATTGAGCCCCAGCTAATATCAATTACAGTAATTAAAATTGGCCAATTCTTTAAAGTAGATAAATTAGTTAGATCATAAGTTGCATAAGTAATAAGTCCATAAAATAAGCCAGCTAAAAGTGCATAATGCCAGCTAGATTTATTTAATGCAGGATTGATTACAAAAAAAACTAAACCACTAATAAAGATTAAATAAAAAATTACAGCAGCAGTTAAATTAAATTTATCCTTTAAAATAAAACTGAGTTGAGCATGGTAAATTGATTTAGCAGCTTTCTCTAACCAGATAAAATCTAAGCCTAGAAAAATAACTAAAGCAAATAGATAACTTTTTAAAAAAATCATTTTAACTCCTTTCCTGATCTATATTCTCTAGTTCACGTACTCGTAATCCAGTCATAACATCAGATCTGGTTATAATTCCTCTTAATTGATTTCCTTCCATAACTAACAAGCGTCCAATATCTTTTTTAAATAACATCTGAAAAGCTGCTAACAGCTCATCATCTTCCTGTACGCTGTGAATTTCTCGATTCATAATAGCCTGAACAGATGTGCTGCTATATTCAGAAGCTTCTATCTTCCTGGCATCCTCCATGGTTACTATACCAACAACCTTGCCATCTCTTAAAACAGGAAATCCAGAATGCTTATCAGTAAACATTTTTTCGAGCAGCTGTTTGACACTTATATTAACCTGAACTGTTTTTACATCTTTAGTCATTAAATCTTTAATTTTAAGATTAGAAAGCGCATTCTTTATATTACTAAACTGGTATTCTTGCGAAGCACCTATATAAATAAAGAAAGCTATAAAAATCAGCAAAAAATTACCACTTACAAAACCTAGAATACCGAAAGCAAAGGCAAATCCTTTACCAATTTTAGCTGCAAGTTCAGTCGCTTTAGTAAAAGATGTTTGTTGAGCAAGTAATGCTCTTAATATTCTGCCACCATCAGAAGGAAAAGCTGGCAAAAGATTAAAGGCTCCTAGAAATAAATTTAACTGTCCTGTATAGAGAAAAATTAGCCGTAAATCTTCCCAGACTAAATCCGGACTTAAATGAGCTAGCAGCAAAAATAAACTTCCTATTACAAGACTAGTAATTGGCCCACTGGCAGCAATTTTCATTTCATCACGAGGATCTTTTGATATTTCCTCAATATTAGCCAGACCACCAAATAACATTAAAGTAATATCTGTTGTAGTAACATTCTTTGTTCTAGCAACTAAGGCATGAGCTAATTCATGAATTAAAATACTTATAAAAAGTAATAAAGCCAAGCCAAAGCCAAGCAGATAAGGGTTTAAAACAAGCTGACGGCGAGCTATATTAGTATTTTCAGTTAGATAAATTATATTATTACCGAAAGCCCAGCCAAAAAATGGTAAAATAATTATCAGGCTTAAATGAATTTTAACTGGAATGCCGAATAAATGGCCAATCACAAAAGAACTTTTCATTTCAGATCACTCCTTTTTTGCTGCTAATAAATTTACAAAAAAACTAATATAATTTTATTATATCTGCTAAATAAGCAAAATCTTTTGCTAAAACTAAATTAGCCTGCTGACTGAGCTTTAAGTCCTGCTGGTCGATAAATCCAGCTAAAGTTAGTGATTGTTCTTTAGTTTTAAGAATTTGATTGAGATATCCCCGTAAAGCAATTGCTGTCTGATTATTAATTTCTTGCTGAGACTTTAATAAATTAATTCTTTTCAAGATTAATTCCTGTAATACTTTAAGCGATTTAGCAGGTTGTCTAAATGGAATAATTGCTTTTTTTCTTAAAATACCCTGACCCAAATTAAAATAATCATCTGCAGTCAGATGAGCAGCTGCAAAAAGAGAAAATCCATTGGGATTAAGCTGATTAATTTCATTTATTTGTTGAATTAGCTCTGACTGAGAAAGTTTAAAAACTGAGATACCTGGATATAATGGTTTCTTAACTGCTTTTCTATCTGAAAGCAGCCAATTTTCCAGTTCAGAAAATAGATTTTCCGTATAAGTCATGGGGAGTACAAAATCAAGATAATCTTTTTCTAACCAGTAAGACCAGTCCTGCAAAACTCGGTATCTGGCTTCTTGGCGACCTGGAATTACATCAGCAGATAATAATAACTCAGGATCTGCTTTTTTTAGAAGCTGGCTGCTTTCTTTAACCATCTGGGTTACTAAGTTTTCTCTAAATTTATTCCATAAATCTGCTTCTGGACTACTAGCTTTTATCGTAAGTGGATCAAGCCCATATTTTGCCTGGAATAATTCTCTACTTACTTGATCATAGCCAAAGCTGGCCTGATATTCCTCTGGATAACGAATATAATCAAAATTTATTCCAGCTAACTGATAATTTTTAACTAAATACAAATAACGCTGCTGTAAATATTTTCTTACTTCCGGACGAGCTGGACTTAACCAGCTAGAGTTATGATAAGTAATGATCTTTCCTTGTTTGCTTTTATTTGCCCAATCAGGATGTTGATTTAAAATTACCCCTGGTTTACCAACTGTATTTTCATTGAAAACCCAGACCCATCCATGAACTTCAAGATTTCTTCGAGCTGCTTCTTCTAGTAAAACCTGTAAGGGATCCTCCGTCCAATCCGCAAAAATACTGTCTTGCTGAAAAAGTTGATTAGATGGAATCACAGTCTTTCCTTTATAATATATTTCAGCAAAAATTGTATTTAAATTTGCTTTTACAGCCTGATCAAGTAGTTTAGCCAGACCAGCACGACCTTTTGTCCTGGCAAAAGTTCCATGATCAAGCCATAATCCTCTAAGCTGAATCTGCTTAGATTCCAGGCACATTAAATCTATTTTTTGAGCAAGCTTTTTTATTTCAATAGTCAATTTATTTAAACTTGTTTGATCACCATTTTGATATGACCTAATTAATTGTTGATAAAGCTCTTGTAGTCTGCTAAAATTTATTTTTAATTCTGCCTGGTATAAAAACTCAAATTTATTATTAGCTTTATTAAAACTCTGCCTGGCTTCTCTAATATATCTTTCTGCATCTCTAACTTTCAGAATTTCCAGAGTTGGATTTTCATCTTTATAATAAGCGCCAGCTGAAATAGAAAATATTGTTGTAATTATAATTAACAATATTAATATTTTTTTATTCATAAATTGCTCCTTTTTATATTGATCTGCTTTAAGACTAGTTGTTTAGAATATTGTTCCAACCTTTTTCCATATTATTAAGCGCCTGACGAGCAGAAATTTTACCAGCAAAAGCACGGCTAAATTCCTCAGTTAATATTTTAGTTAATTGTTCTGCCTGAGGATGCAGTAATGTTAAATCTGAAGCATAAATTAACTGATCAGCAATTAATTTTTGAGCCTGTAATTTTAATGAATCATTTGTTTCAATTTCTGCAGCTAAGAATCCCTCAGTCAGTGATTCTCTAGTTGAAGGAAGTACGCCAGTTAATTGAGAAAATTCTGTTTGCAAGTGAGCTGATGTAATAAAAACAGCAAAACTTGCAGCTTCCTTCTTATTTTTAGCTGTTTTAGGAATAACTAAATTCATTAAAGCACCATTTAAAATTTTCCCCTTACCAACAGGCAGTGCAGTTAAATCTGTCATCTCAGCCATATAATTAGAATCAGCAGTTATTTGGGTTAAAAATTGAGGAGAGGTTATTAAAAAAGCTAAGTCATTATCTAAATATCTTTCGAGAGCAACATTAAATGAATAATTAAGGCTATCTTTAGGTATTATTCCCTGTTCAGCCATAACTTGATATTTTTTGATAATTTCTACTGCTCTCTCTGTATTAAAAGCTGCTTTTAGCTCTCCATTTTCACTTTTAAATAAGTTAATTCCTGCTTCTCTAAATTCTGCAGCCAAATTTATTTGTGGCATAAAAGCAGCAAGTTTTGTCCTATTAGTTATTTGCGCTGCTGCCTGATAAAAATCAGCCTTAGTTTGTAAATTTTCTTTTTTTATCCCTGCCAATTTAAGTATTTCTTTATTATAAGCAAGTACTTTAGAGCTAAAATACCAGGGAAAAGCATAAATTTTATTTTGATAAGAACCACTTTGCCATAATTTAGTAAAATATTGTTTACTGTAGTTAAAATTAAAATCAGATATAGGAAATAAAAGGTTATCATTTAACAAGGGCAGCATTAGCTGAGGAGAAAGATTGACCAGATCAGGGGAATTACCAGCACTAATTTTATATCGAAGCTGTTGATTAATAGCAGAAAAATTAATATCCTGCCAATTAATTTTAATAGTTGGATTAAGCTGCTCATATTGAATAATTTTTTTTTCAAAATAATCTTTATATTGAGGGCTTAAATTAATTGTCCAGAACTTTACTTCAGTTTTTGCTGCAAAAACTGGACTTGACATTTGAATGAAAAAAACCAAAAACAATCCTGAAAATAAAATAATCATTAAGAAATTTATCCTGAATAATTTTTTCATTAATTGTTCATTCCTTTATAAATATAAATTAATTTCAAATAAATTATTAATTAAAATAAACTAAGATTAAGCAAAATCAGATTTATATTATAAACTAAATAAGCAAAAACCTCTCGTTAAAATATGTAAGAGAGGTCTTTACCTGGCAGCAGGGCAAAATTATTAACTTAAATCATAACTTAGCTATATAGTTAACCATTTAAATTATATTTCCTGCATAGATTTATAATTAGCCAGTAAAAACCTTCTGAGCAGCCGGCAGTAGCTTTATATTTAAAGGATAAGCAGGCCCTTTTTCTCCATCCACATCACAGTGGTTTAAATTATTATCATCTGCTAGCTTGGTTATTTTAAATTTTTTATCCTGTAAATAAATCAATTTATCATTATCAATTTTATTGCCCTGAAAAAACTCTGCTGCAGCTGAACTAAGTTTTAAAATATTACCTGTTTTAACTGCCAGCAAATCAAATAATCCATCATCTACCGCTGCCAGACGGGCTATATTTTTGAATCCTCCAGCATCTTTGCTGTTAAAAATAAAAAATCCTAAGAATTCTCCTTCTATAACCTGATTAGATGTTTCAATTCTAAGCGGCATCGCTTTTATTTTGGGAAGTTCTTTTAAAAGCTGTAAATAATAAGCTACCTTGCCTAACCTATTTTTTAATTCAGTATCTGTACTATGCGAAATAGAAGATATAATCCCACCAACACAAACATTTAAAAAATAACGCTGATTAACCTGACCAATATCAATTGTTTTAACATTCCAATTCAATATTTTGTTAAAACTTTTCTCAATTTGTTGAGTCATACCAAGATATGAAGCAAAATCATTAGCTGTACCAGCCGGAATAATTCCAAGTGGTAAATCTATTGAGTGCTGCTGCATTAAGTTTAACATTTGACTGGCCGAACCATCTCCACCAGCTATAATAACTGCCTCATAATTATCAGTTTTAACATCACTTAAACCAACAGCAAAGTCACCTGCTTTCATACTTCTATAAATATCAACTTCAAATCCAGCAGCTTGAAATTTTTCTAAAAAGCTGTCCAGATGAGAAATAAATGATTTATCTCCAGCAGCAGGATTATAAATTAATTTAACTTTCTTACCCATCCTTCTATCTCCTCCTCTACCTAACTTAAGCAATTTTATTATATCACAAATATCAACGTTAAGAAAAATTATTAATCTTCTTAATTAATTACAGTTTATTAGCTGTCAATTAATAGGCAAAAGCTAGATAATTAGCCGAATAGTAATCCTTAATAAAAAAACTATCTCTTAGATAAGAGATAGTTTTTTAGTCAATTTAATTATTTAAAATAAAATGGAAAATTATTAAGAAACTAACTTGCTAAAATAATTATCAACTTCTTTTAATAGTTCAATTATTGATAAATTTTGCGGACAAGCTGATTCACATTGACCACATTCAACACAATTATCAGCCCGGGCTGATTTATCTATTTTTTCATATTTATCTGCCATCTCTGTTTCATTATTAAGTAAATGGGCCTGATTATAAAGATAGAAATTTTCTGGTATATTTACACCCGAAGGACAGGGCAGACAATATTCACAACGAGTACAGGTTACTGGTCCTCGCATCTCTTCAGCAACCTGTTCCATTAATCTATATTCGGCTTCAGATAAATAATTTGGTTTTGATTCAGCCGCTGTTTTAATATTTTCAGTAACCTGATCTAAATTGCTCATCCCACTCAGCACTATGCCAACTTCTGGCTGACTCCATAACCAATGTAAGGCCCATTCAACAGGGGTTAAATCTTTATCTGAATTCGACAAGATTTCTTGAGCTGGCTCAGGAAAATCTTGAGCTAGCCATCCTCCCCTAATTGGTTCCATTACAACTACAGGAATATTGAGTTCAGCTGCTTTTAAAAGTCCTTTTCGTCCGGCTTGATACTCAGTATCAAGATAATTATACTGGATTTGACAAAAATCCCAATCATAACCTGTAATAATCTTCTCAAAGACTGGATAAGAATCGTGAAAAGAAAAACCTAAATATTTTATTTTACCAGCTTGTTTAGCAGCTTCTGCCCAGGAAATAATATCTAAATCAATAATTTTTTGCCAGCGTTCTTCATTCAAAGCATGTAATAAATAAAAATCAATACTTTCTACCTGCAGTTTTTCTAATTGTTTATTAAGATAGTAGTCAAGATCCTCTGCTTTTTCTATTTCCCAGATAGGTAATTTAGTTGCCAGATTAACCTTACTACGATAGCCATCCTGCAGAGCTTTACCTACTAAAATTTCACTCTGTTTTTGATGATATGGCCAGGCTGTATCGACATAATTAATTCCCGAATCAATTGCAGTTCTAATCATCTTTATTGCTGCTGGTTCATCAATATTAGCCGAGTTATCATCTATTGTTGGTAAACGCATTGCCCCAAAACCAAGCGCAGAAATTTCTAAGCCCAATTTCCCAAATTTTCGATATTGCATTTAAAAATCCCCCTCTGAAAATAATTTAATTTTGTCAATTATATAATTAAATTAGGTTCTTTAACAAATGTTGTGAAATCTAAATAGCACCGTTTGAATCATGTTATCTCTTTTATTTTTTGAATTACTCTTAAATACTTAGTAATGATAAATATACTCGGCGTTTTAAGTTTTCAACTTTGGGAACACCATAGCCAATTCTTTTAATTAGTTTGATTTTGTTGTTTAATCCTTCAGCAAATCCGTTGGTTATTCTAGTTTTAAAATAGTTAATAATATGCTGTTCCCAGCGTTTTACTGTTCCTTTAGCTCTATAGAAAAGATTTAATTTGGCCTGGCTAACATTTTCATACCAGTGATTTAAAGCTTCAATAGACTCTTCAACATCAGGTATCTGGAGTAAGTCTCTAAATTCTTCTTTTAACTCCCATGCTTTTTCTAAAACAGGAGATAGTTTAAAGATCTCTATCAGTCGCTGGTGTCCGTCATCATCAAGTTTTTCACCAGCCATTAAAAGAGTGAGCCTTGATTTGTAGAATTTCTTTCTATTGGCAGCAGTCTGCTTCTTCTGTTCCTTGATTCTAAGCTTATCCAGGGCTTTATTGATAGCTGTGACAAGATGGAACTTATCAACTACTATCTTAGCATTAGGAAAGACAGTTTCTGCTACAGCTTTATAGGGACTCCACATATCCATTGAGAAGTATTTGATTTTTTCTCTAAGCTTCTTAGGCCAGCTATTAAAATACTCAATAAGATCCTTCTTTTTACGAGAAGAGAGCACTTCAATCAGCTTGCCGTTAATTGGATCAGTTAGAGCAACTTCGTATTTGTGTTTTTTCTTAATTGCAAATTCATCAATACTGATAGCTTCAACTTTATCTAAAGTTTCCAGCTGAGCTTTTTCTATCATAGTATCTATTTGAGTATTAACTGAGTTTTTAATACTTGTATAGCTGAGATCATTTTCTCTTGCTACCCTTGAATAATCACGGCCATCAGTCTGTTTTAAAAGATAGAATTTAAAACGCTCAGTTTTCCTGGAATAACCAGGAATACTCTTAAGATTTTTTGGTATTGCTCTTTTGCCACAACGCTTGCACCTATAGCGTTTTTTAACTATTTTAATAACAACTTTTTTATCTCTAAAAGGAACATCCTGAATACTTTGAGGACGCCTATCATGAATATTATCTGCCTTTTTGCCACAGATAGGACACTTAACATGATCTGTTTTGTAATCAACGATAAAAGTTAAATATTCTTCTTTTTGAATTAATTCTGTTGCTACAAGGTCTGGTAAATCTAATAAATCTGTGATAAGATTATTATGCATTTGCTTGACTCCTTCATTGAATTTTTGGTGTGCAAACTAATTAATTCAACAGAGTCAGGCAAATGCCTTTTTTTATTTAGATTTTTTAGATTTACAGTTTTTTCTTCACAACATTAATTATACAACCTTAAATTATAAAAATATTTTCCTAGTTAAATAAATTCAATAAAAAGCTGTTAATACCTCTTTTATTTTTCATGATGAAACTTGCTCTGCCAGAATGAAATTACTCTTAATCTTAGCTGATCAACGATATCATAAATAACAGGAATAATAATTAAAGTTAATAAAGTAGAAAATAATAAGCCCCCTATCACTACAACTGCCATAGGCTGCTGAGTTTCAGCACCTGTACCAATCCCAAGCGCTAGTGGAATTAGAGCTAATATTGTAGTAGAAGTTGTCATTAAAATAGGTCTTAATCGGATTGGAGCAGCTGCTAGAATAGCTTTTTTTCTGCCCATAGTTATACGATTATGATTAATATAATCAATCATAACTATAGCATTATTAACTACTATACCAACTAACATAATCATTCCAATCATTCCATTTACACTTAAAGCAAGTCCAGTTAACACTAATGATAAAATTGCACCTACTATGGCAAGCGGAACTGTAAACATAATGATAAATGGATAAAGCAGTGATTCAAATTGAGCAGCCATTACCATATAAACAAGTAAAATAGCCAGACTAACTGCTAAAAATAATTGTTTAAAAGAACTGGCCATTTCTTCTGCTTCACCTCCATAATCAATCGTATACTCTGATGGTAAATTAAGTTGATCAGCAAGCAGCTTTTCTATTTCTGGTTGAACTTCTCCCAGTGGTCGCTCAAATATATCAGAACTAATGGTAATTAAGCGCTGCTGATTTTCTCTGTCAATAGCAGAATAACCCCTGCCGGGAATAATTTCTGCTAATTGAGAAAGCAATACTTCTTGCCCATCATTAGTAAAAAGTTTAATGTTTTGTAAATTATTTAGGCTATTACTAGCTGAATCAGCTAATTTTAAGACAATATCTATTTCAGTTCCTCCCTCAGTTAAATGATCAATTGTACTACCTGAGAGAGCCATATTAACATAATCAATAAGTTCACTTTTTTCAATACCATAAAAATCTGCTAACTGCTGATTAATTCTAACATGAATTTCAGGATTACCCTTATCTAATGATAAATCAGAATTCCGAACACCATTAATAGTAGCTAATAATTCTCTGGTCTGCTGTCCTAATTCGAGTAGCTTATTTAAATCTGGTCCTTTAATTAAAACTTCTACAGCAGTGTCGCCGCCACCTCTGTGCATCATCGATGTATCTGCAGAGACATTAATTTGTGGTCCAGCTATATTAGCAGTTCTCTGTCTAATTTCTTCAGCAATAATTGCTGCATTCTTATCTCTTTTTGACTGATCAACTAACTCAACTGTAAAACGAGCATTATCTCCCCAAACTCGAGTTGTAACAAGCTTAATCTCATTTAAATCAGCAATTGACTGCTGCAGCTGTTTAACTACTTTATCTGTTTGTTCAATTGTGGAATTATCAGGCATAGAAATTCTTATTCTGACTGTCCCCTGATCAGAAGAGGGCATGTACTCTGTTTTAAGTGGAATAAACTCAAAAATTATCCCAGCAATAAAAATTGAAAAAAATATAACAACCAATATTAAAATACTAACTCGATTAGCAAGTGCCCACTGCAAAAGTTTACGATAAAAGATAAGGTAATTTGCTTTATTGTCTTCCTGCTGGTTTTGCTCAGTAACTTTTAATATTTTAGAGGAAAGCATTGGAATAAAAGTTAAAGCAACAAATAAAGAAGCAAAAAGAGAAAAAGTTACTGTCAGGGCCATCGGAGTAAAGAGTTGGGCCAGCATATCCTGAATAAAAATAACTGGTAAAAATACAGCTGCTGTTGTTAATGTAGAAGCAAAAATTGCAGAAGAGACTTCAGAAGCTCCTTCTCTTGCTGCTGCAATTCTAGCAGTACCAAGAGCACGATGGCGATAAATATTTTCTAAAACAACAATTGAATTATCAAGCAGCATGCCTACTCCCAGTGCAATTCCTCCCAGAGTAATAATATTTAAACTAAGGTCAGCAAAAAACATTAAAGCAAAAGTAGCTAAAACAGAAATTGGGATTGCTGTAGCTATAACAAAAGTACTGCTTAGATTGCGTAAAAAGGCAAATAAAACAACTACAGCCAATAAACCACCAATAATAAAATTTTGCTTTACTCCAGCAATAGAATCCTCTATATATTGAGCATTATTACTTGTTATTTCAAGATCAGCTCCATTTAATTCAGCCTGCAGCCGAATAACTTCTTTTTTAACTGCTGCTGCAACTGCAACTGTATTACTATCCCCCTGTTTTTGAATGGAAATGCCAACACTTTCCTGACCATTAAGATAACTTAAACTATTTATTTCTTGATAGCCATCCTCTATTTTTGCCAGAACAACTAACGGTATTTTATCTCCAGCTGAAGTAGTAATTGCTAAATTTTTCAAATCGTTAATATCTTTAAATTTACCTTTAGCTCTAACTGAAATTTCCTGCTTACCAACCATTACACTACCAAGACTCCCATCTCTATTACTAGCTCTGATAGTATTAGCAATTTGAGCTAAAGTGATTTGATAAGTAGCTAATTGTTCCTGATCAACATTTATTCTTATTTCCCTCTCTCTACCTCCAGTTACTTCAGCTGAAGCAACTCCATTTATTTTTTCTAATTCTGGTTGAATATTATTTTCTGCAATTTTTTTAAGCTCTGTAGCAGGCAAACCAGCTAATGACAATTCTATAATTGGTCTTGAATTAGGATCAAAATTACGAATCCTGGGCTGATCAGCCTCATCAGGAAGCCTACTTTCTATTTGAGATACTAAGTCACGCAAATCATTTTTAGCTTCTGTAAGATCAGTACCATAATTTAATTCAAGTCTAACCCGAGAATAACCCTCACTACTAGTAGTACTTAGAGTATCTAAACCATCTAAGGTAGCAACAGTTTGCTCAATTGGACGGGTAATTAATTCTTCTATTTCTTCCGGACTTGCTCCACTATAAGAAGTAGTTATCATTAAAAAAGGAATTTCAATATCAGGAGTTAAATCCATTGGTAATCTTCCAAGAGCTATTGTGCCAATTAAAATAATTACTAAAATAAACATAGTTATTGTAACAGGCCTTTCTACAGCAAGTTTAGCCAGTTTCATTAATTACCACTTCCTGATACTATTTGAACCTGACTGCCATCCTGTAAATTATTTTTACCAACTGTTGCAAAGTACTGATTAGTTTGCAAACCTGCTTTAACTACAGCAAATTCTTCATTTTCTAAGCCAAGTTCTATATTTTTTCTAATTGCTGTTTTAGCTTTGATTAGATAAACATAATGCTGACCATCTTCTTCCAAAATTGCATCTTGACTCAATAAAAGTATATTATCAGCTCGGGCCGTCCTTAATTCTAATTGAGCAGACATCCCGGCTTTAATTAAATTAGCTGGATTATCAACTATTATTTCAACTGGAAAGCTTTGCCGTTCAGCAGCTATAGTGGGTGCTATACTCTTTATCCTACCGGTAAAATTTTTCTCTAAGGCAGGAATCATAATAGTAACTGCTTCTCCTTGCTCTAACTTATTGATATTAAGTTCATTTACATAAGCTACTAATTTAATCTGACTAATATCAGTAATTACTGCTACTATATTATTAGTAGCTAATTCACCTACATTTGCATTTAGTTCTGCTACAATACCATTTATTGGAGTTTTAATAGTACAATAACTAGCTTCTAATTTAGCCTGTGCTAGTTTGACTTCGGCCTCTTTTACTTTAGCTTCCAATGCAGTAATTTCTTCAGTGGTTGCTCCCAATTTTAATAATTCAAATGATTTCTGACTGGATAGATAAGCAGTTCGAGCTGCTACCAGCTGGTTATGAGCCTGCTCAAGTTCTTCAGTCGAAATATAGTCTTCTGCAAAAAGCTGCTCTTTCCGCTGATAATTTTTTTCAGCTAGCTTAAGATCTGACTTCAATTTATCCAGTTCAGCCTGCTGTTTTTCCAATTCTTGCTGCCTCGGGCCATTTTCAGCAGTTTTTAAATCTGCTCGTGCTGATTGAAGAGCTGCTTCTGCATTTAAAACAGCAAATTTTGCCTTTTGGGAGTCAAGTTCAATAATTACATCACCAACTGCAACTTGATCCCCTACTTGATAATTAACAGCTGTTATATTTTCTTCTATCCTGGCAACTAATTTAATCTGCTGAACTGCTTCTGTACGAGCTGCTATTTTAGTATAATCAGCAAAGTTTCCTAATCTTGATTTTGTAGTTTCAACTGAAACAATCATAGATTGAGATTTAGGTTTAGCAAGTTCTTGGTAGTTTGATGATAAGTCATTTTTATTAAATAAAATATTTCCCAGTAAAAAAATTATCAATAAACTGATTATTATTATTAAAATTTTAAACTTATTGCTGACTAATTCTTGCCAGAAGCTATTCATTACTTAATCTCCTTTTTAGCCTGATTGCTATTATTTTTTTTATTTAAATATAAAAAATCATTGACAAGCAATTTATTTAAGTCCAGACGAGCAATTAAAAGTTGATCTGCTGCTTTTTGATGAGAATCTAGAGCATTATAATAATCTATTTCATAACTTAAAAATTCGCTTTGGCTAATCAGACCTTGTTCTTTTTTTTGAAGAGCATTATTTAATTCCAACTTAGCTTTTTTTAAAGCTAACTGCTTACTATTTAATGTCAGATGAGCAGTTTTGATTTTATTAAGTTTAGTTTTTAATTGGACAGATTTTTGCAGTTTAAGGTCAGCTATTTTTTTGCTGTAGTTCAATTTCTGCTTTTAGTTTGCTCTGTTCTAAATCATTTTTCCCGCCATCATATAAGTCATAATTCATTATTAAACCAAGTATAGACTCATCATTTTCTTGATCATAGCTACCAGTTAAAATAAAAGATGTTTTATTATCAGACTGCAGCCAGATCAACTGCTCTTCTAGTAACTTTTTTTGCAGCTGCAGTGAATTTATTTCTAAATCAGCTTTTATAAGCTGCGAATAAAGTTTTAAGTGAGATTTTTTCTCATATTTAACTATCATGTTATTTAAATCAACAGCCAATAATTTATGATCTTCTAACATTAAAGTTGTTTTGCTATCTAAGCCAAGTTTAATTTTTAATTCTGCTAGATTATTTTCTAATTGATAAGTAGAATTTTGGTAATTATTTTTAGCATCAAGATAAGCAATCTCTGCAGTCAGTATTTCTGTTTCTCCTGCCTGGTCTAATTTGTTTTTTTCCCGTTCAAACTTTAAATTCTTTGCCGCCTGCTTTAAATTAAGTTTTAAATTATTAATATTAGCTGTTAGTCGCAAAATTTCTAAATAATCTTCTAGCCACTCAAGTATTTTTGCTTTTTTTTCTAAAATATAATCATTCTGGGCTATTAAATAATCAGTTTTTTTTATGTAATAATCTTTTTCTAGCTCAGCTGGACTATATGGAAAAATTGGCAGTTCTAATTCCAAATGATAATTTTTTTTGCCAGAACCATCGTAAGAAATCTCAGGATTTAAACTAAAGCCAGAACTATATTCTCTACTAATTCCCAGAGTTGTTCTGCCATCTTGAGCATAACCATCTCGCTCCCAGGAATCAGAATTATCAGACTCTGGCTGCTCAATAACATTATCATACTGAGCTGTAAAGTCTATCTGCCAACCCTGCTGTGCCCTAATTAAAGCAAGATCATGTTTTAACTTAACAACTTCATTTTGATAATTTTTTAAGTCAATATTATTTTTTAAGCCAATTTTCATTGCCTGCTCTAAATTAAGTTCTGCTGCTAAAAGTACTGCAGGAAAAAGGCAGGCAAACAAAATAGAAGAAAAAAATATAATAAATACTCTATTCAATAATATCTTATTTATTTTAAAACTATTAATCAGCATAATCAATCACCACTGGCTCTATCTTAATTAAATCAGCCAGTTCTTCTGCCTGAAGACAATAATTAAGCAGTGAATTTTGCCAGGTAAACAACTGCTGATAATAAGCAGCTTCATACTGTAATGCTTCAGTCTTAGAAGAACTGCCCAATTCATATTCTCGCTGGACAAATTTAAACTCTTGCTCAATTTTATCTAATCTTTCTTTTTCAAGAGTAATTAGATTCTCTTTTTGCTTTAAATTAAGATAAGACGCTTTAACATCTGATTTAAGTTGATCCTGCAGTTGTTTTAAATTAAGCTGTTTTTGTTTTAATTTAATTTGAGCTAACTGCTGTTCAATAGCTGCCTGATCAATTTTCTGCAATTTTTTGCTAAGTTCTGCCTGTTTTATTTCTAAATTAGCTATCTGCAGCTGAAAATTATTAGCAAAAGCAGTTTTTAAAGCTTCATTTTCAGTAATTTCCCATTTTTTAAGCTGCTCTATTTCTGCTAACTGCAGCTTTTTAGCTGAAGAAATATTTAAACTATTTTTAAAGTTAAGCAATTTTTGTTGATAATCATCCTTTAAGATCTGTAGATTTATTTCTGCGTCACGATATATATTTTGCTGATCTAAAAGATCAATTCTATTTATTTCTGCTAGTTTAAATCTCTGCTGATACTCTTCATACAATCTTTTTTCTGCTTTAACAGTTAACTGTTGAGCATGGATTTCTTTTTTAACAATTAAAATATCTAAGTATTGAGCTATAATATCTTTAATAATATCAGCTCGACTATTGCTAAAATTTTTCTGAGCTGTTAAATAATTAATTTTAGCTGTTATCTCTATTGCTAGATGCTGGTTAAGACTGTTAGCTGCTTTTGCTTTTTTTAGTTCAAGTTCAGACTGAGATAATAAAAGTCTAGCTGCAGCTAATTCATCATTATTAGTTTCAGCCATTGCTATAGCTGCTTTTAGATTTAATTTAACTGGTGCTGCAGAAGTTAATTGATTAAAACTTAAAATAAGCAGCAAACAAATAAAACTTATTCTTTTAACTGACATCAATTTTCCCCCTTGCTTTTTACAATTACTTATTTTTATTATATCTTTAGTCTGCTAAATAGTGCAAGTAAAAAAAGAGATAGCTATATAGCCACCTCTTCCGAAAAATAAAGTATATTTGCTAATTATCAAAAAAATATGTAAAATCATGAAAAACCGCAGATTAAAAATCTGCGGCAGGATTAAGAATAATGAAATCTCTAATTATTTTGTTTAACAAAAGAAGCAAGGCCCAGAGTTTCAAATTCTATCTTACCAGTCTGTCCACCATCAAGTGCCCCAATTTCAAGATGAAGTAAAGCTATTCCACATTCCAGCTTTTTATAGGCAGTTACTTCACCATGACATTCGACAACTAATCTACCTTCTCCATAATAGAAGCGCCAGGGCTGCCTGTTCAAACGTGATGGCGCATAACTGGCCAATTGAACAGCATTTTTGACCCAACTAGGCCAATCCTGGTCATAACCATCTGGACAAAGATCTGCTAAATTACGTCGATCTCGATGAGGAAATAATTTGGAAATAAAATTTCTGGTTAAATTATAATTTTCAGATGAATAGCCAATTGGAGATACAGCCACTAATTTTTCATCTTTTTTTAAATTAAGCTCAACTTTTGTGTATTCTGGCAGATAATGAGCTCCAATCCAGCAGGTACCAAGACCTAAGGCAGTAGCTTCCAGAATAGCTGCTTCTCCAATATAACCTGCTTTTAACCAGCGATTTTTTCCTTTATCTTGCAAGATAATTGCCAGAAAAGCAGGTGAATCAGTAAATTCACCATACTTACCTCTTAAAGCAGGTAAGATTTCCTTAATTGATTTTTGGTAGACTTCAAGTCTGACTTCAGGATAAACATTACTTAGTTCAGCTAACTTCTTAGACAGAGACTTAAGTGTAAAAGGCTTAATTTCTTTCAACATGTACTTTTGCTGGGCATAACGATTTTTTACAGCTTCGTACCACCTTTTGACAGGAATATCCATAAGACCAGCTCCTTTTTAAAATAAATCTTTTTAGAAATAATTAAAAAGCTATTCAACCCCCATAACTGTCTTTATTTCTGTCAGTTTCTCAGTCAATAGAGCATCATCTTTTGCTTCAACAACTAATCTTAAATAAGGTTCAGTATTTGATGGCCTGACATTAAACCACCAATTTTGATATTCTAAACGATAGCCATCAAAATCAAAAAAATGAAGTGGTTCTTGCTTCTCAAAATAATAATCTTTTAGTTTTTCCATCACTGCTGCCTTATCTTCAATTCTAAAATTAACTTCCCCTGAACTTGCATAACGGTTTAACTCAGCAATTAGTTCAGAAATACTGCGCCCTTCTTTTTTTAGGCGTGCTAACACATTAAGTACTATTAAAGCGGTCAACATTCCAGAATCACAATAGAAAAAATCTTTGTAATAATAATGACCAGCTAGTTCTCCCCCACAAATACCGTCAATCTCACGCAGTTTTAATTTAGCAAAAGCATGACCTACCTTCCACATAAAAGTATTTCCACCAAGCTCTTCTACATGTTCTTTTACCGACCAGGAAGTTCTAATATCATAGAGAATGTTATTACCTTTACCCTGTTTAATATAGTACTCAGCCAATATAGCAATAATTAAATCAGGTGAAATAAAATTAGCCTGCTCATCCAGAAACATAACTCGATCTCCATCACCATCAAAAATTAAGCCCAGATCAAAATCTTGTTTATTCATTAACTTCACTAAATCATCTCTATTTTCTGCGTTCAAAGGATTAGCCTCATGATTAGGAAAGCTTCCATCAAGTTCATTATACAGGTATTCTGGCTGCTGCCCAAAAATAGCATCAGTTAAGATGGCAACCATCCCATTTGACACGTCAATAGCTAGATCTAAATCTGTTAAATCAGGTAGATATTTTTTTTGAAATTCAATATATTCTTCCTTTAAGTCATGTTCTAAAATACTGCCTTTTTCAGCTGCGGAAACAGGTTCTATTTTATTATTTTCAACCATTTTTTCTAGTTCTTTTAAACCAGAATCAGCCCCAACAGGCAGTGCTTTTGCTTTAGAAATTTTAAGTCCATTATATTCTGGTGGATTATGTGATGCTGTAATCATTACTGATGCTTCATAATTATAACGAGCTGTTCCATAATAAACCATAGGTGTAGTTGCATAACCAATTTTATAGACATCAGCTCCTCGATCAGTTATTCCATCAGCTAAAGCCTGGAAAACTTCAGGAGTTGACTCTCGGTCATCATAGCCAACTAAAACTTTATCTGCTGCCAGTAATTCTGGCAAAAAATATCCTATTTTATAAACATCTTCCTTATTAAAATCTTGATTATAGATTCCACGTATATCGTAAGCTTTAAAAGCCTTCAAATTACCGCCTCCTTATAATATTTAGCTAAGTTTATTATAACATATTTTAGCAATAAATCTATCTTTTCTGCGATAATTGCTCTTATTTTATATATTCTCTCTCAGCCAAAATAGTCCTTTTTTCTCTAATTGATTGCAATTAGTAAGCAAAGTTTTTCTTATCTTAACAATAAATTTAATTATAAATAACTTAAAGCTAAATCAATTCCAGACTCAGGACTAGTTAAAAATTTATTTTTAACTTCAGTTGGCAGCAAATTAACAGCCCGGGCCATCGATGCCTGTGCCAGAACAACTAAGTCATTTCTTTTCAATAATTTCTGCAGACCTGCCGCCAGAATTTGATCATGGGCCTGTCTATCCCCAGCAGTTAATTTTTGATAAGCCTGTGTAAATAAAGCAGTCTCAAGTTCTATTTTTTTACCTTGTTTAGAGGCAGCTTTGTTTAACAATTTTTGGCTGGGTTTTAAGGTAGTTGCTAAAGTTGCTGCTACTGCGATTTTACTGGCAGATTTAACTGCCTGGTCAGCCATAGCCTGATCAATACGTAAAATTGGAATTGGATAATTAGCAGCTGCCTGTTCAAAAATCTCACCAATTGAAGAACAAGCGCTCATAATCAAATCTGCTTTCTGACTGAAAGCAACCTTAATATAGTAATTAACTCGATCTGCAACTAAATCAAGCTGATTATTGTTATTAATTAATTCTGGTAAAATAGAGTCATCAACCAAATTAATTATTTCCAGATCAGTTCTTTGAGTTTTAATTAAATTTTGTAATGACTGAACAGTTACTGGTGTTGTATGGATTAAAGCTATTTTTGCCATCTTTTCAACTCCTCACTAAAAATTATGGATTAAATATTGATCTGCTTTTAAATCCTGGAGATACAAAGAATCATATTTTTGTCTAGCTGTAGTTTTTAACTCTTCAAATTTAGCCAGAGCTTCATTATAACAGCTATCGCAAATTAAGCGCGGGATGGAAAGAGCAGCAATTTTCTTTTTCCTAAATCCTCCCCGGCTGGCCTGTGATTCAATAAATAAATAGCCAGGACAATCAGGACAATAGTTAAGAGCTTCCTGCTGTTCTTCCAGAATTTGATCTGTATCATAAAAAATTCTTTTTTCCCGCTTATAGCCATTATTCAGGCTGCCATAAACTTCTTCTAAATCAATTTGATTACGCTGCTGCCAGATTTGTTGTAATTGATCAATTTCTCGTTTTATTTTTTCTGTAATCTGTTTTGACTGGATTAATTTATCCGGCTGATAATCAGGTTCAGTAACTGAGCTATAATCAAGACCAGCCATAGCTAAAATTAACCCTACATTAATGTAAGGTAACGCGCTCTGAATAGAATAGCCTCCCTGTAAAATTGCCAGATCGGGATCAAGCAGTGCATTTAGTTCTGCATAGCCACGAGCCGAAACATTCATATTAGTTAAGGGATCTGAGTAGTGATTATCCTGACCTGCAGAATTTATAACTAAGTCAGGAGCAAAATCATGTAAGACTGGTAAAACAAATTGTTTAATTGCATACAATATTCCTTGATCTGTAGTTCCGGGAGGCAGTGGTATATTTAAAGTTTTAGCATATGCTCCCGGGCCACCTAATTCATTAAGAAAACCCGAGCCTGGAAAAAGTGTTCTACCATCTTGATGAAGCGAAATATGCAGTATATTTGGATCATGATAAAAAATCTCTTGCGTTCCATCAGCATGATGGGCATCAGTATCAACAAAAGCAATTTTAATTTCTGGGTAATGTTTACGAATAGCTTCTACCATAACTGCTTCATTATTAATATTACAGAATCCGCGTGCTCCATGTACAAGGCGAAAAGCATGATGACCTGGAGGTCTAACAATAGCAAAAGCTTTACTTACCTGATCAGTCAGCACAAGTTCAGCAGCTCGCATAGCTGCTCCAGCAGAGATAAGATGTGATTTGGTACAGATATCTGCTACTGTTGGTATACAGATATTAGCGCGCACTATATCTTCAGGTTCAGCTATATCAGGATTAAATTCTGCAATCCCGTTAATATCAAGTAATCCTTCTTCAAAAACTTGATCTCTAGTATAAAGTAATCTTTCTTTTCTCTCTGGATGGGTAGGACTGATTTCCCAATCAAAAGCGGGAAAAAAGATTAGACCAAGTTTATTTTTAGCTTTTAATTCTGGTACTTTATTCATCCTGATCATCTCCTTTTAGCCGGGCAATTGGTCCGGGCTTAACCTGAGCTTTAATTTCTCGAATTGCTCCCACTGTTCTAAATCCTTCAATTACATTAAACGATTCAACATCTGTAATTTCTACAGCTGTTTTAACTAGAGAACGTTCTTTAGTTATTTTTAAGGCCAGTTTTTTGCTCTGCTCCAAATTGAATTTTTCGCTAGCTTTTAAAGAGCGATGGATTCCAGCCTCAGCTATATCTAATTGGCCTGCTGCTGTATCAATTCTAACTGTAGTGGTAATTGTTGGGCGAGCAAAAGCTGCTCCTACTGCATTAGCAACTTTAGAATAAGGAATTAATTCTGCTTGATAATTTAATTTTTGAGCGAGCAATTTAACCAGGGCCTTAGCTGGTCCGCCCATTCCTAGTAAAAGCTCAGGCTCAATTTTAACTTCTGCTAATAATTCCGAAATAGTATAAACAGTTTTATCTTCTAAATCAGCCAACATTTTTCTAATTCGATTTACTATTTTATCAGTCAGCTGGTCAATAATTAATTCTGCTAGAGAATGGACAGTTAATTTTTCAGCTGTCGGCAAAATATTTTTGCTATTATTAGCTGTCTGAAGCTGCTTAACCAGTGAACTTAAAGCAGTTTCTGCTTTTTTTAAATCAAATTTCTTATCATAACTTTCTGCTTCAGCTAGATATCCAGCTACTAAAAGAGCATCTGTTGGTGTTGGAGCAGGCCCACCTGCTGCTGCAGCTGGACCCAGACGTCTGGGTCCAATTTTCAGTTCACCCTTAATTACCTGAATTAAACTATCACCACCGATGGGAATAGAAATTGAATAAAGTCCCCTAATTAAAGTTGCTAAATCATTAATTACAATCCCATCTGGCATAAAAACAGGTTCTCCCTGAATAAACAATCCAATATCTGTTGTAGTTCCTCCAATATCTAAAGAAACAGCTGTCTGTTGCCTTTGGTCAATATTGCTTAAAGTCATAACTCCCATAATGCTAGCTGCTGGCCCGGAATTAACTGTCTCAACTGGCAGCTCAAGTGAATCTGCCAGGGGAATTGTTCCCCCATCACATTTTAATAAGAATAATTCAGGTTCCAGCCTGCGTTTCTGCAGTGCCTGTTTAATTGCAGCACTAAATTCCTGATGAATCTTTGTCACAGCAGAATTAAAATAAGCAGTCACTATCCGCCGGGGAAAGTTAAGTCTGCCCGAAAGACGATGGCCTGCTGTAAGTGAAGTGAATTTATTTTCTGCCGCTTTTAAATAGGCAAGAACTGCTAATTCTTGTTCAGGATTGCGAATAGAAAACTTACCTATAACTGCTATATTTTTAATTGATTTTTCCATAAAACTTTTTAAACCAGTTTTAATTTCGCTCTGCTCAATTTTTTTTACCTGCTGACCACGATGATTTACATAACCTGATAAGACAAGATTTTCTGCACCATATTTCAAGTAATCAGAACTAATACCAGGACCAGGAATTAGAATTAAACCAACTGGATCATATTTTTCTTCTAAGATTGCATTTGTAGTCAAAGTAGTACTTAAGACCAACCGTTCAATCTGTTTTGCATTACTCTGTTCAATTAAATTATCAAGTGCTTTAAGAATAGAATTCATTAAATTATCTTGTTCAGTTATAACTTTAGTAGTAGCTATAATTTTATAATTATCTGCAGTACTATCAGCTGCTTTTTGAGCTACCAAAACTCCATCTGTATGAGTTCCCCCAACATCGATCCCCACAATCATTTTTATACGCCTCCTGCTGTATAAATCACACTATTTATTTAGCAAAATTTTCCGTTTTTTTATTCAAGTTAATAATATCACAGTTTTAAAAGAGCTGCAAAACAAATTATCTGCATTTCTTTAAACTTATTTAGCAATTAAAACAGGAATATTAAGCTTATCTTTAACTCTATTTGAGGTAACTCCAAAAATTAAATCCTTAATTCCCTGATGACCATGAGACCCAAAAATAGCTAGATCAGATTCTTCAGATTTAATTAGTTCTGCTAGAGTTCGAACAGGACTACCGTAACCAATTTTTACTGTTACATTTTCAACCCCATTTTCGCGCAGTTCTACTGCATAACGCTCAAGCCTTGCCCTGTCAAGACGACTTTCGGTGTCTTCAATTTTATCACCATAAATTCTGGCTCCAGCACTCTCTACTACATGAAGCAATACAACCTGTGTCGATTGTTGGGCTACACCTAAAGTATAAGATAAAATCTGCTGGTCGCTATCTGAAAAATCAAGAGCTACAGCAACTTTCTGAAAAGGTACAATTGCTTTAATTTGAGGAATTACACAGCTACCATGAATATCTGCCTGATTTTTGTTAAGAATTCTTCTACCAAATAAGTTGGTTAAAATAGGTTCAAAGACTATATATAGCAGAAGTAATCCCAGTCCAGTAGAGAAAAGTAAAATTAAACCATCAAAAAACAGATTATTACTGCTGCCTGTAATAAATTCATTTAAAGTACTAACTACTAACTGAAGATTAAGTACCATAATTGTAATTGCAATTACCCAGGCAATTATTTTCAACCAGGGTTTAATAACAAATTTTTTCATTAAGCCTTTATCGCTAACAAAGTGGATTAATGGAACAACCGCAAATGATAATTGTAAACTTAAAATAACCTGACTCAAAACTAATAGCCAGCCTGTAGAACTTTCACCAAAATATAAGATAACAATTAAAGCAGGAATAATAGCTAATAATCGGGTAATTAAGCGCCTTAACCAGGGGCGTAAACGTAGATTAATAAAACCTTCCATAATAATTTGACCAGTAAGTGTTCCTGTTATAGTAGAAGCTTGTCCAGAAGCAATTAAAGCCACTCCAAATAAAATTGGAGCTAAAGTTGTCCCTAAAATTGGTTCTAATAAACGATAGGCCTGTTGAATTTCATCTACTTCTGTATTACCTGTGGTATGGAAAACAGCAGCTGCCATAACTAAAATAGCTGCATTAACAAAAAAAGCCAGGTTAAGAGCAACAGCAGAATCAAAAATATTAAATCGAATTGCCTGTTTAATTCCTGCTTCTGTCCTTTTAATATTCCGTGACTGAACTAAAGAAGAATGTAAATATAAATTGTGAGGCATAACTGTAGCCCCTAAAATACCAATTGCAATAAAAAGGGCTCCTTCTCCTGGTAAACTAGGAATAAAACCACTTGCAACTGCAGAATAATCAGGATTAGAAAGTAAAATTTCAATCAAAAAACTGAGACCAATAATTGAAATTAAACCTACTACTAAAGCTTCTAATTTTCTAACTCCAAAACGCTGGATAACTAAAATTATAAAAGTATCAAAAGCTGTAATTACTACTCCATAAGCCAGCGGAATATGAAATAAAAGTTCGAGTCCGATTGCTGAACCAAGAACTTCTGCTAAATCAGTAGCTATAATTGCTAACTCAGTTAAAAGCCAGAGTATGTAGTTAATTGTTTTATGATAGTGAGCAGCACAAGCCTGAGCCAGATCCTGCCCAGTCACTATTCCCAGCCGAGCACAAAGGCTCTGCAAAATTACTGCCATGATATTAGACATTAAAAGAACCCAGATTAAAGCATAGCCAAATTTACTGCCTCCTGCAATATCAGTTGCCCAATTACCAGGATCCATATAACCAATACTAACTAAATAAGCTGGTCCAATAAAAGCAATTAATCTTTTGAAAACATTATACTGTTCTGGAATATCAATACTTGCGTTAATTTCTGATAATGATTTTTTTTCTTTCACCAAATCCCTCCTCTAATTTATATTGCTTAAACTTTTAACTTTAAATAATTATAAATTAGTAATTATTAATAATTGTTATTATTATATGGCGATTTGATTAAAAAAAGAGGTTGTATAATTAATGTTGTGAAGAAAAAACTGTAAATCTAAAAATATCTAAATAAAAAAGGCATTTGCCTGGCTCCGTTGAATTAAATAGTTACAACACCAAAAATTCAATAAAGGAGTCAAGCAAATGCATAATAATCTTATCACAGATTTAATGGATTTACCAGACCTAGTTGCAACAGATTTAATTAAAACGGAGGAATATTTAGTTTTTGTAGCTGACTATAAAATAGATCATGTTAAATGTCCTGTCTGCGGCAAAAAAGCAGAAAAGATTCATGATAGAAAAACTCAAATGA
>NZ_FOTI01000027.1 GCF_900114545.1 Halanaerobium salsuginis
AGTATTTTTATCATTGCTAAGTATTTAAGAGTAATTCAAAAAAACAAAGAGATAACATGATTCAAACGGTGCTATTTAGATTTCACAACATTTGTCAAAGAACCAAAATTTACTACTTTTTTTCCTACAAATTTTATTTTTTTTGTGATATTATTGCTTTAGTAAATGTTAAAAAAAGCTGGATTTATTTTAGTTTGTCTTTTAATAATTTAAAAATTTTAAGTTTTATTTTAGTTAATTATAAAATAGTTTAGTTAATTTAAAAGGAGGTAAATTTATGCAAGATATATTTAAAGAAATGGAAATTTGGTTTATTACAGGAAGTCAGCACTTATATGGTGATGAAGTATTAAAAGAAGTAGAATCTAATAGTCAGAAAGTTGCTGAAGGGCTTTCTGCTGCAGCAGAAATACCGATTCAGATCAAATATAAGGCTGTAGTAACTACTCCACAAAAGATAAGAGAGGTTGTACTGGAAGCAAATCGTACTGATAAATGTATTGGTATTATTACCTGGATGCATACTTTTTCACCAGCAAAAATGTGGATTTCTGGGTTAAAATCTTTGCAGAAACCTTTACTGCATCTGCATACTCAATTTAATAGAGATATTCCCTGGTCTGAAATTGATATGAACTTTATGAATACTAATCAAGCTGCTCATGGAGGTCGCGAATATGGCTTTATAGTCAGCAGAATGGGAAAAAATAGAAAAGTTGTAGTTGGCCACTGGCAAGATGAAGAGGTTCAACATAGAGTTGGTGTCTGGAGTAGAGCAGCGGCAGCCTGGGCTGATGCTCAGGGAGCAAAGTTTGTTCGCTTTGGAGATAATATGCGCCAGGTAGCTGTAACTGAAGGGGATAAAGTTGAAGCCCAAATAAAATTCGGCTATGAAGTTCATTATTATGGAATTGGCGATTTAGTTGAATATATCGATGCAGTTAGTGAGGCAGAAATTGCAGAATTAATTGAGGTATATAAAAGTGAATATAATGTGCAAAAATCTCTTTTAGAAGGAACCGGCAAACAATCACTTAAAGAATCAGCCAGGATTGAAATTGGTTTGAGAAAATTCCTGGAAGATGGTGATTTCAAAGGGTTTACTACTAATTTTGAAGATCTTCATGGTTTAAAACAACTGCCTGGTCTAGCTGTACAGCGCCTTATGCGAGATGGTTATGGTTTTGGTGGTGAAGGTGATTGGAAAACATCTGCACTGCTTAGAGCTATGAAAGTTATGGCAGCTGGTCTAGATGAAGGTACTTCTTTTATGGAATTTTACACTTATAATTTAGATCCAGATGATACTAAAGTTCTGGGAGCTCATATGTTAGAAGTTTGTGAGAGTATTGCTGCTGGTAAGGCTAATCTTGAAATTCATCCATTAGGCATAGGTGATAAAGAAGATCCAGCCAGGCTAGTTTTCGATGTAGATGCTGGTCCAGCTATTAATGTTGCTTTAATGGATATGGGAAATCGCTTCCGGATAGTTTTAAACGAATTGGAAGTTGTAGAATCTGAACAAGAAATGCCTAAACTTCCAGTAGCACGTGTTTTCTGGAAACCAAAACCTAATTTACAAACAGCAGTAGAATCATGGATTTATTCTGGAGCAGCTCATCATACTGCTTTTTCGAAAGCTTTAACAGTTGAGCATTTACAGGATTTTGCTGAAATTGCTGATGTTGAATTCTTAACAATTGACGATACTACAACAGTTTCCGAATTTAAAAAAGAATTAAAATGGAATGATATTTATTACAAGTTAAAATAATTTTAATGAATTATAATAAAAAATTAAAAAACTGCTAGTTCAGCAGTTAATTAAAAACAAAAGTAGTTATTGACTGCTGGCTGAGCAGTAATTTTATTTTAAAAAATTAATTAGCAAAAATTTGAAATCCTATTTTAAAATATTATTTTATGTTTATATTAAGATATAATTATATAGGGAGGTTAAAAAATGTTAGAAGCTTTAAAAGAAGAGGTATTACAGGCTAATCTTGAACTTCCTAAAAGAGAACTTGTTACCTATACTTGGGGAAACGTTAGTGGTATAGATAGAGAAAAAGGTTTATTTGTAATTAAACCCAGTGGGGTAGAATACGATAAAATGACTGCTCAAGATATGGTAGTTGTAGACTTAGCAGGAAATAAAGTTGAAGGTGATTTGAATCCTTCTTCTGATACTGCTACTCATCGTTATTTATATAATAATTTTGCTAATATTGGTGGTATAGTTCATACACATTCTAATTGGGCAACTAGTTGGGCTCAGGCAGGTAAAGGAATACCAGCTTTTGGTACTACTCAGGCTGATTACTTTTATGGAAAAATTCCCTGTACCAGAAAAATGACTGCAGAAGAAATTAACGGAGAATATGAATGGGATACTGGCAAAGTAATTGTAGAAGCTTTTGCTGATCTTGATCCAATGCAGGTGCCGGCTGTTTTAGTGAAAAATCATGGACCATTTACCTGGGGAAAAGATGCAGCAAATGCAGTTCATAATGCAGTTGTGCTGGAAGAGGTAGCTAAAATGGCTTATCGTGCATTAAATTTGACTCCAGATTTAGCAGCTATGGATCAGGTTTTATTAGATAAGCATTTTTTACGTAAACACGGTGAAAATGCTTATTATGGACAAAAATAGGGGGGTAATTATGCCAATAAATAAAGAAATAGTTGCCAGTGATATTAAGCATGCTAGAACTTCGCTTGGAATAGAATTAGGTTCTACCAGAATTAAAGCTGTTTTACTTGCTGCTGATAATCAAATTATTGCAACTGGAAGCCACAGCTGGGAAAATAGTTATATTGATGGAGTCTGGACATATAGTTTAGAAGAAATCTGGCAGGGTATTCAAGGCAGCTATCAGGATATGACAGCTGAATTAAAAAATAATTTTGGACTTGAATTAACTAAAATTGGAGCAATCGGTTTTAGCGGAATGATGCATGGCTACATGGCTTTTGATAAAGAAAATAATTTATTAGTTCCCTTTAGAACCTGGCGTAATAATTTTACTAGTGAAGCTAGTAAAAAACTAACTGATATTTTTGATTATCCAATTCCGCAACGTTGGAGTATTGCTCATCTTTATCAAGCTATATTAAATGAAGAAGAACATGTAAATTCTATTGATTTTTTAACAACTCTAGCTGGTTATGTTCACTGGCAATTGTCAGACGAAAAAGTACTCGGAATTGGAGAAGCTTCCGGAATGTTTCCAGTTGAAATTGTAAATAAAGACTATGATAAGGATAAACAAAGGCAGTTTAGTCAATTAATTGCAGAATATGATTTTTCCTGGCAATTAAAAAATATTTTGCCTAAGCCATTATTAGCAGGAGAAAAGGCTGGTTATCTAACAAAAAAAGGTGCTAACTTACTTGACCCTACTGGTAAATTAGAAGCAGGAAGTTTAATGTGTCCTCCTGAGGGAGATGCTGAGACTGGCATGGTAGCAACTAATAGTGTGGCTGAAAGAACGGGTAATGTTTCAGCTGGTACTTCAGTCTTTGCCATGGTAGTTTTAGAGAAGGAACTTAATAATGTACATCCAGAACTAGATTTAGTTATGACTCCATCTGGTAAGATGGTAGCAATGGCTCATTCTAATAATGGTACTTCAAGCCTTGATGGCTGGATCTCTCTCTTTCAGGAAATGACTGACTTACTGGGCTTTGATGTTGATAAGACTACTTTATACGAAAAATTATATAATCAGGCTCTAACAGGTGATAAAGATTGTGGTGGCCTATTAGCTTATGGATATCTTTCAGGAGAGCATATAACTGGATTTGAAGAAGGTCGCCCACTTTTTGCAATGTCATCTAGTAGTAATTTTAACTTAGCTAATTTTATTCGAGTTAATCTGCAGAGTGCTTTAGGTGCGCTTAAAATCGGAATGGATATTTTGCTTAAGGAAGAAGAAGTAAAATTAGATAAAATGCTGGGGCATGGTGGATTATTTAAA
This sequence comes from Halanaerobium salsuginis, assembly GCF_900114545.1. Taxonomy (GTDB): domain Bacteria; phylum Bacillota; class Halanaerobiia; order Halanaerobiales; family Halanaerobiaceae; genus Halanaerobium; species Halanaerobium salsuginis. The sequence goes on from NZ_FOTI01000027.1 coordinate 3,981, forward strand.
ACTGAAGGTGTTGGACAGAAGTTAATGGCAGCAGCAGTTAATGCACCAGTTGCTGTAATGGAAACTGCTGGTGAAGGTGGTGCCTGGGGTATTGCTTTATTAGCAGCTTATTTATTAAATAGAAATTCAGAACAGTCATTGGAAACTTTTTTAAATGAATCAGTTTTTACAGATCAAAAGGAAAGTATTATTGAACCTGATCCGGAAGATGTAGAAGGTTTTGAAGCGTTTATGGAACGTTATAAATCATGCTTACCAATAGAAAAAGCAGCTGTAGAATTTTTAAAATAATTAAGGGTGATAAATAATTATGGATTTACAAAAAATAGCTGGACATAAATGTAGTTGTGGAAAAACACATCAAATCCCCATTAAAAAAGTAGCTATTGCAGCAGGTTTAATCGACCAAACAGCTGATCTCTTAGCAGAAATTACTGCAGAAAAAAGAATTTATTTAGTAATTGATCAGCAGACTAAAAAAGCTGCTGGCAATAAACTAAAGTCAAAATTGGAAGCAGCGAATTACGAAGTGATAGAAATTTTATTAGAAGAGCGAGTTGGAGATGATCATCTTGTTCCAGAACCTGAATCATTATTTAAAATAATTTCTGCTGTAGAAGGTAATGGTTATTTATTGGCCTGTGGTTCCGGTTCGATTAATGATTTGACAGCATATGCAGCCCATAAGATGAAAATACCTTATACTATTTTTGCAACTGCGCCTTCGATGGATGGTTATGCTTCTTCGGTTTCTTCAATTACAGTAGCTGGAGTTAAAAAAACCTATAATACAACTCCTCCTGAACTAATAATTGCTGATCTTGATATTTTGAAAGCAGCTCCCTGGAAGTTAATTCAATCAGGTTTAGGTGATCTTTTAGGTAAAGTTTCATCATTATTAGAATGGAAATTGGGGGTTGCTTTATTTGACGAATATTTTTGTCAGGAAGCTTTTGATTTGGTAGAGGATGTTTTGCAAGATTTAATGGCTAATTCACAGCAAATAATTGCAAGAAAAGCAGCAGGTATTGAAATTTTGACAAAAGGTTTAATTTATTCTGGTATTGCAATGATGATGGTTGGTAGTTCGCGCCCGGCTTCTGGAACTGAGCACCATATTTCTCATTTCTTTGATATGTATGCTGGGATTTTTAAGGAACATGTTCCTACTCATGGCATAAAAGTTGGTACTGCAGCTTTAATCAGTTGTTATTATTATTTAAAATTATTAAAAACTGATTTTTCCCAATTTGAAATAACTCATGATCGCCAGGCAAGAGAAGCTGAAATTAGGGAAGCTTATTTAGATAAAGCAGATTCTATCCTGGATTTACTAGAACAACGTTGGGAACATGATTTAATTTCCAAAGACGATTTATTAGCTGCAGAATCCGAGATTAAGAAAAACATTCGGAAATTTAAGCAGTATCTATTAAGTGTAGAAACTATTTTAGATGATTTTGGTTTTTTTGAAAGAGAAGACGTTAAAAATTTGAACCGAGACTGGCTAAAAAAAGCAGTAAATCACTGTTTTGAAATTCGCTTTCGCTACACTGTTTCAACATTACTAAGACAGGTCGGGCTGCTTAATCAATGGGGAGAAGAAGCAATAGCAAGATTAGAAGAAAAACTAGAAAAAAATAATTAAAATATCTTTATTATTTAAAGTGCTGGAATATAAAATTTCCAGCACTTTTTGCCTTTTCTTCTCTAAATGCTGAATAAGTTTAAAAAAGTGAAAAATTTTGTAGTAGAAGGTAAAAATAATGTAGTGACTATTTGTCTAAATTATTTTAAAATTGAATTAACAATAAAAAATCAAAAAACGGGAGGAAATTTATTATGAAAAAAGTTTTTGTTACTCTGTTGTTTTGCTTATTGATAGTTGGAATTACATTCTCTGCAGCTGCTAAGACGACTACGTTAACTTTCTGGACTTTTCAAGAGTTACACCAGCAATTTTTAGAAAAAGAAGTAGCTCGTTGGAATGAGAATAATCCTGATAATCAGATTGCTTTAGAAGCAACAGTCTATCCTTATGATCAAATGCATAATAAACTTTTAATAGCTTTACAGTCAGGAGTAGGTGCACCTGATATTGCAGATATAGAAATTAGTAAATTTGCTAATTATTTAAAGGGAAATACACCTCAACTAGTTGCTTTTAATGATGTTGTTGATCCTTTAATGGGCCAGATGATTAAAGCTAGATTCGATAATTACAGCAAAAATGGTAACTATTATGGAATTCCTTATCATGTAGGTGCAACAGTTATGTATTATAATACAGAACTTACTGATCAGGCGGGCGTAGATATTGATGATATTGTTACCTGGGATGACTATGTTGCAGCAGGCCAGAAAGTTAAAGCTGCTACTGGTAAGCCAATGACAACAGTTGAAGTAACAGAACATTGGTCACTTTATCCTTTGATTAGTCAAATTGGTTCTGATATTTTTGCTGAAGATGGCAGCATAATTTTAGATAACGAAAAAAATGAACGAGTTTTAACCTTTTTAGATGATCTTGTTCATAAATATGATATTGCAATTCCTACCCCAGGTGGATTTCACCATTCCGAAGAATATTGGGCTTTTATGAATGATGAAGGTGCTGCTTCTTTAATGATGCCTCTCTGGTATATGGGAAGGTTTGTTCAGTATATGCCTGACTTAAAAGGTAAAATGGCAATTAGACCTTTACCTGTCTGGGAAGAAGGCGGAAATAGATCTGCTGGTATGGGTGGAACTGGTACAGTAGTTACTATTCAGAGTGACCATAAAGATTTAGCCAAAGATTTTTTAGTTGAAGCTAAACTATCTGTTGAAGCATCACATAAATTATGGACAGAACTTGGCTTTGACCCAGTAAGATGGGAAGTCTGGGATGATCCAGTAATGTCTGAATCAAATCAGTATACAGATTACTTTAAAAATGAAGATATTTTTGGAATGCTGCTTGATATTAAAGATGAAATTAATCCAACTATGATTACAGAGCAATATCCACAGGCAATTGATTTATTAAAGAAAAATGTTTCCTTTAAAGTTATTAAAGAACAAAGTGAGACACCAGCCGAAGCCTTAAAAGAAGCTGCTGATGAACTAAGACAGTAAACAAGCTTAGTTAACAAGTAATTATTAAAATAACTAAAAGATTCGGCTGTAATCAGATTTCTATTTGGGTTAAGTTGAATCTTTTAGTTTTTTATTAAGGAGCGTTATTATGAAATCAATTAAAAACTTTTATCAAAAATTTATTAATTCTAAAAAAGTGGCTCCCTATATTTTTGTTTCTCCTTTTATTATTGTTTTTCTGGTCTTTTATTTATATCCTATCATTTCCACAATTATTATGAGTTTCCAGGAAATTGGTTTTGGTGAAGCAGAATTTATAGGACTTGAAAATTACAAAAAATTATTTAATGTACATTATAAAAATGCTTTATTAACCAGTACTAACTATACTTTCTGGACTATTTTAATCTTAGTACCACTACCAATTTTATTGGCAGTGCTGCTAAATAGTGATAAAACAAAATTTAAAAATTTTTTTCGTTCAGCAATTTTTATGCCGGCTTTAACTTCTGTTATTGTAGCAGGTATGTTTTTTAGATATGCTTTTGGAGAACAGGCATCAACTCTAGCTAATTCTTTAATTGGACTTTTAGGAATTGGGCCAATAACCTGGTTGCAGGATTCTATTCCAGCTATGATTGCTCTGGTCATTCTCTGTGTCTGGCGCTGGTTAGGAGTTAATATTATTTATTTTTTATCAGGCTTACAGGGTATTCCAGATGCAATCTATGAAGCCGCAGACATTGATGGAGCAAATAGTTGGGATAAATTTAAATATATAACTATTCCTTCTTTAAAACCAGTCATAATATATGTAATTACAATTAGTGTATTTGGAGGTTATAAAATGTTTGCTGAAAGCTATGCTTATTGGCAGACAGCAACCCCTAATGATATTGGAATGACTATAGTTTCTTATATCTACCAAACTGGCTTTAATAATTTTAATATGGGGTTTGCCTCGGCAATTGGAATTACACTATTATTAATTGTTCTGGTAGTTAATCTAATTCAGCTTAATCTATTTGGCTTATTTAAGAAGGAGGATTAAAATGTCTGTAAAGCAAGTTAAACTTACTGTAGTTGTTATTATCCTGGCATTTTTTGCTTTTTTTGCTCTGGCTCCATTTTTCTTTATGTTAGTTTCTTCATTCAAGCCAGGGGATCAAATTATTAAAAATGGAATTAGTGCCAGACTTGATCTGGATATAATGACTTTTAAAAACTATAAAACACTTTTTACGGAAAGAAACGGAATCTATCTTTATTGGTATAAAAACAGTGTTTTAATTACTACAATTCAAACTGCTGTTGCCGTATTTTTAAGCTCACTGGTTGGCTATGGTTTGGCAGTTTATGATTTTAAAGGGAAGAATATATTGTTTGTATTAGTATTAATTTTGATGATGGTTCCAATTGAAATTTTAATTTTACCGCTGTATAAACTTTCAATCACTCTTAAAATAATTGATACTTATGCTGGAGTTATGCTTCCTTTTATTGTTCCACCAGTTGCTGTCTTCTTTTTCCGACAATTTGCTGTGGGACTGCCAATGGAATTGATCGATGCAGCCAGAATTGATGGTGCTTCTGAATTTGGTATTTTCTTTAAAATTATGATGCCTTTAATGAAACCTGCCTTTGGTGCAATGATTATTTTACAGGCAATGTTTAGCTGGAATGCCTTTGTCTGGCCTTTAATTGTTTTAAGATCGAATGAAAACTTCACTTTACCAATTGGATTGGCTTCTTTAATTACTCCCTATGGGAATAGTTATGATATGCTATTCTCTGGAGCGGTAATTTCTGTAGTACCAATTATAATTTTATTTATGTTTAAACAAAATTCTTTTATTTCTGGGCTAACAGTTGGTGGAGTAAAAGGATAATTACAGTTTTAGATTAATTAGTAATTAAATAAAGTAGTATTTTCCTCATCAGCTTCAGAGCTGATGAGGATTTTTTTGTAAAAAAGATGTTCTTAGGCCAGGAAGATGTTATAATAAGAATGAATTAAGAAAATTGAGATAAATTTTCTTAATTAAAATACAAACTAGCTTAACTTTGTAGAAAAATCAGAGATATTTTGTAGGGAGATCTTAAATGATTAAAGCTGTTTACTTAAAGATAATAAATAAAATTTATAGTTTGATTCGTTCAACTCATATCCAGAACAGACTAATCGTTTTATTTGTGCTCTTATCATTATTGCCAATGTTAATAACTGGTATTTATAGTTATCATAAATCAAGTGAAGCTATATATGATAAAATAAATACTTATTCGCTGGAAGTTGTTAATCAGATTGCCAAAAATATAAATGAAGAGCTGCGTCGTATGCAGTATCAATCAATAGAAGTTGCTTTTTCTGATTTGGTTCAAAATACAATGCGTAATTATGATAAATTAAGTGATTGGCAGATTTACGATGCTCGCTTTAAAATAAGAGATGAAATGGTACGTAAGTTTTCTTTTTCAGAATATATATCTGATGTGCAGCTTTTTACAGATCAGGGTCAAAAAATAATTGCTTACGGAGATACTGGTTTTACTTTGAATTTTAAAGATAAATTTAGAGAAAAACTTTTAGCTGATATAAAGGAAGCTGATGGGGGAGCAGTCTGGCAGGCTGTTGATTTCAGAGATGAATTTCATCAGGTAGATCGCATCTATGCTCCTGATACATCAGGTAGGTCATATGGTATTTTAATTGGGAGAATTATTAAAGACCTTTATCAAGGTAGTCAGCTGGGAACTGTGCTTATTCGAGTTAACGAAAATATTTTTTCTGATATTTATCGGAATATAAATCTGGGTCAGGGTGCAGAGATATTTATACTCAATCAGGCAGGAACAGTTGTTTCTACCCGAAACGCTAAATTAAGCTTTAATCAGCCTTATCCTGATAACAATTTAATTGGCAGGATTAAAGCTCAGCAGCAAAAGAAAAGTTCTCAACAAACATTTAAAATATCTTTAGAGAATGAACCTTATTTAGCTGCTTATTCTGTTATTAAAGATACTAATTGGTATATAGTTAGTACAATTCCATTTTCTTATTTAAATAAAGAAACAAGTTTAATTAGAAAAGAAATCATTATTTTAGGACTGCTAATTTTTATATTAGCACTTGGTTTTTCTTATATTTTTACTAAAAGTATTTCTAATCCATTAAACAAACTGGTTATAGCAATGAATAAAGTTGAAGCTGGTGATTTAAATATAAAATTGAAAGATAATTCACAGGATGAGCTTGCAGAAGTCAGTGGGAATTTTAATATGATGGTAAGTGAATTAGAAAGTTTATTAGCTGATATTAAAGAAAAAGAAAAGCAAAAAAATGAGTTAGAATTTAAAGCACTACAGGCACAAATCAACCCTCATTTTCTAGCTAATATACTTAATACAGCTCGTTTATTGGCAGATATGCAGAATGTAGATAATTTAGAAAATTTCCTGGCTTCAATTATTAATTTACTGCATTTAAGTATGAATAATAAAGAGAGTTTCATTTCTGTAGAAAGAGAAATCGAATATCTTAAAAGCTATTTAAATATACAGCAGTTTAGACTTCATAATAAATTTGAAGTTCATTTTGAAATAGAGACGGAAATTTTAGATAATAAAATTCCCAAATTTATATTACAGCCTATTGTAGAGAATTCCATAATTCATGGTATTAGCAATAAAAATGGCCAGGGTTTGATTATGATTAAGGGATATCAAGAAGCTAATAAGATTATATTTTCTGTTACAGATGATGGTATTGGAATGACTGAAACAGAAATAAAAAAATTATTAACTGAAAATGAAACAGGAAAAGATCATTTTTCTGGGATTGGAATTAAAAATGTTAAAGAAAGAATTGAACTATACTTTGGTCCAGAATATGGAGTTGAAATTGAAAGTTTAAAAGGATATTTTACTACTGTAACAATTAAATTAGCTGAATTAGAAAGGGATTATTATGCTGAAAGTGATGATCGTTGAAGATGATATTTTTGACTATACTCATTTAAAAGACTTAATTAATTGGAATAAGTATGGTTTTCAAATTACTGAACAGATAAAAAATGTAGCAGCTGCTAAGCAGAAACTTAAAACAGAAAAAATTGATCTTATAATTACAGATATGAAAATGCCAGGTCAATCAGGGGTTGATTTAATAGCTTTTGCTGCTAAAAATTATCCCCAGATAATCAATATTGTACTGAGTGGGTATAGAGATTTTGATTATGTTAAAAAAAGCCTTAAACTAGGTGCAGAAGACTATATTTTAAAACATGAATTGAAAAAGTCTAAATTACTTGCTCTGCTTAATCAAATAAAAGCTAGCTTAAAAGAAAGTGAAATTAATGATAACAGTAATATTTTCACAGAAAGTTTTCTAGTTGATCAGCGTGATATTTTGGTTCAAAATTTTGCCGATAAATTAGTTAAAGGTTATTTTGAAGATAAGATTAAGCCAAAAAGAGAACTAGAATTATTAGGGATTAATTTTGAATTTAAAAAAATGATTATAGCTTTAGGCCAGTTTGATGATCATCAAATCTTACAGGAAAAATATCCCGCTGCCAAATTAGTTAGTCTAAAAAAATCTTTTATTAATATGGCAGCAGAAATCTTACGAGAAAATGGTAAGTCATTTGCTGTTTTAAAGGGAGAAAAATATTTTTTACTGCTTTTTTCTTTTACTAATAAGAGTGAGCTGGAGATTACAAACAATGTTACTTCAGCTGTAAATAGAATTAAATCAGCTCTAAAAAATTATTTAAATATTACAGCTAGTATTGCTGTCGGTGAGATAGTCGATGATCCAATGCAGATACAAATAGAATATGAAAAAGTTGCTGAATTACTGCAGGAAAAGTTCTATCAAGGGAAAGATAAAATTATTTACTATAATAAAGAGAGTAGAAATAATGGTGAGCATTTTTCACTTGATATAAAAACTGAAAAAAAGTTGCATAATTATTTAGTTAATCAAAATCCAGCTGCTCTTACTGCTGAATTAGAAAGTATTTTTTGCAAAATTGCTAAATATAAACCTAGTTTAGGGGTAGTTAAGTTAACTTTTATATCTTTAATAAATATAGTTAATACTGTAATTAAGGATAATAAGCTTGCTAAAGATAAAATTTATCCTGAAAATCAAAATCTATATCAGCAGTTAGATAAATTTAATACTCTGACTGAATTTCAAAGCTGGTTGCAGGAAATTTATAAGAATTTAAGCAACGAACTGGCTGCAAAACAAGGATCTAATTACTCTGACTTAATTAGAAAAACTACAACTTATCTGAAAAAAAATTATAGTCAGGATATTACTTTGACTTCAACTGCTAAATTAGTTGGAGTATCATATTCTTATTTGAGTCGTAAATTTAAGGAAGAGTGTGGACTAGGTTTCAGTGATTATTTAAATGATCTGCGGATTAAAGCTGCTAAAAAATTAATTAATCAAGGTAACATTAACTTTAAAGAAATTGTTAAACAGGTTGGGTTTAATAATTATAATTACTTTTTTAAAGTTTTTAAGGATATAGAAGGGATAACTCCCAGTGAATATTTAGAAAAAAATTCTTCCGGACTAGTATAGTCTGGAAGTATATTTTATGATTTTAATATTGCAAATAGTTTGACATTATAGTTTGGTTGTGTTAATCTTTAAGTAAATCTAACCGTTTAGAAATAATAATCTGCACAACAATATTATTTTAAATAACAGAATATTATCAATTATTAAATTATAGTTAAGGGGATAGTTATGGCTACAATTAAGGATGTTGCTAAAAAAGCTAAGGTATCAGTTGCAACAGTTTCAGCTATTATAAATAGTGATTCTAATGTAAAGGTTAGTAAAAAACTAACTAAGCGAGTTGAAAAAGCAATTTTAGAATTAAACTATCGCCCCAATCGGATTGCTAGAGCACTTTCTAAAAAAGAAACTCATACAATTGCTTATGTAGTACCATCTATTAGGAATGAGTTTTTTGCTCAGATTGCGCATTTTATTGAAGATTATGCTTTTGCAGAGGGATATGGTGTTTATCTTTGTAATACCCATAGTAATTTAGAAAGAGTTAATTTATACCGTGACAACTTAATTGAAAATAGAGTAGGGGGAGTTATCACTACTTTAAGTTGGGAAATCACTCAGGGTGATTTTATTAATTCTTTGCAAAAAGAGGGAATTCCAATAGTTGGTTTAGCAGGAGCAAGAATTATTAAGACTATTGATACAGTTACAATAAATGATCAGGCCGGAACTAAGTTAGCAATCAATTATTTATTTTCTAAGCAGCACAGCAAAATTGGCTTTATTGGCAGCAGAGATAGTAAAACAACATCAATTAGACTGCTTGGTTATAAAAAAGCTTTTAAAGAAGCTAATTTAAAAATAGATAGTAACCTAATAGAATTGGGGAAGGCATTCAGCAGAGATGAAGGATATTTATTAGCTAAAAAATTAATCCAGAAGAATAGTAAAGTTTCTGCTATTTTTGTTTATAATGATGTAATGGCTGCTGGAGTAATTGAATTATTAAATGACTTAGGATTAGCAGTTCCCAATGATATAGCAGTGATTGGTTATGATGATAGTATTGCTAAATATATTAGACCCAAATTAACTACTATGGCACTACCTAAAGAAAAAATGGTAAATAACACTATGCAAATTTTATTTCAGAGAATCAATAAAAAGGCAGGTGAAATAATTCATAGAAAAGTATTGCCAGAAATTATTCAGCGAGATTCAACTTAAACTTTAACTTAGCTTTTCTAATTGATTGTAAAAAAATAGCATATCTTTAAATTTATTAGCCGATAAAGAAGGGTAGGTGAATAATAAAATTGATTAAATGATTTAAAATATTTTAAGTTAAATAATTTTAGCAAGGGGGATTTTTTATGAAAAAGATTTTAATTTTAACTTTACTGTTTTTGTTAGTCAGTTTTGGTGCTGCAGCAGCTGATTATTATCCTGAATATAGTGGTGAACCAACAACAATTACAATGTGGGCCTGGACTAGTAATGAAAATTATTCAATTGATGAATTTGAAAAAGTTTATCCAAATATTAAAGTTAAATGGGAAAACATTAGTGATTATTATAATAAAGCACAGACTGCGTTATCTGCTGGAACAGGTTTGCCTGATGTGATTATGATAGAATATTCATATGCACCTCAATTTATGAGTATTGGGGCCTTCCAACCGATTAATAATTGGTTGGATAAAGATACCTTTGTTGAACTTTATGGTGAAGATGCTTTGGGCTGGTGTGCAATGGATGATAATATTTATGGAACTCCTCAAGACAGTGGTGCAATGGCACTATTTTATAGAAAAGATATTTTTGATAAATATAATTTGACTGTACCAACTAATCGGGAAGACTATGTTAGCGAAATTAAAAAATTAAAAAAAGCAGCTCCAGAATTAGACTTTGTCAGACCTCCAATTGGTTACTCAATGTGGTGGATTGGACAGATCTGGCAGGCGGGTGGTAAGCTTTTTGATTATAAAGATGGCAATTGGTATATTGACTTTACTAATCCTACCGCTGAAGAAGTTTTTGATTTCTGGGGTAAATTATTAGATGAAGGTACAATAGATTTGCAAATGTACTGGAATCCTGATTGGTATAATTCTTTAAACAATGGCAGAACAGCTGTAGTTGAACTGGGCAGCTGGTTTGCAGAATGGCTAAAATATAACGCAACTGATTCGGAAGGCAAATGGCGGATTGCTTTGCCAGCACAGTGGAATAAAGGTAAGCAGCATAATAGTATGATTGGTGGCTCAGGTTTTTATGTCAGTACTCAATCTGCTAATCCAGAAGCAGCAGCTTTATTCGTTAATTGGTTAAACTCTCATCCTGATTCACTTACCCAGCTTCATAATAAAAGTAATTTACCTGTATTAGTTTCTAACCGTTTCGGTGAAGTAATCGATCAGGTAAGTGGTCCTGACAAATTTTTTGGTGGTCAAAATATTGGTCAGAAACTCTGGGAATCACATAAATTAGTTAATACTACTTTTATTACTTTACCTATTATGTCAAATGTTGATGAAAGTTTAAGTAGTTTACTTCAGGATTATGCTGATGGTAAAATTGAAAAATTTAGCGATATTTTACCAATGTGGCAAGAGAGTGTAATTGGTACAATGCAAGAATTTGGTTATAATAATTTAATTATAGATCAATTACCAGAATAATAGTTAAAAAGAGGGGGATTCTCCCCTCTCTGTTTTTTTAAAAAATTCTATTTAGTTAAACAGCAAAATAAAGTAAAATTAGTCAGCAGAAGGAGGTATAAAATGAATAGAAGAAAAATAAAAACTTCAATTAAAGCATATATATTTTTAGCACCATTTCTGATTTTATTTATTGCTATGGTAGTTTATCCCATTTTTTTAGGAGCTAAACTTTCTCTTTATGGTATGCGAGGAGCTAGAACATGGTATGTTGGTCTGGATAATTATATTAGGATTTTTCAAGATCCTAAATTTTGGTCATCTTTTAAAATACCACTTTTCCTATTATTAATTCAGGTTCCGTTAATGTTATTTATTGCAACTATTTTTGCTATTCTATTTGAAAGAATGTCAAAAAGAGGAGGGGCTATTTATAGATTTATTTATTATCTACCCTATACGATTCCTGGTATAGTATCAGGTATTGTCTGGTCATATATTTTTTCAGATTCAATGTCTCCATTTAGACCATTATTAGATCTGCTTGGTTATTCTGGTTTAAAGATAATGACCAGGCAAAATTTGCCTTTATTATTACTATTTATAATCCTATGGGCTTTCACTGGTTATACAGCTTTTATTATTTATTCATCATTACTTTCGATTCCACGTGAACTTACAGAAGCAGCTCAGCTAGATGGTGCTAGTTTCTGGCAGACTGCTTTTAAAATAAAAATACCCCTTTTAAAAGATGTTATACTCACCTTATTTATTTTTAATGCTATTGGATCAATTCAAGTTTTTAATGAACCCTGGATGCTGCAAAATTTAGTTGTACTACCCAATAACTATACTCCAGCTATGTATATCTATAATTCTGCTTTTTCATCGGGAAGATTTACTTATGCAGCTGCTATGGGAATAATCCTGGCTATAATAACTTTTTTGATTTCTCTTTATTTTTTAAAAACAGCTTCCAGACAAATGTTGAATTAGAAAATAGACAGATATATAGAAAAATAATATTTTTCTATAAGGAGAGTTGAAAATGAAAAAAAGAAAAAATAAAAATATTATAATTTCATTTATTTTAATAGGTCTCTCGATTTATTTTATTTTCCCTTTTTATTGGTTAATTATTAGCACTACTAAAAATGTTAGTCAGCTTTTTCATAAATCATTACTACCAGGTAAACCAAATCATTTTATAGAAAATATCCAGTCAATTTTCAGTTATGAGAATGGAATATTTTTCAAATGGCTGGGAAATTCATTTTTATATGCAATTGTAGGAGCTTTTCTGGCTATTTTTATTGCTTGTCTGGTCGGCTATGCTTTTCGCAGATATGATTTTTATGGAAAAAGAATTGTTTTTATTTTAATCTTAGGTTTTTCTATGGTACCAGTTTATGCAACAACTTTACCTCTTTTTATGTTTTTTAAAGATCTTGCTTTAATTAATACCCGGCTGGCAATACTTTTGCCTTCCTTTGTTAATGTGTTTAGTGTTTATTTAATGGTTTCTTATTGGAATCAGATTCCAGATGAAGTATTTAGTGCTGCAGAAATAGATGGAGCAAGTGATTGGTTAATTTTTTATAAAATTGGTTTACCAAATATTATTCCTGGATTTATCACCTTATTTTTATTACACTTTGTAACTATCTGGAATAATTTTTTCTTACCTTTAGTACTACTTAATACTAGAACTAAAATGCCTTTAATTTTAGGAATAACAACGATTACTGATTCACAGGGCCATCCAGTTTATAATTTAACTTTAACAGCGAGTTTATTTACAATTTTACCATTATTAATTTTATTTATTTCCCTGCAGAAATACTTTAAGCCTCAGTTTTACAGCAGTAAATAGGCTTGTTTTAGCAATTTTAATTTTTAAATAATTAATTTAGTACCAATAATAAAAAAGAGTGCAGTAGTCTGCATTCTTTTTTATTTTAGAGAAAATAAAAATTATAATCTATATTTTCTAAAAATAGCAAAAAATCTGAATTAAGTTGCAGGAATTTATAATTTCTTGTTGAATATATAAATAACAAGTTAATTTACTTCTTAAATTAATTCTTAAATTAAAGTAATTTAAATTTTGAGTTGAGGAGGGATAACCTTAGTTAGAGTAAACTTATTAGCTGATCTATATTTACTCAGTTAAAAACTTTAAGGAGGAAAAAAATGAAAAAATCAGCAATTATTTTAATCTTGGCATTACTAGTAAGTACCTGTCTAGTTGGTTCAGTTTCTGCTCAGGATCAAATAACTTTAACTCTCTGGGATATTCGGACAGCAAGTGACCAGGTTACTCCTGCTTTGAAATATGCTATAGAACGTTTTGAATCTGATTATCCTCAAGTTAAAATTGATCATGTACCAACTCAAAATGATAATTATAAAACTAAATTAAGAACAGCAATGTCAGCTGACAATGCCCCAGATATTTTTATGACCTGGGGAAGTACTGGTTTAAAAAGATATGTTGAAGCTAATAAAGTTTATGATTTAACTTCTGCGATTGAATCAGGTTGGCGCGATAATTTTATGCCTGCTGCCATGGATTTAGGTACTTTTTCTGATCATGTTTATGGTGTGCCTGTAACTAATGTTGCACCTGCCTATATCTGGTATAGAACAGATTTGTTCGAAAAATATGGAATATCTCTGCCCAAAACATATGCTGATTTAAAAGAAGTTGTCGCAGAATTTGTTGAAAATGGAATTACTCCTTTTGCGTTAGCTAATAAAAATAAATGGACTGGCTCAATGTATTATATGTATTTAGTTGATAGAATTGGTGGTTCAGATGCACTGCAAAAAGCAATTAATAGAACAGGTGCTTTTAATGATCAAGTTTTTGTAGAAGCAGGCGAAAAAATTCAGGAATTAGTTAAAATGGGAGCTTTTCCTGATGGGGTAAATGGTCTTGACGAAGATGCAGCTCAATCAAGAATGTTACTCTATACTGATCGAGCTGCCATGTATTTAATGGGAAGCTGGGCTTATGGAACTATTAAAAATGAAAATGCAGATATTCTTACTAAAATTGATTTTATGAATTTTCCAGCTGTAGAGTCTGGTCAAGGGGATCCATCTAATCTAGTTGGTACTCCAGGCGATAATTATTATTCAATTTCTGCAAAGTCAGAGCATAAAGAAATGGCAGTTGAATTTTTAAAATATCTAACAGATGAAAAAATGGGAGAAAGCTTAATTGCAGTAGGCAATATACCTCCATTTCAGGGTGTTGGCAACAAAATTGATGATCCAATTATGAAAAAAAATTATCAAACAGTTCAAGCAGCACATTATATACAGCTCTGGTATGATCAAAGTTTACCACTTGAGTTATCTCAAGTACATTTAAATACTACTCAAGCTTTATTCAGTTTAGAAATCACTCCTCAGGCAGCAGCAGATAAAATGGAAGCAGCTGCTCAAGAATATTATGGTAATTAATTTAGTAGTTAAAGTAGAGGGAATAACTTCCCTCTACTTAATCTAAAGAGGTGTTTTTTATAATGAAAACAAATAATCTATTAAGTAATAAATATTTTGTTGCAGCTTTATTTTTAGTACCTGCTTTATTTTTTGCACTTGTTTATCTGATAATACCAATTCCACTCTCTGCTTACTATTCACTTTTTAAGTGGGATGGAATTGGAGCAATGAAATTTTTAGGAATAGATAATTGGGCCCAGCTTTTTTCGGATACAGTGTTTTGGAAGTCAGTTATTAATAATTTCAAATTAGTAGCTATCTCTTTAATAATTCAAATTCCTATTGCTCTATTTTTAGCTGTTTTATTAACTAGACAAATTAAAGGAATTAACTTTTTTAAGACAATATTTTTTATTCCAATGTTATTATCTTCAATAGCAGTTGCTTTTTTATGGCGTTACATGTATGATCCTACCTTTGGATTGATTAATGGAATTTTAAATTTAGTTGGTTTAGGACATTTAACTCAGAGCTGGTTGGGGGATTCTAGCATTGCTTTTTACGCAGCAGCAGCACCTATTCAGTGGCGTTTTATTCCCCTTTATATGATAATTTTTATGGCTGCTATTTCCGGTATTCCAGAGCAGCTTTATGAGGCTGCAGAAATTGATGGAGCAAATAACTGGCAGATATTTTTCTTTGTTACTCTGCCTATGTTAAGAGGAACAGTAATTAATGCATCTGTTTTAATAATTGTTGGCTCACTTAAATATTTTGCTATGATTTATGCTTTAACAGGTGGAGGTCCTAATCATGCTTCCGAATTAATGGCAACCTATCTTTATACAAAATCTTTTACTGAAATGAATATGGGATATGGAAGTACCGTTTCGGTTGCTCTATTTTTAATTGCATTAATAGTTTCGGTATTATTTTTAAGATTCAATAAAAAAGATATTAGAAATTAGGTGAGAAAATGATAATAAAAAAAATAAAAGCAGCCTTAATTTACTTATTCTTATTAATATGGCTTATAATTACCGGATATCCCATGATTTTCTTAGTTCAAAATAGTTTTAAAATAAAAATGGAGTTTTTTCAAAAACCAGTCTGGTCTTTGCCAGCAAGTTTTACAATTAAAAATTATCTTGATGTTATTAATTCTGGATTTTATATTTATTTTTTTAATAGTATTATAGTTTGTTTTATTTCTGTTTTTTTAATTATTATAGTTTCTTCTTTAGCTAGCTATGCAATTGCAAGAATTGATTTTAAGTTTAATAAAATAATTTATATTTTATTTCTAGCTGGAATGATGATCCCAATCCATTCTACCTTAATTCCAATTTATAAGATAACTCTTTCTTTAGGGATTTATGATAGGCTATCTGCTTTAATTGGTCCTTATGTAGCTTTTAGTCTGCCGATTTCTGTATTTATCTTGACTGGCTTTATTAATGATATTCCGTATGAATTAGAAGAAGCAGCTATAATTGATGGAGCAAATCGAATCAGAATTTTTAAAGATATAATCTTGCCTTTAGTTAAACCGGCAATTTCTACTGTTGCAATTTATAATTTAACTTTGCTCTGGAATTCTTTTGCTTATGCTCTGGTCTTAACTTCTAGTCCTACTAAACGGATTTTAACTTTAGGATTATTTGAGTTCCAGGGCCAGCATGGTATAGATATTCCTTTAACATTAACTGCATTATTTCTTTCAGTTTTACCTCTAATTATTTTATACGTTTTTTTACAAGAACATATTATTAAAGGTATGACTGCTGGTGCTTTAAAAGGTTAACTATAGTTAAGAATTTAGTTGAATTTTTATTTTTTAATTCAACTGATAATTAAATTTATTAATTAAGGAGATGTTTAAATGACAAAATTTGATTTAAAAGGTTATACAGCTGCTGAAAAAGTAGAAATTTTAATAAGTGAAATGACTTTAGAAGAAAAAGTAGCCCAACTAGGTTCAGTTGGTCCTGATAAAATAATGGAAGCAGGTAAATTTTCTCAGCAAAAAGCTGAAAAATATTTAAAAAATGGAATTGGACAAATCACCAGAATAGCTGGAGCGAGTGCGCTTGAACCAGAAAAAGCTGCTGAGCTGGCTAATCAGGTACAAAAATATTTAGCTGAAGAAACACGACTTGGAATCCCAGCTCTTATTCATGAAGAATGTTTAAGTGGTTATATGGGAAAAGGAGGCACCACTTTTCCCCAATCAATTGGAATTGCCAGTAGTTGGGAACCAGAATTATTAAAAAGGCAAACAGATGTAATTAGAAAGCAGCTGCGTTCTATTGGTGCTCATCTTGCCTTATCTCCAGTTGCAGATGTAGCAAGAGATTTACGTTGGGGACGAGTGGAAGAGACTTTTGGTGAAGATCCTTATTTAGTGGCTGAGATGGTAAATGCTTACGTAGCAGGTCTGCAGGGAGAAAAATTAAGTGAAGGAATTATAGCTACTTTAAAGCATTTTGCAGGCCATAGTTATTCAGAAGGCGGCAGAAATCATGCTCCAGTTAATTTATCGGAACGGGAATTAAGAGAAACTTTTTTATTTCCTTTTGAAGCAGCAATTAAAACCGCAAAAGCTGGTTCAGTAATGAATGCTTACCATGATATAGACGGTATTCCCTGTGCTGCTTCTCGACAATTACTAACAGATATTTTGCGAGGCGAATGGGGTTTTGATGGTATAGTAGTTTCTGATTATTGGAGTATCAAAATGCTTTATAATGAACATAAAATTGCAGTTGATTTACAAGAAGCAGGTATTAAAGCCTTATCTGCTGGACTTGATATTGAGCTGCCAGAAACTGAATGTTATGGCCATAATCTAGTTAAAGCAGTAAAAGAAGGATTGATTTCCGAAAAAATTATTGATCAAGCTGTTAGTAGGCATTTGTTGACTAAATTTAAAACAAACATTTTTGAAAAACGTTATGTTAATACTGATCAAATTAATTCTCTTTTTGAAACACCAGCACAGCGTGAGTTGGCCCGGGAATCTTCTCGTAAAACAATGGTGCTGCTAAAAAATGAATCTGCTATTTTACCTCTGTCTAAACAGATCGAATCAATTGCTTTAATTGGACCATCAGCAGCTAGTACTAGAAATCTGCTGGGAGATTATGCTTACAGTGCTCATGTTGATAGCAAAGAAGATGCTGTTGATATTGTTAGTATTATGGCTGGTATAAAAGCTAAAATTTCTTCAGAAACTAAATTAAATTATGCAGCTGGTTGTAACATAATGGATCAAAATAAGGATGGTTTTAGTCAGGCTGTTAAAGCTGCCCAAGCTTCCCAAGTAGCAGTGGTAGTGGTGGGGGGAAAATCTGGTTTGTCAGGCATGGGAGAAAATGAAAATAGTGAAGATGAAGTAGTAGATTTTGAAGGAGGGGCTTTTTTAAGCGAGTTGCAGAATACTACTGATACAACCGGTGAACATCATGATCGGACATCTTTAAATCTGCCTGGTGTGCAGGAAGAGCTGGTAAAAGAAATAGTAAAAACAGGTACACCTGTAATAGTAGTATTTGTTAATGGAAGACCATTATCTAGTCAGTGGATTGCAGAAAACGCAGCAGCAATTTTAGAAGCCTGGCTGCCAGGTGAAGAAGGTGGTAATGGAGTAGCTGATATTTTATTTGGTGACTATAATCCGGGGGGGAAATTACCAGTTTCAATCCCCAAAAATGTCGGTCAGCTGCCAATTCATTACAATAGACGTCATATGTCACATTATCGTGATTATGTTTTCACAGGTAATAGGCCCTTATATCCTTTTGGATTTGGTTTAAGTTATACAGAATTTGCTTATGCTAATTTACAAATTAGTCCTCAAAAATTTTCTGGCAATAGTGAGATAACTATTCAGGCTGAAATAGAAAATATCGGGCAATGTTCTGGAACTGAGGTTGTCCAGTTATATGTACAAGATAAAATTGCTTCCTTAACCAGACCACTTAAATCATTAAAAGGTTTTAAAAGAGTTGAACTTGCAGCAGGTGAAAAAAAGCGAATATCATTTATTTTAAAAGCTGAGCAGTTGGCCTTTTACGATAAAGATATGAATCTAGTTGTTGAACCAGGTGAATTTGAATTTATGTTGGGAAGTTCTTCAACTGATATTAGATTAACTAATCTAGTAGAATTGATAGGAGATAAAATTGAGCTGACAGCCGAAAGAAATTTTTTCAGTAAAGTTAAGTTAAATTAAATTAAAGATTTAAAGTTTGATTACTTTTAGATCTTCAAACTAAATAAAGGGAGGTGATTTTAAATAGTTTAATGTTTCTTTACTTATCTATTACTTATAACTAATTATAAAAAATTAAAGGAGGAATTTTTAATGCGGAAAAGTTTAGCTATTTCAATCTTATTATGCCTATTAATTTTAGCTAGTTCAGCTTTAGTTTTAGCTCAAGATGAACTTGTAATTGGATTATCAATGGATAATTTGCGTTTAGAAAGATGGCAGCATGACCGTGATATATTTGTTGAAAAAGCAGAAGCACTGGGAGCAAAGGTGCTTGTCCAGTCAGCTAATGGTGATGATATGGTTCAATTATCTCAGGCTGAAAATTTAATTACTCAAGGTATTGATGTTTTAGTAGTAGTTCCTCATAATGGAAAAGTTATGGGAAGTATTGTAAGAGAAGCTCATGCTAATGATGTTCCAGTACTTGCCTATGATAGAATGCTAATGGACTGTGACGTTGATTATTACCTGTCTTTTGATAATGTTAGAGTAGGAGAATTACAGGCTCAATTTTTAATAGATAGACAACCTAGTGGAAAGTATTTTTTATTAGGTGGTTCTCCAACTGATAATAATGCAAAATTATTTAGAGAAGGTCAGATGAATATTATACAGCCTTATATTGATCAAGATAAAATAGAAATTGTAGGTGATCAATGGGCAAAGGATTGGCTGCCTCAAGAGGCTTTAAGTATTATTGAAAATGCTCTCACAGCTAACAATAATGATATTGATGTAATTGTAGCTTCTAATGATAGTACAGCAGGTGGGGCAATTGAAGCTTTAGCAGAACAAGGACTGGCTGGCAAAGTCTTAGTTTCAGGTCAGGATGCAGATTTAGCTGCTTGTCAAAGAATTGTTGAAGGAACTCAAACAATGACTATTTATAAACCAATTAATAATATTGCAACTCGTGGAGCAGAAATAGCAGTTAATATTGCTAAGGGAAATGATATTAAAACAAATGGGGCAATTAATAATGGTAAATATGATGTTCCTTCTGTTTTATTAACTCCAATCCAGGTTCACCAGGCAAATATGGTAAAAACAGTTATAGCAGATGGATTTCATTCAATGGAAGAAGTTTATAAAAATATTCCTCAGTCAGAATGGCCAGCAGAGTAATTTAAAATAAAATTTAATAAAAGGAGCTTTATTGCTCCTTTTATTAAAACATTAAACTATAGTAATTAGTATTATTTATTAAAGAAAGGAGTTGTTATATTTGCCTGATATTTTATTGGAGACAAAAAATATTATTAAAGATTTTCCAGGAGTACGAGCATTGGACAATATTTCTTTGAAAATTATGAGCAACCAGATTCATGCTCTTTGTGGTGAAAATGGAGCTGGAAAGTCAACTTTAATTAAAGTTTTAAGTGGGGTTTATCCTGCTGGCAGTTATCAAGGCCAGATCTTAATTGAAGGTCAGGAAGTAAATTTCGAAAACATTCATCAGGCGGAAGCAAATGGAATTGCTGTTATTCATCAGGAACTAACATTATTTAAAGATTTAAATGTCGCTGAAAATATATTTATGGGTAATGAAATAGCTCGTGCTGGTTATATTAATTGGAATCAGATGTATGCTGAAACACAAAAATGGTTAACTAAACTCAAGCTGGAAGATGTAAAACCGACTACTAGAGTAGGAGATTTGGGAGTTGGCAAACAGCAGTTAATTGAAATTGCCAAAGCTCTGGTTAAAAATTCTCGTTTGCTAATTTTAGATGAACCGACTGCATCTTTAACTGACAATGAAGTTGAATTATTAATGGATATTTTACGTGATTTAAAAAATGATGGAGTAACCTGTATTTATATATCTCATAAATTAAATGAAGTTTTTGAAATAGCTGACTATATATCTGTTTTAAGGGATGGAGAATATATAGGAGGGGATAATAAATCAAGTTTAGATGAACGTGAAATTGTTAAAATGATGGTAGGACGTTCAATTGAAAATATGTATCCTCAAAAAAACAATCAAGCTGGAAAGGAAATTTTAAAAGTTGATGGTTTAACTTTAAGTAATTGGGATAATAAAGAAATAGTTGAAAATATTAATTTTACTCTTCATCAAGGAGAAATTTTAGGTATTTTTGGTTTGATAGGAGCAGGTCGGACTGAGATAGCTAATACTTTATTTGGTTATTGGCCTGGACAAAAGTCTGGTAATGTTTATTTAAATGGAAATGAGTTGAATATTGATTCTCCCCGAGAAGCATTAAATAATGGAATTGCTCTTGTTTCTGAAGATCGGAAAAGGTTTGGGATAATGCCGCCAATGAGTGTTAAAGAGAATATTACTATTTCTTTTCTAAAAAGGTTTAAGCAGATGCTTGTAATTGATCAAAATCAAGAAATTATTCAAGCAAGTGAATTGGTAAACCAGCTGCGGATTAAAACTGCTTCTTTAAATACTAAAATTGTTAATTTAAGTGGTGGCAATCAGCAAAAAGTTATTTTGGCCAAAAATCTTTTAGAAACGCCTGCTGTTTTAATTTTAGATGAACCAACTAGAGGAATTGATGTTGGAGCTAAACAAGAAATTTATGGATTAATGAAAAATTTTGCTGAAAATAGCATGGGAATAATTATGATTTCTTCTGAGCTCCCTGAAGTACTTGGAATGAGTGATCGTATACTAGTTATGCATGAAGGAAAAATAACTAAAGAATTTGCTAATCAGAATAAAAATGTTAGTCAGGAAGAAATAATGGTTTATGCTACAGGAGGGAAAATAGATGGCTGAAAAGAGAAAAATTGAGTTTGATCTTAGAACTTATATGATGATAATTGCTTTAGTTTCAATCTGGATTATTTTTACAATTACTACTGGAGGATCTTTTTTGACTCCCCGAAATATTTCTAACCTCTTTCGGCAATCAGTATTTACTTCTATGCTGGCCATAGGGATGGTTTTAGTTATTATTATGGGGCACATTGATTTATCAGTTGGTTCTATTGTTGGTCTGGCAGGAGGAATTGTAGCTATTTTTGATGTCTGGCAGGGCATGAATCCCCTCTTATCAATTGGGATTACTTTACTGTTGGGATTAATTATGGGGTTATGGAATGGTTGGTGGACTGCCTATCGCAATGTACCTTCTTTTATAGTAACTTTGGGGGGCTTGTTGATTTTTAGAGGGATTCTGGTTGGAATTACCCGGGGAACAACTATTGGACCAATGGGAGATCTTTTTTATTACCTGGGAAAAGGCTATTTAAGTAAAGAATTTGGAATAATTTTTGCAATAATTGCTGCAGTTATAATTATTTTTATTCAGTGGAATGGACGCCGTAATAAACTAAAATATAACTTTGAAGTGTTACCTTTAAAGTTGGAAATAATACGAATAATTGCTTCTGTAGCTTTATTAATAATTTTTATTTTAGTTTTAAATGCTTATCGTGGTATTCCTGTACCATTACTTGTCTTGACTGTATTTTTAGCTTTATTTTCTTTTATTACTAATAAAACAATATTTGGCCGCCATATTTATGCAATTGGTGGTAATACTGATGCTGCTCGATTATCTGGTATTAATATAAAACAAATTACTTTATTTGTTTTTATGATCAATGGTTTGATGGCTTCTCTAGGAGGTATTTTCTTAACTTCGCGTTTAAATGCTGCTTCTGTAGCAGCTGGTGATGGAGCAGAACTTGATGCAATTGCAGCTTGTGTAATTGGTGGTGCTAGTCTAGCTGGCGGTATTGGTCGAGTAGGAGGGGCAGTAGTTGGGGCTATAGTTATGTCCAGCCTTGATAACGGAATGAGTTTAATGAATGTAGAAAATTTCTGGCAGTCAATAATTAAAGGTTTAATTTTAATTCTGGCAGTCTGGATTGATATGACAACTAAAAATAAGGAATTAAGTTAAAAAATAAAAAAATTGAAAATTTAAGCAGGATATCCCTATTTAGTCTAGAATAATATAAATAGTATTAATTTAATACTTAAATTAATACTTAAATTAATTTTCAGGAATGATAAATCTTAAAATAAAGTGGAGGTAATAATATGGAAAATGTTTTTGAAAAATTTGAAAAAGTTAAATATGAAGGCCCTGATTCCAATAATCCCCTGGCTTTTAAATACTATAACCCTGAGGAAGAGATTGCTGGTAAAACAATGGAAGATCATTTAAAATTTTCTGTTGCCTACTGGCATACTTTTTCAGCTACTGGTGATGATCCTTTTGGGGCAGGAACAAGAGTTTATCCCTGGGCTGAAATTAGTGATCCGGTTGAAAGAGCAAAAGCTAAGGCTGAAGGTGCCTTTACTTTTATGGAAAAGCTGGGAGCACCTTATTTCTGCTTTCATGATCGAGATATAGCTCCAGAAGGTTCTACAGTTAAAGAAAGTTATGCTAATTTAGATGCAGTTGTTGAAGTGATAGAAGAAAAAATGTCAGAAACAGGAATAAAATTACTCTGGGGAACTGCAAATATGTTTACTCATCCTCGTTTTATGAATGGGGCTGCTACTTCTCCAAATGCTGATATTTTTGCTTTTGCAGCAGCTCAGGTAAAAAAAGCTATGGAAATTACCCAAAAATTAGGGGGAGAAAATTATGTTTTCTGGGGTGGTAGAGAAGGCTATGAAACTTTACTTAATACAAATATGGCTCTGGAACAGGATAATTTAGCTCGTTTTTTAGAAATGGCAGTTGATTATAAAGAAAAAATAGGGTTTAAAGGGCAGCTATTAATTGAACCAAAACCTAAAGAACCAACCAAACATCAATATGATTTTGATGTTGCTAATGTAGTTGCATTTTTGAGAAAGTATAATTTGGATAAACATTTTAAGGTTAATATTGAAGCAAATCATGCAACTTTAGCTGGACATACTTTTGAGCATGAGCTGCATTATGCTAGAATTAATGATATGTTAGGAAGTGTTGATGCCAATCAGGGAGATTTACTATTAGGCTGGGATACTGATCAATTCCCTACTAATATTTATGTGACAACTCTTGCTATGTATGAAATTTTAAAGAATGATGGGCTTGGTTCTGGAGGTCTAAACTTTGATGCTAAAGTTCGACGTCCATCTTTTGAAATGAAAGATCTTCTGCATGGGCATATTGCAGGAATGGATACTTTTGCTAAAGGCTTAAAAATTGCCAGCAAAATGTTAGCTGATAATTATTTTGAAGATTTTATTGATGAAAGATATTCTAGTTATAAAGAAGGAATTGGAGCTAAGATAGTTAAACAAGAAATTGGATTTGATGGATTAGCAGATTATGCTTTAGAAATGGGTTCAATAAAAAATAGTTCAGGTCGTCAGGAAGTATTGGAAGCAAAACTTAATCAATATATACTTAATAATTAAGTTTTTGTTTAAATAGCAGAATAAGGAAATCCTATTGGCATCATGATGCCAATAGGATTTAAATAAAAAATTTCTTCTGCAGTTTAACTGATATGTTAGTAATATTAATATACTAAAGTAATTATAAAAAACACTAAAAGTTTTTTTGGGATAAAAAGTCTTAATTTTTGAATTAGTTTTATTTAATTTTCAATTAAGAATTAAATAAATAAAATTGGTTAGATAAAAATATTAGGAATATTTATATAATTAACTTTAATCATATTTATCAAAAAATGGAGGTAAAAAAATGATTTTTAAAAAAAGTCCACTTATTGTATTAGTAATGATTTTATTAGTTTTAGTTTCAACTAGTTTTTCTGTAGGAGCTAAAGATAAAAAGATAAAGTTAAGAATCTCCTGGTGGGGTTCTGAGACTAGACACACAGCTACTTTAAAAGCAATTGAATTATATGAGCAAGAAAATCCTAACATTGATCTTGTACCTGAATATTCTGGTTTTGATGGTTATAGAAATAAATTAATGTCTCAAGTAACTGCAGGAAATGCACCTGATATTTTTACAACTGTTATGGAATGGTATCCAGACTTATTAGAGCTTAATGGATTAACAGATATCACAGGTATGGTTGATGTTAGTGGACATAATTCTAAATATGTTGAAGCTTGTTCTATGAATGGTAAAATGTATGGAGTTAATTTATCTGTTAATGGTATGGTATTAAATCAAAACAAAACATTACTATCCAAATTAGATATTGAACCATTGCAAACTCCATATACTTGGGAAGATATGAAAAATAAGTTCATTGAAGTATACAAGAAATCAGACGGTAAAATTTATGGTGCACCAGATTGGTCAACTATAAAAAATGGCATGGGTTTTGATATCTTTAAATATTTTGGTTATGCTAAATTAAATAAAAAAGGTGCCTTTCCTTTTAATAATAAAGAACTAACTTTTGATGAACAAGATCTGAAAGAATTTTATGCTTATTTTAAAGAGTTAAGAGATAGCAATGCTGTCGCTCCTACTGCTATTTCATCTTTAAATGATTTTTCTGCTAATTCTCTGTTAATTAGAGGTACTGTTGCTTTTGAAATAAATTATACAGGTACTTTTGGTAGATATCAAGATCAGACTAATGACAATTTAAATATGTTGCCTCTTCCCCTTGGTCCAAATGGTGAATCAGGCGATTTAGCAAGACCAGGTTTGATTTTTTCAGTAGCCAAAAATTCTGAACATCCAAAAGAAGCGGCTAAATTTATTGAATGGTTTACAACAAGTCCAGAAGCAGCTAAAGTTTTAAAAACATCACGTGGTGTATTACCTACTACTTCCCAAAGAGAAGCTTTATTGAGAAATTCGGATAGTCTAAGCGAAAATGATACTAAAGTAATTGAAGTAGTAAATAAAATATTAGAAAGAAAGCTTAAACTTGCTTATGCAGGGCCATCAGGCTATGGCGATATGGCTTTAAACTTATTTCCTGAATATGGTCAACGAATAGGTTATGGTCAAATGAGTGTAGCTGAAGCTGCTCATAAATTAATGCAGGAAATTAATGATATGGGAAACTAAAGTTATTTTATTAGTCTATTTTGATTTGGGAGATTTAAATCTCCCAAATCATTGATTATTTTTTAAAAAGGAATGATAATATGAGGTCTAAACTAAGTAATCTACAATTAAGGAAAAAATTTGATAGTAAAGAAGCTGTGGCAGCTTTTGTCTTTCTCGCCCCTTGGTTAATAGGAATTCTCGTCTTTACATTATGGCCGTTTTTAGAATCAGTAATTATGTCTTTTCAAAAAACAAATCTAAGGACTAGTAGTTTTATCGGTTTAAATAATTACATTCACCTTTTACATGACCGTAAATTTATTAAATCTATTCTGGTTACCTTAAAATATGTAATTATTTCAGTTCCACTTAAGCTTGCTTTTGCTTTATTTATTGCTATGTTATTAAAAGATAATATTAAAGGAGTAGGTATTTTTAGAAGTGCACTTTACTTACCTTCACTGATTGGAGCAAGTGTTGCTATAGCAGCAATGTGGACCCAGTTGTTTGGCTATTCTGGTTTGATTAATAATGTTTTAAATATTTTTGGAATTCGTGGTAAACCATGGATTTCAAGCCCTGATACGGCCTTGTATGTTTTGATAGTTTTAGCAGTCTGGCAATTTGGCTCTTCAATGGTTATTTTTATTTCTGGACTCAAAAATATACCTACTTCATTATATGAGGCTGCTAGAGTTGATGGAGCAAGTAAATTTCAGAGCTTTTTTAAGATAACATTACCTATGTTATCACCAATTATTTTATTTAATTTTGTTTTACAAACTATTAATTCTTTTCAAGTTTTTACCCAGGCTTTTATTATCACAAAAGGTGGACCAATGAATGAAACTTTATTTACTGTTTTGCATATTTATAATACTGCATTTACAAGATTAGAAATGGGATATGCAAGTGCTATGTCCTGGACTTTATTATTTATTATAGCAATTTTTACTGGATTGATATTTTTATCAGCTAAGCACTGGGTATATTATGAAAGTGAATAGGAGAGGAGATAAAATGAAAAACAGAAAACTTTATTTTAAATATATATTTTTGATATTATTTACAATATTTATGTTATATCCAATGTTCTGGTTGTTTTTTAGTAGTGTTAAACCGAATAATGAAATTTTTACAGGTATTAGACTAATACCAAAAGGAACCTGGCAGTGGGAAAATTATATTAATGGTTGGTCGGCACTTCCCCAGCATACGTTTGGGACTTTTTTTAAAAATTCATTTTTTGTTGTAATTCTAGTTGTAATCGGAACTATATTTAGTACAACTATGGCTGGGTATGCATTTGCCAGACTTAATTTTCCTTTTAAGAAAATTTTATTTGCTATATTATTAGGGACATTAATGCTTCCCCAGCAGGTTTTGATGATACCACGTTACGTATTATTTTCACGTTTTGGTTGGATAAATTCTTATCTTCCTTTAGTAGTACCAGCCATTGCAGCTCAATTTGCAGGAGGATTTTTTATCTATCTAATGGTACAGTTTATTCGCGGTATTCCAAGAGAAATCGATGAGGCAGCTAGAATAGATGGCTGTGGTTACTTTGCTATTTTTTGGTATGTTATATTACCGAATACTAAACCAGCTATTTTTAGTGTAGGTTTGTTTGCTTTTATGTGGTCCTGGAATGATTTTTTGAATCAATTATTATATATTAATGATGTTGGTAAGTTTACAGTTCCACTTGGTTTAAGATTATTTTTAGATAATACAGCTGCTGTTAGTTGGGGATCATTATTTGCTATGTCCTTATTAGCTTTATTACCAAGTATAACTCTGTTTTTCTTTGCTCAGAGATATTTTGTTGAAGGAATAGCAACCACAGGGGTTAAGGGTTAGATTGTTGAAGGAGGATTATAGAATGGATACAGGAAAGAATTACTCTGCAGCCTGGTTAAAGTATCAACTATTAGAACAGGATTATCGAGAAAAGTATGCTGATCTATTTAGCGATATTTATTTAGAAATTAATGATCAGAAAATAAAAAAATCAATAATTGAAGAATTAGAATTAGCAATTGGAAATTTATTTAACAAAAAAGTTAATTTTGTATCTGAGCCAGAATCAGCTAAACTTTGTATTGTTGATTTTAAAAATAATATAATAAAAAATGATAATAAAATTAAAAAACTAAATAATGATCAAAAAAAAGATGCATTTTTATTAGTTAACAAAGATAATAGACTAATTTTAGCCGCTAAAAATTCTAATTCTAAACTTTATGGATTGTTCAAAATTTTTGAACTGTTGAAACTAAAAAAAGATTTAAAAAACATTCATTTATTTAAGCAAGCAGCAAATAATATTAGAATGTTAAATCATTGGGATAATCTAGATGGTAGTATTGAACGCGGCTATGCAGGTAAATCAATTTTCTATAAAGATAATAAATTAAGAAAAAAATTAACAAGAATTAAAGACTATGCTCGTTTATTAGCTTCAGTAGGAATTAATTCTATTTCAATTAATAATGTTAATGTGTTTGAAGAAGAAACAAAGTTAATTTCAGAAAAATTTGATTTAGTAAAGAAAATATATCATATATTTTCAGCTTATGGGATCAAAATCTTTCTTAGCATTAATTATGCTTCTCCAATGGAAATTTCTAACATAAAAACTGCCGATCCTTTGGCAGATCAAGTTATTAACTGGTGGCAAAATAAAGTTAAAAAAATATATGAAGAGATTCCTGATTTTGGTGGCTTTTTAGTTAAAGCTGATTCTGAAGGAAGGCCAGGACCATTTACTTATGGTAGAAATCATGCAGAAGGGGCAAATATGTTAGCTGAAGCGCTAGAGCCCTATGGCGGCATCTTAATCTGGCGTTGTTTTGTCTATAATTGCCAGCAGGATTGGCGTGATTATAAAACCGATCGTGCAAAAGCAACTTATGATAATTTTAAGTATTTAGATGGTGAATTTAATGATAATGTAATTTTACAAATCAAAAATGGTCCAATGGATTTTCAGGTCAGAGAACCTGTTACTCCACTTTTTGGTGCAATGCCGAAAACTAATCAGCTACTTGAACTGCAAATTACTCAAGAATATACTGGTCAGCAAAAAGATCTTTGTTATTTGATTCCTCAATGGAAAGAAATTTTAGATTTTGATACTTATGCTAAAGGTAAAGAATCTCAAGTAAAAAAAATTATTTCAGGTGATATGTTTAGTCAAACAAACACTGGTTTTGCTGCAGTAGTTAATGTTGGAGATGATTACAACTGGACCGGTCACGACCTGGCTCAAGCAAATTTATATGGTTATGGCAGGTTAGCCTGGGAGCCGAGTCTTACAGCTGAAATAATTACTAAAGAATGGATTGGTTTAACTTATACAGATGATCCAGAAGTTTTATCAACTATTTCAGAAATGTTACTTTCATCCTGGTCAATTTATGAAAACTACACAGTTCCTTTAGGAATTGGCTGGATGGTAAATCCTGATCATCATTATGGTGTTAATGTGGATGGCTATGAGTATTCACGTTGGGGAACTTATCATCGAGCTAATCACTTTGGAATAGGTGTTGATAGAAGTGTTAAAACTGGAACAGGCTATACTGGTCAATATTTTGAAGAAAATGCTGAAATGTATGAATCAATGGCAAGCTGTCCTGATGAGCTACTACTGTTTTTTCATCATGTTCCATACACATATATGTTAAGTTCAGGCAAAACACTAATTCAACATATTTATGATAGTCATTTTGCTGGAGTAGAAGGAGTAGAAAGATTGCAGATTTTGTGGAAAGGTTTAGCTGATAAAATTGATGCTAAAGTTTATAACAATGTAAAAAATCGTCTAAAACTGCAATTAGAAAATTCTATAGAATGGCGAGATAGAGTAAATACTTACTTTTATAGAATTTCTTCTATTGCGGATGAATATAATAGAAAAATATATAAATAAACAAATTAAATTTAAATAATTATGATTTAAAATTAATATTTATTTTGGAGGTAATTATGCAAGAAAAATTTAAAGATGAAAGTTTACCGTTAGAAGACAGAGTTGATGATCTATTAACTAGAATGAGTTTAAAAGAAAAAGTAAGACAAATGCTTTATTACTCTGCAGCTGTTGAAAGACTTGATATTAAAGAATATAACTGGTGGAATGAATGTTTGCATGGAGTCGCAAGAGCTGGAACTGCCACAGTTTTTCCCCAGGCAATAGGAATGGCTGCTTCCTTTAATGAGCATCTTTTGTGTGAAGTTGCAGACACCATTGCAGATGAAGCTCGAGCTAAATATAATGAAGCAGTTAAACATGATGATAGAGCTATTTATAAAGGTTTAACTTTTTGGACACCAAACATAAATATTTTTCGGGATCCTCGCTGGGGCAGAGGGCAAGAGACTTATGGAGAAGATCCTTATTTAACAGGACGTTTGGGGGTTGCTTTTATTAAAGGTCTTCAAGGAGATCATCCTCAATATCTTAAAGCTGCTGCTTGTGCAAAGCATTTTGCTGTTCACAGTGGCCCAGAAAATGAAAGGCATGAATTCGATGCTAAGGTTAGTAAAAAAGATTTAAGAGAAACCTATTTGCCCGCTTTTCGCGATGCAGTTAAAGAAGGTAAAGTAGAAGCAGTAATGGGAGCTTATAATAGAGTTAATGGTGAGCCTGCCTGTGCTAGTGAAGAACTGATGATAAAAATTTTACGTGATGAATGGGAATTTGAAGGTCATTATGTATCTGACTGTGGTGCGATTAAAGATATTTATGAAAACCATCAGGTAGTAAATTCTCCAGAAGAAGCAGCTGCATTAGCAATTAATAGAGGTTGTGATCTTAATTGTGGCAGTGTTTATGCTAATATTGAAATAGCTCTAGAAAAAGGTCTTTTAACTGAAGAAACAATAAATAAATCAGTAAGAAGGTTGTTAAAAACTAGATTTAAGTTGGGCATGTTTGATTCTGAAGCAAAGGTTCCATTTAATAAAATTCCTTATAAAGTTAATGATAGCAATAAAAATCATAAACTAGCTCGCAAAGTTGCCTGTGAGTCAATAGTTATGTTGAAAAATGAATCTGATATTTTACCAATTGATAGAGAAAAAATTAATTCAATTGCAGTTATCGGGCCTAATGCTGATAGTAGAAAAGTTTTGGTTGGTAATTATAGTGGTTTAGCTTCTAAATATGTAACTTTATTAGATGGGATTAGAAATGCTGTTTCTGATCAGACCAGGATCTATTATGCACAAGGTTGTGATTTAAAAACTACCCAACCCTCTAGCTGGGGAAATCAACCTGATTCTGGATTTGCAGAGGCAGTTACTATAGCGGAAAAATCAGATTTAGTAATTTTTTGTCCAGGTATTTCACCAGAACTTGAAGGAGAAGAAGGCGCAGTTGCTAATTCAGATGGCGGTGGTGATAAATTAGAACTTAAACTTCCAGGAATGCAAGAAAAACTGCTTGAAGCTCTAGTTTCTACAGGTAAAAAAATCATTACTGTGGTAACTAATGGTAGTCCAGTTGAACTGAATTTAATTTCTAAAAAATCAACTGCAATATTAGAAGCTTGGTATCCTGGTCAAGAAGGTGGAAATGCAGTAGCTGATATTTTATTTGGTGTTTATAACCCTTCTGGACGTTTACCTGTAACTTTTGTTAAGTCAATGGCAGATTTACCTAACTTTAAAGATTATAGTATGCAAAATAGAACATATAGATTTATGAGAAAAAAACCACTATATCCATTTGGATTTGGTTTGAGTTACACTAACTTTAAGTATCAAAATTTATCTATTTCCGAGACTGAAATTGACATTGATTATTCTGATAAAATCAAAGTAAATGTAGAGATTGAGAATGTGGGTAATAAATCTGGATCTGAAATAATTCAGCTGTATTTAAAAAATACTACTGCGCCTAAAACAGCCCCTAAATATGAATTGCAAGGTATAAAAAAAGTTGAATTAGCTGTTAGTGAGAAGAAAATAGTCTCTTTTGATTTAAAGCCAAGACAATTTGCTTTAATTGATGATGAAGGAAGCGCTATTTTGCATCCTGGAAAATATGAAATTTATATTGGCGGTTCTCAGCCAGATCAATATAGTCAAAAATTAACTTCAAGTAATATAGTAAGTAAAGATATTAAGATTACTGGAAAACCTAAAGAACTGGAGTATTAAAGTTATTTTAGATTAGTTAAAAATTAAAGAAGTTTTCTTATTTATTAAGTTAGCTTCTTTTTTCTGCTCTTTAAATCTGACAAGTAAAGTTTAATAAATATTGGGAAGATATTATTATACTAGCAATTTAACTAAGAAGGGATAATAAATGATTGATCATTTTGATAATAAAAAAGGCAAAATTAGATTACCAGCTTTAATTTCTAATGGAATGATTTTACAAAGAAATAAAAAAGTTAAAATTTGGGGATGGGCACCTCCTTATCTAAAAATGAAGCTAGAGTTTAAAAATATAAATTATCATGTTACTGCTGATAAAGATGGTAAGTGGTCCCTTATAATCGCCCCCCAATCAGCTGGTGGTCCATATGAGTTAAAATTAACTTCTTCATTAGAAACTATAATAGTTAATGATATTTTCGTGGGAGAGGTTTGGCTATGCTCTGGTCAGTCTAATATGGAATTACCAATGCGGAGGGTTAAGGATACTTATCCTGAAATAATAAAAAATTTTGAAACTAGTAAAATTAGAGAATTCAAAATACCAATTTCTTATAATTTTTCTCAAAAGAATGATGATTTTAAAAATGCGTTCTGGAAAAAGTTAGATCATAAAACTATTTATGAATTTTCTGCAGTTGCACTTTTTATAGCTAAAAAATTAAAAAATGAATTAGGAATTCCAATTGGAATTATCAATGCAAGTGTGGGAGGATCTCCAATAGAAGCCTGGGTTAGTAAAAAATCATTGCATGGATTTCCTCAATATCTTAATTTGGCTGATAAATTTTCTGATCAAAATTATATAAAAAAAGTTGAACAAAAAAACATTTATTTTGAATCTAAGTGGTATAAAAAGTTGTATCATTTAGATGAAGGATTAAATGGAGAACCTGCTTTTTTTAAGCAAAGTTATAATGATTCTAGTTGGTTAGAGGTAAATTTACCGGCTGATTTTAGTGAAATTAATTTTTTGAATAAAAATGGTGTAATCTGGTTTAGAAAGTATTTTTATCTTAGTGATGAGTTAGCCAAAAAAAAGGCAAAACTATGGCTAGGAAGAATTGTAGATGCAGATACAGTTTATATTAACAATAAAAGAATTGGGTCTGTTACTTATCAGTATCCCCCCAGAAAATATGAGATACCGAAAAAGTTATTAAAGCGAGGCAAAAATTTAATTGCAGTTCGCGTGGTTATAAAAAAGGGACAAGGTGAATTTGTTAAAGATAAACCATATAAAATAATTTTTTCGGACCAAGATATTTCTTTAGAGGGTAAATGGAAGTATAAAATTGCTGCAACTATAGAAGAATTAAAGGAAAGCACTTTTATTCAATGGCACCCAACTGGACTTTTCAATGCTATGATAGCCCCATTGTTTAATTATACTATCAAAGGCATTTTCTGGTATCAAGGCGAATCTAATACTAAACATGCTGAAGAATACAGGCAACTATTTCCTAGGATGATAACTGAGTGGCGGAAAGGTTTTGCTGATCTTAAATTACCATTTATTTATGCGCAATTACCTGAATTTGGTTCTGCAAAGCAAGGAAATAAATTTGGTTGGGCCAATTTTAGAAATGTTCAGCGGGAAGCACTTAAATTGAATAACACTGCAATGACAGTTAACTTAGGTTTAGGTGAGTGGAATGATTTACATCCTTTAAATAAAGCTGGAATAGCTGAAAGATTTTTTTTGGCAGCATTAAATATAGCTTATAATAAAAGCATTATATATAGTGGACCAGATGTTTCTGAAGTTAAAAAATCTGAAAACAAAATTATTATTTCTTTTAATAATATAGGAAAGGGATTAAAAATAAGAGGTGATCATTTACAGGGATTTGAAATTGCTGATGTTAATAGAGAGTATAAAAAAGCAGAAGCAGTATTAGATGGAGACCTGGTTTTATTATGGCATAAAGATATTGAAAATCCTAAATATTTTCGTTATGCCTGGCAGGATAATCCAGCTGCTGCCAATTTGTATAATAGTCTTGACTTGCCAGTGGGAACTTTTGCAATAGAATTATAAAAAATATTAGCTTGTTTAGTATAATTTGAATTTAAAAAATAACTTAAATTGCAATATTAAATGCAACACTCATAGAAAAACCTAGTGTTATAAAGTATATTAAAGTTAAAACTATTTATAAACTGTTAATGATAGATTGAAGTTCTTTTTGGAATAATTCATCTGGAGTAAAATAATTCAATAATTTTCTTGGATAATTATTACACCAGTTTTGTATTTTCTGAATTTGCTTTTCTGTATATTTACTTATTTGTTCTCCTTTAGGGATAAATCTTCTAATGAGACCATTATGTCTTTCATTAGTGCCTCTTTCCCAGGCTGAATAGGGATGAGCATAGTAAACATCAATATCATGATTATGTAAATTAGCAAATTCAGTTCCATTATCA
>NZ_FOTI01000079.1 GCF_900114545.1 Halanaerobium salsuginis
ATAATTTATATTTTATTATGGACAGTTTATATTATCTATTTAAACGGGTCAATTTTAAATTATTATCCTGGGTCACTTTTAAATTATCATATACAGCTGTTTAAGAAATTAAATTCTAAGCTCAGGGGTTATTATAATTATTATGGTTTGATTGGTAATTATGACAGTCTGGAAGAATTCTTTAATATATCACTCAAAATATTATATAAATGGTTAAATAGAAGAAGCCAGAGAAAAAGCATGAACTGGGATAAATTTGAAGAAATTATAGGATGGTATAATGCCTGTAAGCCGAGAATAGTTGAGAAGACAAATAGACAGTTAAGATTTAACTTTGCCTGATAACGGAAGTGAATATTACTGAAGAGCTCAGTGCGGTAATTCTGCATGCTGAGATCTGTGCGGGGGTGAGCAGATAACTGCTAATCCTACCGTGACTCTGAAATACTAGGTTTAGTTGGAGGTTGTAGTATGAAACAAAGTAGTATAAATGCTTTAAAAAGTTTAAAATCTACATTTCAAGCCGCTTATAATTTAGTTCCTGCATTAATTATATCAGCAATCCTTCTTACAATTGGAGTAATGACTGTAATAATAAAATTTGGCTTATATATGGCATTTAGCTTAATTATCATTGTTTTAGTATCAATTATAGTGTATTCAAAAACAAAGAATTATGGTGAAGCTGCTTTATCATTAGTTGTAGGTATGTTAACTGTGTTTACAGTTAAATGGAATACAACCAGACTTATAGTTTTAGCTAGTAGTTGGCTCGGCTTCTCACCAATTTCAATTATAATTTCAAGTATTAGCATTGCATCAAAAAGTGAGTCAATATATTTACATAATTCTGCATTTATGTCCTATTATTCTTCATATTCATCAGACGAGTTGTATGATTTATTACAAGAAGAAGCTAGAAAAGCAAATGCACCAACTTTTGGGCCAATAGAAACTGCAGAGATTATCCGGATATTAGTTTATAAAAATATTAAGTTAGAGGATATGAAAGAAGCAATAGAGAAAATTAATATTTTAACTAATATTATTCAAGTTCCTTCAGACGAAGTAACATATTTTTTTGTTGATTTTTGTGAAATGTTTGATACACCAATAGGTAATGTATCTAATGTGTTCTTGGATTACATATATAATTCCTTTCGAAGTGTTACAGTTTCACCCAGAAAATTTATAGACTATTATAATGAAAGTAAAAAATTAGTATTCTTAAATAATGTTGATCCTGACTTGTATA
The DNA here is from genome assembly GCF_900114545.1 of Halanaerobium salsuginis. Taxonomy (GTDB): domain Bacteria; phylum Bacillota; class Halanaerobiia; order Halanaerobiales; family Halanaerobiaceae; genus Halanaerobium; species Halanaerobium salsuginis. Next base: position 1,256 of record NZ_FOTI01000079.1, read on the forward strand.
TAGATAGTTTAAAGAAAGGAATTGATTTAAAAATAAATAAAGAGGACATTAATGATTTTATAAGTAATGATATAAATCAGCAAGTGTAGATAGTCCGTACATCAGATAACATGAGATTTAAGATTCCGCTACGCTGCATCCAAATTCATTCGGTAAGGGCATCGCCATAAATCTCATGAACTTCTTAAATCTCTGGTACGTTAGACTAAATAATAACTGAACAGAGGCAAATAAGAGGAAAAGATAAAAGAAGGGTTGGGGCATCGCTAACTGATATGTATTAACTCCTGCAAATGAAGAAAATATTAACTGTTAGGTTTCTGTGGTTTTAACAATATACTTGAGCAATTGTAATTCACAAAATTATTTATATATATCAGAGTGTAAATTAGTCACTGATTGATCTTCACTCACTTCGTGAAGATGTAATATAGTACAGAATTCATGAACTTTTCTGCTAATTAAAGAAGATTATTTACATTTAATTAAGTTGAAGTAGAGATTAACTTTTTACGCAGCAAATTATTACTGCACATAACAGAGCATTGGCGCTGACTGGATATGATGTTAGGCTGTAAAATAGCCGTTGCCCTTCGGGACATGGCTTTTTTCACATCTCTTGCAGCTGCCTAAACTTAAAATACAGATGAATAGCAAGAGATGAGCCAACGTAAAGAACAGGACAGCCACGTCGCAAATGCTCGGGACGTTAGGTGAAATATCTGTTTAAGTGCTAAAAGTAGTTCTCATAAGAAAAAACTTTAATTTAAAATTTAGATGATGATTTAGTATAAATTTTTATTATTGTGATGAGATTTTTTTATAATAAGTAATAATATATTTTGCAAAGAATCATTGTTTAACGGGGGTGGCTGTTTTTTAAATAAAATTCACACCTTAATTCCAGGTAAGACAGTAATGAATTGTTTGAGTTAATATGATAATTACAACATATTATACGGGAGGGTTATATATGAAAGATAAAGTAAAATTTGTTAATGCATGTCCGGTTTTTCTTGTAGAAGATGTTCAAAGATCAGCTGGTTTTTATGTAAATATTCTTGGTTTTACATATGCAAAGCATTTGGATAAAAATGATAAATTTATAGCAATTTATCGTGATTCAATTGAAATAATATTAGTAGAGAAAATAAAAGGGGAAATAGAATCTAATCAAAGTAAATATGGTAATGGTTATGATGCTTATATTAATCCTGATTCAATAGAAGGGGTAGATAAAATATATCAAGAATATAAAAATAAAAATGTTAAAATAATATCTGAACCAAGTATAACTGATTATGGAAGTTATGAATTTGTTATACAAGATATTGATGGAAGAAACCTCGGAATAGGTTTGATTAAAGATAAAGATAAGTTCTTTGAAAAATCAAATCACCTGTAAAATTTTAAATATTTTAATGTATAAGAAGATCTAAAAAATAGTAATGCAAACCAAAGACAAGTCAGGCACTTCAGATAACAGAAGGATTTACGGCTACACTATCGTTTAGCCCAAATTGATTGGCTAATCGCAGTCGCGCTAAGCCTCATCAACTTCGTAAACCTGCGGGACGTTATCTGACATTTGCTGATTAATAGATTGCGAAACAAAAAACCTCCTGATTAATGAACTCAGAAGGTTTATCATTCTATTGAATTTGTATTATTTTCAAGCCATAACGTTAGTTCTTTTTTTGATAACTGACCAGAAGCTACCTGAATCACCATTTTATAGGCTTCTTTCTCAGAAGCTGTAATTTCTAGACTATTTTTTTGTAAAAAAGTATCCATAGCTACAAAAGCAATTCTTTTATTTCCATCAATAAATGGATGGTTATTACAGAGATGATAGCCATAAGCAGCTGCCATTTTTATAAGTGAATCATGCAAATATTCACCTTGATAGGTTGCTTTAGGCTGTTCAAGAGCTGAATCTAATAAATTTTCATCCCTTATACCAAAAATACCACCATAAATTTTAACAAGTTGTTCATGGAAAAAAAGAATTATGTCTTTAGGTATAAATTTAATGTCATTCATTTAGCTAATTCCTTAAGAGTATTTTTATATTTTTGGTTAGTCTTATCAAAAGTTTTAGCCCAATCTTCAAATTCTGGATTAAAATGAGTTACTGTAAAACCATCTTCATTTTCAATGATATGAAGTTTTTCCCCTTCTTTAAGATTATATTTTTCTTTAAGTTCTTTAGGAATAGTAAAGCCATAGCTGTTACCAACTTTTCTTAATTTTATAGTTTTCATAGTTTATCACCTCAACTATATTATAACATTTGTATTACTAAAAAGAAAGCAGGTAAAAGAAAAAGAATAAATAATTATATAAAGAGATGGAGCATTCTGTTCAGGTGAGTAATGTACAATAAGTTGTGTAAATTAAATATCGATATTTTTTTAAAATAAAAAAAGAGGAATCCTTCTTTAAGTGGTTGAATATATTTATCGA
>NZ_FOTI01000090.1 GCF_900114545.1 Halanaerobium salsuginis
GGTTTGCCCCCAAAAAGACTAAATAAATATCCTTAAATAAAAAAATATTTAAGGTTGTAAGCAATAAATTTCTCATTTATAAGTAAAAATAATATTATATAGTGTGAAAAAGATCTACCTTGTTCAGGAGGTGGCCAGTTCTAATCCTTTCAGCAGCTTTTTGAAGTTTGCTGCTGCAACTTTTAAGCCAAACCAGATTTTTTGACATACTTCACCCCTGACCGGCATCTCATCGACATCATATTTGCGTCTGAATACAGAAGGTATTCCTTCTACACCAGCACGCTGATTGCATTCTTTGATGTATTCTTTTTCACCCATTGTTTTTCTGAGTTTTCCTGTTTCATATCGTTGTTCAGTAAAACTGACTGAATTATGTTTTTTGTTGCTTTTGATTCTGCACTCTGATTTTAGTTTGCAGCCAGCACACTTTTCTTTATCAAAGACGGCATAGAATGAATTCTTATCAGGACTTTTCTCCTGATAATCAGGTTCCACATCATTGGCACAGCTTAAAACATTTTCATAGTCAGAATCAAGATTAAAGTTTTGATAATAGGTCATTTTGTCAGCAGCAGGTTTTTTGCCGATTAGTTCACCGGGCATAAACTGAATACCTAAAGCTAAAGCTTTTTTAGCAAGATCATAGGTGTAATAGGCACCATCCATAAATATTTTTATTGGGTTCTCAATACTAAAGTTTAGTAGCTGATCACTGCTTATCTTATCTAAAGTATCAGCACTAAAGTCCTGATCAGAATATATGTTGGGTTTGAAATCATAGGTTGTGATTACAGAATTATCGTCATTAAAAACTTCCAGCACATTGGCTGTATAACCAATATTGGCTCCATATTTCTGCCTGAAAGTTGCATCGGGATCACTGGGGTTTTGCAGAATATCGGATTCCAGTTCTGTACCATCTTTAGCTTCAATATTATCAGGATCAAGATCATCAAAATCATCGTCATCATAATCTGTTTGTTCACCAAGCATTCTTTTTAAGAGCATAAATTCTTCAGTCTCAGTAACACTGCCTCCGGCAGTAACAGCTGCATCATAAAGAGTTTTAGCATCTTCTAAAAGCTTTTTTAGTTTGCTTTTGCATTCATCATTTTTGGTGCGATAGATGACCTCATTTCTGTGGGACTCTTTTAAATATACTTCAAGTCCTTCAGGAATTAGATCCTCAAAAGATTTAGAGAGTATTTTGATGAACTTAGCATTAACCGTGTAGACAAGCTCTATTCTGGATAATTCTCTGGCAGAAGAAGAAACCATAAAAGAATCAATTCTTGCTCTGTCACCTTCAATTTCCAGATTATTCCTAATTAATTCAGCCAGGGATTCAACCTCCTGCTGGATTAAGTCTATACCTGTTTCTTTGTAGTAATCTGTAACTCTTTTTCTAAAATTATTAAATGTATTTTTAGAGATAGGTGGCCTTTTATCACTGGTTAATCTAAGAGCATATTGATATTCCATACTTAGATGGATATTGGCAACTAATCTTTCGTCAGTGAGATCAAAAAGTTCTTTAATTACAAGTGAGCTGATGATTATATTAACAGGAGTATTGGGTCTTGAACCTTTATCACTGTAGAGTACGGCAAAGCGTTCTTCATCAATTGCAGGAAAGATAATTTCCTGAAAAGTATCAGCCCAGGAATCTAAAAGATATTCCTGTAGATATTTGGGCAAATCTTTAAATGAATCGTAAAGACTTAACTGCTGGTGACTGTTGGGAACAAACATTCTATCATCCTTTCTTTGATTCCTTAAGTTAATTATATCAAAGAAAGCCCGTCATCTAAAGGGTTATGAGAGATTAATCTGATTAATTTGAGGATGATAAAAGAAAAACTTATTGTTATTATTTGGTTATTAATGAAATTTATTTAGTCTTTTTGGGGGCAAACC
>NZ_FOTI01000026.1 GCF_900114545.1 Halanaerobium salsuginis
AGGAAAGATAATTTCCTGAAAAGTATCAGCCCAGGAATCTAAAAGATATTCCTGTAGATATTTGGGCAAATCTTTAAATGAATCGTAAAGACTTAACTGCTGGTGACTGTTGGGAACAAACATTCTATCATCCTTTCTTTGATTCCTTAAGTTAATTATATCAAAGAAAGCCCGTCATCTAAAGGGTTATGAGAGATTAATCTGATTAATTTGAGGATGATAAAAGAAAAACTTATTGTTATTATTTGGTTATTAATGAAATTTATTTAGTCTTTTTGGGGGCAAACCTTTATTTATTTACTTTAAGTACAGATAATTTAACTATTATAAATAGTAATTATGGTTATCAAAAGGGTAATATTATTATCAAAGAAGTTTATCAACGTTTACGTAAAAGTTTAGCTGAAGACTTTGTAATTGCCCGTAAAAATGATGAATTCATTTTTTATTTTGTTTCACAGAAAGATAGAGAAACAGTTAAAGAGTTTGCCAGTCAAATTATTAATAATCTTTCTTTACCTTATGAAATAGAAAATAATTTAGTTTATTTAAAAATTAAAATTGGAATTGTAGCCCGAGAAAGAGAAAATTGTCAAGAATTAATTAGAAAGTCACGTTTAGCTCTGCTATTTGTTGATGAAAAGAATAGTATTAAATTTTATCAGGATAGTATGTTAGGCCAATTATCTGGCAGGCTTAACTTAGAAAGTAAATTAAGACGAGCTATTAGCAAACAAGAATTTATTCTTTTTTACCAGCCGCAGTTAGAAACAAAGAATAATAATATTGTAGCAGTTGAAGCTTTAATTCGCTGGTATCATCCAGCCGAAGGGATGATTTCTCCAGGGCAATTTATCCCACTAGCAGAAGATACCGGGATGATTTTAGAAATTGGTGATTGGGTATTACATGAGTCATTAAAACAGTTAAAAAAATGGGAAAATAAAGGCTTTAATAATTTGACTATAGCTGTTAATATAGCTCCCCAGCAGTTTCAGCAGGATAAATTTGTTTTAAAAGTTAAAGAACTTTTAAATAAATATAATGTTTCTCCCTCTAAATTAGAGTTGGAAATAACAGAAAGAACTGTAATTAAAGATGTTGAATATACAGTTGAAGTGCTTAATAAGTTAAAGTTTTTAGGGGTTAAAATTTCAATTGATGACTTTGGAACAGGTTATTCTTCTTTAGAGTATTTAAATAGATTTGCCCTTGATAAATTAAAAATTGATAAATCATTTGTCCATGATCAAAGTAATTTGAATATTGTTCGTACAATAATTATGATGGGAAGTAATTTAGGGCTTCAGGTAGTGGCAGAAGGAGTAGAAACCGCAAGTGAATTGGAATTTTTAATTGAAAATAACTGTAAATATTATCAGGGATTTTATTATACTCCTCCAAAACCTGCTTTTGAAATTGAAAAATATTTTTAGATTTAATCAAAGAAAGGAGAATTAGATTGATAAGTATAAAGAAATTTGAACAGTTAAGTAAAGCTGAGTTGTATGAAATTATTGTGAATCGAATTAATGTATTTGTAGTAGAGCAAAATTGTCCTTATGCTGATTGTGATAATCTTGATCAACAAGCTTATCATTTATTAAATAAAAAATCAGGGGAAATAATTAGTTATCTTAGAATTATTCCAGCTGGACTTGTTTATAATCAGCCTGTAATTGGGCGAGTTTTAGTTAAGGCAGAATATCGCAAACAGAAAATTGCCAGTAAAATGTTAACAGAAGCAATTAACTTTATTAAAACAGAGCTGCAGGCAAATAAAATTAAATTATCGGCTCAGGAATATGTACTAAATCTTTATCGCCAATTAGGTTTCCAACAAGTTTCTGATCGTTATCTTGAAGATGGCATACCACATTATGAAATGCAGCTTGAATTGTAAATAAAAAATCTTTTTGATAGAATAAAATTAGTCGAATAAAAGTTTTTACTTCAGGAGGTGACTAAAAACTGCTAGATTTAGAAAAAGCACTTGTATTTGCGGAAAATTGGGCTGTTAAGGTTGGTAATATACAGCAAAAAAAACTAAAAGAAAATAAATTTAAAGTTAGTACTAAAAGTACTGAAACTGATCTAGTTACAGAAGTTGACTTATTAAGTGAAAAAATGATTAGGGCAGAAATTAAACAAAGATTTCCAGAACATAATATTTTAGGTGAAGAAATTGAATATGAAGATCAGAAAAGTGATTATACCTGGGTTATTGATCCTCTTGACGGAACGAATAATTATGCTAATTCTTATCCCATTTATGCGGTTTCTATTGCCCTGAGGGATAAGTGTGATTATTTGTTAGGGGTTATTTATTTACCAGAGTTAGATCAATTATATTCAGTTATTCGAGGACAGGGTAGTTTTAATAAACAGCAGCCGCTTAAGGTTACAGATAAAATAGCCTTAAATCAAGCTTTAATTGCAACCGGATTTCCCTATGATAAGGATAGTTCTCAATTAGATAATTTGGCTCCTTTTAATAAGTTGCTAAAAAAACTTAGAGGTATCAGACGTTCTGGGAGTGCTGCTTTTGACTTAACAGCAGTTGCAGCAGGTAAAATAGATGCTTATTGGGAATTTAAATTAAGTGAGTGGGATTATGCTGCTGGTGAGCTGCTGGTTAGAGAAGCTGGCGGAGAAGTATTTAAAACCAGCCTAGATGACAACTTACTATTGATAGCTGGCAATAAAAATTTGGTTAGACAGATAAAATCAACTATTAATGATATTTATAATTTTAGCTAAAAAATAGCAGAGGAGTAGATCATGAAAATAATACGTTATCAAAATCAAACTGATGAAATAAAATATGGCATTCTTAAATCAAGCAAAATATTTGAACTGCAGGGTGATCTTTTTGATGATTTTTCTGCTGGTCCAGCAGTAGCTGAATTGAAAAATGTTAAATTGCTAGCTCCTATTATGCCACCTAATATTATAGCAATCGGGCTTAATTATCGTCAACATGCTTTAGAAACAGGTGCTCAAATTCCTGAAAGACCAGTTATTTTTATAAAGGCTACCAGCAGTATTACTAATCCTGATTCAGAGATTATTTTACCTAAACTTGCTCCTGATGAAGTTGATTTTGAAGCTGAACTGGCTGTAATAATTTCTCGTCCGGCTAAAAATATTGAAACTGTTGAAGTAAGTGATTATATTTTAGGATATACTTGTGCTAATGATGTTAGCGCGCGTGATTGCCAAAAGAAATTAGATAAACAGTGGGCACGTGGGAAATCATTTGATACTTTCTGTCCGCTTGGTCCCTGGATTGAAACAGAACTTGATGGAATGAATTGTGAAATTAAGTCTATTTTAAACGGAAAAGTCATGCAGAAGTCGAATACTTCTGATCTGATTTTTAATATTGAACAATTAGTTAGTTATCTATCACATAATATGACCTTATTACCAGGAACTGTAATCTTAACTGGAACACCTGAAGGAGTAGGATTTGCTAGAGAAAAGCAGGTTTTTTTAACTGCAGGTGATGAGATAGAGATAAAAATTGCTGGTATTGGTAGTTTGAAAAATAAAGTTGTCAGTGAAACTAATTAGTTTATATATAAATTTTACTCTTTAGGGAGGTAGTTATGAATTTTTTTAATTCTAAAACAGTAAGTTTAATAATCCCTATTCTCTTAGTTGTTCTTTTTTACTTAATTAAAAGCATTTATAATTCTATTCAGCAAAGAAGAGCAGAAGAACTATTTGGAAATTACCATAAAGATCGAATTATTTATTTTAGTAAAAAAGTTAATTTTTTTGGTCTTAGCAGTACAGGATTAACTCAAATTAGAGGTAATGGTTCTTTACTCTTAACAGCAGAAGAAATTCATTTTTTAAAATGGCTGCCTAAGTCTGAATTAATTATTCCTCTAACAAATATAGAAAGTATAGAAAGAGTTAATTCTTTTCTGGGTAAAAAAAGAGGTAAAAATAAAGAACTATTAAAGATTGATTTTTTTAATCAGCAGGGAGAATTAGATTCAGCTGCACTTTTACTTGATAATCTTTCTGTCTGGGAAGAAGTCTTACAGGCGAGTTTAAAATAATAAATTTTTAAACTTAATTATTATTAAATAAATATGAAAAAACCGCTCTGATTAGAAGATAATACTCTTCAGAAGCGGCTTTTTTTATTCAGTTATTTAATAATAATGGCCTGACTTAAAAACTAGAGCTGCTAAAAGAGTTTAAACATTATAATTTTTAAGGCTATCCCGGAAGTTTTCAGTTAAATCTTCCATTTGTTCTATATAGCCAGTCATATCTTTGATTTTTTCAGAATAACTATTAACACTGGCACTCATTTCCTGACTAGAAGCAGAATTTTCTTCTGCAATAGCTGCCAGATTATTAAAGTTAGCAATAACTTCTTTGATTTTCTCAGTTTCAGTGTTTAATCTATTTACAATATCAACTACCTGGTCAGTAGCTTTTTCAATATCATTGGTAGCATTATTACTTGAATTAGCTACATCTTCTAAAGCCTGATTGCTAGCTTCTAGATTAGTAAATTGTTCGCTAATATTTGAGCTTAAATTTTCAACATGTTCAGTAAATTCTCCTAGATTTTTACGAATTGTTTCAACTGCTAATTGAGATTCTTCGGCCAGTTCTCTTACTTCTTCTGCAACTACTGTAAAGCCACGCCCATTATCAGAAGAACGAGCAGCTTCGATAGATGCATTTAAAGATAATAAATTAGTCTGACCTGCTATATCTTCAACAGTATCAACTATTTCCATAATAGTAACTATTTTTTCGGATAACTGTTTTCCCAGTTGATTAACATTAGCAAAAGCAGATCTAACTCCGCTTATTCGCTGGTTGACTTCAACTACAGCTTGCGTTGAGTTTCGAATGTTACCAACAGCTTGTTTTAAATTATCGCGACTATCTTTACCAGCATTAACCAATGTCTGAATTTCTTCTACATTTTGATTAACAATATAAGTAGATTCCTCTGTTTCATGTGCTTGAGCCTGAGCTCCCTGAGCTACTTCATCAACTACTGTGGCAATACTTTCTGATACTTTTTCCATGTCTTCAGCTAATTTCACAAAATCCTCAGTAAAATTATACATATCATCTGTACCACCTTTAAGTAGTAAGATGTCTTCTCTTAAAGCAGATTTAATCTTCCTTAATTTATTAAATAAATTTTCAAAATCATCAGCTGTCTGCAGTCTATTTTCATCATCCAGATTTAATTTGCCAATTTTATCTAACTCATGATCAACTGTCTTTAAAGGAGAGACTAACAATTTACTTATAATAAACATAATAACTGCCAGAGAAAAACCAGCAGCTAGATTTAGTTGCCAACCATCAGAAAACTGTGGCAAAAAGAGAAGAGCAGTCGTTAAGATAAAAGTTGTTACACTTAGTTTGGCTGGTATACTTTTAAAGATACCAAAACTCAAAAGGCGAGAAAATAAATAATTTTTTTCTGAACGAAATGATTTTTCAAATTCAATATGTATAATTAGATATTGTTCACCATCGCTATCAGTTCCACGATCTATTTCTTCAACTTTAATTGGTGTTTTAAAAAAGCTGGAACTACCAGATAATAGTCCTAGGAAATAGTCAAACATGCCTCGCTTTGATTTATAGGTCATTTTTATTTTATGATCATTTATTTCTTCTGCTATTAAGCGTGGCGGATTTGTACCAGGCAGCATTTCTGTTAATTGAGAATGAACTGTGTCCATCAACATTAAAAAATTTTTCAAGGTACGATTGCTAAAATAAGATGGAAACCAGTTTGAAAAAGTTTCAATATTTTTTTCACCCATATCATACCAAATTTTAGCTGGCTTTTTGTGAATATCTTGTCCAATAAATTTCATGAGATCTTTTGTTTTCTGATCTTCAATAGTTGTCATTGGAGTTATAATAAGGTCCTCTTTAAAACCAGCTTTCTTTTTAGCTCTTTCGACTACATCATCACCATAACTCTTGCTAAGAGTTTTTAACCAGGTTGAAACAACTGTTCCTTTCATAAATTTACCCCCATTTTATTAAAATTTATAATTGCTCAACTATAAAACTTATAAAATTAATAACTTTATAAGTTTCAGTATAAATATTTTTGATTATTTTTTAATCATATAATTTAATTCTTGATAACTGCTTTAATACCTGCTTAATTTAGCTTTTATATATTTAATTTTAATAAAGATTAGATATTTAAATTTACATTTAATTAACATATTTGCAATCTGTTTGTAACCTTGATCTGTCATTATATAACTAACGGAAAAATATTAATGTATTTGTTTACTCGCTGGGGTGGCAGATGCGGCTGTTTAACAGCCGTTTCTGCTTTTTTTTAGTTTCTGATTTTTTGATTACTTAGTTTAAATGTATGGTTTTTTACTTAATTAAACTTAATTTTGTTTTATAATTAAATAAATTAATCATTTGAGCAGGCATAAATAGTAAACTTACAATAACTTTTATTTAGATAGGAGTTGAGAAGATGACTGATCATAAATTTAATCCAGCTAAGAGAGCTAAATTATTAGCTAAATCAAGGTTAGAAATTCTGCAGCCTTTTAATTTATTGAAAAGATTTAATTTACAAGCAGGAGATATATTTATTGATGTTGGTGCTGGAAATGGTGCTTTTGCTATACCAGCAGCAAAGATTGTTGGCAGAACAGGTTTTGTTTATGCTGTTGATGTAGAAATTAAGATGCTGCTTGATTTAAAATATAGAGCTCAACAGCTGGATTTATCGAATAGAATAGAAATAATAAAGAGCCAGGAAAATGATGCTAACTTGCGTCAGCCGGCTGATCTAATGCTATTTTCTTATATGTTGCATGAGGTAGATAATAAATTTATTTTTTTAGAGAACTATTTTAGATTTCTTAAAACAGGAGCACGGGTAATTTTTATTGAATGGCAAGCTGATGTTGATGATAAAGCAGGTCCACCAGCTTCTCATAGAGTTGCTAGATCAGAATTAAAAGAGCTTCTAAAAGATAATAATATTACTGATTTAGAAACTGAAGAACTCAGCTCAGAAATCTACTTAATGACAGGATTAAAAAAATAAATTTAAAATCTATTTGCTTAAAAAATCACCACTTAAACCAAGAACTGCGTAGACTGTTGGGCCAACATGGCAGCCCAGGGTAGGACTGATCCGACTATTAAATAATTTTATTTCTTTATTTTGTTTTATTTTGCTTAATAGTTTATTCTTAGTTTTATTTAGATCATTTTCTCTTCTACCGTGGGCAAAGCCCAGCCAGATATTTTGCTCATTTTCTATTTTATTTAAAACAAGTTTAATAATTTTATCCATGGCCCTTCTTTCCCCTCTTGCCTTAGCAACTGGCTCTACTTTACCATTCTCAGAGTTAATTGAAATTACTGGATTTATCTTAAAGATTGACCCTAAAAAAGAACTTGCCTTACCAATTCTGCCTCCCTTTTCCATATAAGTTAGATCTTTAACTGTAAAATAGAGAAAAAGATTTTGGCGTGCTTTTTTCAGCAGTGCAACTATTTCTGGAGCCGATTTATTTTGAAAACTTAATTCAGCTGCCAGATTTACTAACATACCTAATCCAAGTGAAATAGTTGCACTGTCTACTACTGTAATTTTCCCAACAGGGAATTCTGCAGCAGCAAGTTTGGCTGATTCAAAGGTACCACTGAGAGCTTTTGCAACATGGATTGAAATTATTTGCTCATGTTTTTTAAGTAAGTTTTTATATTTTTGAATAAATAAATTAGGTGCAGGTCGAGAAGTATGTGGTAGTTTTGTTGAATTTTTTAACAAAGAAAAAAAGCTATCTGCATTAATATCTATGCCATCTTGATAAATTTCCTCTCCGAAGTGGACTGAAAGAGGTACTACTTCTATTTGATATTTACTAATTAGTTCTGTGTCTAAGTCACAGGTACTATCTGTTACAATTCCAATACTCATAAACTACTCCCTTCATAATTATTATAAGCTATTAAGTTATTTGTAAAAGCTATAGTTAATTTTAGCACTTAAATTTTTTGCTGTCCAATTTAATATTTACTGGGAGAACAGCCCATTATTTTTTTGAAGATTTTAGAAAAAGAATATTGATCTTTATAGCCAACACTAATTGCAGCTGTTTTAACAGTTAAATGATAGTTTTTTAATAAAAAAGCTGCTTTTCTTATTCTAAATTCTATTAAATATTGCTGTGGAGACTTTTCTAATAATTGATTAAAAATTTCCCAGAGATAAGATCTATTTAAACCAACATAGGCTGCAATATCAGTTATTTTTAGATCTGGACTTGAATAATTACGGTCAATATAATTTAGAGCAACTTTTAAATAATTGTATTTAAATTCTTGTTCATTATTTCGAACAGTTTTAGCATTATTTTCAATTAGCTCAGCAAAAAATAAATAGAGCAGTCCAGTAAGTTTAATTTCTTTTGATTTTTTTAAATTTCCTGTTTCTGTCATTTTCCAGAAAAGCTGAGAGATTTGAGCAGGATTATTAACTGTAAAAAATGGTTGTTCCGGGCTAATTCCTGCCAAATTAAGATTTTTTTCTGCTTTGAGACCATTAAAACCAATCCAGGAATATTGCCAGGGGGTTTTTTTATCTGCTTGATAATAAGAAATTATTTCTGGCCAGATTACAAATCCCTGTCCTTTTTGTAAATAAATTTTTTTTTTATTAAATGAAAAAAAACCTTTACCCTGATGAATATAATGGACTAAAAAATAATCTCTAATTGCTGGGCCATAGCTGTGTTCTGGTGGACATTTTTGGGAACCACAAATATGAATATCAAGATCAGTTAAATTAAGACGATTAATTTGTAGATCATTTTCAACAGCCATTTTAAGTTCCTTTCTTCATTTAATTTAAATAGTCAAATCCAACATTAGACTATGCTAAACTTACATAAAATCATTTATATTTATATATTACTATGGATATAATTAAATTACAAATTTGAGATAAAAGGAGAGATAAAATGTTGAAAATTACTTTTTTAGGAGCTGGGAGTACTGTTTTTGCCAAAAATGTTTTAGGAGATTGTATTCTAACACCTGCATTACAGGAAGCAGAATTTGCTTTATATGATATTGATCAACAGCGGCTTAAGGATTCAGCAATGATGCTAGAAAATATTAATAGAAATTATGGTAATCAAGCTAGAATTAGAAGCTATCATGAATTGAAAAAAGCTTTAAATGGAGCTGATTATATAATTAATGCGATCCAGGTGGGTGGATATCGACCTTCGACAGTAATTGATTTTGAGATTCCTAAGAAATATGGTTTACGACAAACTATCGCTGATACGCTAGGGATTGGAGGTATCTTTAGAGCCTTGCGAACAATTCCTGTATTGCTTGAATTTGCAAAAAAAATAGAAACAGTAGCACCAGAAGCCTGGTTTTTGAATTATACTAATCCTATGGCAATTTTAACCGGTGCAATGCTCCGGGCAACTGGAGTAAAGACAGTTGGCTTATGTCATAGTGTACAGGTTTGTCATCAAAATTTATTAGAACCACTTGATATGAGCACTGATAATATTCAATATAAAATTGCTGGAATTAATCATATGGCATGGCTTTTGGAAATCACAAGAGATGGCAAAGACCTTTATCCAGAAATTAAAAAGAAGGCTTTTAATCGTACAGAGCCTCATTCTGATTTGGTACGTTATGAAATTATGAAACAATTTGGTTATTATGTAACAGAATCTAGCGAACATAATGCAGAATACTTACCTTATTTTATAAAAGAAAAATATCCTGAACTAATAGAAAAATTTCAGATTCCTCTTGATGAATATCCTCGTCGCTGTGAAAAACAGCTGGCTGATTGGAGCGAAATGAGAGATGAACTTGTTAAAAATGAACAGATTGAACACCAGAGAACAAAAGAATATGCTTCTTATATATTAGAAGCAATGGAAACTAATAATCCTTATAAAATTGGTGGAAATGTTTTAAATAAAGGATTAATTACTAATTTGCCAGCTAAAGCAGTTGTTGAGGTACCTTGCTTAATTGATAGCAGCGGTGTTTCTCCCTGCTATGTAGGAGAACTACCTGAACAATTAGCTGCTTTAAATAGAACAAATATTAATACTCAATTGCTAACAATTAAAGCTGCTTTAACTAGAAAAAAAGATTATATTTATCAGGCAGCAATGTTAGATCCTCATACTTCAGCAGAATTAACTATTGACGAAATTATTAATTTATGCGATGATTTGATAGAGGCCCATGGAGATTGGTTGCCCAAATATAAATAAATTGGGAGTGATATGGTGGCATTTTTGCAAAAAAATCGCAATAAGTTATTAATTATGGCATTTACAATTATGCTGATGAACGGAGTTGTCAATAATTTAAGGGGCCAAATTGGTCCCTTTATAATTGAACAATATAGTTTAAGTTATAGTAAATTAGGCTTTTTGTTTTCTTTTTTTTCAATTGGCTCAATGGTGGTTTTCTTTTTTACAGGTAAATTAATAGAAAGATTTGGTTTAGTTAGATTACTTTTAGGTGGATTAGTGACAAATTTTATTGCTCTATCATTATTCTTCTGGATAAATAGCTATTATTTGTTGATATTAGCATTTACTTTGATTGGAATTGGTCTAACAATCCTTAACATTTCGGCAGTAAATTTAGTTTCAATTTCTTATAGTAAAAAGAGAGGAAAGATGATAAATCTGCTCCATTTATTTTATGGAATTGGAGGTATTTCAGCACCATATTTTGTAACAGTTTTAATAAAAAATGGTTTTAGCTGGTCAAGCAGTTTTCTTTTTAGTCTTATTTTTGTAATTATAATTGGCTGGCAGTTTAAGTTAGTTAGTCTGCCGCAGATAGAAGTTAAAACTGGAAAGCAGCAGATGGATTCTACTTTAAAACTTCTGCAAAATAGGAGAGTTACTTTATTTGCTTTAATTGTTTTTTTACAAGTTGGAGTAGAGTTTTCTATGGTTACCTGGCTGGCACCTTTTTTAAAAAATTTTCAGGGAAGATCAGAGCTGGCAGTTAGTTTTCATTTATCATTATTCTTTATTGCTTTTACAGTAGGAAGGTTTATTGCCAGTCTATTAGTAGAAAAATTTGGGTATTATAATTTTTTGCTTTTTAACTGTGCTGCAGCTATCTTATTTATTAATACTGCAGTAATTGGTGGCTATAACTATACTATTTTATTACCACTATCGGGCATATTCTTAGCTGTTCAGGTACCAACCACTCAGGCTGCTATTTTTGATAGTTTTTCGCAAAATGGGATTAAAGTAGTTGGATTTTCTCAGACAGCAGGTATGATTGGTTCGACCGTACTATCAAACTGGTTATTAGGTTTTGTAAATGACTTCTTTAATTTAAAAGCAAGTTTTATTGCCTTAATTTTAGTTTTAATAATCTCATTTTTAGCGACTTATCGTTTAAAACAGCTTAGTTAGTATAATTTCAGGCTGCAAAACCAGAATTTATTTCCAGACCATTGCGGGCTGCTAGTAGTTTTTGATAAGAATTTTCTCGTTTATTAATTAAGTATTTGTTATTAGGCTGAGCTTTGAAATTAGCAGCTGAATCTATTTCAGTTGAATTTTCTTGATTAAGTTCTGAACGGGCTTGCATAGCCATTCTAGCTGCTTTGGCTGCTATCTGCAAATCAGCTGAAGAAGGGTTGGCTGGCGCAGTTGCAGCTCGTTTTATTTGTTCAGCTTTTTTAATAGTTTGCTCAGGCTCTTTTTCTGGAGAAGTATCAATACTAACAGAACCTCCGACAGCATAACGTTTATTATCTGGACCAGTAGTATAACTATAAGAGGCTGAGCCAGCATACTGCCCCCCAACTGCCTGATGAGCCATCTCGTGTGCTCTAACTTCTCGATCACGCTGTTTAAGTTTATTTACTTTAGATTTTTCTTCGGGAGAAAGTTTTGCCGGATTATTTTTAGTTTGTGATTCGCTATCATTTTTAGTCTGACTTTCAGAGCTATCAGCAGATTTCTTAACAGAGTTTATCAAAGTAGTAGCTGCCTTATCTGCAGACTTACCATAGTTATTTTCTGGATTGAATTCAGATTTAATATTAGAGCTATTTGTCCATCCAGGTACTGGTTGACTATTTAAAGCAATCATAGTCACTACTATCACCTCATTACTATTTATTATAACTAATTATTATGTTCTAATTATACTATACTTTTTAAAATTAAATAAATTTTCACTAAATTATTCTTTACCAGGCTAAATAAATGTGTTATAATAAACTTAGTTAATTTAATTAATTAACTAAGGGTGGGGGTTAAAATCAATGAAAAAAGGTAGCTTTCAAAATATGAAAAAACAAAACCAAAAAAACATTCTTTTTTTAATTAAAAGCAAAAAAGGAATTTCCCGGGCACAGATTGCTGATCAATTAGAAATTTCCCGGGCGACTGTGACTAATATCGTAAGAGAATTAATTAAAGCAGATTTAGTTCAAGAAAGTAAAGAGGGCCAATCAAGTGGAGGCAGAAAACCGATGCTGTTGGAAATTAACCCTGAAGGAGCATATGTAATTGGTTTTGAATGGGGGATTACTCATTTAAAAGCAGTTTTACTTAATTTGGAAGCAAAAATTATTGCGCGTGATTTTATAAAAATTACTGATTCTGCACTCCAGGCTTATTTAAAGCCTAGTTTTAGCTTAGTTGAAAAATATCAAGGTAAAATAAAAAATCCAGCTAAAATTATTGGAATTGGACTTGGAGTTCATGGCCTGGTTGATCCACAGCAGGGAATCTCTATCTTTGCCCCTCATTTTAATTGGGATAAAGTTAATTTAAAGCATTTTTTTAAAGATAAATTTTCTTACCCAATCTTTGTAGATAATGATGTTAGAATGATGGCTGTCAGTGAAATCTGGCAGGGTAGAAAAGATTTTGCTTTTATTAACACAGGTTCAGGAATTGGGGCTGCACTTGTTTTTAAAGGAGGACTTCACTACGGAAATAATTTTGCAGCAGGAGAATTTGGACATTTAAAAATAGCGGATCAAGGTCCACTCTGCCATTGTGGCAAACATGGCTGTCTGGAAACATTAGCTGGTCAGGAAAATATTTTACAAAGTTATTTAAATCAACTAAAACAGACTTCAGCTAAACAAGGAGAAATAAAATTTATTGATTTAATTGCAGCTTATCAAAATGGAGAAAAAGCAGCTGAAAAAGCAATTTCTAAAGCAATTAAATATTTTTCCAGGGCAGTTGTTGATCTAGTAAATTTACTAAATCCAGAAGCAGTAATAATTGGGGGGCTCTTTGCTGATTATGAAAATATTTTTATTGATAAAATTTTAGCAAAAGTAAAGGCTGCTGCTCTGGAACAGGCAGCAGATAAACTTGTGATTTTGACTCCCTATTATCAAAATTTGGCTGGAGCAGTAGGTGCTGCTGAGCAAGTTTTAACCAGTTTTTTTAAATTTGAATTATAATTATAATCATTAAGTTAGAAAGGGGTAATTAGATGAATATTTTGGTTACAGGTGGAGCAGGTTACATAGGCAGCCATGTTTTGAAATTATTACTTAAAGCTGGCCATAAAGTTGTTACACTGGACAATCTACAAAAAGGTCATCGGCAGGCAGTGACAGGAGGGCAATTTGTTGTAGGTGATTTAGCTGATCGAAAATTATTAAATAAAGTAATGCAAGAAAATAAGATTGAGGGAGTAATTCATCTGGCAGCAGATAGTCTGGTTGGAGAATCAATGGAAAAGCCAGCAAAATACTATTTTAATAACTTTATTAATGGAATTAATCTGCTGGAAGCAATGGTAGCTAATGGGGTTAAATATATAGTTTTTTCTTCTACGGCAGCAGTTTATGGTGAACCAAAAGAAATTCCAATTAAAGAAGAAAATTTAACTAAACCAACCAATACTTATGGAGAAAGTAAATTGTTTTTTGAAAAAGCTCTTAAGCGTTATGAACAAATTCATGGTTTAAGATCTATTTCACTACGCTATTTTAATGCAGCTGGTGCTGATCCTGAAGGAGAAATTGGAGAAGCTCATAATCCTGAAACTCACTTAATACCACTTATTTTAGAAACAGCATTAGGTGAGCGAGAAAAAATATATATTTTTGGTGATGATTACCCAACTCGTGATGGTAGCTGTATTCGAGATTATATTCATGTCAATGATCTGGCTGCTGCTCATTTATTGGCAATTGAATCTTTAGCAGTTAAAAATAAAAGTGCAGTTTATAATTTAGGCAATGGAGAAGGTTATTCAGTTAAAGAAGTTATTCAAGCAGTAAAAACTGTTACAGGTCGTGATTTCCCAGTCGAAATAGCTGCCAGAAGAGCAGGTGATCCAGCAGTTTTGATAGCTAGTTCAGCTAAGATTAAAGAAGAATTAAACTGGCAGCCGGAATACTATCAATTAGAAAAAATAATTTCTACAGCCTGGGAATGGCATAAAAACGGTGGTTTTAATAAATAAGATTATTAATTTAAATGATTGGGGTGTAAAAATGAATAAAGAGCAGTTATGGGAAAAATTTGCAGAAGTATTTACGAAACTTGACTTAAAAAAAGGAATTTATGCAGCACCTGGTAGAGTTAATTTAATTGGTGAACATACTGATTATAATGATGGTTTTGTTTTACCAATGGCAATTGAAAAAGAAATAACTATGCTGGCTCAGCTAAGAAATGATCAGCAGGTTAAAATATATTCACTTGATTATGATAAATTAGTCGAATTTGATCTGCTAGATTTAAGTTATGATAAGACTAATATCTGGGTCAATTATTTAAAAGGAGTACTGACTGAATTACAGAAAGTTGAGCAACAATTGCAGGGAGTTAATTTAATGTTTACCGGTAATATCCCCCAGGGATCTGGTCTGAGTTCTTCTGCTGCACTAGAAGTAGCAACAGCTCTAGCAATTACTGATTTAAATAATATAGAATTAAATGGAGTTGAGATGGCTTTGCTGGCTCAAAGAGCAGAAAATAATTTCGTTGGAGTCCAGTGCGGAATTATGGATCAATATATTTCTCGACTAGGGCAAAAAGATCAGGCTCTTTTAATTGACTGCCGGAGTAATGAATATGAGCTTGTACCTTTTGCTAATCCAGATTATCAAATAGTAATTTGTAATTCTAAAGTAGAAAGGGGTCTGGTAGATTCTGAGTATAACCAGAGACGTCAAGAATGTAATCAGGCAGTTAAATTTTTCCAGGCAAAAGAAAATAGTTCAATTCAGGCTTTACGTGATTTAAAATTAGCAACTGTTGAACAATATAAAGCAGATTTACCAGCAAATGTTTATAAAAGAGCTCATCATGTTGTAAGTGAGAATGAAAGAGTATTAGCCAGCAAGGAAGCACTTGCCCAAAATGAAATGCTCCAATTTGGCAAGTTAATGAATGCTTCTCATTTGAGTTTAAGCCGTGATTATGAAGTTAGCTGTTCTGAACTAGATATATTGGTAGAAATAGCACAAAAGGAAGGTGCAGCAGGTGCGCGGATGACAGGAGCTGGCTTTGGGGGCTGTACTGTTAATCTAGTTAAAAAAGAAGCTGTAGCAGAATTTACAGCTGCAATAAAAAAAGAGTATAAAAAAAGAACAAATTTAAGTGCTGATGTGTATGTAAGTAATCCTGGGCCAGGGGCACGTAAACTGTAAGATTTATAGTTAAATGGGGGTTAAACAGTTAAAAAACTGTTAACCTCCATTTTAAATTTAAAAATAAATTATCTGAATAATGATATTAAAATCACTTTTGCAAAGACTTGATTAATTAAATAAATTATGTTAATATTTATTTAGATAATTTAAATCGTTTTAAAAAAGGATTTGAGTAGATGATTAGACTAAAAGATGTAGCTAAAAAAGCCAATGTTTCTCCTGCAACAGCTTCTCTAGCATTAAATAATAGTGATAAAGTTAATGCTGAGACTATGCGGAGAGTACAAAAAATAGCTGCTGAATTAAATTATATACCAGATGTAAGAGCAAAAGCTTTAAAAGCAAAAGAAACAAAAATTTTAGGGCTTGTAATTCCAGAAATTGATAATCCATTTTTTTCTGAGATTGCTAAAGAAATAAAGCGGGTAGCTAAAAAAAATGGTTATAATATTATTTACTGTGGAGTTGAAAGTCAGCAGGAAGAACTGGATTATATTAATTTATTTCGAGGGATGCAGGTTGATGGAGCCATTTTTGCTTCTTCAGTTAGTAAAGTAGATGCTAACTTAGCTTTGATAGAAGAATTAGCAGCTAATTTTATTCCAGTTGTATTTATCAATCGTTTACCAAAACATACAGAAAATATAATTGCTGTAAACTCTGAATTAGAAAAAGCTCCTCAGGTAGCAATTGAGCATTTAGTTAAACTTGGTCATCAAAAAATTGCTTTTGCTGGCAAAGAGAATGAGTCCAGAATGAAAGGTTATTTAAAAGCTTTACAGAAATTAAATATAACATATAATAATCATTATACTTTTAAAAATATATTATCTTTTGAAGACGGCTATAAGTTAGGCGAAAAAATTGCTAAACAGCAGGATAGACCAACTGCAATTATCTGTCATAATGATGAAGTAGCTATTGGTCTTATTCAATCTTTAGTTAGATTAGGTTTACAAGTACCAGCAGATATTTCAATTTGTGGTATAGATAATATTCGTTTATCGCATTTTTATAATCCAGCTTTAACAACTGTTAATATTCCTAATAAAAAAATGGGCAGACAGGCAACTAAAATATTGCTGGCTGAGTTAAATTCTAGTCCAGAACAAAAAGCAAAGTTATTTAAAAATGATTATAATTTTTCAGTTAAATTAATTGAAAGAGAAACTACCAGAGCTTTAAATTAATAAACCAGTTTGGGTTTGTTAATTTTTAAAACGATTTAAATAAATTGAAAAATTACAATAAATTATATTTTTTATTTAGATATAATATTCATAATTTTTTAAATAAATTTTATCAGGCAAACCATAAATTAAATCAAGTGAGGTGAAAAAAGCAGTAAAAAGAGGCTTGCCAAATATTAAATTAAAGAAGTTATAAGGAGGAGAAAAATTGAAGAAAAAATTAGCTGTTTTATTTTTAATTAATATTTTAATTTTTGCTTTTTCAGGTCTGACTGCTGCTCAAAGTGGTGATCAAGTAACTCTAACTGTCTGGTGTTGGGATCCTTCCTTTAATATTTATGCGATGGAAGAAGCGGCTAAGCTTTATCGTGATATTAATCCAGATGTAACTATTAAGGTGGAAGAGACTGCCTGGGAAGATATTCAAACTAGACTAACAACTGCTTTAAGTGCTAATCAGGCTGCTACTTTACCTGATATTATTTTAATGCAGGATAATGCTTTAATAAAAAATGTTTCTACTTTTCCAGATGCTTTTTATGATTTAACAAATTCAGCAATAGATTTCTCCAAATTTGCTGATTATAAAATTGCTTTAACTACTCACAATGGGAAAAATTATGGAGTACCTTTTGATAATGGAGCAGCTATTAATGCAATGCGAGTTGATGTCTTAGAAGAAGCAGGTTATACAATTGATGATTTTACTGATATAACCTGGCAGGAATTTATCGAAAAAGGTGCAGATGTACGTAAAAAAACTGGTAAACCTCTTCTTTCTGTAATTGCAGGTCAGCCAGATTTATTAATGGTTATGCTGCAGAGTGCTGGTACCTGGTTATTTAATGATGCTGGAGAAGTCAATATTGCTAATAATGATGTTTTAAAAGAAATTGTAGATATTTATGTAGAATTAGTTGATAAAGGAATAATGGTACAGGTTAATGACTGGGATCAATATATTAGTTCATTTAATAGTGGCACAGTTGCAGGAACAATCAATGGCTGCTGGATTATTGGATCGATAGTTCCTCAAAAATCTCAGGCAGGTGACTGGAGAATTACCAATATTCCTCGCCTTGCTAGTGTCGATGGATCAGTAAATTATAGTAATCAGGGTGGTTCTAGTTGGATGGTAATGGCTAATTCTAAACACCCACAAATTGCGGCAGATTTTCTAAATAAAACTTTTGCTGGTAGTATAGAATTATACGAAACTATTCTGCCTTCTTCTGGTGCTCTGGCAACCTATTTACCAGCTGGAGATAGTGAAGTTTATAATATGCCACAGCCGTTTTTTGGTGGACAGAAAATTTACTCAGAAATTACAGATTATGCTGCTCAAGTACCACAGGTTAATTATGGTGTCTATAACTATGAAGCCCGGGATGCAGTTGGGGCAGCAATTACCAAAATTATTAACGGTCAAGATGTAGATAAAGCACTTCAGGAAGCAGAAGAAACAGTTAAATTCTTAATGTGGTAATAAGAAAAATATTAGTTTAAGAGCTGCAGCTGTAGCTCTTAAACTAATAAATTTATGATTAAAGAGGTGAGTAGATCATGCCCAAAATAAATTTTTTTAAAAAAAACAGCCATTCTAAATCTAGGCAAAAACAAAAAATAGGAATTTCCCGCAAACAAAATCTAATTGGCTGGGCTTTTATTATTCCAGGTGCAATTTTAATTTTTTTATTTTATTTTTACCCAATTGGTAAGTCCTTTTTTTTATCTCTTCAAGGTGGAGCAGGTTTAAATTTAAGATTTGCTGGTTTAGCAAATTATAAGAGATTAATATCTGACAGCTTATTTACCCAATCTTTGTTCAATGTATGTATTTATTTATTAATTCAAGTTCCAATTATGATCACTCTAGCTTTAATTTTAGCAGGTTTACTAAATGATCAACAGATAAAATTTAGATCTTTTTTTAGAACAGCAATATTTTTGCCCTGTGCAACTTCACTTGTCTCATATGCAATCATTTTTCGCTCTATGTTTGCACTAGATGGTTTTGTAAATACAATTTTATTAAATTTAAATTTGATAGCTAATCCAATCAACTGGATTGGCCAACCGTGGACTGCTAGATTGCTAATTGTACTTGGCTTAACCTGGCGCTGGACAGGCTATAATATGATTTTTTATTTAGCTGGTTTACAAAATATTGATCCAGCTATCTACGAAGCTGCTAAAATTGATGGGGCCTCAGCTTTTGATCGTTTAACTAAAATAACTATTCCTATGTTAAAACCAATTATTTTATTAACAACTATTATGTCTACAAATGGTACTTTGCAGATTTTTGATGAAACTAAAAATTTGACCAATGGTGGGCCCGCTAATGCGACCCTCTCTGTTTCACAATATATTTATCGACTTTCTTTTGAATATGTACCCCGTTTTGGTTATGCGGCAGCAATTGCCTTTGTTGTTTTTATTTTAGTTGCTGTTTTAGCAATGCTACAGGTCAAAGTAGGTGATAAGCGATGAAGATAAGCAAATTTAAATTAGCTCTTTATGGTAAATATTTATTTTTAATTATTATTTCTTTTTTATCCATTTTTCCGCTTTTCTGGATGTTTGTTTCAGCCACTAATGCAAGTGTTGATGTTTTAGCTGGTACACTATTACCTGGTGTTCAGTTAAAAGAAAATTTAACTAAATTACTGGCTAACACAAACTTACTTAGAGCACTCTGGAATTCATTTAAGTACGCAGCTGCAGCTACTATTTTAAGCTTATTTGTTTCTTCCCTAGCTGGTTATGGCTTTGAAATCTATCATGATAAAGGAAAAGATATTTTGATGAATATTTTGCTTTTATCAATGATGGTTCCTTTTGCAGTAATTATGGTACCACTTTATATGATGTTTGGTAATGCAAATCTGCTCAATTCAACAGCAGGTTTTGTTCTACCAACAATTTCTACTGCTTTTTTGATTTTTCTTTTTCGCCAGAGTAGTCGTAATTTCCCCCGGGAAATTATTGAGGCAGCTCGTCTGGAAGGGTTAACAGAATTTGGTATCTTTTTTAGGATGTATATTCCAGTCATGAAATCTACTTATGCAGCAGCTGCTGTTATTACTTTTATGAATGCCTGGAATAATTATCTCTGGCCTTTAATTATTATGCAGAAACCAGAGGCTCAAACAATGCCGTTATTAATTTCTAATTTAACTTCTGGTTATGTTATTGATTATGGGGTTTTAATGTTGGCAGTTGCAATTAGTGTAATTCCAACTATACTAATTTTTCTTGCATTACAGAAAAATTTTGCAGAAGGAATTGTTGGTTCAGCTAAATAGGTATAGGTATTTAGTTGATTAATAAGACAAATATTAGAAAAATATTATTTATTCTATTAGCAAAATATTTTAAAAAATGAGGAGGAATTTATAAAACATGAAAAAATTTAAGCTCTTTAATCAGCAGGTTGATTATCTGCTCCATGGAGCAGACTATAATCCTGATCAGTGGCTGCATAGTCCAGAAATTCTTGCTCAGGATATTGAATTGATGAAAAAAGCTAACTGCAATGTTGTTAGTCTTGGTATTTTTGCCTGGGCTGCTTTAGAGCCGTTTGAAGGTGAATTTAAATTCGACTGGCTTGATCAAGTAATTAATAATCTGGCTAGTAATGGTATTAAAATTATACTTGCAACTCCCAGTGGAGCTAGACCAGATTGGCTGGCAGCTAAATATCCAGAAGTTTTAAGGGTTAATGCTGATCGCAGTAAAAATTTGTTTGGCGAAAGGCATAACCACTGTTATACATCACCAGTTTATCGTCAGAAAGTAGCAATTATTAATCATAAATTGGCTGAAAGATATGCAAGTAATCCAGCAGTAATTATGTGGCATGTTTCAAATGAATATGGTGGAGAATGCCACTGTGAATTATGTCAGAGAGAATTTAGAACCTGGTTAAAAAATAAATATGGTGATTTAGAAACTTTAAATCAAGCCTGGTGGTCCACATTCTGGAGTCATAATTATTCAGACTGGGAAAATATTGAATCTCCTGCTCCACAAGGTATGCAGTCCAGCCATGGTTTAACACTTGATTGGAAAAGATTTGTGACTCAGCAGACTCTTGATTTTTACAAAAATGAAATTAAACCTTTAAGAGAGCTGAATCCAGATATTCCAGTAACAACAAATTTTATGTACAGATATGATGGACTTGATTATTCAAAATTTGCAGATGAGGTTGATGTTATTTCCTGGGATAGTTATCCAAGCTGGCATAGTGATCATGAAAGCGATAGTTATAGAGGTGCAGATGTAGCTTTTATGCACGATTATTTTAGATCGTTAAAAGATGGAAAGCCATTTTTATTGATGGAAAGTACTCCCAGTAAAACTAACTGGCAGCCGGTTGCAAAACTTAAAAGGCCCGGCATGCATCAGCTTTCTTCCCTCCAGGCAGTGGCTCATGGTTCAGATTCAGTGCAGTATTTCCAGTGGCGTAAGGGAAGAGGCGGTTTTGAAAAATTTCATGGCGCAGTAGTTGACCATGTTGGTCATGAAAATACGAGGGTTTTTAAAGATGTTAAAGACTTAGGAGCAGATCTAAAAAAACTGAATAAAATTGTAGGTACTACAGTTGAGTCAGAAGTTGCAGTTATTTTTGATACTGAAAATCGCTGGGCAATTAATGAGGCTTCAGGGCCAAGACAGGAAAAAAGAAATTATGTAGAAAGTTGTGTCAAACATTATCAGGCTTTCTGGGAAAAAGGTATTTCCGTAGATGTAATAGATCAGACAAAAGATTTTTCAAAGTATAAAATAGTTGTGGCTCCTATGTTATATATGCTTAAAGATGGTACTGCAGAACGTTTAAAGAACTTTGTTAAAAATGGTGGTACAGTAGTAAGTACTTACTGGACTGGTATAGTTAATGAAACAGATCTCTGTTTTACAGGGGGATTTCCAGGTCAGCTTAAAGATCTTTTTGGGATTTGGTCAGAAGAGCTTGACGTTTTATATGATGATGATAGAAATAAAATTACTTTTAAATCAGCCAATGAACTTGATATTACAGGAGAATATGAAGCTAGAGTATTTTGCGATTTGATTCATTTGCAAAAAGCAACAGCTTTAGCAGAATATAAATCTGATTTTTATGCTGGGAGACCGGCTTTAACTGTTAACAACTATGGAGCTGGAAAAGCTTATTATATTGCTTCTCGTAATCAAAAAGAATTTCTAGCTGATTTTTATGAGAGTCTAAGTAAAAAATTGGCACTCAAGAAAAATCTAGACCTTAAATTACCAGCTGGTTTAACAGCAACAACTAGAACTGATGGTCAAAACGAATATATTTTTGTTATGAACTTTAGTGAAAAAAAACAACAGCTTAATTTAAAAGAAGAATATTTAGAATTACTAAGCGGAAGGAAAGTTAAACAGCTTAATTTTGAAGCTTACAGCAGCTTTGTTTTAAAAAATTGAAATTTAGTTAATCATTAATAACTAAAGTAATTAGATTTATACTTTTAATGAAAAAGAGAGTAATTATAATTAAAAAGCTTAAAAACTCCCCTCTAGTCTAGCCTGATCTTAAATAAGTTTAGAAGAAGGGGAGTTTATTTTTAGTATTGACAATATTTACTTTTAAATCACCTGTAAGCCAGCTGTTTCAAATTGATCAATAATTTTGATATCTGCTTTACTATCAGTTATTAATTTATTTATGTTAGAGAAATCAACAAATTTTGCCAGAGCTATCTGATCTAATTTACTATGGTCAGTCAGTAAAATAACTTCTTCAGCCTGTTTAATCATGTTTTCTTTTACTTCAATTTCTAGTTCATTAGAATCTGTTGCTCCTTGATCAATAGAGATTCCTTTGCAAGATGCAAAAATTTTATCTGCAAAATATTTTTTGACAGTTTCATTAGCTAATGGACCGACAAAAGAAAAAGAATTATCTCTTAGAATACCACCAGTTGCAATTACAGTTACATTTTGACAATCAATAAGTTCGAGCATAACTTTAATTGAATTAGTAATTATTGTTAAATGATTAATATTGCTTAATTCGCGGGCCAGGTACATTGAGGTTGTACTTGCATCAAGAAAAATTGTTTCTCCTTCCTTAACTAAATTAACAGCTTTTTTAGCAATTTCTATTTTGGATTTTTTTAATTTATTTTCTCTTACACTAAAGCTTAGTTCTGCTTTACTATTTGTTTCTAGAGCAACTGCTCCTCCATGAGTACGGCTCAATAAACTCCTATCATCAAGAATATCAAGATCTCGTCGAATAGTTTCTTCGGTAACATTTAATTCTTTACTTAAATTCGAAACATGAACAGTCCCCTGACTGTTAATTTTTTCCAGGATAATCTGTCTTCTTTCTTCTGCCAGCATTTAATTCACTTCCCCTATTTATTTTTTATTTAATTTATTATTTCAATAATTAATAATCAGCTGAATTTTTTTACGTATTATTGATAAATAGAAAACTTATAATTAAGTAAGATAATTAATTTAAGCATTAATTATAGTTATTTTAAAATTTAAATGATCAAATAATACATTAATTTTAACATATTTCATTTTCTATATCAATTTCATAACTGAATAAGACAATAAAAAACAAAATTTAATTAGCAAATAAAGTTTGACTTTTTTTATTATATATACTAAAATAAAAATATAACAAAATTAAACCAAAAAAACAAAGAAAGACTGGGCCTGGTTTTTGCTAAGTGGGGTAGGCAGTTTTATTTTATTTTTAAGTTTAATTTTTGCAAAATTTAATCTAATTAAAATATATTTAATACTTTATTTTTAAGTTTAATAATTTTATTAAGTCAATTTTTTCAATTAGAAAAGATAAACTAACTTTAAGAGGAGGATTGCTGTGCAGAGTAGAGCTTTAGCAGTTGATATAGGGGCCTCAAGTGGTAGATTGATTTCGGGTTTATTAAAAGAAAATATTTTAGAATTATCAGAAATACATAGGTTTGATAATCAAATTATAAAAAAAGAGGATGCAGCTGGCTTAAAAGAGGATTGCTGGGACTTAGCTAAATTATATCGAGAAATTTTAGTTGGTTTAGAAAAAAGCAAAGCTAATTCAGTTGCAGCAGAGAGTATTGGAATTGATACCTGGGCAGTAGACTTTGTTTTACTTGATCAAAAAGAAGAAATAGTTGGTCAGCCTGTTGCTTATCGTTCTGCCAGAACTAATGGGCAGATGGAAAAAGTTTTTAAGCTAATTCCACAGGCAGATCTTTATCAGAAGACAGGTATTCAGTTCTTACAAATTAACACTATTTATCAGCTTGCTGTTTTAAAAGAAAAATTTCCTGAACAATTAGCAAAAGCAGTTAGTTTTTTAATGATTCCAGATTATTTTAACTATTTATTAACTGGACAGAAAACAAATGAATATACAAATGCAAGTACAACCCAACTGATTAATGTAAAAAGTAAAACTTGGGATCAGGAAATTTTAAATAAATTAGGAATTAAAAAGTCTATTTTTGAGGAACCTATTGCAGCTGGTAAAAGTCTGGGTAAACTTAAAGCCAAATTAAGACAGAAGCTAGAATTGGCTGAACTGCAGGTAATTGCGCCTGCAACTCATGATACAGGATCTGCTATTGCAGCAGTACCGACAAATTCTAAAGATTATGCTTATATAAGTTCTGGCACCTGGTCCTTAATGGGGATTGAAACTGACTCAGCAATATGCAGTGAAAATGCTTTGAAATATAATTTTACCAATGAAGGTGGAGTTTATGGAACCAATCGATTTTTGAAAAATATTATGGGATTGTGGTTAATTCAAGAAGTTAAAAAAGAATTAAACAATAAATATAGCTTTGCTGAATTAGTAAGTCTAGCTAAAAAAACACCTGCTTTTCGTTCTTTAATTAATCCCAATGATAATAGTTTTTTAAATCCCCCCAGTATGATTCAGGCAATTCAAGAATATTGTAGTAATAGTCAGCAGCCTGTTCCGGAACAGCCAGGTGAACTGGCTAGATGTATTTTTGAAAGTCTTGCCTGTCAGTATAAGCAAGTTTTATTAGAATTAAATGAAGTAGCTGATCAAAAAATAACTAAGCTACATATAATTGGTGGTGGTGTTCAGAATGAGTTTTTAAATCAATTAACAGCTAATATCACTGGGCTTGAAGTTTATGCTGGACCAATTGAAGCAACAGCAATTGGTAATCTAATAGTGCAGTATATTACACTTGGTCGACTTAGCTCACTGGCAGAAGCGAGAGAAATAGTTAGTAATTCATTTACAATTAAACATTATCAACCTGCTGATTTATCTGGAAATAATGCAGCAGGCTGGCAGAAATTTTTAACATTACAAATTTAAGTGGAGGGAAAAAAGATGAATCAAGCAGTTGATAAAATTAAAGCTGATTATCAGTCAGCTAAAAAACAGTATGCAAAATTAGGTGTAGATACAGAAGCCGCTCTGGCAGAGCTTAGTCAAATTTCAATTTCTATGCACTGCTGGCAGGGAGATGATGTAATTGGTTTTGAGGGAAACACAGAGCTTTCTGGTGGGATTCAGGCTACTGGAAATTATCCTGGTCGAGCTAGAACACCTGAAGAACTAATGGCTGACATTGATCAAGCTTTAAGCTTAATACCAGGCCAGCATCGTTTAAATTTACATGCTAGCTATGCAATTTTTAATGATGATAATCAGGTGGATCGTAATCAACTTAAACCAGAACATTTTAAGGCCTGGGTCGATTTTGCTAAAACAAGAGGTTTAGGCATAGATTTTAATCCAACCTTTTTTTCGCATCCTAAAGCAGCTGAAGCTACTTTATCAAGTCAGGATGAAGATATCCGTAAATTTTGGATTGAGCATGGTCAATGTTGCTTGCGGATTGCAGAATATTTTGCCGAAGAATTGGACTCAGCCTGTACAGTAAATATCTGGATCCCAGATGGTTTAAAAGATGTACCTGCTGATCGAACAGCTCCCCGGGCCAGACTGAAGGATTCTTTAGATCAAATAATTGCAATCCCTTACGATAAAGATAAAGTTAATGTAGCAGTAGAATCTAAAGTGTTTGGAATTGGATTAGAAAGCTATACAGTTGGTTCACATGAATTTTATATGAATTATGCTGCTCAAAACAATCTATTATGTTTATTAGATAATGGGCATTATCACCCGACAGAATCTGTAGCTGATAAGATTTCAGCAATGCTATTATTTTATGATAAAGTAGCACTTCATGTAACAAGACCAGTACGTTGGGATAGTGATCATGTAGTTCTATACGATGATCGGACAAAAGAAATTGCTAAAGAAATAATCAGAAATGGATCAGATAGGGTAATTTTAGGTCTTGATTTTTTTGATGCTAGTATTAATCGTATTTCCGCCTGGGTAGTTGGTATGCGAAATATGCAAAAGGCATTACTTAATGCTCTCTTATTACCAGCAGATAAATTAGCAAAATTACAGGATAAAAAAGAATTTACTAAATTAATGATGCTGCAGGAAGAATTGAAATTGTATCCAGTAGGGGCTGTCTGGAACTACTTCTGTCAGCAAAATAAGGTTCCTGAACAAGAATACTGGTTTAAAGAAATAGAGCAATATGAAAAAGAGATTTTAAGCAAACGCCAGTAGTGGCTGGAAAGAGGTGAATGTAATAAATGAAAGTATTAGCTGCAGAATTTATGCAGAATTTTATTAGGATGGCAAATGATGGTTGGGAATTAGGCTGGCATGAACGTAATGGAGGTAATCTGAGTTATAGAATAAAAGCAGCAGAAATTGAAACAATAGCAAGTAATCTAGATAAAAATACTCCCTGGCTAGAAATTGGTACAGCTGCGCCGGAATTGGCAGGCGAATATTTTTTAGTAACAGGTAGTGGAAAATATTTTAGGAATATTATTCTTGATCCAGAGTCTACTCTAGCTATAATAGAAATAGATAAAAGTGGAGAAAAGTATCGAATTTGTTGGGGGTTAAAAGATAATGGCCGTCCCACAAGTGAACTTCCTTCCCATTTGATGAATCATGAAGTTAAAAAAATTGCCAGCTCCGGTAAATATAGAATTATTTATCATGCCCATGCTCCAAATGTAATTGCTCTTACCTTTGTTTTACCTCTGGAAGACAGGGTTTTTACCAGAGAATTATGGGAAATGGCTACAGAATGTCCTGTTGTTTTTCCAGATGGTATTGGGGTAGTTAGCTGGATGGTTCCTGGCGGTCGTGAGATAGCAGTTGTGACTAGTAAATTAATGGAAAAATATGATGTTGCTATCTGGGCTCATCATGGTATTTTTTGTGCTGGTGAAGATTTTGATTCCACTTTTGGTTTAATGCATACAGTAGAGAAATCAGCGCAAATCTTAGTTAAAACGCTTTCAATTAGTCCCGATAAGTTACAAACTATTACAGCTCAAAATTTTAGAGATCTTGCTAAAAGTTTTGAGGTCGAACTGCCAGAAGAGTTTTTATATGAAAAATAAGTTTATTTTTAAATTTAATTTATACTAATAAAAGTGGTGACAGCTGATCTAAATATTTAGATCAGCTGCTGTTAAGAGAAAAATTAACTGTATTTTGGCAAAATTTAAACATGAGGAGGAAAAAAAATGCAGCGTTATGGGTTTAAATTATTTTTAAAAGATGAAGCTACAGTTCCAGAATATAAAAAAAGACATACAGAAATCTGGCCTGAAATGATAGAAGTTTTAGATAAAGCAGGCATCAAAAATTATTCAATTTGGAATTCAGGCAAAGTTTTATTTGGTTATTATGAATGTGAAGATAAAGTATATGCTGATCAGTTTCAGGCTGAAAGTAAAGTTGTTGCTAAATGGAATCATTATATGCAGGATCTGCTCGTAAGTGAGAAAGATGATTCAGGTAGACTGGTGCCTGTAATTGAAACAATGGAGCTGATGTTTTATAAGAAATAATGATTTGAAATATTTAAGAATATTATGATATAAAGCATTAGGAATTTATTGCAAAGAATATAATTATACTAATATGGAGGATACATATATGAAAAAAACAAAAAAAGGAAGAATAGGTTTATATACTGTAGGCCATCCTCATTACTGGGATCAGTTTGAAGGACTCCAAGATAGGTTGCTAGAGTATGCTAGTTTTATTGAAAAAAAAATGTCACAGTGGGGTGAAATATATAATTATGGTATGGTTGATACAGAAAAAAGGGCTAAAGCAGCAGGGGAATGGTTTAATACAAAAAATGTAGATCTTTTATTTTGTTATTCTGCTACTTATGCAATGAGTGGTTCTCATATTGCTATTCCACAGATAACTGGAGTACCTGTAATTGTTTTAAATTTACAACCAACAGCAAGAATAAATTATAAAGAAACAACAACGGGGGAGTGGTTAGCACATTGTGGAGCTTGTTCAGTTCCAGAAATTTCTAATGCATATCAGCGTTGTGGAATTGAATTTAGAGCTGTAAATGGGTTACTTGGTCTTGATTATACTCCAGAAATATCTAAAACTGATGAGAATACAAGTAATTATCCTGATGCAATTGCTGCTTGGAAAGAAATTGAAGAATGGATAAAAGCAGCTACTGTAAAAAGAAATTTGCAATCAGCAAAAATGGGTTTTTTAGGACATACATATCCAGGGATGCTTGATATGTATAGTGATTTTACAATGATTACTTCAGAAACTGGAATGCATGTTGAAGTTCTGGAAATGTGTGATCTGGATCGATTATTTGAAACAATACAAGAAGATGAAATAAAAGAAAAATTGGAAGAAATTAAAAAAATGTTTATTTTAAGTGAAGATTCGACAGCTGATCCTCTTGCTAAAAAACCAACAGAAAAACAATTAGACTGGTCTGCAAGAGTTGCAATTGCTCAGGATAAGTTGGTAGATGAGTTTGAGCTGGATGCTTTGACATATTATTATCGCGGAGCAGAAGGTAATAAATATGAACATCTTCAGTCTGGTTTCATAGTAGGAAATTCTTTACTTACTGCTAGGGGAATTCCCTGTGCCGGTGAAGGAGATATGAAAACTGCTCTAGCTATGAAAATTGCTGATACACTTGAATTAGGAGGAAGTTTTTGTGAAATAGTAGTTACAGATTTTAAAGATCAAACTATATTATTAGGACATGATGGTCCTTTTCATATTGGAATAGCTTCTCAAAAGCCAGTTTTAAGAGGTATGGGACTTTATCATGGTAAATGGGGAACAGGTGTTTCGGTAGAAGCAAAAGTAAAAAAAGGTCCTATTACTACTTTAGGAGTTACACAGACAGCTGGGGGAAGTTTAAAAATGATAATTAGTGAAGGTATGGCAACTGATGGTCCTGTGATGGAAATTGGTAATACAATGACTCCCGTAAAATTTGATATTTCACCAAAAAAATATATGGATAGGTGGTTTAAGTCTGGTCCGACTCATCATTTTGCAATGTCAATTGGTCATAATAAATCTCAGTTTAAAAAAATTGCTAAACTTCTGGATATTGATTATGAGATAATTTAGAAAATTATATTAATATTAGAATATACTTAAAAATTAATACTATTAGTTTAGTAATAATAAAATAAGTAATATTATAATTAAATTACTTTTAAAATATGAATTTATTTATAATTATTGTTTTGAAAATAGTTTTAATATTTTTAATTTACTTATTGGACGAATAGTCTAAAAGGAGAGATAATGATGTCCAAATATATACTCGAACTGAAGAATATAACTAAAACTTTTCCAGGAGTTAAAGCTCTAGATAATGTAAATTTTCAATTAAAATCCGGAGAAATTCATGCACTTATGGGTGAAAATGGTGCTGGTAAATCTACTTTTATAAAAGTAATAACTGGAGTACATCAGCCAGATCAAGGAGAAATTTTTTTAAAAGGTAAAAAAGTAAATATTAAAGATCCGAACGATTCAAAAAAACTTGGTATAGCAGCTATTTATCAACATGCAACGAGTTATCCTCATTTAAGCGTAACTGAAAATATTTTTATGGGTCATGAAAAAATAGATATAAAAACTAAACGGATTCTCTGGGAAGATATGCATCAATCAGCAGAAAAATTTTTGAAAGAATTGGGGGCAGAATTTGATCCTAAAAGGCGAATGAGTACTTTAAGTGTAGCTCAACAGCAGATAGTTGAAATAGCTAAAGCAATTTCAACTAATGCAGAAATTATAATTATGGATGAACCTACAGCTTCATTAACTAAAACAGAAAGTGAAGATCTTTATAGAATTACTGAAAAGCTGCAGGAAATTGGCACCTCAATAATTTTCATTTCTCACCGTTTTGAAGATATGTATAGGTTGGCAGGGAGAGTTACAGTATTTAGAGATTCTAAATATATTGGTACCTGGGGAGTTAATGAAGTCTCTAATCAAGATCTAATTAAAGCAATGGTTGGTCGAGAAATTACTCAGATGTTTCCGAGCAAGAATGCAGAAATTAGTGAAGAAATATTTAGAGTAGAAAAGTTGAGCAGAAAAGGATATTTTAAAGATATTTCCTTTACTTTGCATAGTGGTGAAATACTTGCCATAACAGGATTAGTTGGTGCAGGCCGTACTGAATTATGCCAGTCTTTATTTGGAATTGAAAGATATGATAGTGGTAAGTTATATTTTGAAGGTAATGAAGTAGAGATTAAAGAGGTTCAAGCTGCAATGAAACTTGGTATTGGTTATTTACCTGAAGATAGACAGGAACAGGGATTAATTCTGGATTGGGAACTTGATAAAAATATTTCTTTAACATCTTTAGATAAAATTTCACAATATAGTTTTATTGATCGCAAAAAAGAAAAATCAATGGCTAAAAGATTAGCAGAACTAGTTAATGTAAAAGCACGCTCAATTTTTAATTTAGCTAAAGAGCTTTCAGGAGGTAATCAGCAAAAAATAGTTGTAGCAAAATTATTAACTTCTGATTTGAAAGTTATAATTCTTGATGAACCAACTAAAGGGGTTGATGTAGGAGCAAAATCAGCAATTTTTAAAATAATGGCTGATCTAGCAGCTCAAGGTTATGCAATTATTATGGTTTCTTCAGAAATGCCAGAAGTATTAGGTATGGGAGATAGAATTTTAGTAATGAGAAATGGAGAAATCACTAAAGAAATGGCTGTTGAAGAGGCAAGTCAAGAAAAAATACTGGCAGCAGCGATGCAGGAAAAAATATAATAAACTATATAACTAGAGGTGAATATATATGTCTGAAAAAAGCTCTAAAAATAAGATTAGTTTAGAACGAATCCAACAAATTAGAGAGTTTAGTTTGATTGGTTTTATAATTGTTCTTTCAATATTTGTACAATTTCGTAATAGTAATTTTTTAACAATGTCAAACATTGATGACCTTTTGACAAATACAGCTATACTTTCAATTTTAGCTGTAGGAATGATGATGGTAATAATTACTCGAGGAATTGATCTTTCTATAGGTGCTACTCTTGCCTTATCAGGTATGGTAACTTCAATGACTGTATCTAATTATCCATCACTTCATCCATTAGTAGCATTATTAATTGGTATATTTATTGGGTTAATTAGTGGTGCAATAATTGGTCTTTTAGTTGCGAAGTTTAATATCTTACCTATAATTGCTACTCTTGGGATGATGAATGTTTTTAGGGGAATAACTTTTCTAATTAGTGGTGGCAAATGGGTTAGTGCTTATCAGATGTCAGATAGTTTTAAAGCTATTTCAACTGGGAGTATTCTGGGAATTAATAATTTAATTTTAATTGCGATTATTATTTATCTAGTTTTTTATTATTTTATCAATTATACTAGAACCGGTCGTAAAATATATGCTGTAGGTAGTAGTCCGGAATCAGCAAAAATTAGTGGAATTAATGTTGATCGTATTACCTGGCTCGTTTATTCAATTATGGGAGGATTAGCAGGTTTATCAGGGGTTTTATGGGTTTCCAAGTTTGCTTCTGCGCAGAGTAATACTGCTTCTGGTTACGAGATGAATGTTATAGCTGCTTGTGTAATTGGTGGAGTAAGTATTGCTGGTGGGGAAGGTAAAGTTACGGGATTAATTTCTGGGGTTTTACTTTATGGTATTTTAGAAAATGCCCTACCAATGATTAATGTTTCTCCTTTCTGGCAGAATGCAATTCAGGGAGCTGTAATTCTAATTGCAGTATTGGTAAGTGCTTTAATTAAAAGAAGAATTGGAAGCTCTAATAAAATAAGGAGGGAAGATTAGATTATGGTAAATAATTCTAACAATGGAATCACTTTAAATAGAGAAATAAAATCAGAAAAAGAATTTAGTTTAAAAAAATTCTTTTTTCAATGGGAATGGTTGCTATTTTTAATTTTTATAGCTATTCATATTATAAACTCCCAACTATCCCCCTATTATTTAAACACCTATACTTTACTTGATGCAACGATGACTTTTCTGGATAAAGCTTTTATTGCTCTTTCTATGACTTTTGTTATTATTTTTGGGGATATTGATATTTCTGTAGGATCAACTATTGCACTTGCTTCTGTAATTATGGCAGTTTTATATAATGCAGGTTTACCTATGCCATTAGCTATACTTGTTTGTCTTTTAGTTGGAGTTATTGCTGGTTTTATTAATGGCATTTTAATTGTTAAGTTCAAAGAGTTATCAGCCGTAATTGTTACTTTATCAACAATGATTTTATATCGAGGAATTGCCTACATTATTTTAGAAAATCAGGCTTCAGGTGGATTTCCGATGTGGTTTAATTTTCTTGGTTGGGGATATATTAAAACTATAATTCCCTTTATTTTAGTTGCCTTTATAATAGCAGCTGTAATATTTTATGTTTTATTACATAAAACAACTTTTGGTCGAAAAGTTTATGCGATTGGAAATAATGATGTAGCCAGTTTATTTTCTGGAGTTAAAGTAGATAAAATAAAAATTATTGTTTTTACTTTAAATGGTTTAATGGCGGCTATAGCAGCCTTGTTTTTAACTTCAAAAATGGGCAGTACCAGACCTAATATAGCATCAGGTTATGAATTAGATGTAATTGCTATGGTTGTTTTAGGTGGAGTGAGTACTTCAGGTGGAAAGGGTCGGATGATTGGAGTCTTACTTTCAATTTTTATTATAGGTTTTTTACGTTATGGACTTGGTTTAGTAAATGTACCAGATCAGGTAATTCTAATTGTAATTGGTATTCTGCTAATTTTTTCAGTTATGCTGTCAAATTTAAAGTTATTTAGTAATAAATCTTAAAGAATATTATTAAATAACTTATTTATAAATTTTATATCGGAATATTTTTGATCCGATATAATTTAATATATTAATAATCTACTAAGGAGGAATTTATTTATGAAAAAGTTTTTGATTAGTTTTATGGTTTTAGTAAGTATTTTTATGCTGGTGGGAAATGTTACTGCTCAAGAAGGAAAGTATGCTATAATTGTTAAAAATGCTGGTAATCCTTATAATGAAAAAGAAATGGATGGCTTTGAAAAAGCAATTAATGAAATTGGCGGTGAAGTAATACTTAAAGCCCCAGCTGAGCCAACTGCTGAATCACAAATTATTATGATTGAACAGCTAATTACTCAACATGTTGATGCAATAGCTATTGCTGGTAATGATCCTGATGCTTTACAACCAGCTTTAAAGAAAGCAATGAGCAGGGGAATTAAAGTTTTATCACTGGATTCTGCTGTTAATGCACAGAGTAGAATGGTTCATATTAATCAGGCTGATCCAGAGCAAATTGGTCGAGTTCAGATTCAGGCAATTTCAGAAATGATTGGTGGTTCAGGTCAAATTGCAGTTTTAAGTGCTACTTCTCAAGCAGCAAATCAAAACACCTGGATTGAATGGATGAAAAAAGAACTAGAAAAACCAGAATATGATCAAATAGAATTAGTCAAAGTTGCTTATGGTGATGACTTAAGAGATAAAAGTGTCTCAGAAACAGAAGCGCTGCTTAAGTCATATCCTGATTTAAAAGGTATTATAGCCCCAACAACAGTGGCAATTGCAGCTGCTGGAAAAGTACTTACAGATAGAGGTTTACAGGGAGAAATAGAATTAACTGGTTTAGGTCTTCCTAGTGAAATGGCCGAATATATTAAAAATGGTGTTTGTGATTGGATGTATCTCTGGAATCCAATTGATGTTGGTTATTTAGCTGGCTATGCTGCAGAAGCTTTAGTGACTGAAAAAATAACTGGAAATCCTGGTGAAACATTTGAAGCTGGTAGACTTGGTTCAAAAGAAGTAATTCAGGCTGGTGATGGAACTGAAATTATGCTGGGAGCTCCTTTTAGATTTGATAAAGAAAACATTGATCAGTGGAAAGATGTCTATTAAAAGTTTGTTTATCTAAATTTAGATAAACAATTATATAATAATTAGGTTATTAAATCCAGCTCAATTATTGAGCTGGATTTTTTTAATTAAACAATAGTAAAAACTCAGAAAAATATTTTCATATAAACAAAAAATACTTGAAAAAATTTTTCTAAAATGGTAGACTTAAAATAATAAAAGCAAGAATATTATGAACAGAAGGAGGTTAGTAATTTATGGAGAGAGCTAATTTAGTTACAGAATCAGTAAATCAAAATTCAAAGCAGATTGATCAAGTAGAAACAGCTGAAATTATTAGAATAATAAATCAGGAAGATCGTAAAGTTGCCCTGGCAGTTGCTGCAGAAAAAGAAAATATTGCAGCAGCTGTTGATGAAATTACAAATGTTTTAAAAAATGGAGGACGTTTAATTTATATGGGGGCTGGTACCAGTGGCAGACTAGGTATCCTGGATGCCTCAGAATGTCCTCCTACTTATGGTGTGGATCCTGAACTAGTACAAGGTTTGATTGCTGGAGGAGAAGCTGCAATTAAAAGTTCTATCGAAAATGCTGAAGATAGTAGAACAGAAGCAGTTGCAGATTTAAAAGAAATTAATTTTTCTGCTCAAGATATTCTAGTTGGAATTGCAGCAAGTGGAACAACCCCTTATGTAATAGCTGGCTTAAAATTTGCCAGTCAGCTGGGAGCTTCAACAGTCGCATTAAGCTGTAATCCTGAATCCCAAATAGCTCAACAGGCAAATATTTCGATTTCTCCTATTGTCGGCCCGGAGGTCATTACTGGTTCAACCAGAATGAAAGCTGGTACAGCACAAAAAATGGTTTTAAATATGTTAACAACTGCTGCAATGATAAAGTTGGGAAAAGTTTATCAAAATTATATGGTAGATCTACAGGTAAAGAATAAGAAGTTGGCCGAAAGAGCTAAAAATATGGTAGTAACTTTAACAAAAGCAGATTACAAAACAGCAGAAAAATATCTAACAAAAACTGATTATAATGTAAAGTTAACAATCATGATGTTAAAGACAGGACTTAAGCAAGTAGAGGCAGAAGCTGAACTTGCTAAATTTGAAGGACGGTTGGCAGAAGCAATTGCAAATAATTAAAATAAAGATAAGTTTTAGCTGCTATTTACTTAATAAAACTGAGGAGGAGTATTATGAGTAATGAAAAATTAGTTAAAGAGATTATTGAAAAAATAGGCGGCACTAAAAATATTATTAATGCTTCAAATTGTATGACCAGATTAAGAATTGATTTAAAAAACTATGATAAAGTAGATTTGCCAGGTTTAAAAGCAGTAGATGGAGTAATGGGAGTAGTTGAAGATGAGACAATTCAGATAGTTGTCGGACCTGGTACAGCTAAAAAATGTCTTGATATACTAAAAAGTAAGTATTTAAGTGATTCGAAAATGGCAGTAAATGATGATTGGCAGAAAAACAAAGCTGCTATTAAAGGAAAGCAAAAAGAAAGCAAATTAAAAAGAGGTTTAAAAACAATTGGCAAGATATTTATTCCACTAATTCCTGCTATTATAGCAGCAGGTATTTTTAATGGATTTGCCGGTTTAATAACTAATTTGCAGGATACAGGCAGCTTACCAATTAATCAATTCTGGAATTTAACTCAGCTTGTACTTTCATTATTGGGAGGTTCATTTCTGGGTTATTTTACAATTTTTACCGGGATCAATGCTGCTAAACAATTTGGTGCTACTGAAGGTCTTGGCGGAATGATTGGTGCCTTAACTGTAATGAGTCAGATAAATAATATTTCACAGTCAATTGGGATGTTTGATACAGCTTCTCCTTTAAATTCCATTCTCCGTTCCGGTAAAGGGGGAATTATTGGAGTCATTATTGGAGTCTATATTTTAGCTATAATTGAAAAAAGAGTTAGAAAATTTGTTCCTGATGTACTTGATTTAATTATAACTCCTGTTGTAACTATGCTGGTTATGGCTTTAGCAATGATCTTTGTGATAATGCCTTTATCAGGTATTATTTCTGATATAGTAGTAGGTGCTTTGACATTACTTGTTGCTTCTGAAAATCCAGTAGTAAGTGTAATTTCTGGTTATGTTTTATCAGCTGTTTTTTTACCGATGGTTTTACTT
Organism: Halanaerobium salsuginis; assembly: GCF_900114545.1. GTDB lineage: Bacteria > Bacillota > Halanaerobiia > Halanaerobiales > Halanaerobiaceae > Halanaerobium > Halanaerobium salsuginis. Next base: position 36,373 of record NZ_FOTI01000026.1, read on the forward strand.
GGTTTACATCATGGCCTAATTCCAATTTATGCTTTACAGTTAGAAAATATGGGAGGAGTTTCTCTGTTTCCAGTTTTAGCTATGGCAGGTGCAGGTCAGGTAGGAGCATCAATTGCAATTTATTTTAAAGCTCGCAAAACAGGTAATTTGAAATTAAAGCAAATTATTTCTGGGGCACTTCCAGCTGGAATATTAGGAATAGGTGAGCCGCTGATTTATGGTGTTACACTTCCATTAGGAAAACCTTTTATTACTGCTGGACTAGGGGCAGGTTTTGGAGGAGCATATGTAATGCTGCAGCATGTTGTTGCAGGTGCCTGGGGACCATCTGGTATTTCTGCTATTCCTTTAATGCAGCCTGGCTCAATGCTTAATTATTTTCTAGGGCTAGTTATCGCTTATCTGGGCGGATTTATTATTACTCAGATTTTTATTAAAGAACAAGATATTGCCGAATTAGAATAATTTTTTCTCCAGTCTAAAATCTTTTTAGGCTGGAGATTTTAATTAGCTATATCTTATGAATAAAAATAAATTTGGGTCGTTAGAGAGGAGCAAAATAATGTTAGGGATTTCTGTTTATGCAGGACTTGATTTAAATTTAGCTGATAATATTAATTATTTAAAAAGAGCAAGAGAGTTAGGTATAACTGATTTATTCTTTTCCCTTCATATTCCAGAAGTTAGAGCTGATTTTTTGTCAGAAGCAGAAAAATTATTAACTGAAATAAATAAACTTAACTTCCGGGTAACAGCTGATATTTCTAAAAAATATTTTAAGAAATTAAATTTAGCTAAGTTTGAGTTTGCATCTCTCAGACTTGATTTCGGATTTAGTAATGCCGAAATTGCTGATCTCAGTCGTCAAAATAATTATAAAATAACTTTAAATGCCAGTACTATTAATCAGCAGGCTTTAACAGAAATTATTTCTGAAAAAGCTAATTTAAATAATCTTGAAGCTCTTCATAATTATTATCCTCGCCCTGAGACAGGGCTAGGAGCAAAATTGCTGCAACAGAGAACAGAGCTTTTTCATAGCTATGGAATTGAAGTAGCTGCTTTTGTACCAGCAAAGTTTAAACAGCGTCTTCCTCTAAAAGCTGGTCTGCCAACTTTAGAAGCTCATCGTTGCTTATCTCCTTTAGTAGCTGGCCAGGATTTACTTAAATTAGGAATAGATAGAGTTTATATTGGTGATAGTCAAGCCAGTAAATCAGAATTAGCTGATTTTGCTTTAATAAATTCTGAATACACTATTATTCCAATTGAAACTTATCCTGGTTTAAGCCAGATAGAAAAGAATCTTTTAAAAATTCCACATTATAACCGCTATGATCCCGGGGAATATATAATTAGATCAGCAACGGCCAGATCTGCCTGCAGACAGGCAATAGAGCCATTTAACAATAATAAAAAGCGCTTTAAATATGCAGTAACAATAGATAACCAATTTTATCAGCGATATCAGGGTGATCTGCAGATCCTCAAAAAAGATTATCCAGCAGATAAAAAAGTTAATTTAGTTGCAGAAGCAGGAAAAGCAGCTCCACTTATTGAAAAAATAAGTGCAGGGGAAAAATTTAAATTTAAAATTGCAGCTAAAAAAAAGCAAATTACTGATTAATTAAGTGATTTGATAGTAAGGAGTTTAAGCATGAAAGTATTGTTAAAAATTAAAAATATCTATGCTGATCTGACAGCAACTGAAAAGAAAATTGCTGATTATATTTTGGCTAATAGCCAAGAGGCAGCAGAACTTGCTGTAACAGAATTAGCTCAGGCTAGTCAGAGCAGTCCTGCTTCAGTAGTTCGTTTTTGTAAGAAGATAGATTATCAGGGCTTTCAAGATTTTAAGTTTGCTTTAGTTAAAAACCTTAGTGAGTTAGATTCAGCTGATCAACAGCAGATATATGATGATATTGCAGTTGAAGATAGTTTAACTGAAATTATGGATAAACTAGCTCATGATAATATTAGAGTAATTGAAAATACAGTTGAACTGCTTTCAGCAGCAGAGTTAGAAGCAGCAGTTAATGCGCTGCAGACTGCAGAAAATGTTTATATCTTTGGAATTGGTGCTTCCGGCCTAGTTGCTAAAGATTTACAACATAAACTGATGCGAGTAAAGAAAACAGTAATTTATTATTCAGACACTCATGCTCAACTTGCTTCAGCTGCTAACATAGAAGCTGGTGATCTGGCAATTGCTATTTCCTATAGTGGTCAGAGTAGAGAAGTTTATAAAGCTCTGACCACCGCGCAAAAGCGAGGTGCTCAAACAATTTCCATTACTAAATATTCGGCTAATCCTTTAGCTAAAATTAGTCAGATAAAACTTCAGGTGGCTGGTAGTGAAAAAAATTTACGTCTGGGAGCAATAACTTCCCGGATTGCTCAGCTAACAGCTGTTGATATTTTGTTTGTTGCCTATGCTCGTAAAAATTTTGCTCAAATTACTGAATATCTTAAAAATACTAGAGATAGTGTAGAAGAATTCAAATTAAATTAGGTGTTTAATAATTAGAACTCTGTTCATGATCATGAACAGAGTTTTTTTGATTAAAATTTATATTATAAGCGAATTTCATAATACGCTTAATTTAGTTTAATTCAAAAAAATATTGTCTGCGAATCATAAAAATAAGCCTTTTAACTTGAAATAGTAGATTTTAATGATTTACCATAGATTTACTGCTAAATTTAGACGCACTTAGCTTGGGTAACTTAAAATCATGCTTTAAAATGCTTTTTAAGCAGCTAAAACCTGATTTTGCAGTTTGATTTTCTCGGCTGCAATTCTTGCAGCGATCAAACTGATAGAACTTAATAGCAGATGAGTTTTAACTTTTTTAGCTCCCATTACAGTTAAGTTTTCTAAATTAAGATGCTCTTTAAGTCTGGAAAAAGTTCTTT
>NZ_FOTI01000024.1 GCF_900114545.1 Halanaerobium salsuginis
AGTCTAATAACTGTTTTTTTATCTCGAAGAGAAGTATCCTGAATCATTTGAGTTTTTCTATCATGAATCTTTTCTGCTTTTTTGCCGCAGACAGGACATTTAACATGATCTATTTTATAGTCAGCTACAAAAACTAAATATTCCTCCGTTTTAATTAAATCTGTTGCAACTAGGTCTGGTAAATCCATTAAATCTGTGATAAGATTATTATGCATTTGCTTGACTCCTTTATTGAATTTTTGGTGTTGTAACTATTTAATTCAACGGAGCCAGGCAAATGCCTTTTTTATTTAGATATTTTTAGATTTACAGTTTTTTCTTCACAACATTAATTATACAACCAATAATTATTAGCAGAAGATTGCAGAAAAGTTAATATCAAGTTAAGTTTTATAAAAAAACCCATAATCTATACAGATTATGGATCTAATAAAAACTATTATTTTGTAATTTTATGGTACTTTAAATTATTTAGCTATAATTTCAGTTCGATAACCATCTGGATCAGTTAAAAAATAATAGCTATTTGAATTACCAGTTAAACTTTTTAAATCTCCAACTTGATAACCAGCTTTCTGATGACGCTGATAAGACTTTTCTAAATCAGCAACTTTAACAGCAATGTGACTGTAACCATTACCAATAGTATAAGGTTCTTCTTGATCATAATTATAAGTTAGTTCTAACTCAAAACTTTCTGCCTGGTCAGTTAAATAAACCAGTGTAAATTTAGCTTCTGGAAAATCTTTACGACAAGTTTCTTTTAAATTTAAAGCATCTTCATAAAATTTTATGGATTTTTTAAGATCCATAACTCGAATACAAGAATGAACAAAATTATAATTTTGCATTATATCACTACTCCTTTCTTTTCTAATTATAAATTTTAATCTTCAAAAATGCAAACTGTTTTCTGAGTAGTCAATAATTATTCATTATAAATTTAAAGTTGACAATTTTTTTTAAAAGTGGTATATTGATTGTATCAAATTAAATTGTATCAAATTAAATTAGGAGGAATTAAAATGAATATTTATGATTTTAAAGCTAAACTTAATAATGGCCAGGAAAAAAAGCTGGCTGACTTCAAAGGAGAAGTATTATTAATTGTTAATACAGCAAGTAAATGTGGATTTACACCTCAATACGAAGGACTTGAAAAATTATATCAAGAACATAATGAAGCCGGTTTTGAAGTGCTCGGTTTCCCCTGTAATCAATTTTTAGAACAAGATCCAGGCAATAACGAAGAAATTAAACAATTTTGTAAAATCAACTATGGAGTAACTTTTCCCCTATTTGCTAAAGTTGAAGTTAATGGAGAAAATGCTCACCCTCTCTTTAATTATTTAAAAGAAAATGCACCTGATCATGGTTTTGAAGAAGACAAAGAAATGTCAGCAAAACTAAAAGAAATTTTAACTGAACACTATCCATCTTATTTAGAAAATCATGAAATTCGCTGGAATTTTACTAAATTTTTAATTGATAAAGATGGTAACATTGTAGATAGATTTGAACCAACAGTTGAACCTGAAGAAATGGAAGCCAGGATTAAATCATTACTTTAAATTTAATTTTTAAATAGGGAGGTAGTTAAATGAAAACTGATGAGAATAAAAAAAAGACTCCACCAGAACTTAAGCTCGATAATCAACTTTGTTTTAGCATATATGCTGCTTCCCGGGCCATAGTTAATCTCTATCGACCTTTATTAGACGAATTAGGCTTAACTTATACTCAATATATAACTATGCTGGTACTCTGGGAAGAAAAAGAAATCACCATTAAATCACTGGGACAAAAGCTTTTTTTAGATTCTGGAACTCTAACACCTTTAGTAAAAAAACTTATTAAAAGTGGTTATTTGAGCAAAAAGAGATCGATTAAGGATCAGCGAGTTGTATTAGTTAGTTTAACTAAAAAAGGTTTAGAATTACGCCAGAAAGCACGTTGTATTCCAGCTGAAATTCTTAAGACAACTAGATTAACCGCTTCTGAAGCGTCTGAACTTCGTGAAAAATTAAAAAGCTTCCACCATAAAATGATGAAAGCTTAAACTTAAATAATTCAATTTTCCTTACTTCCCGGTCTTGTGATCGGGATTTCTTTTTGACATAATTTACAATGATTAGCTTTATAAGATTTAATATCAATCGGCAGCAGTGCTTTAAAAGGATAGTTAAATTCAACCAGGCCATTACTGCGATCAACAATAGAACTAATCCCGACAATCTCAACATTCATTTTTTCTAAAAGATCTAATAATTCTTTAACTGATCCCCCAGTTGTAACGACATCTTCAACAACTAATACCTTTTCACCTGCATTAAGTTCAAAACCCCGCCTAATTTTCATTTCTCCATTTTTTCGTTCACTAAATAAAGAACGAACTCCAAGTTGTTCTGCTACTACATAAGACAAAACAACTCCTCCCAGAGCTGGACCGATAACTAAATCTATATTTTGGCCCTGCCATTTAACAGCTATTTCTGCTGCTAATTTTGCTGCATGGTTGGGATGCTGAAGAACTTTTGCACACTGCATATAAATATCTGCATGCCTGCCAGAACTTAAAACAAAGTGTCCCTGTTGAATTACATTTGTTGCTTCTAACAGCTGCCTAATTTCTTTCTTTTTCATATTAAATCACTCCTCGTATAAGATAGCTACTGATGAGCAGCTCCAATTAATGAACTTAGTTTATTAAGCTGATGTTTTTTTAAATAATCTTTAATTTCAGCCAAAATTCGTAAAGCTGCAGCTGGCTCTCTCAGGTTAATACTGCCCAGACCAACTGCTGTAGCACCTGCCAGCAAAAATTCTATTACATCACTTCCTGAGCAGATTCCTCCCAAACCAATAATTGGAATTGTCAATTTTTGATAACTCTGATAAACCATTTTAACAGCTATTGGCTTAATTGCTGGACCAGATAGCCCCCCATAAGTATTGGCCAGTAATGGTTTTTGCTTTTCAATGTCGATTTTCATTGCACTTAATGTATTAATTAAGGCTACAGCATCTGCCCCAGCTTCTTCTGCTGCCAGAGCAGTTGTAGTTATATCAGTAATATTTGGTGTCAGTTTAACAATTATATAACCTGGATAAACCTGCTTAATCTTTCTGGTGATTTGAAAAACATTTTCAGGATCGGTGCCAAAAATCATTCCCCCACCTTTAATGTTAGGACAGGATAAGTTAACTTCTAGACCACTAATCTCTTTTTGTTCAGCTAATTTAATTGCTATATTGACAAAATCATCGGCCTGATAACCAGAAATATTAGCTAAAATGGGTAGATTATACTGAGCTGTTTCAGGAAGTTTTTTAGCAATAAATTGATCTACACCAGGGTTTTCAAGTCCAATTGAATTGATTATACCAGCAGCACTTTCTGCAATACGCGGTGTTTTGTTGCCTGGCTGAGCCTGCAGAGTAATACCCTTAGTAGTAAATGCTCCTAACTGATTAAGGTCAAAAAATTTAGCTAACTCATGACCATTACCACAGGTTCCAGAAGCAGTTATTAAAGGATTTTTCAATTTTAAATGAGAGCCATTCTTTGCTTTTAAAACAGTAGCTAGATCAATTTTTTCTGTTAAATCAGTTGCTGATTGTTGCTTATTCATCTAACTCTACCTCCCCTAGTTTAAAAACTGGCCCTTCAATACAGGCACGTTTTCTAGTTAGAGGTGATTCTACACTCTGACAGCTGCAGGAAAGACAGATACCAATTCCGCAACCCATCCTTTTTTCAACCGATAATTCCCCATCTATATTCCTTGCTAAAGCTTCTTTTTCTACAGCAAGCAGCATTTTTTCAGGACCACATACATAAATGAAGTCCGCTTTATTAGCAGGTAAATTTTTTAACCAGAGCTGTAAAGCAGTTCCCTTAAAATCAAGTTTTTCTGCCATTGCAGTTAGCTTAATTGAACATTTTAATTCACTAAACTTCTGCTGAAAAAAGTTTAGTTCTGTTTTAGTCTCAGCACCTAAATAGATACTTAACTGCTGTTGATCAGCAAGAACTCTAGCTAGATAATAAAGAGGGGCAATTCCAATTCCCCCACCAATTAAGTGCAGACTTTTTTTGTTTTCTGGTAGAGTAAAACCTTTGCCCAGCGGACCAAGCAAATCAAGGCTATCTCCTACTTTAAAGCTGCTTAAAATCTCTGTTCCCCGCCCAACTACTCGATAAACAAAAGTTAACTGCTGACTAACTGGATTAAAATCAAAAACACTAAAGGGACGTCTTAAAAAAGGATCTTTGCTTTTTAGTTTATTAACTTTTAGATTAAAGAATTGACCTGGCTGCGGCTGTTCTATTAATTTATCAGCTTTTATAATAATTTCATAAATTTTAGGGCCAACAAGTCGATTAGCTATTATTTTAAACATCTTTTCCTCCTCATAACCAGCCTTCAAAATTGTTAGAGCTAGTTTTGAAATTTAACTTTTTTCGCTCAACTATTAGCAAAGTTGACTAGCTTTATTTTAGACTAAGAACTGCATTAATTTCAGTCCGCATTTCCCGGGCAGCTGCTCGAGCTGCTTCAGCATAATTTTCTGCTCCATAATTTTTATAAGCAGCTGCTCTATAAGCAAAATTTATACCTCGTGAAGAATTTATAATTGCTCCCTGTCCTTGACTATCAAAACCAGCTTTAATATCTAAGGCTCCGCCTCCCTGAGCACCATAACCAGGAATCAAAAAGAATGTTTGCGGCAGTTGTTTTCTGATTGCAGCTAACTCAGCTGGATAAGTAGCGCCTACCACAGCTGCTAAATTAGAATAACCACATTCCCCTAGATAAGGCTCACCTAATTCTGCCAGAAAATCACCAACAGCTTGATAAAACAGCTTACCGTTTGCTAATTTTAAATCTTGTAAATCAACTGCAGAAGGATTGGAAGTTCTTAATAAAGCAAAAGCGCCTTTATTTTTATTTTTTAAAAAAGGCAAGATACCATCTCTACCTAAATAAGGATTTATAGTAATCGCATCAGCAGCAGTTTCTTTAGCAAAATAAGCTTCTGCATAGGCTGCTGCTGTTGATCCAATATCATTTCGCTTTGCATCTAATAAGACAAGCAGGCCCTCTGTTTGTGCTTTTTTTATTAATTTTTTGAGTACTTTAAAGCCAGCTGAGCCAAGCTTCTCATAAAAAGCAATCTGTGGTTTAACTACCGCTGTAAAATCGGCTACTGCAGCTAAAATATCCTGATTAAACTTCAGAACTGCTGCTGCAATTTCTACTTGATTTGCTGCTTGATCCTGCAAAAGTTCAGGATCGAGCACTGTCTCAGGTAATAATTCAAGGTGCGGATCTAAGCCAACACAAATTCTGGAATTCTTTGCTATCATTTTTTCCTGTAGTTGATCAATAAATAATTTCATTTCTTCCCTCCCGATCATCATAAACTAGTTTACCAGCTACAAAAGTCATTTCATTTTTCCCAGAAAGCTGCCAACCATTAAAAGGAGTATTTTTACCTTTTGATTTAAATTTATTTTTATCAATAGTCCAATTATGCTCTGGATTAAAAATTAAGAAATCAGCTCTTGCTCCAACTTTTAATCCTTCTGCTTCAATAGCAAGAACTTGAGCTGGGTTATAGTAATACATTCTTAATAGATCATCCCAGTTAATTAAATCAGTTTTAATAAAATTATCATAAAGTAAAGCTAAAGCAGTTTCCAGACCTGAAATACCAAAAGCTGCATAATCAAATTCACCTAGTTTATCTTCATATGTATGAGGAGCATGATCAGTAGCTAAAATATCTATTTCCCCGTTTTTTAAAGCATTAACAAGTTCCTGCCTATCTTTTTCGGAACGCAGGGGTGGATGAACTTTCATAACAGGATCATAATCTTTTACTGCCTGGTCAGTTAACAGAAGGTGGTGAGGTGTAACTTCAAAACTTAACTTAACTCCCCGGGCTCTGGCCTCTTTAACTAGATTTAAACTTCCAGCAGTGCTTAAATGAGCTAAATGAAGGTGAACACCAGTCATTTCAGCTAAGATAATATCTCGAGCTACCATTATCTCCTCTGCAGCTGCAGGAATTCCCTGCAGGCCGAAAATTGTTGAATAATAGCCTTCGTGCATAACTCCATCTCGAGAAAGATTTTTATCTTCACAGTGATCAATTATTGGCAGCTCAAAAGCAGCTGCATACTCCATTGCTCGCCGCATTATTTCTGAATTCATGACTGGATTACCATCATCAGAAAGTGCTTTTGCCCCCGCCCGGGCCAATGTTCCAATTTCTGAAAGTTTCTCTCCCTGGCTGGTCTGGGTTATACTACCAATTGGATAAATTCTAACTGCTGCTTTAGCAGCTTTTAGTTTAAGCTGTTCAATTACAGCTGGATTATCTGCTACAGGACTAGTATTTGGCATAGCTGCTACTGCCGAATATCCTCCCGCTGCTGCTGCTTCTGCCCCAGTTTTAATTGTTTCTTTTTCTTCAAAACCTGGTTCTCTAAGATGCGTATGGATATCGATTAGAGCCGGAATAACTACTTTACCAGCTGCATCAATTACTTCTAAATTATTGATGCCAGAATCTGATATTAGTGGTTCAATTGCCGCTATTTTTTCGTTATTTACTAAAATATCATATTTACCCTGTTTATCATTTTGAGCATCATATACCATAGCATTTTTAATTAATCTGTTCATTATTTGCCTCCCTACCTGCTAAAAGGTAAAGCAGTGCCATTCTAATTGCAACTCCATTTCGTACCTGTTCGGTAATTACAGACTGCTGACTATCAGCAACTGAACTCTCAATTTCAATACCTCTATTCATTGGTCCAGGATGCATAACTAAAGCTTTTTTACCTATTTTATCTAAGCGTTTTTCATTCATTCCATATATTTCTCGATACTCACGCAAGGATGGGAAAAGGCCTGCTTCCTGACGTTCTAATTGAATTCTTAAAATATTAACTACATCAGTTTCTTGCAAAGCCTGATCAAGATCTGTATAAACTTTAACTCCCATCTTTTCTATTTCCAGAGGAATTAATGTCTGCGGACCAGCTACACTAACTTTAGCTCCTAACTTTTTTAATCCCCAGATATTAGATCTTGCTACTCTGCTATGAGCGATATCTCCAATAATTAACACTTTAACTCCCTCAATTTTACCTAACTTTTCACGAATAGTATACATATCAAGCAGAGCCTGGGTTGGATGAGCATGAGCTCCATCACCAGCATTTAGAACACTTGCCCTAATATTTTTAGCTAAAAATTGTGCAGCTCCTGCTGCACTATGTCTAATTACAACTACATCTGCCCCCATTACTTCCATCGTTCGGGCTGTATCCAGCAGACTTTCTCCTTTAACAATACTGCTGGCTGATTTATTAATATTCATTACATCAGCACTTAATCTTTTGGCTGCTAGATTAAAAGAAAATCTTGTTCTGGTACTTGGTTCAAAAAAAAGATTAATTACAGTTTTACCACGCAGAGTAGGTACTTTTTTTACACTTCTAGTTAAAACATCTTTCATTGCAACAGCAGTATTTAAAATTTCTTCAATTTCAGCGGCTGAACTATTATAAAGGCCCAAAAAGTCTTTTTTAGTTAAACTCATTTTGTATCCTCCTCAACTACTTAAACTGCTCAATCAATTATTAATTACTCTCATATCCCAGCTCTGAACTATTTAGTTCTGATTTATTTACTTTTCTTTTAACTTTTGACTTTTCAACTTCTACCTCTACTGCTGTTTGCTTGTCTGATTCAACCGGCAAAAGTAAGTTTAAGATTATGCCAACTAGAGCAGCCAAGCCCATCCCAGAAAACTCGAGTCCAAAAGCTTTAACTGCTAAATTAGAAATTCCAACTACTAAGGTTACTGAAACAATAACTAAATTTCTATTTTGAGATAGATCAACTTTATTTTCAACCAGAGTTCTTAGGCCAATCGAAGCAATCATCCCAAAGAGCAGAAAGACAATCCCTCCCATAACAGCATTTGGAATAGTTCTAATTAAAACTCCAATCTTCTGGACAAAAGAACATAAAATTACAATTACTGCAGTTAACTGAATAATTAATGGATTATAAACTTTAGTCAAAGCTAATACTCCAACATTTTCTCCATAAGTTGTATTAGGAGGTCCGCCAAATAAACCAGCTACAAGAGTAGCTATTCCATCTCCAAGTAAGGTTCGATGCAGCCCTGGCTCTTTAATAAAATCTTTATTAACAGTTGAACTAATTGCCAGCACATCACCTAAATGTTCAACCATCGTTACCAGAGCAATTGGTGCTACTAGGGATATTGCTTTTAAGTTACCATCTATCACTGGTAGAGAAAATTTAGGTAGAGCAAACCAGGCAGCATTAATTACCGGAGTAAAGTCAACCAGCCCCATAAAGATTGCAAATATATAGCCTCCCATAATTCCAATTAAAATTGGAATTACTTTAAAAATCCCTCTAGCAAAAACGCTAATAGAAATTGCTATTGCAAGAGTGATAAAAGCAGTTAAAAGATGTTCAGAAGCCATATCTTTAGCTGTAGGTGCCAGGCCTAGACCAATAGTAATAATAACCGGTCCGACTACAACAGGTGGTAATAATTTCCTGAAAAAATCAGTGCCTAAAAGTCTAATTACAAGTGACATTAGTGCATAAACAACACCTACTGTAATAATCCCCAGCATAGCTCCATCCCGGCCAAACTGTTCTTGAGCAGCAATAATTGGAGCAATAAAAGCAAATGAAGAGCCAAGATACGCAGGTACTTTACCTCCTGTAATTAAATGAAAAATTAAAGTTCCCAGACCTGATGTAAATAGGGCTACAGCAGGATTTAAACCAGTTAATGCAGGAACTAAAACAGTTGAGCCAAACATGGCAAACATATGCTGTAATGATAAAATAAATAACCTCTTCTTGTTAATCCCATCCTGCTTTAATTGCTTAAAATTAGCTTCTGTTGTACTAATTAAACTCATATTATTCCTCCCTAAAATTTTAATAATCTCTTAAATATAATTTAAAACAAAAAACTCTCTGCCAGTTAAACTGACAGAGAGTTAAAAAATATATTAGGTAATCTAATTTAAATTAGTTAACTAATTTAAATCTAAACCTGACTACTAATAAACTCCTTATCAGCCTCACTGGGCTAATTTAAAGGAAAATCATTTATTCAATTTTTAGATTTTCAAACTCTTAATTAAAGTAAGCAATAGCTTAATTTAATTTTTTTCAAGCAATAATACTTTATCTTGACCATCACTTTCTGCCAGATTAACATCAACTACTTCCCGGCGCGAAGTCGGTAAATTTTTGCCGACAAAATCTGCTCTAATTGGCAGTTCTCTATGGCCACGGTCAATCATAATTGCTAGCTGGATTTGAAGTGGTCGCCCCAGATCAATTAATGCATCTAAAGCAGCTCTAACCGTCCGACCAGTATATAAAACGTCATCAACTAAAACAACTTTTTTACCAGTAATATCAAAAGGGATTTCTGTACGATGAACAATCGGCTGCTGAGCAACAGTAGAAAGGTCATCCCGATAAAGAGTAATATCAAGAATTCCAGTTGCTGGCTTGAGTCCCTCTATCTCAGCTATTTTAGCAGCTAACCTATTCGCAAGCGGAACTCCTCTAGTTCTAATTCCAATTAAAACCAGATCTTCTGTGCCTTTGTTTTTTTCAAGAATTTCATGAGCAATTCTAGTAATTGCTCTTTCCATGGCAGCTGCATCAATTAATTCTTTTTTTACATTCATCTCTGATTTATTCAAACTTACTTACCTCCTTTGCGGGAGCATACATAATTTAGCTTAACAAAAAAATAACCTTCTTAAGACAAGTAAGAAGGTTGCTAAAATCTATATTTTCCCTTACTAGCCTCTCTGGACTAATTTAAAAGAATAATTAATTATTTTATTTTAAATAATAATATCAGAAATAACTAATTAAGTCAACTATTATTTGCAATAAAAAAGCTGCTGCCAGAAATTAAACTGACAGCAGCTTTAATCATTTTACATAGTCCTGTAAAGCTTTATACTCAATCTGATTACCTTTTTCCATTTCTGTTAAAACTTTTAAAAGAGCTCGCGTAGTATCAAGTGATGTTAAACAGGGAATTCCCATTTCTACCGCATGACGCCTAATTTTAAAACCATCTCGCTCTGGTATTTTACCCTTAGTTAAGGTATTAACTACAAGATCAATTTGATCATCTGCAATTAATTCTAAAGCATTAGGAGAGCCATTATCTATTTTTTTCACTGATTTTACTGTCAAACCAGCTTTACTAAGAGCAGCTGCTGTTCCAGCAGTAGCAGTAATTTTAAAACCCAGCTCAGCAAATTGCTTGATATAATCTATAGCTTCTGCTTTATCTTTATCTGCTATAGTAGCTAGAATAGTTCCTTGCCGGGGGATTTTAAGACCAGCAGCAATAAGTCCTTTATAAAGCGCTTTTTCATAACTATCTGCCAGCCCAAGTACTTCTCCAGTTGATTTCATTTCTGGTCCTAAATTAGTATCAACTCTAGTCAATTTAGAAAATGAAAAGACTGGAACTTTAACTGCTACATGTCCCTTTTCACCAACTAAACCATTCTTCCAACCAAGTTCGTTTAATTTTTCTCCCAGCAAAGCTTTAGTTGCTAGATCAACCATTGGGACACCAGTAACTTTACTTAAATAAGGTATAGTCCGACTGGAACGGGGATTAACTTCAATTACATAAACCTGCTTATTGCTGACTACATATTGAATATTTACTACCCCTTTAATTTTTAAAGCACGACTTATTTTAATTGTATAATCTACTATGGTCTGCTGCAAACTAGAACTTAGGTGCTGAGGAGGATAGACTGCAATACTATCACCAGAATGAACACCAGCTCTTTCGACATGTTCCATAATTCCAGGAATAATAACTGTTTCTCCATCTGAAATCGCATCAACTTCAATTTCACTCCCGGTCAAATATTTATCAACCAGTACAGGACGGTCATGTGAAATTTTAACAGCATTCTCCATATATTCTTTTAATTCCAGCTTATTATATACTACCTGCATTGCTCTTCCTCCTAAAACATAAGAAGGTCTTACTAAAACTGGATAAGAAATTTCTGCTGCAATCTTTTCTGCCTCAGCAACTGAAGCAGCAACTTTGCCAGCTGGTACAGGTATATCTAACTGATGCAACAAATTTATAAATCTATCTCTATCTTCTGCTAAATCAATGGAATCAACCTGAGTTCCAAGAATTTTAACTCCTGCTTCTGCTAATGGTTGAGCTAAATTGATTGCAGTTTGACCGCCAAATTGTGCAATAACTCCTACTGGTTTTTCAACTTCAATTATATGTAGAATATCTTCACTAGTAAGAGGTTCAAAATATAATCTATCGGAAGTATCAAAATCTGTACTTACTGTTTCAGGGTTATTATTAACTATAATTGACTCATAACCTGCTTCATTTAATGACCAGGCAGAATGAACACTACAGTAGTCAAATTCAATTCCCTGGCCAATTCTAATAGGACCAGAACCAATAACCATTACCTTAGGCGTAGAAGTTGGTAATGCCTCATTTTCCTGCTCATAAGAAGAATAATAATAGGGAGTTTCTGCTTCAAACTCAGCTGCACAGGTATCAACCATTTTATAAACTGGTTTTAAATTCATTTTATCCCTAATTGCACTAACTTCAGCCAGTGATTGTCCACTTAAAAGAGCAATCTCTTGATCAGAAAATCCTTTTATTTTAGCTTCTTTAAATACAGCTGGTTGATCTGCCAATTTTTTATCTGGCTGAGCCAATTTATTTGCTAACTTAACAATATTTGCTATTTTAGCTAAGAAGAAAGTACTAATTTTAGTTAATTGATGAATTTTAGCAACTGACCATTTTCTACGAAAAGCTTCAGCAATAATAAATAACCGATCATCATCAACTTCAATTAAACGCTGAGCTAGTTCAGTTTCAGTTAAACTATTCAGTTCGGGCAGATAAAGGCCATAGCGATCAATTTCCAGTGAACGTACTGCTTTTAGAATAGACGCTTCTAAATTCCGGGCAATTGCCATCACTTCTCCTGTAGCCTTCATCTGAGTACCGAGATCACGATTAGCAGACTGAAATTTATCAAATGGCCACCGCGGTATTTTAAAAACTACATAATCGAGAGCCGGTTCAAAACAGGCAGTTGTTTTACCTGTAATTGCATTTTCTATTTCATCAAGTCGATAGCCAAGCGCAATTCGGGCAGATACTTTGGCTATTGGATATCCAGTAGCTTTCGAAGCTAAAGCACTTGACCGGCTTACCCGGGGATTAACTTCTATAATATAATATTTAAAACTAGCTGGATCAAGTGCATACTGGACATTACATCCACCTTCAATACCGAGTGCCCTAATAATTTTAAGGGCAGAACTTCTAAACATTTGATATTCTTTATCACTTAAAGTTTGACTCGGTGCTACTACTATACTATCACCTGTATGCACACCAACAGGATCAAAATTCTCCATATTACAAACTACTATACAATTATCTGACGCATCCCGCATTACTTCATATTCTATTTCTTTCCAGCCTTTAATACTTTTTTCTATTAAAACTTGACCAATTAAACTATGTTTAAAACCCCGGGCAGTTATTTCTTTTAATTCAGCTATATTTTCAGCAACTCCCCCCCCAGTTCCTCCCATAGTATAAGCGGGTCTTACTATAACAGGATATCCAATTTCAGCTGCTATTTGAGCTGCTTCTGTTATATTTTCAGCAATCTTACTATCAAGTATAGGCTCTCCTATTTCTGTCATTAATTCTTTAAAAGTGTTTCTATCTTCCGCTTTTTGAATTGTATTGATTGGAGTTCCCAGCAATTCTACATCTAATTCAGCCAAAATATTAGTTTCAGCCAGATCAATTGCCAGATTTAAAGCAATTTGCCCACCCAGAGTAGGAATTAACCCGTCGGGATTTTCCTTTTTAAGAATTTCAATTATACTCTCTACTGTTAGTGGTTCAATATAAACTCGGTCTGCCATATTCTCATCTGTCATGATAGTTGCTGGATTACTATTAACCAGGACAACTTCTAAACCTTCTTCTTTGAGAGCGCGGCAGGCCTGGCTCCCGGAATAATCAAATTCTGCTGCCTGACCAATAATAATTGGTCCTGAACCAATAACCATTACTTTTTTTATATCTTCTCTTTTAGGCATCTTATCCTCCTTAAAAATTTTAGCTTAGCTATATATTATTATTTAAAAGATCTATTAAATAAATTTTGTTATTATCTAAACATCGCAATAAAACGATCAAATAAATAATGCGAATCTTCTGGTCCAGGAGAAGCTTCCGGATGATATTGGACAGAAAAAGCTGGATACTTACAATGCTTAAATCCTTCTACTGTACCATCGTTAACATTAATATGGGTCAGTTCAAGGCCCAATTCTGCCAGAGAATCTGCTTCAACTGCAAAGCCATGATTCTGAGAACTAATGTAAACTCTACCTGTTTCTAAGTCTTTAACAGGATGATTTGCTCCCCGGTGACCAAACTTAAGCTTATAACTTGCTGCACCACAGGCTCTGCCTAATAATTGGTGGCCCAGACAAATTCCAAAAATAGCAACTTTACCGAGCAATTTTTTAATTGTATTAGCTACATAATCCGCATCTTCAGGATCTCCTGGTCCATTTGAAACCATAACTCCATCTGGCTCATATTCCATTATCTGAAATGCACTAGTAATAGCTGGAACAATAATCACTTCACAATCTCGAGCTAATAGTGATTCCTTAATATTATTTTTAGCACCACAATCAATTAAAACTACCCGATATTTATTTCCTACTCCATACTTTTCAACTTCTTTTCTACTTACAGTAGCAACTAAATCTCTACCCGAAAGACCTGGAGCAGCCTGAGCTCGTTTAGTTAATTCCGGTTTAGATAAATCTTCAGTAGTTATAATTCCTCGCATTGTTCCCTGTCGTCGCAGCTTTTTGGTTAGAGCACGGGTATCTATCCCACTAATTGCTGTAATCTGGTTTTCTTTCAGATATGTCTCTAATTTTTTCTGCAGACGCCAGTTTTCAGGTTCCAGGGCAAATTCTTTTACAATAAATCCATTTACATGTGGCTTAAATGACTCAAAATCCACTGCATTAATCCCATAATTACCTATTAAAGGATAAGTCATACAAACTATCTCTCCTTTATAGGAAGGATCAGTCAAGATTTCCTGATAACCTGTCATACTGGTATTGAAGACAATTTCTCCGCTACTTTCCTGAACTGAACCAAAGATAGTGCCTTCAAAAATACTCCCTTCTTCAAGAACAAGTTTTGCTTTTTGCATTTAACTACCTCCACTTTTTATTGCCTACTAGACTACTAATTAAAAACAAATATTATTAAATTTACTTTGCTAAGGTAAATTAATAAAGGCTTTTATAAAAATAAAACCCTCTCACCAGAAAGAATGGCTTGAAGGTCAAATTACATAATAGGACAGGTTAAGTCTACTAATAAGAACAATATAGTTTTCCTAACTTATCAGCTTTATTCCCTGTTTATATACCTTTTCCAGCCTCTCTGGACTGATTTAAAAGGATCTAATATTTTTTTGTTATTGTGACTTAGTTTAACACTAAAAGATGCCGGTGTCAATAGCAAGTAAAATATTTTGAAAATTTAAATTTATATTTTAAATTTAATTTAATTTTTTACCTTTTTTTAAATAAGATTTATAACATTTCATTAATAAATGTTTTATGTAATTTAATACCTGGGTCAAAGTTTAACTCACGTAAACTCTGATCAAGAGCTTTTAAAGTTCTATATAATTTGCCTTCATAGCAATTTTCTCCCATATGACCAATCCTCAGCAGTTTTTCTTCATATTTCCCTAAAGAAGAAGCAATCATAACATTATGAGTTTCTGTCATTAGCTGATTTAGTTCAGCATAATTAATCCCGGCAGGAATTTCAACTGCAGTTACAGTATCTGAATAACCATTTTGGGCAAATAAATTCAAATTAGAAAGTTGAAATGATTTTCGAACAGCTGCTGCTATATTTTGGTGTCTTTTAAAAATATCTTTATCAATTAACCATTTATCAAGGGCTGCATCAAGTGCATAAATATCACTAATTGCCTGTGTATAAGGAAAATATTTTTCTTCATACCAGTTTTGCCAGAGCTGTAAATTTGTATAATAACCTCTTACAGCAGTCTTTCTCTGATTAACTGCTGTCCAGGCAGCATCACTGACACTCATAAAAGTCAAACCTGGTGGTACAGAAAGGCATTTCTGAGAACCACCTAAAATAATATCTATTCCCCATTTATCTACTTCTATTGGGACACCACCAATAGCAGATACAGAATCTACTACTGATAAAATATTATATTTATTCAACAAAGCAGTTATGTCAGCTAAATTATTAATAATTCCAGTCGGGGTTTCACAGTGAACAAGCGTAGCAAATTTAAAATCATTTTTTTCTGCTAATTTTTGTTCAAGTAATTCAATATCAATTTCTGCTTGATAAGAAAATTCCCATCTTGTAACATCTGCCCCATAAAGATCAGCAAAGTCAGCAAAACTATGACCAAAAATCCCGTTATCTAAGACTAAAACTTTATCACCTGGTTCAATTAGAGAAGCACAGGCAGATTCAAGTCCTAAAATTCCCTCTCCACTCATAATTATTACATCATTTTTGGTTTTTAAAACTTGCTGTAATTTACTGCTTACATCAAGATAAAAATCAAAAAATTCAGGATCAAGATCAGGATTAGTAATTTTACGGCTCATAGCCATTCTAACTTCTTCGCTGACCTCAGTTGGGCCAGGTGTCATTATTAATAAATCACTCACAAAAATCACTCCAATAATTTTACGGTCTAATATAGATTTTATAACTTATAACCCTTCACTGTCAAGCTAAATTAAATTGTTTTTAAGATAATGAATCTTTAATTTATTGGATTATATCTTAACAGAATAAAAACAGCATCTATAAGCTATTAAAGTTAATTAATTTTTTTAATTAACTCACTAAATATTTTAACCAACTCACTTGAAAATTGAAGTCCACTATAATCTTTTAACTCAGCTAAAGCTTCAGCAGGTGTCAATAAACTATCATAAATCCTTTCAGTAGTCATTATATCAAAGGAACTTGTTATAGCAACTACCTGAGCCAGAATAGGAATATCATCGCCTGCTAATCCTTCTGGATAGCCACTTCCATTCCACCACTCATGATGATATTTTACCAATTCAACTATTTCTTTTTCATCCTGATCTAACTTACCTGGCTTGTTAAGAATAGCATGAGGCAGCATTAATTTACCAATATCATGTAATAAAGCCCCTGTTTTTAACTTTTCTCTTTGTTGATCAGACAGCAAAAGTTTTTGAGCCAATTTATCTGCTAAAATAGCAGTCCGTTGAACATGATTTTGATTATGGAGATCATGTGCTTCAAGTACTAACAAAATTAACTTTAACTCTTTATTGATCATCATAAATCTCCCCCTTTACTTTATAACTAATTTTTACTGCTTTCTGATTGATAATTAACAAGTTTTTTTAATTCTTTAAAATCAGGACTACCAGCTTGCTGCTCTAACTCTCCTTTAGAGTTAACTGCTAAGTAAAGATTATTCTGGGGCTGATCAATAAAAATTACATCATTGTCACTCTCAATTTTAACATTACTTTCTATATATTGAACATAAATTCCCTTTCCAATTCGAAAGTCAGTTCTACTTAATGAACTATTAACTACTTTAAGGTAAATAAAATCTTCAGCTGAATATTTACCCCCTTTGACAAAACCCTGCTGACCAATATTAATTATATTTTTGCCAGCAGAAATTTCTGAATTATAACAACCTTTATTTCTAATAATTACATTACTAGCTGCATTAATAGTTGAATTTTGAATATAGTCTGCTGATACATTAGCTTCTTTTAAATTATGCTGTGCATCAATGATAACTTCTAGCTGATCCTTTAATTTAATGAAAATATCTAAATCATTAATTCGCAATATTTTTTTATAACCTTTAAAAAGCTGCTTCATTTCAGAGATAGTAGAAATTGCTTCCCAATCATAATCATAAGTAGATGTTTTATCAGCTAACTTATTAATTAAAATAGGGATCTGCTTAAACTTATCTATTAATAATAGTTTTAAGATCCTGCCTAACTGCAGATTTCTCTGCAAAAAACCCATTCTCTCCTGAGCAGCTCCTAAAATTTCATTTACAGCTGCAATCATATCTTCAAGTTCTTTAAAAAGTTTTTTCAGATCAGCAACTAATTTTCGCGATAAATATAGGCCAGCCTTAATCTGACTGTTAACTATATTTTGTCCAACTATAATGTCACCATTTGCATTAGCATTACAACCTGCAATACTTTTAGCAATATGAAGATTATTGCCAACTCTAACATCAAAATAATCAAAGATATTACCTTGAACAATTAAATCTCCCTGATAGCGAATATTTCCAGTAGTTTTGTCAACATCACCTTCAATTATATATTGAGGCACAATTGTAACAATAAACTGGTCTTTTTTCTTTTCTAATTTAGGACGGCCTACTTCAGTAGCAACTGCCTGACTACCATCGTTAATTAATTTGCTGCCTTTACCAGCCACTAATTGATAATCTTTAACAGGTGGCGCAGTAATCTTTTCTCTTAAAACATTTATGCCATCTTTTCCTGGTACAGCTGGTTGCTTTTCTGCAACTATTTCTCCTTCAGCAAAAGAAGTTATACAATTAAAATCACCTGATTTACATTGCTCATCTTCTTTTTCGATTAAATTGATCCGGGCATCTTGACCAGAAACTGGCTTATCTCCTTCAGCAATTAAAAATTCTCCTGTCTGGTTATTATTAATTATTTTAGTTAAAAGTTCTTTTTTAACTCCATAACGAACTCTATTTTTTAGCAATAAAATTGAAATATCAGACTCAGTTAATTCTACTGGGTCAGTTATTATTTTTTCTGTTTCTAATTTCACTACAGAAGCAGGGGGATGATCTTTTATCTTTACTTTATAGCCTGATTTTATATTTATATTTAGATAAGCCTGCAGAGCTTCCTGAGTAATTTTTAGATTTAAATCTTTTTGAGACTTTTCTTCAATTTTTTCTATTTCAATTTTACTATCAGCAAAAACTACTGTTTCTTCATCTATTTTTTCACCATCTAAGTAAACATTGACATTCTGATCCACTTTTAAAAGCGGATAACTACCTGAACCAGTTGGATTAACAACCTTAACCTGCTCAGCTTTTATTTCAATTGTACCATCTTTATTTCCCATTATCTCACCTACTTTATTTAGCATAATGAACTCATCAAAACTTTAGTTTAGGTGGCAGCCGGGCTATCATAGCATTTAGCCTTAGACCCCTTGCTTTGCGTAATTATCTTTTAATAATTTTGCTTTTATGAAATATCTGGCCACAATAATTAAATAGTTTATTTATTATTATTTAACTGGTTCATAATCTACCTCATTCCTCATTAGATTTGAAAAAGTAAGCTTCTTTTATAACCTCTAAAAAAATTGCTACTAATTCAGGATCATATCTTTTACCAGCATCTGCTTTATACTCAGCAGCAATTTCTGCATAACTTTTTTCTTCATCTGTAAAATTAAGTGTCCAATTCATATTTTCAGCTAACTTAATAACCATAGCCATAACTGGAATTTCTCCTCCTTTTAAACCACGGGGATAACCACTTCCATCCCAATTTTCGTGATGTGATAATATTATATCTGCTAGTTCTACAGTTTCATCAAATAAGTTTAAAATCCTATAACCAATAACTGGATGTTCTTCTACAGATTTTTTCTCCTCTTCACTTAAAAAAGTTAAGCCTTTTTCCTCGTTTAGATTACTTATTTTTTCCAATAAATCACTCTTTAAAACTATTTTACCAATATCATGCATAAAAGCTGCTACTTTAAGCTGTTTTAACTTACCCTGATTTAAACCTAATTTTCTACCCAGCCTAACAGCCAGCTGACTAACAAATAAAGAGTGTTCTCGTTCTCTAGAACTACGATTATGTAGAGTATCCATAATAGTTTCTATCATCTGATGATTAACTTTTTTTCTGTTTAAAGTTTTATTTTTATACATTTCATGTTCAGCATTATCCATAATCCGTTCCAGGTTCTGAAAAATATGATCTTTAACATCACAGCCCATAGCAATACTTGCTTTGACAGCTCTAATTTTTTCTTGATTAAACTGTTTTTTTATTCTATCAATAATTGAATTAGCAACTTTAAGCTCAGTTTTAGTCAGCAAAACTGCAAATTCATCTCCTCCAACTCGGGCTACAATGTCTTCTGAACGATCATTTCCACTCCGACAAAAATTCTTCAAAATCTGCGCTGCTTTGATTAAAAGTTCATCTCCTGCATCATGTCCAAAAATATCATTTGTTAGCTTTAAGCCATTTAAATCTGCAAAGATAATAGCAATTGGCAAGTTTTCCTGCTTATCTTTCTCTTTTAACTGCTTTTCAAAATATTTTCTATTATAAAGTCCAGTTAAAGAATCATGATAACTAATATAACTAATTTCTTCTATATTATCTTTTAAGGCATCATTACTCTGTTCTAATTCAACAGTTCTTTCTGCTACTTTTTCTTCTAGATTATTAATTAAGTTATTAATTGTAGCTGCCATATTATTAAAAGAAATTGCCAAGCGGGCAATTTCATCACTCCCAGTAATTTCAGCTCTTTGGGAAAGCTTCCCAGCCGAAAAATCTTCAGTTACTTCAATTAACTGATTAATAGGATTTAAAAATCTATTGGTTAAATATAGATAAATTGTGATTGAAGTTAAAAGGGAAATTAAAATTAAAAGGCCAGCTAACTTCATTCTATGATAAATAGCATTAGAAAAAATACTTACCGGAATTGAAGAAATTATTAACCAGTCAAGACCATTTCTATTGAAAGGAATCACACTTAAATAAAATTTTTGATTACGAAAATAATAGTCAAATCCTGGCCTGTTCTGCGTTAAGTACTCAG
This sequence comes from Halanaerobium salsuginis, assembly GCF_900114545.1. Taxonomy (GTDB): domain Bacteria; phylum Bacillota; class Halanaerobiia; order Halanaerobiales; family Halanaerobiaceae; genus Halanaerobium; species Halanaerobium salsuginis. The sequence goes on from NZ_FOTI01000024.1 coordinate 20,122, forward strand.
AATAAGCTTTAGTGAGAATTGGTTTATTTATTTCCTTAATATTTATTCTGGTAAAATCATTATCATTTAAATTCTTAAAATTAACTAAATTAAATGAATTACCAACCAGTTTACCCGAATTTTTTTCTACAATAATTGTTTCTGTTTGTTCTTCATCTGATATTTTTTTCAACATTTTGTTAATTTCTCGTAAAACTATATGTGCTCCCAAGACCCCCTGCAGACCACCTTGTTTATTATAAATAGCAGTCGAAGTGGAAACAGTTAAGTCATCCATCACAAAATGTTTGTAAATTTCAGAAAATCCAATTTGATCATTATCTATTGCTCTTTTATACCAGGCCCTAGTCCGGGGATCAAATTGACCAGCATCAACAGTTTTTTTAGCAGCTCTAAAATTATTATCTACTGAATAATACCAGGAATGACCAGCAGTAGCCTGATTATTTCGCATTATTTCTATCTTATTTGATAAATTCCTTCTTGCCCCATAATAATTGCCATTACTGCTGCCAAAACTAAAACTATAAATTATATCTTGACTATGATTAGCAAGCACACTGGTAAAAAAACTTTCTCGCTGATTTTGATCATTTAAATCAATCACACCTTGACTAATTAGTTCTTTATTTACTTCTAATAAATGAATAGGAATATCGATAAATTGATTTACCTGGCTTAATATTTCTTTATCAACATGGCTTAAAGTTTGCTTAATGCTGCGATCAGCAAGTCCCAGCCAACCTTTAAAAATAATATAACCAATAAGCAAAGAAGTAGTAAGGATAATAATTATAAAAGAAATAATAATTAAAGTTTGAATAGAAATATTTTTACTATTTTTTAAATTCTCCATACTAATTATCCTTTGCAGTATAAATTTATAAATAATCTTTTACTTATATTATTATTCCTTATAGAGACTAAAAATCCTTTTTTAATTGTTAATTTAGGTATAATATTCCTCTTTATTAAAAAAATCTATTAAATAGAAATTTATAAAATAAAGCTGCCTCTGAAAAAATTTATATAAAATAATTTTAGGGCAGCTTTTACTTTGCATAATTAAATTTTGAATGGAGCCGATGACAGGAATCGAACCTGCAACCTGTGGTTTACGATACCACTGCTCTGCCAGTTGAGCTACACCGGCAGATTTTAAAAAGCGATTACAATACCACCCTGATTAGCATAAACAGAACTAATCCCTGCTGTTTCAACAATAATTATCTCTCGAAAATTATATTTTTTGGCAGCTTCCTGCTTAATAAACTCAGCTCTCTCTAACGCATTACAATGAGCTATACCAAGTATCTTATCTTCTAAATTTTCTCCCTTTTCACCAATCTTATCAATCATCTTTTTAATTGCCTTCTTACTTCCTCTAGCTTTATCAAGTAAAGTAATTGTTCCTGCTTCCGAACCAGCTAAAATAGGTTTTATATTAAAAAAGGAAGCTATTTTACCTTTTATTTTTCCCATCCGTCCAGCCTTAATTAAATTATCAAGTGAATCAAGTACAAATAAAGTTTGCATCTCACTAATATATTTGTCTGCTTTTTCTAAAATTTGTTCTTTTTTTAGACCCGACTCAATTAATTCTCCTAATTTAACAGCAATCATAGTTTCTCCTACCGAAGCACTAAAAGAATTAAACACTTTTATGAATTTATGCTCAGTTTCTTCCAGAACAAGATTTTTGGCCAAAACAGCATTTTGATAGGTTGCACTCAATTCTTTAGAAAGAGTAACTACAAATACATTATCATGTTTTTGATAAAATTTAAGGAATGGTTCTGGACCAGGGCTGGCAGTTTTAGGAGCCTCATTACTCGCTTGCATTGTCTTCAATAAATCTTCTTTATCAAGATTTTCATCATCAATAAAAGTTTTATTCTCAATATTTATTGTTAAAGGAGCAGTAACAATATTAAATCTTTTGCGCAATTCTTTTGTTAAATCGCAACAACTGTCAACCAATATCCTAAAGTCCATTTAAATAACCTCCACTACAATTTATTGCCAACTAAAGTTAACTACAGAATCAAAACTAATTAACTCTGTAAATATTATTGTATCTCGACTTTCTTTAAAAATCAATATTAAATTTAAACAAACATAATTAAATTTAATTAACCTATATTGCAACAGATTTATAAGTTTAAAAGCTCATTAATAAATTAATGTAGAAAAGCCCTGGCAGGACTAAAATCCTACCAGGGCATTTTACATTTCAATTTAAATTATATTACTTCAACATTCTCTGCTTGAGGACCACGGTCGCCTTCAACTATTTCAAATTCTACTTCTTGTCCTTCTTCAAGAGTCTTGAATCCTTCCTGCTGAATAGCAGAGAAATGAACAAATACATCGTCACCATCTTCTCTTTCAATAAAGCCATATCCTTTTTTACCATCAAACCATTTTACTGTACCTGTGTAAACCATATTAATATCTTCCTCCTAAGATTTAAACTGAGTAAATGAAAATAGTTTAGAATACTCAGCAAGTTCAATATATCACCATTTTTTTCATTTGTCAAATTTTTCTGAAGTTAATTTAAACTACATAAATTATTGATAAAAATAACTAATTAAACTTCAGCTTTACAGCTTATTTTTAGTTAATTTAGTTTGAATTGAGCCGTTGATTCTGCCAGTCTTTCTGCCATTTCTGCTAATTCGCGGGCTGCTGTTATTATCTCATCTGTAGCTGCATTCTGTTCCTGACTTGAAGCAGCCACTTCCTCTGAGTTAGCTGCCGCTGTCTCACTGGCGGCTGCTATCTGCTTAACTGCTGTTTCTACTTCTCCACTGGTAACATTCATTTCCTGAGCTTTATTATTAATGTTTTCAATAATATTACCTAAAATCTGAGCTGCATTTTCAATTTCAGTAAAAGCAGTTCCACTTGCCTCAATTGAATTAACACTGCTTTCAACTACCTGACCTGTTTCCTGCATATTCTCTACTGAACTACCAATATCAGCTTGAATACCTGTAATTAGATCAGCAATTTCATCTGTAGCCTTATTTGACTGTTCAGCTAATTCACGAATTTCATCAGCTACTACACTAAAACCACGACCAGCTTCTCCAGCTCTAGCTGCCTCAATAGCTGCATTTAAAGCCAGCAGATTAGTCTGAGAAGAAATATCTTTGCCTATTTCCTGAGCTGACTGCTCAATTGACTGATTGCCTTTTGCTATATTAGTCATAACATCATTTGACTGTCTATCCATTGCTTTTGAAGAAGTAGTAATCATTTTAATCTGTTTATCTAATTCTGTAATGGTAGCAGTTGTTTCTTCAACTTGAGCTGATTGTTCTTCAGTATTTGAAGCTACCTCCTGAATTGCTTTACTTACTTCCTGAGCTGTTTCCCCAACCTGATTACCACTGGCAGATAATTCTTCACTGGAAGCAGCTACTTTTTCTGAAATATTTTTTACGTCTAAAATCATAATTTTTAGATTAGCTATCATTTCTTTAAAAGAATTAGCCAGTTTCCCTATTTCATCTTGGCGTTTTTGATATTTATCTTTAATCTCAACTCGAAAATCACCTGCTGCAATTTGGGCTGCTACTTCACTTACGTAATCAAGTGGATTAGCTAGATAGCTTGCAATAATTACTGCAATAATTATCCCTAAAATTAGTGCTGCTACTGCTATAATTAAACTACTATTTTTCATTTTATTCATACTACTTAAAACAAGATCTCGATCAGCTATCATTGCAACCGACCAACCATTAATTCCGACAGGATTATAAGCAATTATTTTATTAGCACCCTGATATTGATAATAACTAGTTCCACCTTCTCCTGCTATCATCTGATCCGTAATTTTACCCAATTGTTCATTAGCATTAGCCAATTTAGAATTAGCTAGATATTCTGTTTGGGGATAGGCAATAGTATTTTTATTCTGATCAATTATCCAGCCATAACCTTCTCCATTCAATTTCATTTTATTAATTAAATTCTGTAAATAGTCAATAGATACTGTGCCAATTAACAGCCCAACTCTTTCTGACATATCTTCAATTGGTACAGCTATATAAATAACTTTATTTTGATTAACTCTGCTGGTTTTAACTCCTGAATAACTTACCCCTTCATTTTTTATAGCCTGTTGGAAAAATTCATCCTGACTAAGATCAACAGTATTCCCATTAACAACATTAGTTTTACCATCTAGATGTGCAATAGCTATATTCTCCAGATCAGGGTTATTAACTTCTTTTAAATAACGTTCTTGACTGCTCCACATCATTGTTTTTATATCATTATTTTCAGCCAGATTTTTTAGAAAAACTTCTCCTCCTGACAACCATTCAGCAATAATAGCAGAGTTCTGCTCTGCACTATTAACTGCATTATCCTGAATAGTTTCCTGCAATATTTCTGCTGACTGTCTATACAATAAAATTCCAGTACCTGCAACAACTAATAAAACTAAAACTGAAATTGCTATTAACATTTTACTGCGAATTGAATTGAACATTTTCCCATCCCCTTTAATACTGCCGTTATTATAATTAGGCAAATATTTGTCTAATTCTTATAAATATTATATCATGTCAAGTTATATTTTCAATTTCTGTCAATAATTCTTGCTATTTCCTCAAGTGGCATTGGCCTGTAATAATAGTATCCCTGAACAAAATCACAATTTAGCTTCTGTAAAATTTCAACTTCTTTTTTATTCTCTACTCCTTCTGCAACAACTTTTAAATTTAGTTGATGTGATAATTCAATAATTTTTTCAATTAAAATTTTATTACTACCAAAATTAATATTTTTGATAAAAGACTTATCAATTTTAAGAATATCTAAAGGAAGTTTAGTTAAATAACTTAAAGATGAATATCCTTTACCAAAATCATCAAGTGAAATCAAAAAACCTAGTTCCTTTAATTTATTCAAATTATCTAATTCATTACTAAGTGAATCAAGTAAAACAGATTCAGTAATTTCAAAATCAATTTGATTTGTATTAATTTTTTCTTTTTCAATTAACTCTTCTAAAAAAATCGGTAAAGAGTTATCTTTTAAATCATAAGGAGATAAATTAATTGAAATTGTTTTTTGATATTTTTTTAAAATATCATTTTTATTTAATTCACTTATTACCTGTTTAATTACCCATTTATCTATTTTATTGATTAGATTACTATTTTCTGCAATTGGAATAAAAAACTCGGGTGAAATACTACCAATCTGTGGATGTTTCCAGCGAGTTAATGCTTCTAAAGCAACTATTTTTTTCTGCTTAAGATCCAATTTTGGCTGATAAACAAGATATAATTCCTTATTTTCTACTGCTTTGCGTAAATCATTTTTAAGACGGACGTTATTTAACTTTTTATAATACATTTCCTGATTATAGATATGAAAAAAAGTATTAGCATCTTCAATAGTATGCATTGCATGATGAGCTCTGGTTATTAAAGTTCGGGCATCACCTCCATTAAGAGGATAAAGACTAATCCCAATTTTACAGTTTAAATAATATTCAATCTTATCTTTTTCCCAGAGATTTTTAAGTATAGCCAAGATTTTATTAGCTTTCTCTGCTATTTCTTCTTTAGAATTAATTCCTTGATAAAGAAGTAAAAATTTATCACCATAATAATAACCTAACAATTTCAGATCAGAATCGTATTTTAACTCAGCTGCAATTATTCGTGCAGTATAATTTGCATGTGAAGAACAAACTATATTAGAAATATTATCTAAATCACTAATTTCTAAATAAAAAACAGCAAAACAAATATGCTCTTTTTGACGAGTTTCTTTGATCAATTTCTCTAATTTATCCTGAAAATATTTTTCATTTGGCAAAGCTGTAAGATCATCATAATAGGCTAAGTGATATAATTCATTTTCTAGTTCTTTTTCTCTAGTTATTTCATTAGTGATTCCAATCACTTTAGTTTTGTTCCCAGAGTTGTCATTCACAAAGCGCCCACTGTGTTTTAAATATATATATTTGGAATTGTTATATATTCTAAAAGTATTATAATATTTTTCTGTTTTACCAGTCAGATAATCCTGCCATTTATGCCTGGCCTGCTCTTTATCTTCTGGATGAATAAAATCAATTATCATTTCTATTGGATCTTTGTTTATATAATTATAATGTTTATTTAATTTATTTTGAGCCCAATATGAAAGATAAAGTTTTTTTTCTCGTAAATCATATTCCCAAATACCAATGTCAACCATATCTTCAATTAAATTAAAGCGACTATTTTTTTCTTCTTGTTGTTCTATTTCTTCAATATCATTAATAATTTCCTGGTTGAATTTATACTTATTCAACAACTTTTTCTTTAGCAATAGATAAATAAAAATAGCAGATATTATAATAAAAATTAATTCACTTAAAATATAAAAAATTGTAAAAGGATGTTCTTCTGGTAAAATTAGTTTACAAAAGCCTTTGAAAATTATTAACCAAAAAAACCCCAGGGCTAAATATTTGGTAATTAAGATTAAACTTTCTCGATCAGGATTGTTTTTTTTTATTTTTTCTTTTAACTTGAAAATGATATCCATGCTGCCACTCCTGTAATTAAGATTATTTTCAAAAATCAACTTTCTGTTAGCATTGTTTTACTTTAGCTGCTCAACTACTAAATAATCATTCCAAATAAAAAACCCGACCATAATTGGTCGGGCAATAAATAAAGTAAATAAGTGCAACCTGGCAATCTTAACTAAGAAGACCCATGGCTTTGCGTCGCTGCTTCACAACAGCTTTGCCCATATATGTAATAAAATATCATTTTTATATATATATTTTACTAAACTAAAGACTATAATTCAAGAGCTATAATCAGCATAATTTGTCGAAATATCTGTTTTGGCATTTAATTATTCTTGCTTGCTTTTAAGTTCTTTCTATGTTAAAATAGTCAGTGTTGATGCCGAAGTGGTGGAATTGGCAGACGCGCTGGATTCAAAATCCAGTGGCCTTACGGTCGTGCGGGTTCGACCCCCGCCTTCGGCACCATTGATATATCAACTATGATGACCGTTCTTAACTGAGCGGTCTTTTTTTTATATATTTTTAAAAGGAGATTTTCGTATGATTAAAGTTGACTTAACAATCATTGGGGCAGGACCTGCCGGAATTTTTACAGCAATTAATGCTGCTCAAAATAATAAAAATATACTCATTTTAGAAAAAAATTCTACGGCTGGTAAAAAATTATTAATTACTGGTTCAGGAAAATGTAATATAACTCACTCTGGTGATATTAGAGATTTTTTTAACCATTATGGTAAAAATAATAAATTTTTAATGAGTGCTCTCTATAGCTTTGATAACTCTCGTTTACTTAGCTATTTTAATCAACACAAGTTAAAATTTATTACTAATGAACAGGGAAAGATATTTCCTGAATCAGATAAAGCAGCTGATATTTTAGAAGCTCTATTAGCAGAATGCAAAGTAAAAAAGATTAAATTTAATTTTAATTCTGCTGTAGAACAGGTTAACTATGATAAAAAAAAGAGAGTTTTTATTATAGAAACTGCTGAAAACATTTATAAAAGCAATTATTTAGTTCTAGCTACCGGAGGTAAATCATATCCTAAAACCGGTTCGACTGGTGATGGTTACGAATTTGCCAGGCAGCTAGGTCATAAAATTATCACTCCTCAGCCTGCTTTAACTTCTCTCATTAATAAAAATAAGCACTTAATTAATTTAGCAGGTATCTCTTTAAAAAATGTAGAAATTTCCCTCTGGAGAAATAACAATTTTTTGCAGAAATGGCAGGATGATATTTTATTTACTCACCAGGGACTATCTGGTCCGGCTATTATAAACTATTCTCGCTATTTTAAAATAGGTGATCAGCTAAAATTAAATTTAGTTGACTTTAAAAATAAAACAGATTTCGAAAATGATTTACTTAAAAAAAGTCAGCAATATGGCAGCTTGAATTTAAAAAACTTGCTAAAAAAATATCAGTTAGCTACCCGTATTATTACAGAAATTTTACCAATGGCTCAGCTCAATATTAATAAAAACTCTGCTCATTTAAGTAAAATGGAAGCTCATAAAATTGCTCAGCTATTTTGCGAGTTTAAAGTTGATATTTCTCACTTAGCAGGTTTTAATAAAGCAATGATTACAGCTGGTGGTATAGATCTAACAGAAATTGATCCTGGTACAATGGAATCAAAACTATGTAATAAATTATTTGCAGTTGGAGAAATATTAAATATTGATGGAGATACTGGTGGTTATAATCTTCAGGCTGCTTTTTCGACTGCTTATCTGGCTGGTCAAAAGTTAAAAGATTATTTTAGTAACAATTAGTTTAAGCTCTACTAGCCGAATTGTCAGCTGCTAAATTAGACTTGTTTTTTTCTTTATCACAATACATTTTCCGATCTGCTCGAGTAAAAACTGTTTCTAAGGAAATAGCAGTATTATCCTTTTTTTTCTGAACCGCATAACCAATTGAAATTGAAAATTTATATTTTAAGTTTTTCGCTTTCTGTACATTTGCATTGGCTGCTTTAATTTTAGCTAATAAATTTTGCGCTTTAGTCTCAGTTGTGTTAGTTAAAATAATCGCAAACTCATCTCCACCTATTCGGGCAACAATTTCATTACTTTCTGTAACTGATTTTATTAATTTGGCAGCCATTTTGATGTAATTATCTCCACACTTATGTCCATAATTATCATTAACAAACTTTAAACCATCCAGATCAGCTATCATAATTGCAGCTGGATGAAGTTTAAAATCAACTTCTACTTCTTTTAGCTTCTTCTCAAAATAACGCCTGTTATATAGCCCTGTCATTTCATCGTGAAATGATAAATATTTAATTTCTGCATCTCTAGCTTTTTCTTCAGTTATATCAAGAGAACTTCCTACTATTTTCTCTATTTCGCCAGTCTGATTAAAAACGGGAGTTAATTTTGTTAAGAAAATTCTTTTTTGCTGGGAAAAAACAACTTCTTCTTCATAACTAATTGATTCTTTAAGTCTAAGACATTTACTATATTTTTCAGCAAATTTATTACCCAATTCTTCTCCAAAAGCTTCAACAGGAGTTTTTCCTTCAATATCTACAGCTTTAATTTTTATGTACTTTTGATGAAATTTATTGAGGCGTTGATAGCGAAAACTTTCATTTTCAACATTTAATAAAAATATAGAATTATCAATATTAGACAGTATTACTTCATATTCATGATAAAGCTGTTCTAACTCCAATCTAATTTTTTTACTAGCTGAAATATCACGCACACTAATTAATAATTTTTTTGCAGATGTATCATCTTCTAAACTGGTCATTTTAGCCTCATAATAAAGTGTCTCCTGTTTATTTTGTTTATTTTGTAAAGAATATTCAAAAGTCACTGGTTCCTGGCCTTTTAAAACCTGTTCGGCTTTTTTAAAGTAATCTGCTGCTAAATCAGGAGTTAAAATATCCTTGATATTCTTCTGAATACATTCTGATTTACTAAATAATAAATTATTCTCATCTACTGTCCAGAAATCAATAATTTTACCATATTCATTAATCAAGAAAATTAAATCAGGAATTGTTTCGATGATTTTCTGGAGATTATCTCTATTTCTTCTTAATTCTTTCTCCAGAATATTTTTTTCTGTAATATCCTCCATTTCACAGATAATACTTTTAACTTTGCCATCACTGGTAAAAATAGGCTGCTTTTTAATAGCTAAAAGTTTATTTTCTCCTCTATAGTTTAGAATCCATTTTTCTTTCTTTACAGGCTGCTTATTCTGCATAATTCTAATATTTTCTCTTACAATTGTTTCTGCAATCTTTAAAGGAAATATATCAAAAACTTTTTCTCCTTTAAGTTGAGCAGCCTGTTTACCAATAAAACTAGCATATTTTTTATTAACTACACTGTATGTATATGGATCACTAAAACAGCAGATCATATTATCAAAACCAGCCAGTATTTTAGGATTTATATCCCCCGAACAATAGTTAAATATTTTATCACGATTAAATATAATTTCAATATTGTTTTTAAGCTCACTTTTTTTAATTGGCTTAGTTAAATATATATCACAATATTTATGCAAATCACTTTGAGCAAAATTGAATTCCTCTGTTTTAGCTGTCAAAAATATAATTGGTAAATTATATTTCTCTTTTATTTTTTTAGCTAATTGCTGACCCGTCATTTTACCTTTTAATACTAAATCAATAATTAATAAATCTGGTAATTCTTTTTTAAGAGAACTATTCAAATAATCCCAACTATCTTCTGCCTTTTCAAAACATCCACTAATTGTGTAATTTAGTTCAGTTATAATTTCTTTAATAATTGAACTGTCAAACTTTAAATCTTCCACTATAAGTATTTTAGGCAACTCTACTACCTCCATAACTGCATAAATACCCTACTTATAAATCAAACTTATAATATACCTTAATTATCAACTTTAAAATCGAATGCTTTTATTATACTATATATTTTAAAATCTTTGCAACTAAAAAAAAATAGATATTCAGCTTTAAAGCTGAATATCTATTTTAATAAATTATTTGAAATATTTTTTTCTAATTAATATCTATAAATACTTAATAAATCAGCTTCCCCAAAAATTTCTGACTGATTTAGAGCATATACTTTACCACCATTTAAAATAGTTTGTAAAGCAGCAAAATTATAAAGATCATAACTATCTTTAGCTGTTGATTCACTTATTTGACCTGTTTTTGCTTTAAATTTACCAAACCAGCTAACTGTTTTATTTAAAAATAGAACATCTATTTTACCATAATAAGCAGCTGCCACAATTTCTGCCTTATCAGCAGCAGTTTTACTACTAGCTTTAAGCTCTAAATAGCGATCTTTATCTTTCTGTAAATAATCATGCAGATGAGGTTTAATTAAATTCCAACTTTTTTCTTTTAATTCTTTTTTATTTAGATCCTGAAAATTACCACTTAAGTTTTCAGGTAATAAATTAGCATGACTATTTAACTGCTGATACAGCGAAAATATATTATCATCTGCAGCAAGCAGCAGATATGGCTCGCTTTCAAGCTTATCTTTTAAAATAGAATTAATTTCTTTTAAATAATGAATTAAATCTGCCTGATCATCTTTTTCTGCAGCTTGACTGTGGAAAACTGCATCAGCTCCACCTGAAGTAATGGAGTGATAACTTTCTTCAGCTTCAGTATCTAAATTCAAAAAGTCACGCAAATTTGCTGGTAATTCTGTTATTTTAACTTCTGTTAAATTATTTTTATCTGCCAAGAAAAGTTGATTATAGCTTGGAGACAATGCTAATAAATAATAACTTCTGTTATCCCAGTACTCAGAAATTAATTGTTTAATATTAAAATAATGACTAACATAGTTTTCAGTCTGTACATCCACAGCAAGTTTAAAGTATTCAAATTTATCTGGAGCAATAAATATAGCCAGTCCTTCTTGCTGCTGCTGCCAAAAACCACTATTTTCTTGCAATTTTAAGGCAGGAGTCAGCAAATCGTCAATTAAATCTGACTTGAGATTCCAGTTTTCTTTTAATTTTTTTCTTACAGTTTGAATTAAGTTTTTAAAATTAATCATCAATTTTTTGAACTCGCCTTTATGAACAGCCTTAGTTGACATATAAATTGACACACAGGGTTCTGATTCAGTCTGAATAAGATCTTTTAAAATAGCTAACTTAACTTCTGCCATCTTTATTTACCCCCTATTAATTTAACTTATCAATAAACACTGATTAAGTGAGTTCTAAATTTATAAAATGTATTTTTTTAAACATAAACTAACAAATTACTAATTAACAAACTGCCAATATATTTTAGCTAAAGCCATCACTGCCTGTTTAAGTTCAAATTGATCTAAAGCGGCCACAGATACTATTAAATCTGAGTTTAGCTTTGTTTGTAAAAACAATCGATAGTCTGGCAGTAAAACAGAGTTCTTAGCAGCAAAAGCTTTAAAACCAGCTTGATTAAGTGGTTGATTTAAGGTTAATTTAAAATAGAAAAGAGCATTATTTTCAATTTTTAGAACAGCTTCTTTAAAATGAGCTTTTATTTCTTCTTTAATTATCAGTCTGCGATTTAGTAAACGTTGGGCAAGCAGTTTAATTCTTTTATCTAGATAGTTATTGTCAATATAATAACTAAGCAAATTATTAACTATATTATCTCCAGCTGAAAAATCATTTCGCTTAAACTGCTGTTGATAACTATATTTAGCCAGTAGAGAACTAGTTTCCATTTGGTTATAATTAGCTTCCTTTTCAAAATAGATGTTGCCTAAATTAAGGCCAGGAAAAACCCTGGCAGTTAAATTTTCTACTACTATTAAATGCTGACTATATTCGCTCAACAATTGTTTCGATAATTGTGGCTGATTTTCATAAAGGGAATAAAACTGTATAATTATTAATTTAAATTCTAACATTTTAGCTAATTCAAATAGTGAATTCAATTTAGATTGCGGCCAGTTAAAGATACTTTTAGCTGCAGTTTCATCACTAATTACTAAATAATCAATTTTAGCTTGATCCAGATAATCAACTAGCTTTTCATAATCAGCTGAAACAGAATTAAATAAATTATCTGGTTGATTCTGCTCTTGCAAAATTTCAGTAAGCAGAGAAAAATCACTCAATCCAGCAAATAAAAATTCTGCCTGCAGATCAATTATGTTAGCTAAAATATGCTGCAGCTGCACTCTAGAATTAAAAACTAGATGCTGATCTAAAAAAGAATATCTCTTAGCCTGTTCTTTGAGCTTTTTAAACCAGCTTAAACATCCATTAGGTTTTGAACTAAAAACTGCTCCAGCCTCATCAGCAGAATAACGGTCATAAATTAAATCAAAAGCATATTCAGACAGATATTCTTTTTTACCTGATGGACCTCGTAAATCAATATTTTCAGCAGGAGGTGTATAAGTCTTAGAAGTTAAAATTCTAAGTCGATGGTCTGCTGGATCAGTTTTAGAAGCAGCCGGTGCAATATAACTACCACTGCCTTCCTTTTTATAAATTAAATTTTCAGCAGCTAGCAAATCATAAGCCTTTACGACTGTTTCTGGATTAACATCAAGTCGAGAAGCTAGTTTTCTAATAGAAGGCAATTTAGTATCTGGTGTATATAAATCAGCCAGAATTTCAGCTCTAATTGCTTCATAGATCTGATTATATAAATTTTGCCCACTTTCTCGCTTTAATTCAATTGCAAACATTTAACTTACCTCCTGCATTCAGATAAACATTTAATTATTTTTTCTTTTGAAAAACTTAATTACTTCATGTCCCAACAAAAAGATAGCTCCGCCAGCAACAACTCTTAACCAATCAGCTCCAGTTACTGCAGCAAAACCAAGCAGTGAATTAACTGGAGTATAAATTATCAATAAAACCATTGCTATAGAAATAAGAATAGAATAGATCATCTTTTGATTACTAAAAAAGTTTGAATTAAAAATACTCGTTAATTCATAACGTCTTGACATGATATTAACCCACTGAGAAAAAGCAATTGTTAAAAATGAAATTGTAGTGGCTCTTGAATAAAGCTGACTACCTGCTTCAACCAACTGAGTTTGATCATTGATAAATAAATAAAAGTTTGTAAAAGCAAGACTTCCCATTAAAATAGCCAGAAAAGCAACCTCACTAAAACTCCTTTTGTTTACAATATGATCTGACTGACTACGCGGCGGTGATTCCATTAACCTTTCTGAAGCTGGATCAAAAGTTAGCGCAGTTAAGGGTAAGATTTCTGCCAGTAAATCAATAGACAAAATCTGGATTGCTAGAATCGGTATTGGCAGTCCAAATAAAGCAGCAGCAAGTAAACCAAGCAGTACTATTGTAAGTTCAGCTCCATTAGTAGTTAGAGAAGCAATAACTGTTTTTTTAAGATTATTATAAATAGTTCTACCTTCTTTAATTGCATAAACAAGGGTTGGATAACTATCGTCTAACAAGATAAGTTCAGAAGCTTCTTTCGAAACATCAGTTCCCATCTGTCCCATCGCTACACCAATATGAGCACTCTTTAATGCTGGAGCATCATTTACTCCATCTCCAGTTACAGCAACAATTTTCTGCTGATCTTTTAAGTTTTTAACAATTCTTAATTTATCTTCTGGTGAAACTCGGGAAAAAATTAAAGATTGATTTGCTTCCATTAGTTCCCTTAATTCAGTTTCACTCATGGCAGCCAAATCCTGACTGGTAAAGACCGGAACATCCTGCCCACTTTCATCAAGCTTAATCTCTTTTCCAACAGCTTGAGCTGTAATCGCATGATCACCTGTCATAATATAGGTATCAATTTTAGCATTGTGTGACTGGGCAATTGCTTCTTTAACCCCCTCTTTTGGGGGGTCAATCATCGCAACTAAGCCTAAAAATACTACATCTTTTTCAATATCTTCCAGCACATAATCAGTTTCATCAGCTTCCAATTTTCGGTAAGCAATTGCCAATACCCGCATTGCCTGCCTAGAATACTTTTGATTTAACTCTTCTAGTTCTTTACGATCTTCTGCTGTAAATTCTACTATTTTACCATCTTTCAAAATATGTTTAGTTACTGAAAGTACACTTCCTAAAGCACCTTTCATTTTTAAATAATTGCCATCTTCAAACTCTCTAACTGAACTCATTCGTTTCCGATCAGAATCAAAACTAAATTCATGTAATTCTGGATTATCCTGATCCTCAGTTGGTGAACGTGTACCCAGTTTAGTTGAAAGAGTAATCAAAGCAGCTTCGGTTGGATCTCCAATTGCATACCAACCAGGATGTTCATCATCTGGTTTATGAATTTCAGCATTAGAAGCCATAGTTGCTGCATCAAAGATAATTTCCATCTCTGCTATTTCTTCTTCTGTTAAAGCTTCTTGATCAGAATTTAAAATTTCTCCTTCTGGTTGATAACCTAAACCTGTTACGTCATATTCAGAGCCATCAAAATAGACCTTTTTTACAGTCATTTCATTTTTAGTCAGTGTACCAGTCTTATCAGTACAAATAACATTAGTCGAACCAAGTGTTTCGGCTGAAGATAACTTTTTTACAACTGCGTTTTTTTTAGCTAAACGATCTACTCCCTGCGAAAGAGCAACAGTTACCTGCATTGGTAAGGCCTGTGGTACAACAGCAACAGCAATTCCCAGAGCATAAATTAAAGCAAAATTAATACCATAACCCTGATAGATACTTACTCCAAACAAAAGTAAGGCCACAACAACTGCAAAAACTGCAATTCTATTGGCTACTGACTGCAGTTCACTCTGCAGAGGTGATTTTGACTTATCCTCTTCCTGAGTTAAAGCCGCAATTTTACCCATTTCAGTTTCCATACCTGTTCTGACAACTACTCCTTTAGCTGAACCAGAAGCAACTGTAGTTCCTAAATAAGCCATATTATCTCGATCAGCCAGTGGTTTTTCTTCTTTAATTTGATTTGATTGTTTTTCTTGAGGCATTGACTCACCAGTTAAAGAAACATCATTTGTTCTTAAATTAAATGATTCAATAATCCTCAAATCAGCCGGGACTTTGTCGCCTTCTTCCAGACTAACTAAATCTCCTACAACCAAATTTTGCTGTGGAATTTCACTAACCTGACCTGAACGAATTACTTTTGAAGGTGAATTAACCAGCTTGTTTAAAGAATCCATTATCTTTTCTGCCTTAAACTCCTGCATAAAACCAATTACTGAATTAATAATCGCAATAGCCAACATTACAGTTCCATCACGATAACTACCAATTATAAATGACATTAAAGCAGCAGCAAGTAGTAAAATTACTAATACATCTTTAAACTGCAGTAAAAATATTTTAACTAAAGATCTCTGCTGACCAGCAACAAGCTCATTTTTACCATTTGCCTTTAATCTTTTAGCTGCTTCAGACTCATCTAAACCAGATTTAGAACTCTTAAGATCACTCAGAGTCTGCTGAGCGGTTTGGCGATAAAATTCTTGATCAGCCATCCTATCCCTCCTCCAGAGCAGCAACTAATTCTCGACAATAGTCTGGAATATCTTTAACAACTCTACCCCAGACAAGATTACCATCACGAAAAGCTGGTTTGTCTACCCAGCTCCCCCCTGCATTAATTAAATCGTCTTTAATTCCTAACGACCCAGTTGCTGGACCAGCAACTATTCCAGCTGAAATGGCTACCAATCCTGCATGGCAGATCAACCCAATTATTTTATCTGCCTGATAATTACTTTTAACTAGTTTAATTATATCTTTATCACGGCGAATTTTATCAGGAGTCCAGCCACCTGGAATGAGAATACCATCATAATCTTTTTCTAAAACCTCAGCAGCAGTATAATCAGCTGCTTTAGTTAAACAGCCATGTTTGCTCTTATATTCTTTACCTTTTTCTACACCTACTATATCTACTTCTGCTCCTTCCTCAATCATTCTCATATAAACAACCCAGAATTCAAGATCTTCATAACCCGGGCCAATTAAAATTGCAATTTTTTTGCCTGTTAATTTCATTTTATTCACCTCAAATAAAGTATGATTTTCAAACACAAATCTATTCTTTTAAAATTTATTAACAGCTCAGATTTAGCTGCAAATAAAATTCTTAACTAAAAATATTTATTTTCCCAATTTAATCATTAACTTTAATTTAACTTATTTATAACTAAAATAAAAGTGAATAATTAACTGATCTAAGAATTTTCTACTTGATAATAGTTTTCTTTTTCTTTTTTATGACCTGTTTCCCGGGCCAGCCGATAAATTTTATGATTAAGAAATTTCTTATCTTCCTGTTCTAATACTTCTTTAGAAAACCCTCCTAAAATATAATGACTAAAGTGCCAGACCTGTTCTTTAACTGACTGCGGACTTCCTTCAGCAATAATTACTAGAGCATCAAGAATTGAACCAGCAACAGAAACATCTTGATTACCATAATGACTCAGTTGATAAAAAGTCTTATAGAGTAAATCCCAAAATGAAATATCCTCTAGAATAAAGCAGAGCTCATCTTTATCATTATAATAGTAAGTATTCTCTAAATTAGCAACAGCTATTCGAGATAAGACCCAGCCTAATTGATTAATACAAAAGATTGCTGTATTAGGATCATTAATTCCCGGTGAAATTGCTCTTAAAGCAACTTCAGTTAGTTTTAATAATCCAAACTCAATATCATTTTTTTTACTACGTTCATTATTAATTACCAAATTAGTTAATATTTTTTCACTAATGTCAGTAAAATCTTCCTTAAATTCAGCTGCTGGATAAAGCTGCCACACTTTAAATATAACGGTATTTTCAGTTACATAATCACCAATCATTTTTTCAGCCCTAATAATTAGATCCTGCTCATCTGCTAATTTTGTCAGTTCAAGATCATAAATTTTCTGGATATAGCCACTTTTTTGGGGCTTGATTTGATAGGCTTCCCGATTAGTTAAAGTATTTAAATTAGCCGGTGGATCATTTCTAATTTGGTCATTACTATTATTTCTTGCTTCTATTGAGTCAACTATTTCAATAACTTCGTCTTTCAGATTTTCTATCAATAAATTAACCTGAACTGAATTAGCAGCATGATGAATAAAATAAACAAAATACCCCAGACAAACAATAGCAACAATAACCCCAATCATTGCTGAAAATATATTAGCATCACCTGTCCCCTGTAAAGTATCATTTAAAAAAAGTAGGGTTAGAATCGAATAAATAAATCCAGCAATAAATACCCCCAAAACTTTTAATGTAATCTTATTTTTCAAAAAGTCCTGCATAGTTCGGGGTGAAAATTGCGAAGAATACATTGTTAATACAACCATTATTGTTGAAAAAGATACTGTAATCATAGCAAATAAAGAACCAGCAATTGTAGATAAAATAGTCTTAGATAAATCATATGAAGTAAAAAAATAAGCTGGTAAAAGATCAGCTAACACTCTACCATAACTATGTTCAAGTAAAATAACAGCTATTGACAAAAAAGTAGCTGAAATTGCATAAAGCGATGGAATAAAATATATTTTATTTTCAATATTATGCAGAATTTTTAATTTCAATTTTAACTCCTTAACTTTTACTGACTTATCAATAAGTTTAGTCTAAACTCTTTAACTACTAATTTAACTTTCCTCTAACATTTTAGTTCAACAAAATTAGTGAATATCCTTTTTTTATACTTAAGTTGATAATTAATCTCAACTTAAGTATAATAATGTAGTAGGTAGGTTTAAATTAACCTTTTTTAGTATTTAATCAGTTTAAAGAATAATAAGTTATCTTAACAACTAAACTGGAGGATGATCAAATGGATTATGTCGAATTAAAATCTGGTGATAAAATGCCGCTTTTAGGATTAGGAACCTGGCGTTTAAAAGGAAAAGAATGTAGTCAAATAGTAGAAAAATCTCTAGCAATGGGTTATGAGCATATTGATACTGCTGACGGATATGATAATCATCAGGCAGTGGGAACCGGTTTAAAGAATAGTTCATTAGATAGAAACGATGTTTTTATCACTTCTAAAATAAAACCAGAAAATCTAGCTTATCAAGATATTAAAACTAATACAAAAAGATTTTTAGCTGAACTGCAAATTGATTATTTAGATCTCTTGTTAATTCACTGGCCTAATCATAAGATTGAGCTAACTGAAAGTTTAAAAGCTCTAGCAGAAGTTAAGAAAGCTGGCTTAACTAAAAATGTTGGAGTAAGTAATTTTACTATCCATCATCTACAGGACGCACTTAAGATTAATCCGGATTTAATAGCCGTCAATCAGGTAGAATTTCATCCAAGTCTTTATCAGAAAGATCTGCTGGAATTTTGCCAGGAAAATGATATTGTTTTAACAGCTTACAGTCCGCTGGCCCGGGGAGAAGTATTTGAAAGTGAAGCAATTCAAAAATTAGCTAAAGAATATGATAAATCCCCTGCTCAACTAGCTTTAAAATGGCTGATTGATAAAAATATTGTTGCCATTCCTAAAGCAAGTTCTGAAGAGCATTTAAAATCTAATTTTTCTCTTTTTGACTGGGAATTTCCTGCAGAAGCCAGAACAGAAATGGATAAATTAAATACTAATAATAGGCTAATTGATCCTGACTTTGGTGAATTTGATTATTAAATTAAAGAAATGATTAGTAAATTATAGTAATTATTAACTAAAAAACCGAACTCTCTTCATTCAGTTGAAGAGAGTTCGGTTTTAATTTATTTAAATTTATTTATCTAGCAAATTAGTTAATTGTAAAATTATGAGCTATTTGATAAATATAGTCAGCAAAATCTGTAGAACTAGCCGGATGAGGCAAAATTTTATATTCCAACTCTGGCACCTCTTTTTTTAATGAGTCAAGACGCTCTGGAATATCTTTACGGACATGATAACCTGCAAAAATAAAAAGTGGTAAAATTACCAGCTTAGAATATCCTGCTGCAACTAATTTCTTAACTGCAGTTTCTAACTGAGGATCAGCGAATTCCAGACAAGCTCCATCAATTTTGCTAAAATAATTCTGCTTAACTGTCCTTAATTTATTAATGAATTCTGCAAATTCCTGCCTACTTGCTTGATTTTTACTACCATGACTAACTACTAATAAAGCTTCTTTCATTATAAATCAGTCCTTAACTGCTTTAATGCCTGATAATTAGCAGCAATAGTCTTTTCTAAATCAGCTTTGCTTAAAGCAAGTGAAATAAAATTAGCTTCAAATTGAGATGGAGGCAAATAAATTCCCTGGGCCAGCATCAGCTTAAAATATGAAGCAAACAGATCAAGCCGACAATTTTGAACATCATGATAATTTTTAACTTCCTCCTTACTAAAAAATAAGGTAAACATAGAACCAACTTTACTCAAATGAGCTGGAAAATCAAGCTCAGCAATATTTTTTTCAATTCCCGCTGCTAGCTGCTGACTTAACTCAGCCAATTTTTGATATTTTTGCGAATCATTTAGTTCTTTTAGAGTTGCTAAACCTGCCTGCATAGCCATTGGATTACCCGACAGAGTTCCTGCCTGATAAACAGGTCCATCTGGGGCAATGTAATCCATAATTTCTTTTTTGCCAGCAAAAGCCCCAACCGGCATTCCTCCCCCAATTATCTTTCCAAAAGTAGTTAGATCAGCTGCTATATTATATAATTCCTGAGCACCACCTCTGGCCAGGCGAAAACCAGTCATAACTTCATCAAAAATTAATAAACTTTGATATTTTTTAGTAATTGAACGTAAAAATTTTAAATAAGCAGTTTGAGGAGCAATTACTCCCATATTACCGGTAACTGGTTCCAAAATTAAAGCTGCAATTTCAGAACCATATTCAGTAAATACCTGTTCTACAGCTGGTTGATCATTAAAAGGAACTACAATTGTTTCGCAAGCTGTATTAGAGGTAACACCCGGGCTGCCTTTGATGCCAAGAGTTGCCACTCCAGAACCAGCCTCCACTAATAAACTATCTGCATGACCATGATAACAGCCCTCAATTTTAACTATCTTATCTCTGCCGGTATAACCACGAGCCAATCTAATTGCACTCATAGTTGCTTCAGTCCCTGAATTAACCATTCGGACTTTATCAATAGCTGGACAAAATTCTTTAATTAATTCAGCCAATTCTGTTTCAACCTCTGTTGGGGCACCAAAACTACTCCCCTTTGCCAGCTGATCTTTTAAAGCAGCTAATACATGAGGATGATTATACCCCAGGATCATCGGTCCCCAGGAATTAACATAATCTATGTATTGATTACCATCTAAATCGTATAAATAAGCACCTGTTCCCCTTTCAATAAAAAGAGGATCCATTTCTACAGCTGTGAAAGCCCGGGCTGGACTATTAACTCCTCCTGGAATAGACTGCTTAGCTCTTGCAAAAGCCTGGCTTGACTTTGACCAACTAATCCCCATAATTTGTTCACTCCTTATCTTAAATTTAAACTTTCTCGATTAGTAAATTAATTGTTAATCCATAACTGATTTTATTTTATCTCTGGCAGCAGCAAATCTATCTTTCCGATCTGCTTTACTAAGTTTGATTGGTTGACTAACACTTACATTAATTTGATTAAAAGGCAGTGGAAATTTTAATTTATCCCAGCGATTTTTAAGTTCAATCTTGCGCTTTACTTCAATATTAACTGGTACAATTCTCCGACGAGAAAAAAGAGCCATAATAAAAGCAAATTCTTTTGGTTCATGATAAGGACCGAGTGGTCCATCAGCCGAAACAACTAGATTTGAATTACCACCAGAGTTAATTTTGCTCCTTAATTTAAAAATATAGTCACCATTCTCTGAATAATCAGGTAATCTAATTACATCATAGCCAAAGGCCTGACTAATTCTGCTGATTACTCCACCTCGCTTATTTTTAGTTGTTACTATATTTAGTCTTTCTCCTTTTAAAAGTGGATAAAAGCAATAACTATCACCATGCCAGATAAAAAAAACAAATTTTTCTGGGTAATCACTTTTAAAAAATTCTGCCTGTCCAACTAAATTAACTTTACTTGTTTTATAAACAAAATCAATATAACTATAAAAGCAAAAGCTAATCAGTTTTTCGGAAAGCTGTGCTAGTAAATTACTAACTTTATCCATAAAAACACCCTTTATGATTTATTTAAACTGCTCAACAACAGTTTCGCTGCCTGTTGCAAGATCTAACTCTAAGCTTAAAATTAGATTATGCTCTATCTTGCTTTAACCATTTAATTGCCTGATCAGCCCAATAACTTATAATAATCTTAGCTCCTGCTCTTTTAATTGCAGTTAAACTTTCCAATACAACTTTTTTCTCATCCAGCCAACCCTTTTCTGCTGCAGCTTTGATCATTGCATATTCACCACTGACATTATAGGCAGCCAGAGGGGCATTATATTTCACTGCTGCCTGCTTGATAATATCAAGGTAGGCCAGTGCTGGCTTAACCATAATTATATCAGCACCTTCTGCCAGATCAAGTTCAATTTCTCGCAGTGCTTCTCTGCTGTTTGCAGGATCCATCTGATAAGTGCTGCGATCTCCCTGACCAGGAGCAGAATGGGCAGCTTCTCTAAATGGTCCATAAAAAGCTGACTGGTATTTAGCAGAATAAGCCATAATTGCTATATTATTAAAAGAGTTCTGATCGAGTACTGTTCTAATTTTAGCTACTCGACCATCCATCATATCAGAAGGTGCAATCATATCTGCACCTGCCCTGGCATGAGAAAGAGCAATCTTGCCCAGCCTTTCTAAGGTAAGATCATTTACAATCTCACCATTTTTTATGATTCCACAGTGTCCATGATCAGTATATTGGCAGAGGCAAAGGTCAGTAATTAAATATAATTCTGGCAGTTCTGCTTTTATTGCCCGTAATGCCTGCTGAACAATACCATCTTTCTGCCAGGCACTTGAACCCTCGCTGTCTTTACATTCAGGTAAGCCAAATAAGATAACTGACTGCAGTCCAAGCTGACTGACTCGTTTTAGTTCAAGCAATAATTGATCAATCGAAAAATGATAATTACCTGGCATAGCAGATATTTCTTCTTTAATCTCATGGCCTGGTACTACAAAATATGGTTTAACAAAATCAGCTGGATTTAAAATAGTTTCCCGGACCAAATTACGAATATTTTTAGAACTACGCAAACGTCGAGGACGTTTAACTAAATGCATATTTATTCACTCCAATTTAGTAAAATAATTAATAATTGCTTTAAATAAACCATTAATTGTATATTCTTCGGCGATTAAATTAACTGCTAGTCCTTCTTGTCTGGCTGAAGCAGCGGTTACTGGTCCAATACAAATAACAGGAATCTCTTGCAATTTTAACATCAAATCTTCCAGGTCAGTTTCTGCTGCTGCTAAATTCTTAATGCCATTCATAAAATTACTAACTGTTGAAGAACTGGTAAAAGTAAGCAAATCAAGTTGATTATTTTTAATTAATTTAATTAAGTCTGTTGGTAGTTCAGCTGGCACAGTCTGATAAGCTGTTAGATCAGTTACCGCAGCTCCCCAGTTAATTAATTGATCTGCTAAATCACGGGAAGCAAGATTAGCTCTCGGAAGTAGAAAATTACTTTCAGCAAAATTAATTTCACCTGCTGCAGCTAAATTTTCTAATAAATTTAAAATCCCCGCTGTTGAGTAATCAGCAGGCAGATAGTCAGCCTGCAGGCCAAACTCAGCTAATTTTTTTGCTGTTTTACTACCAATACAGATTATTTTATGGCCAGCAAATGCTCTTGCATCCAGACCAGCCTGCTGTAATTCCTGCCAGAAAAATTCAACTCCATTAACTGATGTAAAAATAATAAAATTATAAGCAGTTAATTCCCGGATAGCTTTTTTTAGTGGAAGTGGGTTAGCAGCCTCTTTAATTTTTATTGCTGGGGCCAGAATTGCTTGTCCTCCTTCGCTTTCAATTAACTCTACAAATTCTGCTGCCTGTTCTGCTGGCCTAGTTACTAAAATATTTCTGGCCAGAAGTTGCTTCTTTTCAAACCAGTTTAATTGCTCTCTTAGCCTGACAACTTCTCCAATTATAATTACAGCTGGTGGCTTGAGCTTAGCTGTTTTTACTTTAACAACTATGTTGGCTAATTTGCCTTTAATAACCTGCTGCTGGGAACGACTTCCCCAGCGAATCAAGGCAATCGGAGTTTCTGGATCACGTCCTGCTGCTATTACCCGTTCTACTATTTTAGCAAGTTTACCAACTCCCATTAAAACTACAAGCGTATCAACTGCTGCTGCTATTTCTTCAATTTTAACAGTGCTACTGCTCTTAGCAGCTGCTTCGTGACCAGTAATTACAGCAAAAGAAGAAGCCAGGTGCCTTTGAGTAAGTGGAATACCAGCATAAAGTGGAACGGCCAGGGCCGAACTAATACCAGGAATAATTTCAAAGTCAATTCCTAATTCGGCTAAACGCAAAGCCTCTTCCCCTCCTCGACCATAAACAAAAGGATCACCACCTTTAAGCCTACAAACTGTTTTGCCTGCCTCTACTTTAGCTAGCATTAGTGACTCTATTTCAGACTGAGTATAGCGATGATCTGCTGCTTTTTTGCCAACATAGATCTTCTCAGCTGTCTCAGAAGCATAATCTAAAAAACGCTGGTTAGCCAATCGATCATATAAAATAACATCTGATTTAGCCAGAGCCTGTTTTGCTTTTAAAGTCAATAGGGCTGGATCTCCTGGGCCAGCTCCGGTTAAATAAACTTTTGCCATTAGCTGTTTTCCCTCCTTTATTTTCTCACTGCTGCAATTAGTTGTTCAGCACCTGCTGCCATCATTTCTTCAGCCAGCTGAACAGCTGTATTAACAGCTGTAGTTAAAGTATAATTTTCCAATATTTTTTGCTGTCGAATTAAATTACTACCATCCAGAGCAGCTGCTGCAGCAGTAATAACAAGCTGTTCTGCTTCTAGCCTGGCATAACAAGCAAGCGGAGCATGGCAACCAGCATTCATTTTTTTTAAAAATTGTTGTTCTGCCCAAACTGGAATCGCAATTTGTTCATCTTCAGCTGCTTTCAAAAGTTCTTGTAGTTGTTTGCTATCTTTTTTTATTTCAACTGCGATTGCACCCTGGCGAGCTGCTGGCAGGCAAATACCAGGACTGATATACTCAGTTATTTCTTCAGTTAAATTAAGCCTCTCTAAACCGGCTGCTGCCAGAATCACTCCTGCCAGATTAACTTCTTTAATTTTATTTAATCTAGTTTCTATATTACCTCTAATTGGAATAATTTTCAAATCAGGTCGATACGCCAATAATTGCGATTTACGTCTTAAACTACCTGTGCCAAGCCTTGCTCCAGGCGGTAAATCAGCTAATTTTTGAGTAGATCCAGCCAGAACATCGAGGGGGTTAGCGCGTTCAATTATTCCACCAATTTTAAGCTGCTCAGGTAGAATAGTTGGTAAATCTTTAAAACTATGTACTGCCAGATCAATTTTTCCTGTCAATAAAGCAATTTCTAAGTCTCGAATAAAAAGTCCGCTAGTTGCTAACTCACTTAACTGTTTATTTCTTTTGCGGTCACCTTCAGTTGAAATTTTTTTGATTTCAAATTCAAATTCTGGAGCCAGCTGCTGGAGCTTTTTCTGGACTAATTGAGATTGCTGTAAAGCTAACTTACTGCTTCTAGTTCCAATTACAAATTTTTTTTGCAAATTTATCATCCTTTATCTGTTCAATTACCTGGCCTTTTTCTGATATGAGGCTAATAATTTAATAATTTTTTGACGGGCAGTCTGATAAAGCCATGAATTTTTATTCCCCTGGCTTATCTGATTAAGCTGCTGTTGTAATTCCACTTTCGATAAATTTCTTCCTAATTCAGCTAAGTTATTTAAAAAATCTGCTGCTGCAATGGTTCTAAAAAATTGCTGGCGTTCTGCTGATTTAAGTTTCTTAAGAGCAAGCGGTCTTATTTCAGCCATAACAGCCAATAAAAGCTGATATTCAAAACCAAATTGATCTGCTAATTGCTGTTTTATATTTTTAGCAAGAGCCGGCAAATTAGCGCCAGTTGCAGCTGTCAATTGTAAATCTCCCTGCTGGATTAAAGCCGGTAGAGTAAAATCAGAATAATTACTGTATTTAGCGTCTGCTATATTAACTAAAATATCATTTTGATGAGCTAATTTAAAGACTTGATAATTTAACTCAGAATCTGCTGTAGCTGCAAAGACCAAAAACTTTCCAGTTAAATCATCGGCCTTAAAAGCTCGTTTAACTAATAATATTTTACAGCTCTGCTCTGCTAACTTAAATTCTAATTTTAAACTATCCTGCTTAAACTTATCATTTTGCTGACATAAATTAATTACAGCTGCCGCCTGCTGAACAGCTTTATTTTTCTCAAGCTCCTTAATTAAATAATTTCGAAATTCAGCTGAAAAATAGAGACTAACTACTGTAATTACTGCTCCCGATGCTGCTAAACGTTTAAATTTACGCAGCGCAACCGAACCAGCACCGATTAATAAAATTGCTTTATCTTTAAGTTCTAAATTAACTGGATATTTTCCCATTTTTTAATCTCCAACTGCAAATATTTTCTTAATAACTGCTAACTTTTCTTTTTTATGAACCGGTTCTTCTGCTGCTATTGCTTTTAATCCTATCGTTGGCTGATGTAATAATTTATTTAAAAGTCGATGCCCTAACTGTTCAATAATTTCCTCAGCCGACAATTCAGAAGTAGCCAGCAGATGAAGAGCCCTTGCTACCTCGTCTGCTTTAATTTGTTCTGCATCTGCCCGCATTTCCTTAATTAGAGGCACACAGCTTCTTTCACGCAGCCAGCGTCTGAATTTATATTTTTCCTGTGCAATAATAGCTTCTGCTTTAGAAATTTCACCAGCTCTTATGTCAAGGTTATGATCAACTACCTGCTGAAGATCATCAATATTATAAAGATGGACTCCAGCCAGTTCTTCAACCTGACAATCAATATCACGTGGTAGAGCAATATCAATTAAAAACATTGGACCATGCTTTTTTTGCATTGCTGCTTTCAAGTCATTTTTATGTAAAACAGTATGAGGAGCAGCCGTTGAAGCAATAATAATATCAACCTCAGCAATGCGATCAGTTAATTGCTGCCAGTGAATAACTTCACCGCCATACTTATCAGCCAATTTTTGACCATTACTATAGGTTCGATTAGCAACTATTATTCCCTCTACACCATAGTTAACTAAATTTTTTAACAGCAGTTCAGCAGTTTCTCCTGCTCCTAAAATCATTACTTTTTCTCCCTGTAAATCGCCAAATATATTTCGGGCCAGCTCAACTGCCGAATAACTAACTGAAACAGCCTTTTCACTGATTTTAGTTTCAGTTCTAACCAATTTACCAATCCGGATTGCTTCCAGAAAAAGCTGATTTAAATAGCTATCGGTTAGATTATGAGTCTGGTAATCGTTAAACTGTCGCTTTAATTGGGCCAGAATTTGTGTTTCACCTGTAACAAGCGAGTCTAGACCAGCTGCAACTCGATAAAGATGTTCTACTGCCTGTAAATCAAATTTAAAATAAAGATAATTACTAAGACTATCTAACTTATAATGCAGATCTTCTCGCAAATTTTGATAGAAAAATTGATAAAAATAATCTTTTAAAAATTGCTGTTTATAATTATCACTTTCCGAAAAAATATAAATTTCAAAACGATTGCAGGTACTTAAAATTAGAAATTCATTCATCTTTAATTCTTGCTGTTTCTTTAAGAGTTTTTTTCTAAGCTCTTTTTCTTGCAGTGATAAACTATTTCTAATATCAAGAGGTGCTGTTTTATGATTAATCCCGACAGTTAATAAATACAAAACAATTCCTCCTCGTATAATATACTTAGTGATATTGAAATATATCACCATTTAAATATAAACTTTCTTGTTTCCATTAATTTTAGATTTAGTCCCTGATATAATGATATTTAAAGATATCCAGGGTAGATTTTGATCCCCCTTGTGGCATGTAATTACATGACTACTTTAAAAGTCTGATCCCCTGAGACTGATATGAACTCCTAACACGTATGCTGTGTCCTATTTGTTTTCTGCTGCTTTAGCAGGCAGCTGCCTTTGTACTCAAAACTTACTGGTGAACACTAATGGCGAGGCTGTTGAACTCTCAGTTTTTCAGGGACTAAATCTGGTTATCTTTTTTAGACTCC
>NZ_FOTI01000010.1 GCF_900114545.1 Halanaerobium salsuginis
TATTTAGTCTGGAAGTTACGAGAATAATTACCATTGCGGTTGTTGCCAGAGTTTTTACCAGTAACTTCATATTTATCGTAATTTAGAAATTCGGTTAATTCAGACTTAAGCAATTTTTCGAGAAAATTTTTGATCAAATCATTAATCATGTCATCAAAATTCACTTGACCATTGTTGGGTTTTTCAGGTATACTTTTCATGAGGAGTCCTCCTAGTGGTTTGATTTTTTATTTTCGTCGATAAATATATTCAACCACTTAAAGAAGGATTCCTCTTTTTTTATTTTAAAAAAATATCGATATTTAATTTACACAACTTATTGTACATTACTGTCTTTCATTAGTAGTTACTTATATTTTGGGAATTCAACATGGTTTTGGATTTTCAGCTGGAGCAATTGATTATTTCTTAAACTATGGTTTGGCAACAAAACCATTATTAATTATTCCAATTGGAGTAGTTTTCTTTGTTATTTATTACTTGTTATTTCGTTTTGTAATAGAAAAATTTGATATAGCTACTCCTGGTAGGCTTGAATCTGAAGTAGCAGCTGGTGAAACAGAAATGAGTATTATGCCAGAATCACAGCAGAATACTAAATCTGGTGGATCTAAATCACAAGAATATATTAAAGCTCTGGGAGGAGCAGCTAATATTAAACAGATTGAAGCCTGTATTACAAGATTGCGGCTTGAACTTAATGATACTGAGCAAATAGACGAATCAGCTCTTCAGAGACTCGGTGCAACTGGTGTTTTAAAAGCAAATAAAAATAATGCCCAGGTTGTAGTTGGAACTAAGGCTGAAATGATTGCTGACAGTATTAAAAAAGAATTAAAATAGAATTATTTTAATGATTAACTGGTCGAAATATTTCGACCAGTTAATTTAATAATTATAAAAATTTGATTTTTGGGAAATAATCTAAATTGTTTTATTATGTTCCCGGGATATTGACTGGTCTTGGCCTATCAAAAGTTGGCAATGTCAATTAAACAATAGTTAAATTGATTTTTTTATCTATTAAAAGACTTGCAAAATCAAATTAAGACTGGTATTATTAATTAAGTAGTAAATATAATATTAATTTTATAAGAGTGTAACTGTTAAATCAGGCATGATCTGGGAGAAGATAAATTTTAAGTAACAGCAAATAGCTGTGAATTTGTTATCTTTTGCTGGATTTTTTGTTTTTTAATTATATTTAGCAATTAAATAGTTTTAAAAAAGGAGTGGATTAGCTTAGTTTAAAGGAGGAAATTATGGTTGCAGCTGTGAAATTTGAAATTAAAAAAATATTTAATAATAATGTAATTTTAGCAGTAAATCTAAAATCAGATCAAGAATCAATTTTCATTGGCAAAGGAATTGGCTTTTCCCGTCAACAAGGTGATTTAATTGCAAAAGATAAATTTGAATTTGAAAAAGAATTTAGTCCTGTACAGGGGGAAAAAAGAGATAATTATTTTCAGCTTTTAGCTGAAGTTGATAGTGAGATAATTGCTATAACTGAAGAAATAATTACAATGGTTTCAGCTGAGCTGGGAGAAGAGTTGGATCAGCATATTCGAATTGGCCTTGCTGACCATATTGCCTTTTCTTTAAAAAGATTCAAAGAAGGAATTGAAGTAGCTAATCCTTTTTTAGCCGAAACAAGAACTCTTTATAGTCAGGAATATAAATTAGCTGCTCAGGCAGTAGAGATGTTAGAAAAGCATTTTAAACTATCTATTCCTGAAAGTGAGGTTGGCTTTATTACTCTTCATATTCATGGTGCTAGAAACCAGCATGGTGTTTCTAAGACATTAAAAAATACAACTTTAATTAAAAAACTGGTCATGGAAGTAGAAAAAAATTTGGGATCTCAGCTTAGTTATGATAGTTTAAATTATGCTCGTCTAGTTAATCATCTTCGTTTTGCTCTGGAAAGGATAGAGGGTCAGTCTGATAATCCTAATCCGTTGTTAGAAAATATAAAAGAAAGTTTTGCTTTTTCATTTCACCTGGCTGAAAAATTGGCTGTTATTATTGAAACTGAATTTAACTGTCAAGTTCCAGAAGCTGAAAAAGGCTATCTTGCTTTGCATTTACATCGTTTAAAAAGAGATTTAAAAGTTTAAGATTTTAATACAAAACTAAATATAACAGATAGGCGTGTTACTGTTAAATCAGGCAAAAGCTGGTTAGATAATTACCTTTAATCATTAACTGATCAAGGAGGAAATTATTTAAGCAGCTTTTTATAATGTTTATTTTATAAAGTTGGCTGTTCAGCAAATGATTTAACTTTTAATTTATGCGAGGAGGGATCTTTTATGAAAGGATTTAAAAAACTACAGAAAATTGGGAAAGCATTGATGACGCCAGTTTCTGTGCTGCCAGCAGCAGGGATTTTAGTTGCAGTTGGAAGGCTTTTACAGAGCCATACTGGTATTTATGCAAATATTGGTCAGGTAATGTTTAATAGCGGTATAGCTATCTTTGATCATTTACCACTAATTTTTGCACTTGGTGTTGCAATAGGATTTGCAGGAGATGCTGTTGCTGCTCTGGCAGCAGGAGTTGGTTATACAGTTTTTGCAAATGTATTAAATATTATGGCTGATTTAATTAGTATTTCCCAGCAAACCGGAGGCAATATTGAATCAATAAACACTGGAGTATTCGGTGGTATTGTAATTGGGATTATTGCTGCTCAACTTTACAAACGTTTTCATACTACTGAATTGCCCCCTTATCTAGGCTTTTTTGCAGGAAAACGTTTGGTACCTATTGTAACAGCTTTAGGCGCTCTATTGGCCGGGGTTGTTTTATCTTTTATCTGGCCTCCTATCCAGATAAAAATTAATGAATTTGCTCGATTTGCAATGAATTCATCACTGGGACCAGCACTTTATGCAGCTGGGAAGAGGGCTTTAATTCCTGTTGGTCTGCATCATGTTTATTATCCACCATTTTTATATGAATTTGGTCGCTTCACTACTGCTTCAGGTCAGGTGTTAAGAGGAGAAACAGCTCGCTTTTTTGCAGGTGATCCAACAGCAGGACGTTTTATGGCAGCAGAATTTCCGATTATGCTATTTGCTTTACCAGCTGCCTGTCTGGCTATGTATCTCAGGGCAGAAAATAAAGTTAAAGTTGCAGGGATGTTAACAACAGCTGCTGTCACTTCTTTTTTAACAGGAATTACAGAACCGATTGAGTTTTCTTTTATTTTTGTTGCTCCACCGCTTTATGTTTTTCATATAATTGGAGCTTTTATTTCAGGATTATTAACTAACTTTTTTAATATTAGAATTGGTTATACTTTCTCAGCCAGTGCAATTGATTATGTATTAAGTTTATCTAATTTAGGTAATCCAGCTGCTTTCTGGTTGATAGTTGGTCCAGTTATGGCTGTACTTTATTTTACAGTTTTTTATGTAACAATCCCTTTATTTAATTTCCA
This sequence comes from Halanaerobium salsuginis, assembly GCF_900114545.1. Classification (GTDB taxonomy): domain Bacteria; phylum Bacillota; class Halanaerobiia; order Halanaerobiales; family Halanaerobiaceae; genus Halanaerobium; species Halanaerobium salsuginis. The sequence continues at coordinate 3,449 of NZ_FOTI01000010.1, forward strand.
GACTCCAGGTCGGGAAACAGACACTGGTGAGAGAAAAGAAAATAAGCAGACTGATCAGCTTACAAAAAGACCAGCTAAGATTCTTGCAGCTTTAGGTGGTAGTGAAAATTTAGAAAGTGTTGACGCCTGTATTACCAGGTTGAGATTAGAAGTAGTTGACAATACTAAGATAAATGAAAAGCAGCTTAAAGAACTAGGGGCTTCAGGTGTTATGAAATCTGGTAGTAGTGTACAGGTTGTTTTTGGTCCGGAATCAGATGCTTTAAAAGATAAGATAAAGCAAATTATGTAAGGATTAATTATTTTAAACTGAGACTGGCTAATAAAAAAGAAATATATTATAATAACTTTAAGGAGGAGATAGAATGTTTAATATTTTTAAGAAAAAAGAAGAATATATTACTGCTCCAATTAAAGGGCAGGTAAATGAACTACAGGAGGTGCCTGATGAAGCTTTTGCCCAGAAGATGCTGGGAGATGGTTTTGCAATTACCCCTGAAGAAAATGTAATTAAAGCGCCCTGTGCTGGAGAGATTGTACAGATTTTTTCCACTGGGCATGCTGTTGGCATAAAAAGTAAAAATGGTCTTGAAGTTCTGGTTCATATTGGTATCGATACGGTTAAACTTGATGGAAAAGGATTTACTAAATTGGTGGAAAATGGTGATAAAGTAGAAGTTGGCACTCCTTTGATTGAAATTGATCTTGATTTTATTAAAGAAAATGCACCATCTATCTCTACTCCAGTTATTATCACTAATATGGAAAAGGTTGATAGCCTTGAATTAGTTAAAAAATCTGTAGTAGAAGCAGGCGAAAATGTTTTAAAAGTTCAATTAGCTTAAATTTATAATCAATTTAATAAATCATATAAAAGCAGAACTGCTTAAATTAATTACTGGGGAAATAACTATTTTGTTGATAGTTGTTTCCCTTTTTATCTTGCTTAAAATTTGTTATAATAACTTAAAGCAATTTAATTTAAATAATTATACATAAGATTTAGAAAGAATTTGTAGTAGATTAGGATGATTTTAAATATGAAATATAAAAGAATTGTTGTTAAAGTAGGTAGCAGTACTTTAAGTAATAAAAATGCAAAATTGAATTTTACTAAAATTGATAGTCTGGCCAGGCAATTAGTTGATTTAAAAAATAAAGGTTATGAAGTTATCTTAGTTAGTTCAGGAGCAATTGCAGCTGGAATGGGGGAACTAGGCTATCAAACTAAGCCAACTGCAATCCCAGAGCAACAAGCCTGTGCAGCTGTTGGGCAAGGTCTTTTAATTGGTATCTATAATAAGTTTTTTCGTGAATATGGAGCTAAATGTGCTCAAATTTTGCTAACTTCTAGTGATTTAGAAAATCGAAATCGTTATTTAAATTCATTTAATACTTTAATTACTTTATTAGAAAAAGATGTTATTCCTGTTATTAATGAAAATGATACTATAGTTACTAATGAAATAAAAGTTGGTGATAATGATACTCTTGCCGCCAGGGTGGCTGGCCTGATTGAAGCAGATCTTTTAATTAATTTATCAGATGTAAAAGGGCTTTATAATGCTAATCCAGAAAAAGCTGCTGGGGAGCTAAAATTAATTAATAAGGTTACCGATATTACAGACGAAATAGAGGCTATGGCAGGGGGAAAAGGCAGTTTTGTTGGTACAGGAGGAATGGCAACCAAAATAGAAGCAGCTAAAATAGCAGTTAATTCTGGAATTGATATGGTAATTGGATCTGGTAAAGAAAAAAATTCGCTTTTGAAATTAATTAAGATGGCAGAAAGGAATGAATTTAACTTAGGAACAACTTTTTTAGCTCAACCAGATCGACTTTCTAAACGAAAGCAATGGTTAAATTTTAATCTTCATTCCCAGGGTAAAATCTTAGTTGATCATGGGGCTGCAGCTGCGTTAGTTTGCAGGGGTAAAAGTTTGTTACCTGGTGGGATTAAAGAAATTAAGGGCAAATTTAAAAGTGGAGATTTGGTTAGTATTTATCATTTAAAGGAGCAAATTGCTAAGGGTATTGTTAACTATAATTCAGCTGAAATTGATCAGATCAAGGGTTTACATTCTGATGAAATAGAAACTGTGCTGGGCTATTTTAATAAAAGTGAAGTTGTTCATCGGGATAATATGGTAGTAGGAGGAGATAAAAATGAGTATTAGAGAAGAACTAATTTCCCAGGCGGCGGCAGCTAAAAAAGCAGCTCGAATAATGGCTAAAGCTGATAGTGATCTTAAAAATCAAGCTTTAAATTTAATTGCAGATAAACTAATGGAAAGACAGCAAGAAATTATTGAGATCAATAAACAGGATATGAAAGCCGCCCGTCAAAATGAGATTGGTAAAGCCCTGCTGGACAGGCTTAAATTAACTCCAGCTAGAATTAGTTCTATGGCAGCTGGGTTAAGAGAAGTTGCTGGACAGGCTGATCCAATTGGAGAAGTTCCTGAGATGTGGAAACGGCCTAATGGACTGCAGATTGGTAAAATTAGGGTTCCTCTCGGGGTAATTGGAATTATTTATGAAGCACGTCCCAATGTAACTGTTGATGTAGCTGGTTTATGCTTAAAATCAGGTAATACAGTTATTTTACGGGGCGGTTCAAATGCGTTTAAGTCAAATCAAATCTTAGCCAATATTATTCAGTCAGGTTTAAATCAGGCTGGTTTGCCCGAAGAATGTGTGCAGCTGATTCAGACAACAGATCGTAAGGCTGTTGAAATATTATTTACTTTAAATGATTATTTAGATGTTTTAATTCCCCGGGGTGGTGCTGGTTTAATTCAGCGGGTAGTAAATGAATCTAAGATACCGGTTATTGAAACTGGGGTTGGCAATTGTCATGTTTATGTTAATCAGGCAGCGGATTTAGCTAAGGCTAAAAAAATAGTTTTTAATGCTAAATATTCTCGTCCTTCTGTTTGTAATTCTGCTGAAACTTTGCTGGTTGATCAGGCAGTAGCAGCAAAATTTTTACCTGAAATAGCAAACATTTTTAAAAAGCATCAGGTAGAACTGCGTGGTTGTGAACTGAGCCGGAAAATTGTACCTGATTTACACGCCGCAACAGCAGCAGACTATGCAACTGAATTTTTAGATTATATTATGGCTGTTAAAGTAGTTGAAGACTATCAAGCTGCAGTTGACCATATTTATCAGTATGGTACTGGTCATTCTGAAGCAATTATTACTGAAAATTATACCACGGCGCGTGCTTTTTTAGCTGATATTGATGCTGCAGCAGTTTATGTTAATGCTTCTACTCGTTTTACTGATGGTGGTCAATTTGGTCTGGGCGCAGAAACAGGAATTAGTACACAAAAGCTTCATGCTAGAGGGCCAATGGGTTTAAAGGAATTAACTACAACTAAGTATATAATTATGGGTGATGGTCAGATTCGCGAATAAGTTTAAGAGAAGGGGGTTATTATTAATGAAGCTGGCAATTATTGGATTAGGTAATATGGGGCAGGCAATTTTAGCTGGAATTGCAGAAAAAGAAGTAGTTCCCCTGGATAAAATTATTGTAGCAGATAAAAGAACCACTGTTCAGAATAAATTACAAACAAAATATTCAAATCTTCAATTTACTACTGATAATAAAAAAGCAGCTCAGGCTGATTACATTATTTTGGCTGTTAAACCTCAGGTAATTAGATCTGTTTTAGAAGAAATTAGGGAAGTTAATAATAAACAAATTATAATTTCTATTGCAGCTGGGGTTAAAATGAAACTTTTGAACCGCTATTTAGGGGAAGAAGCTAAAATTATTCGAGTAATGCCTAATACACCTGCTTTAGTTGGAGCTGGGATGAGTGTTTTAAACTTTTCAGCTTCTGTTTTAGCAGAAGAAAAAGATTTTGTTCAGTCAATCTTTGCTGCATTAGGCTTAAGTAAAGAAGCTTCAGAAGAAGATATGGATGCAGTAACTGGTCTTAGTGGTAGTGGACCTGCTTTTGTCTACCTTTTTATTGAAGCACTTGCTGATGCTGGTGTTTTAAAAGGACTTAATCGAGAAACTGCCCTTCAGTTAGCTGCACAGACAGTTAAAGGTAGTGCTGAAATGGTTTTAAAAACAGATAAGCATCCAGCTGAGCTTAAAGATATGGTAACTTCACCAGCAGGTACCACAATTGCAGGAGTTGCTGCCTTAGAAGCAGCTGGTTTTAGATCAGCTGTTATAGAAGCAGTAACTAAAGCGACAGAACGTTCTGAGGAGTTGGGCAAATAAATGGATGAGCTTGAACTTTCTTTTATTAGTAATTCCCCTGTAGAAAGTCAGCAGTTGGCAGAAGAGATTGCCAATTATTTGACAGCACCTCTATTGATTCTTTGCGCTGGAGATTTGGGAACAGGTAAAACATTATTTACTAAATCTCTAGCAGCAGGATTGGGGTACCAAGGAAAAGTTAGTAGTCCAACTTTTAATTTAGTTCAGGAATATCAAGGTTCTCCTGAATTGATTCATATGGATTTATATAGACTGCAGTCAGAAGCTGAACTAGCTACAATTGGGTTTGAAGATTATCTAAATAGAAATGCTATTATTTTAATTGAATGGCCGGAAATTGCTTTTAATTTAATTCCGGCTGATTTTATTTATTTAAAATTGGAAAAATTAGCAGTTGGGCAGAGAAAAATTAGTTTTCAGGCAGAAGGAGAAAGCTGCCAAAACTTGGTAGAAAGGTTGAAAAATAATGTTAACTTTGGCAATTGATACAGCAACAGAAGTTTTAGGATTGGCACTGCTTAATCAGCAGCAGCTAGTCATTGAACATAATTTACATTTACCAAGGCAGCATAGTGAAAAATTGCTGCCTTTAATTGAGTCTATGTTTGAATTAACTGAGTTTGAAGTTGCAGATTTAAGCGGAATTGGAGTAACTGTTGGGCCTGGTTCATTTACCGGGCTAAGAATTGGAATTACTACGGTTAAATTACTGGCACGAATTTTTAAAATACCCGTTAAGGGTGTTTCAAGCCTTGAACTTCTGGCAGCAGCTGTAGAGGGTGAGTATTTACTACCTTTATTTGATGCCAGACGTAAAAGAGTCTATACTGCACTTTATCAAAGACAATTAGGTAAAGTAGCTGAACGACAACAGGCTATTTCAGCCAGTAATAATCTTATCTTTAATTCGCGAAAAGCGATAATTAAACCAGCTGGAATTGAAATTACTAAACTACCAGAAATTTTAGCTGATTACCGGCAGTTTAAATTAACTTTGTTAGGAGAGCCAAAAATTGCAGTGAAAGAAGTTTTGACAGCGGCTGGTTTTAGAGTTGAATTTGCTAATTTAGAAAATGACTTTCCTAGAGCAGCTGTACTAGCAAGATTAGCAGCTCAATATTTAGCAATGGATCAGTCAGATGATATTTATCAGCTTAAACCAGCTTATTTAAAGCAGCCCCAGGCTGAAATTAATTGGCAGCAGAAGTATGGTAAAAAAACTGATTTGGCAGGAGGCAATTAAAATGCAGTTTACTCAAAAAATAAAAAATGAAACAGAGGATATCTTAATTTTGGCTCTGGAGAGTTCTTGTGATGAAACAGCAGCTTCTGTTAATTTAAATGGAACAGAAGTTTTATCAAATGTAGTTTCTTCCCAGGTTAAACTGCATCAAAAATTTGGTGGGGTAGTTCCAGAAATTGCTTCCCGTAAACATTTAGAACTAATTTTACCAGTAATTGATCAGGCATTAGTAGAAGCTGGAGTTGAATTTAGTGATCTTGATGCAGTAGCGGCTACTTATGGTCCGGGGTTGGTAGGTGGATTATTAGTTGGTCTTACAGCTGCTAAAACAATTGCTCTGGCTTTAAAAATACCTTTAATTGGGGTTAATCATATAGCTGGGCATATTTACGCTAACTTTATTGCTAACCCAGACATTGAAAAACCTCTTATTTGTTTGACAGTTTCCGGTGGTCATACAGATTTGCTTTATTTTGCCAGCAGAAGGGGCTATAAAATTTTAGGCTCTACTCAGGATGATGCAGCCGGAGAAGCTTTCGATAAAATTTCTCGTTTTATGGGATTGGGCTATCCTGGTGGACCAGCAATAGAAAAAGCTGCCCAGTCTGGTGATCCATCTGCAGTTGACTTTCCCCGGGCTGATCTAGGCGATAGTTTTAATTTTAGTTTTAGTGGCTTAAAAACAGCTGTAATGAATTATATAAATAATCAACAGCAAAAAGGTAATTTAGTTAATAAAGCAGATTTAGCAGCTAGTTTTCAGGCTGCTGTTATTGACAGTTTGAGCAGTAATTTAATGGCTGCTGTTAAAAAGTATAATGCTAAAAGTATTGTTTTATCAGGTGGGGTAGCTGCTAATCAACAGCTGAGAAAATCAATTAGTAAACAAACAACTGAACTAGGTTTAAAATTATATTATCCGCCATTAGACTTATGTACTGATAACGCAGCTATGATTGGTGCAGTTGCTTATTATCAATATTTAGAAAAAGACTTTGCTGAACTTAGCTTGAGTGCTGATCCAGCTCTTAAATTATAAATTATCAGGTGATTAAGTATGAAAAACAAAAAAACTGGTTCTCGTGAACGCACACGGGAAGAGATACTTTTAAAAACAGTACAAAATGATAATATACTACCAATTACTTCAATCTGCAAATTGAACTGTATTTTTTGCAGTCATAAAAACAATCACCATTCTATAAAAAGCTATAGTTTTGGTCATTTAGAATTTGAATTAATTAAAACTATGATTGAATTTTTAGACCCCGAGCAACCTGTTTATATTGGTGAATCAGCCAGCAAAATTATTGAAGGAGAGCCATTTGCCCATCCTAAAATCTGGCAGATCTTAAAAGAATTAAGAAAAAGATGGCCTAATTTAGAAATTAAAATAACTACTAGTGGTTCATTTCTCACTCCAGATAGGGTTAGTCAATTAGCTGAGCTAGGACCACTAGCTTTAAATATTTCCTTAAATGCTCCCGCTCCTGCTGAACGGGTTTTTTTAATGAATGATTCCCGACCAGATAATGTTTTTAAATTGATTAAAAAACTTACTGAGCACAAATTGCAATTTGAAGCCAGTATAGTTTCAATGCATCATCTAAAAGGACTTGATTACTTAAAAGAAGTTTTTGATTTTTTAGCAGATTATCCTCCCCAAGTTTTGCGTGTTTTCTTGGCTGGTTTTAGTATTTATGCTGATCCAGACTTGTTGGTAGACAAAGCAGCTTATCAGCAGTTGAATTCTTTTATTAAAAAAGAACAGTTCAATTATAATTATCCAATTATAATTGAACCACAATTATTAACTGATCTGCAGGTAGAGGTTTGTGGAATTATCTCAAATTCACCTGCTGACAGTTCAGGCTTAATAGCAGGTGATATTATTCAAACTATTAATAATAAGGAAGTCAGCACGCGAGTGGAAAGTTTTTATAAACTGCAGAAATTAGCTAATCCTGAGCTGCTAATTAGACGTAAAAAGCAAGAATTTAAGCTTATACTTAAAAAGAATGCTGCTGAGAAGTCAGGTTTGATTATGTCCTATGATTTTGAGCTAGAACAGCTTAATAAATTATTAGCTTATGCAGAAGCAGCTAAGACTACAGGGGAGAATATAGCAACTTTAGTCATTACTTCAAGTTTGGCTTATCCATTACTCAATAGTATATTAGCTGAATACTTAGGAGATGATAATTTCAACTTAGATTTGATTAAAACAGAAAATAAATTTTTTGGTGGTTCAATTAAAGCTGCTGGTTTATTAGTTAATTCAGATATCGAATTCGCAGTCAATAATTATCTTATCCAGCCAGATCACCAGAAGATTAATAGAATAATTCTGCCAGCAGTAATTTATGACTATTATGGAGATGATTTACTTGGCTGCAACTATAGTCAATTAGCAGATCAGTTATCAGCAGAAATTATTCTTTTATAAGTAGTTACTTTACTATTTAAATATTTAAAATCTTTTTGATTACAGTCATTAATACTATATATAACAGAACTGTTAAAGATATAACTCAGATATAGATTGTTAATGGTATTTATTTAGAGAATAAAAGACTTAATGTTTCTTAATTGGGTTTTAAAACCTTAAATAGTTATTTAAAACGATAAATAAGATTTGATTTTCCTCATTTTCTTAGGTATTATATTTACAGTGCTTGTTAGCACTCACTCATAGCGAGTGCTAATTATTATAAAAATAAATATAATATTTAGAAGGGGGTTATTTTTAAATGAGTATTAAACCGTTGAAAGACAGAGTTGTAGTTAAATATGTGGAGGAAGAAAAAGAAGAAACAACAAAAGGTGGTATTGTACTACCAGATACAGCTAAAAAAGATGAAAAGCCACAACAAGCTGAAGTTGTTGCTGTTGGGAATAAAATTGCTCCAGAAGGAGAAGAAGCTGAAGTTGCAGTTGGTGATACAGTAGTTTTTGATAAATATGCTGGAACTAAAGTAGAACTTGATTCAGAAGAGTATATTATTCTATCAATGGAAGATGTGCTGGCAGTAATCGAGTAGTCTTTAACAAATTTAAATTAGTTTTTATTTAATTGTAAATTTAGTTATTTAAAAAACTAAATAAGCTTTAATATTTTTATTTATTTACTTATTCTAAAAAAATAACTCAGTTTAATCTATACAGGAGGGATTCAGATGCCAAAAGAATTAAAGTTCGGTGAAGATGCACGCCGTAAATTAGAAAGCGGAGTTTCTCGTTTAGCAAATGCAGTTAAGGTAACACTGGGACCAAAAGGACGTAATGTACTTTTAGAAAAAAGCTTTGGTTCTCCTACTATTACAAATGATGGTGTAAGTATTGCTAAAGAAATTGAATTAAAAGATCATTACGAAAATATGGGAGTTCAAGCAGTTAAAGAAGTTGCTACTAAAACTAATGATGTAGCTGGTGATGGAACAACAACTGCTACTGTTTTAGCAGAAGCAATTTTTAAAGAAGGTATTAAAAATGTGGCTGCTGGAGCTAATCCAATGCTACTAAAAAGAGGTATTTTAAAAGCAGTTGAAAAATTAACTGCTGAAATTGCTTCAATTTCTAAGCCTGTAGAAGGTAAAGAAGCTGTTTCTCAAATTGCTAGTATTTCTGCTGGTAATGATGACGAAATTGGCCAATTAATTGCAGAAGCAATGGAAAAAGTTGGTCAGGATGGAGTTATTTCAGTTGAAGAATCAAAGAGTATGGGAACTTCTTTAGAAGTTGTAGAAGGAATGCAATTTGATCGGGGTTATTCATCACCATATATGGTAACAGATACTGATACAATGGAAGCTGCTTTAGAAGATCCTTATATTTTAATTACAGATAAAAAAATTAGTAGTATTCAGGATATCTTACCTTTATTAGAACAGGTAGCTCAATCAGGTAAAAGCTTAATGATTATTTCTGAAGAAGTTGAAGGTGAAGCTTTAGCTACTTTAGTTGTAAATAAAATTAGAGGAACCTTTAATTGTGTGGCTGTAAAAGCACCTGGCTTTGGTGACCGTCGTAAAGCAATGTTAGAAGATATTGCAGTTCTGACAGGTGGAACTTTAATTACAGAAGATTTAGGTCTTAAATTAGAAAATGCAAGTATTAATGATTTAGGTCAAGCTCATAAAGTTACTATCACTAAAGATGATACTACTATTGTTGAAGGTAGTGGTGATAAAGCTAAAATTCAAGATAGAATTAGTCAGTTAAGAAAACAGATTGAAACTACTACTTCTGATTTTGATAGAGAAAAATTACAAGAAAGATTAGCTAAATTAGCTGGTGGAGTTGCAGTAATTCAAGTTGGTGCTGCTACAGAAACTGAATTAAAAGAAAAACAACATAGAATCGAAGATGCTTTATCTGCTACTAGAGCTGCTGTTGAAGAAGGCCTTGTTGCAGGTGGAGGAACAACTTACCTGAAAGTAATGGCTGCTCTTGATGGACTTGAATTAGAAGGTGATGAAGCAACTGGTGTTGATATTGTAAGAAAATCACTGGAAGCTCCTATAAAACAGATCGCTAATAATGCAGGTTTTGAAGGTTCAGTAGTTGTCGAAAGAATTAAAGAAAAAGAAGATGGTATTGGCTTTGATGCTATGCATGGTAAGTACGTTAATATGATTAAAGCTGGAATTATTGATCCAGCTAAAGTAACACGTTCTGCTCTGCAAAATGCTGCCAGTGCTGCTGCGATGTTGTTAACTACAGAATGTTTAGTAGCTGACAAAGATGATGACGATGATGATAATGGTGGAATGCCCGGTGGAATGCCCGGTGGAATGGGCGGCATGGGTGGAATGGGCGGTATGATGTAAGCCCTTTTCAGTCATTAAAGTTAGTTATTTATACCCAGCCCTTGATCAAGGGCTGGGTTTTTTATATCTAATTTATAATTATACTTTAACTCTGACTGGAGAAAATATAACTAAATTATTGTAAAGCAAAATATATTTTTGATAATATTTTAATTTTTAAAAAGGATTTCTTTTTGAAATAGAGAATTAATTAAATAGTAAGTAATTTGCTAATTATGAAGATTTAAATTAAAGTACCTTTGCTATTTTAAAAATAAAAATACTATTTCTAATCAGATTAGATTAGCCGTTACTAATTATTATTTAGCTTTATTTTAAATTTTCATAATTTTTTGTGAAAAAAAGAGTATTTTTTTAACAAAAATTGAATTATAATACAGGTGGTGATATAATAAAAATTAGAAAAATTAGAAAAACAAATCATAGTTTTGCAGGATAGGGTGATTATATGTTAAAAAATTTTATGGTCTATGTCCTATCAGATTCTGTTGGCGATACTGCTGAGCAGGTAGCAAGAGCAACAGCAGAACAATATAAGAATACTGATTATGAAATTAAAAAATATCCTTATGTTGAAAGCAAAAATAAAGTTGATGATATTTTACAGGGAATTGACTCACAAGCTGTAATAGTCGTTTATACAATAGTTAATGAGGAGCTGGCCAGTTATCTAAAATTAAACTGTCAGCAAAGAAAGATTCCTTATATTGATATTATGGAACCCTGTCTTAATACTTTTACTGATTTTTTAAACCGGCAGCCAGCTCGAGAATCAGGAGTAATTAGAAAACTTGATGAAGATTATTTTAAAAGAGTTGAAGCTGTTGAGTTTGCTGTAAAGTATGATGATGGTAAAGATCCCCGGGGAATTCTTAAAGCAGATATAGTTTTAATTGGTGTTTCTCGTTCTTCTAAAACACCTCTTAGCATGTATCTGGCTCATAAGAATTATAAAGTTGTTAATATACCACTTGTTAAGGGAGCCAAGGTACCAGAGCAGCTGTTTGAAGTTTCCAGACGTAAAATAATTGGTCTAATGATTGATCCTTCCGATTTAATAGAAATTCGCAGAGAAAGAATACGTGTTTTAGGTCTTGACAGCAGTGTTGATTATGTCTCAATTGAAAAAATTATGGAAGAACTTGAATATGCTGAGAAATTAATGAGAAGAATTGGCTGTCCAGTTATCGATATGACTAAAAAAGCAGTAGAAGAAGCCGCTAATTTAGTTATTGATATCATAAATGATCTGAATTAACAAAAGGAGGGGTTTTGTTTTGAAAAAGTATATTTATGCTTTTGAAGAAGGTAAAAAAGAAATGAAGTCTATCTTGGGCGGTAAAGGTGCTAATCTGGCTGAAATGAGTAATATTGGTCTGCCAGTACCTCCTGGATTTACAATTACTACAGAAGCTTGCATTCACTATATTGAAATTGGAGAAAAGTTGGAAGAAAGTTTGCAAGAAAATATTTTTAAATATCTGAAAGATCTAGAAAAGAAAAATGAAAAGAATTTTGGAGATCTTGAAGATCCACTTCTAGTTTCTGTAAGATCAGGAGCAGTTATTTCAATGCCAGGGATGATGGATACAATTTTAAATCTTGGTTTAAATGATAAAAGTGTGGAAGGCCTTGCCAAAAAAACTAATAATCCTCGTTTTGCTTATGATAGTTATCGGCGTTTAATCCAGATGTTTGGTAATGTAGTTTTAGGTATTCCTGGCTATGAATTTGATAACTTTCTGGAAAAAACAAAGGATCAAAAAAACTATGATAATGATACAGATTTAACAGTTGCTGATCTAAAGCAGATCATTAGTGATTTTAAAGAATTAATTAAAGAACGTAAGGACATAGAATTTCCCCAGAAACCAGAGGAACAATTGTTAATGGCTGTCAAAGCTGTATTTAGTTCCTGGAATAACTCTCGTGCTATTTCTTATCGTAATATTAATGATATTCCTCATGATTTAGGAACAGCTGTCAATATTCAAACGATGGTTTTTGGTAACATAGGTGAAAGTTCCGGTACAGGAGTAGCATTTACTCGTAATCCTGCTACGGGAGAAAATAAAGTTTTTGGAGAATTCTTGCTCAATGCTCAAGGTGAAGATGTAGTTGCTGGAATTAGAACTCCTAAAAGTATTAGTGAGCTAAATAATTTAATGCCTGATGTTTATGATGAATTTATGCAGGTTACTAAGACACTGGAAGAACATTATCATGATATGCAGGATATAGAATTTACTATCCAGGAAGGAGATTTGTACTTACTACAAACTAGAACTGGTAAAAGAACAGCTGATGCGGCAGTCAATATAGCAGTTGATATGGAAGAAGAAGGCTTAATCGATAAAGAAACAGCAATTACCAGGATTGATCCAGAAGATATTAGTCAGCTTTTACATCCTAATTTTAAAGAAGATGAATTAGAAAAAGCTGATTTATTGGCTAAAGGCTTAGCAGCTTCTCCTGGTGCTGCTACCGGAAAGGTTTATTTTACTTCTGAAGAAGCTGTAGCAGCTGCTGAGGATGGTGAAGAAGTAATCCTTGTTCGCAAAGAAACTTCACCTGAAGATATAGAAGGAATGGTTAAAGCACAGGGTATTTTAACTTCTCGTGGTGGTATGACTTCACATGCAGCGGTTGTAGCTCGTGGTATGGGTAAATGCTGTGTAGCTGGAGCAGGAGAAATTCAGGTTGATGAAGCAGAAAAGAAATTTTTCGTTAATGATCGAGTGTTTAATGAAGGAGATTATATTTCATTAAATGGAAGTACTGGTGAAGTATATGCTGGAATAGTAGCTACTACAGATGCTAATTTAAGTGACAATTTCAAGATGCTAATGTCCTGGTCTGATGAATATCGTAAATTAGGTGTTTATACTAATGCTGATACTCCTCATGATGCTGAAGTAGCAATCGGTTTTGGTGCAGAAGGGATTGGTCTCTGTCGGACTGAGCATATGTTTTTTGATAGTGAAAGAATAATTTCAGTTAGAGAAATGATTGTAGCTGATAGTAAGAAAAAAAGAGAAAAAGCACTTGCTAAGCTATTTCCTTATCAAAAGGATGATTTTAAAGGTATTTTTAAAGTCATGCAGGATAAAAGTGTTACTATTAGATTATTAGATCCACCTCTGCATGAATTCTTACCACAAACTGATCGAGATATTAAAGCTTTAGCTGAACAGCTGTCTATACCAGTCGAAGAACTAAGAAGAGTTATTGGAGAATTAGAAGAAATGAATCCAATGCTTGGTCACCGGGGCTGTCGACTTGGAATTACCTATCCTGAAATTTATGAAATGCAGGTTAAGGCGATTATTTCGGCTGCTTTAGAAGTTAAAGCTGAGAAAGGTTATGATGTAAAAGCTGAAATAATGATTCCACTTGTTGGCTCTGAAAAAGAATTAGTTATTTTAAGAGAAAAAGCTGAACAAGTTGCTGATCAGCTGATTGCAGAATCTGAAGCTAAAATTAGCTATCGAATTGGAACTATGATTGAAATTCCAAGAGCTGCTTTATTAGCTGATACAATAGCCCGTCATGCTGATTTCTTCTCTTTTGGTACTAATGATTTAACTCAGATGACTTATGGCTTTTCGCGTGATGATGCTGGTAAGTTTATTAGCAAATATCTTGATCAAGAAATATTTGCCAAGGATCCTTTTGCTGTCCTTGATCAACAGGGAGTAGGAAAATTAATTAAAATGGCAGTCAAACTTGGACGTCAGGAAAAACCTGAATTAAAAGTAGGAATTTGTGGAGAACATGGCGGTGAACCAGCTTCAATTGATTTTTGCCACCGCACTAAATTAAATTATGTTTCCTGTTCTCCTTATCGAGTTCCAATTGCTCGACTGGCAGCTGCTCAGTCTGCAATTAAAAATGATTAATTTTAAGTCTAATTAAAGTTGTTTTAAGTTCCCTCACTATTTTAATAGTTTGAGGGAACTTTTTCTTACTAAACTATTCCGCTCAGCTCTTGACAAAGATGGCTTTTCCACTGTATACTTTAGTAAATAAAAGTGGAAGGGGAATTTGATGGATTACGATAAAATATTGATTCTTGATTTTGGGGGTCAGTATAGTCAACTTATTGCTCGACGAGTAAGAGAGTTTAATGTTTATTCTTTGATTAAAGGTCATGATATTTCTCTGGCAGAAATTAAAGCAATTGATCCAGTTGCTATTATTTTTTCAGGTGGTCCAGACAGTGTAACTGCTGTCGGTGCTCCTGGAGTAGATCAAGGAGTTTTTGAATTAGGAATTCCAATTTTAGGTATTTGTTATGGTATGCAGCTAATGGCTCAGCTTTTAGAAGGCGGTAAAGTAGAAAAAGCTGAACAGGGTGAATATGGCAAAGCTGATTTAGAAATTTTTAGTCAGCAGAATCTTTTCAAAGATCTAGAAAACTATTCACAAGTCTGGATGAGTCATGGAGATCATGTTAAAGAAGTTCCGACTGGATTTAAAGTAGTGGCGCAGACTGAAACTACAACTGTAGCAGCAATGGCTGATTTTGAACGTAATTTGTATGGAGTTCAGTTCCATCCGGAAGTGAATCATACAGTACAGGGAAAAAAAATTCTCCATAATTTCTTATTTAGGATAATTAATGCCAGAGCAAATTGGAATATGGCAGATTATATTAATGAGGAAGTTAGTCGAATTAGAAAACAAGTTGGCCAGGGTAAGGTTATTTGTGGACTTTCAGGTGGAGTTGATTCTGCTGTTGCTTCTGCTATTGTTCATAAAGCAATTGGAGATCAGTTAACCTGTATTTTTGTTGATCATGGTTTGCTGAGAAAAGGTGAAGCAGAGCAGGTTAAACGTACTTTTGGTGAAGAATTTAATATTCCGTTAGTTTATGTTGATGCTAAAGCTAGATTTTTAGCAAGGCTAGCTGGAGTTCAGGATCCAGAAACTAAACGTAAAATAATTGGTGATGAATTTATTAATGTTTTTGATGAAGAAGCTGAAAAAATAAAAGATGTCCGCTATTTAGTTCAGGGAACAATTTACTCTGATGTTATAGAGAGTGGGGGTACAGATAAGGCAGCTACAATTAAGAGTCATCACAATGTAGGTGGTCTACCAGAAGAAATGAATCTTGAATTAGTTGAACCACTTCACTTTTTATTTAAAGATGAAGTCAGAAAAATTGGTGAAGTGCTTGGTTTGCCAAGTGAAATTGTCTGGCGTCAGCCTTTTCCTGGTCCGGGACTTGCTATTCGAATTATTGGCCCGGTTGATTGGGATAAATTAGAAATTTTAAGGGAAGCTGATGCAATTGTTCAGGAAGAAATTAGAACAGCAGGTTTGACTAGAGAAATCTGGCAGTCTTTTGCTGTACTGCCTGATTTGCGAAGTGTTGGTGTAATGGGAGATGAACGTACTTATGGTTATCCAATTATTTTAAGAGCTGTAACAAGTGATGATGCAATGACAGCTGACTGGGCACGGCTGCCCTATGAGGTTATGCAGTCTATTTCAACCAGGATAGTTAATCAGGTTAGTGAAGTTAATAGAGTTGTTTATGACATAACTTCTAAGCCGCCTGGAACTATTGAATGGGAATAAAGGCAGAAGAGAGGTGTCAACTTTGTCCAGAAATTTAAAAGATAAATTTACTGAACAGTTATTTGAGGCAATTTTACTGCTGCAGAATAAAGCAGAGTGTTATGATTTTTTTCAGGACATTGCAACAATCGGTGAAATAAAGGCACTTGGTCAGCGCCTGGAAGTTGCCCGAATGTTAAAAGCTGGTTTTACTTATGATCATATTGTAGAAGAAACTGGAGTGAGCACAGCAACTATTAGTCGGGTTAAACGCTCACTTGAGTATGGTGAGGATGGTTATAATTTAATTTTAGCTCGTCTGGAGGCAGGAAATAACTTAACAGAATAACTGCTTTAACTAGTCAGTTGTTATGAGACAAACAAGGGGGAAAAAATGAATAAAAAAACTCTGCATATCTTATTGCTATTTTTATGTCTAATTATGCTTGCAACGCAAAGCTCATTAGCTGCTCTGGATGCTGAGGCAATTGGAATAGGAGCTGACTTTTCTACTTTAACTGGTGAATCTGCTTATTATTCAAATCCGGCTGGACTATCTCTGAGAGATAATAATTTTACAATTAAAGCTAATTTTGGTTTTTCAATCTGGAATAATGTTTTCAAAAATGATGAATTTAGTGATGAAGATTTTACAGCTAAACTATCAGATGAGGATTTGCTCGTTGGAGGAATGGCTGCTGCTGGAACTCAAATTTTTTATAAAAACTTTACAATTGGTATTAATGCTCGTGGTGAAGGGATACTAACTGCTGATAGTGATGCAGCTGGTATTATTGCTGGTGATGAACCAGAAATTGAATTTGAGTCTGGAACTGATAGTGCATCAGTTACTGCTGATCTTGGCCAGACAGCAGGTGGTGCAGTAAACTTAACTGATCTTTCGTTAAGCTATGCTAGAGAAATTGGCACAGCTATGACAGCTAAATCTGAATTAGTAGAAGCTTTGTATTTTGGTGCAACTTATCATTATTTGGAGGGGGATATTTATAGTTATTCTGGTGGAGGTAATATTACTGCAACTCTCTTGCCAGATGGTACCGTAACTTATAGTTCAACCAGTTCACCAGAATTTTACGCTGATCGTAATGATTCAGAAGCAACTGGGAATGCTTTTGATTTAGGATTACTTTTTAAGCTGAGAAATAATTATAGTCTTGCCTTTAGTGTTATGAATATCGGAAAATTAACAGCTGATGATTATTATCGAGACGGAGTTCGCTATACTATAGTTAGTTCTAGTACTAAACTAGAAGAAGAAGATTTTGAGGGAACTGTGATTGAAGATGAGCTTGAGTATGATCTGCCGCGTATAGTAAGGTTAGGTCTTAAACTAGATTATAGCCCCAATACAGTATTTTATGCTGATTATGAAAGAATTAACTATGATGGTGGTCAGGATGAAAATATTTATTCACTGGGCAGTCAGTTTAGAAAAACTAAACTGATTCCTCTACGGCTGGGAATTAATTATTCAACTTTGCGGGAAAGTGTTGAATTGGCAGCTGGTTTGGGAATTAATATTAATAATAGTTTCAAGATTGATTTTGGTATAGCTGATTTATTAGCCTTAACTGATAATGCTAAAGGAGTTAAGTTTGGTCTTGCTACTACCATTAAATTCTAAAAATTATAGCTGAATTAATGAATAAAAAGGCTGGTGCTATTTTAAATAAGCACCAGCCTTTTTAGTTTACCCTAGTTAAATATAAAAAATTTTTGCTTGAAAAATCTATAATTTTAATTAAAAAAAGTAAAATAAAAAAAGGATTTTGGCTTATTGTCCAGAAATATACATATTGGTTTGCCTAAAAAATATTATTTTAGACAGTATTAAAACCTGGAGGTTTAAAAATTAATGAGTAAAAAAGATTATGATGTGATTGTTATTGGTGCCGGTCCAACTGGAATATTTACTGCCCTGGAATTAATTAAACAAAAAAGTGGGCTGGATATTTTAATTTTGGAGAAAGGGACAGATCTTAAGCGTAGAGTTTGTCCAATGAAAGAAAATCCTGGCACCAACTGTGTTAACTGCCCTAGTTGTGCAATAGTTTCCGGATGGGGTGGAGCAGGTGCCTATAGTGATGGTAAATTATCACTTTCACCGGATATTGGTGGTAATCTTGAAAATTATATAGGTAGACAGGCTTTAATTGAAAATATTAGTTACGCCGATGAGATTTATTTAGAATTTGGTGCTCCTGATAGGATTTTTGGAGTTACTGATGATAAAAAGAATGAATTTCGTAAAAAGGCTGTTAAAGCAGAACTTAAATTTATTCCCGCTAGTTTACGTCATTTGGGGACAGGGTATAGTCAGGTAGTTCTGCAGAATATGCAGGATTATTTAGTTGAAAATGGGGTTGAAATTAGATTTGGAGTCAATGTTAAAAAATTATTAATTGAATCTGATCAAATAAAAGCAGTTGAAACTGCTGCTGGTGAAAAAATAACAGCTGATTATGTAATGGCAGCAGCTGGTCGTGAAAATGCTGAATGGCTGACTAAAGAAGCTCAAAATTTAACTATAGAAACTGCTATTAATCCAGTTGATATTGGAGTTAGGGTTGAATGCCCAGCTGCTGTTACTGAATATATGACAGACAATCTTTATGAATCAAAACTTATTTATCATACCCCTACCTTTGATGATAAAGTTAGAACTTTTTGTATGTCTCCTTATGGAGAAGTAGTTAGTGAAAATAACCAGGGGCTGGTTACTGTTAATGGACATAGTCATTCTGATTTTAAAACTCATAATACAAATTTTGCTTTATTGGTAAGTAAAACATTTACTGAGCCTTTTCATGAGCCTATAACTTATGGTAAAGATATTGCAAAACTGGCTAACTTACTAGCTGGAGGTGTACTGGTTCAGCGTTTAGGTGATCTGCTGGCTGGGAGAAGAACTACTAAAGCAAGATTGGAAAGATCAGTAACTGAGCCTACTTTAAAAGGAGCTACTCCAGGTGATTTATCTTTAGTTTTACCGCACCGACACTTAACTGGAATTATTGAAATGTTAAAAGCGCTCGATAAAATTACTCCTGGTATTTATGGTAGAGATACTCTTTTATATGGGGTAGAAGTTAAATTTTATTCATCACGTCTGGCAGTTAAAGATAATTTGGAAACTAAAATAGAGAATTTATTTATGGGTGGAGATGGAGCTGGTATTACAAGAGGGTTAATGCAGGCTTCTGTTTCTGGTCTGGTAATTGCTCGTTCTATTATGGAAAAAATAAATTAAACAGTAATTTTTATTAAAGAAAAAGCCGGCCAGGTTAACTGGGCGGCTTTTTCATTATTATGCATAGGAGAGTAAAGCTGTAAATAATAAAAAATGGTCTGGCTGCGGGGATTTGAACCCCGGACCTCTTCGTCCCGAACGAAGCGCGCTACCAAGCTGCGCTACAGCCAGTCAAATCAATCAACTAAAAAATATTATAACATAATTGCTAAAATCAGTAAAGAACTTTCTTAATGATCAACTTTAAATACTTTAATTTTAATAAATTGAATTAATTATCTGTGATTTGTAAAATTATAACTTGATATTTATTATCAATAAAGATACACTATAATTAGTTGATTAAGATAGTTAACATTTTAAATAGGAGGCGCTGCAAATGAAATTTGAACAAGGCGAAAAAATTCCTGAATTTAAATTAAAAGATCATACTGGAAATGAAGTTAGTTTATCTGATTTTACAGGTAAAAATGTTTTGCTATCGTTTCATCCTTTGGCCTGGACAAGTGTCTGCCGAAAACAAATGCAGTCATTAGAGGATAATTATGCTGATTTCACAGCAAATAATACAGTTCCATTGGGACTTAGTATTGATCCAGTACCAAGTAAAAAGGCCTGGGCAGAAAAACTTGAATTTGAAAATCTAAAAATGCTTTCTGATTTCTGGCCCCATGGTGAATTTGCTGAAAAACTGGGTATATTTATCGAAAAAAGTGGAACTTCAGGTCGAGTTAATATATTGATTAATGACCAGGGAGAAATTCTCTGGAGTAAAGAATATGAGTTAGGAGAACTCCCTGATATAGAAGAAGTTTTAGAGCAGGTAAAGGATAATAGTTAAAATTTAATAAATTTGAGTTTCCCTAAAATGCTATTTAGTTTAAACTTAAAGTAAAAAGTTCACAACTTATTTCATAAGATTAAACTTAATAGAATGTGATGTTTTAAATAAGAGCAAGCAAATTCCCTGTTTAAATAAATAGGGTTTTTTGCTTGCTTTTAATAGTTTATGATATAATTCATTTAAACATATTTTAAATTTAATTTATTTTTACTCTAGTTAATAAATTATTCAGATAGATGTACTAAGGCTAGAATTAAAAGCAGTTTAAGGGGGTCAGCTAATGGATATATTTTTAATAATTTTGGTTTTGATTTTGTTTAGTTTAGAAATTATTGCTATTTTTTTACCGGTTTTACCAGAAGGAGTTTTTTTCTGGTTGGCAATTATTCTTTATAAATTTATAAAAGTTGATTTAAGCTATTCGATTTATTTCTGGATTGCAGCTATTATAGTGACTATTTTATTATTTTTAGCAGATTATCTTGCTGGAGCCTATTTTATAAAAAAAAGAGGTGGTAGTAATAAAACTATTTTAGCAGCAGGAATTGGAATAATTTTAGGTGCTTTATTTTTAGGACCATTGGGTTTTATTATTGGACCATTTTTAACAATTTTTATTTTAGAATTTTATTTGAGCAGGAATAAAAATAAGTCATTTCAAATTGCTTTAAGCAGTATATTTGCTTTAATAACAGGGACAACAGCTAAACTAATTTTAGAACTATTTTTAATGATCTGGTTTTTATTTATAATATTTTAGGTAGAGCAGGGAGGCCAGCAGATGTATACAATATATCAAGGAAATACTGGGAGTGGAAAGACTACCAGGATTAAGAAAAAATATCAGCAACTAGCAGCAGAAGTTGGCAGTGAAAAAATCCTGCTTTTTTTGAATAGTGCCCGAGCAGTTAGTAAATTTAGAGAAGATTTAGCTTTAAATCGGAGTGGTAATTTATCAATATTTACTTATTTTGGTTTTATAAATCAGGAATTAAATCGTAATTGGCCGGCAGTTGAAAAAAAATATAGTGGTCAGCAGCAGACAATTGAGCCTACTTTTATGAATATTGAAACTTCTCATTTTTTAATGAGTAATTATGTTGATCGGTATCGTAAAGCCAAATCTTATTTTCTTAACATTAAAGCTAGGCCAGTTCAAATTGCTGTTCAGCTGATTGATAATTTGAATCTTGCTGCTTTTAATTTGCTTGACTTAGAAGAACTAAAAACAAGGCTATTTAGCTGGTGTGGTGATGATGAAGAACGCCAGGAATATGCTCAACAGTCCCTGGATATTATGCTGACTTTTCGTAAATTTTGTCTTAAGTATAGATTACTTGATTATTCAGCGGCAGTTACTATGTTTAATGATAATTTATTATTTGATAGCAAATATCAGAATCTGCTTAAAAATAAATATCAGTATTTATTAATTGATGACTTAGAAAAACTTATTCCAGCTGGTCAAAAATTGGCAATTCAATTATTAAAAGTTGGTCTGGAAGGCTATTTTGCCTTTAATCAAAATGGAGGTTTTAATCGTTTTTTTGGGGGAGATCCGGCTGCAGCTAAACAGAACTTTTTTCCTGGGGCAGCTGAAATAATTGAACTTAAAAACAATTATACATCCAGTTCACTTAATAGTGAACTAGCTGTTGATATTAAAAAAGTTATCAAAAATAGAAAAGCAAATTTTATTACTTCTAAACTATTTATAGCTGAAATTGATAGTGAACTGAGAGGAGAAATGTTAATTAAGGTTGCTCAACAAGTAGTTGCTTTACTTAAAAAGGGAGTAAAATCTGATCAGATAGCTATTGTTTCTCCTCAAATAGATAAAGTATTAAGCTTTAGTCTGGAAAAGATATTAACGAAAAATGGATATCAGTTAAGTAATTTTAATCGTTCTAAACGCTTAATTGATATTCCTTTTGCACGAGCTTTGTTAATTCTTTATCTTTTCTATGTCGATAAAACAGCAGCAATTGGAGTTTCTTCACTGCAGCAGGGATTATCCTTATTATTAGATTTAGATCCATTAAGATCTTATCTCTTGGCTCGAGAAATTGCAGCTTCTGGAATGAGACTAATTGATTTAGAGCAGGCTAATTTAAGAACAAAAATTGGGTTTGCTGCTTCTGAAAAGTATGATTATTTGAAAGATTGGTTGCTAGAAAAGAAAACAGAAGAGCTTGCAATTCAGATTTTTTTTCAGGCAGTTTTTAGTGAAGTTTTAGCTCCTCTTACTCCTTCCCAAGAAGATATTTTTGCCTGTCGCCAGATGATAGAATCAGTAGCCAGATTTCAGCAAACTGTAGAAAATTTTCATGTTTCAGATCAAGATTTAAGTGAGCGTTATTTAAATATGATTTATGAAGGTACTTTAGCAGCAGAAACTATTTTTAAAGGTCAGACTAAAGAGCCAGGTGTAATTTTAGCTTCTCCTTATAAATTTCTTTTTTCACCAGAACTTAAAGGAATAGAATATTTATTTATACTTGATATTTCTAGTTCTGACTGGCTGCAGAGCATTGCTAAAGAATTAGTTAATCCATATATTTATACGGAACAGTGGCAGCAAAATCAAGCCTGGCATGATCAATTAGATCAAGAAATTAGGCTTAATCAATTGAGTGATTTTTTAATTAGTTTAATTTACAAGGTTAAAAGTGGTATTTATTTAGCAGATAGTTTTTTTAATAGCAGTGGAAGAGAACAGGAAGGCCCTCTTTACCGCTGGTTAAATGTTAGGAGAGATTAAAAATGGATTTTAGACCAAGACCTGGGCAAAAAGAAGTGCTTGCTTATCGGGG
The DNA here is from genome assembly GCF_900114545.1 of Halanaerobium salsuginis. Taxonomy (GTDB): domain Bacteria; phylum Bacillota; class Halanaerobiia; order Halanaerobiales; family Halanaerobiaceae; genus Halanaerobium; species Halanaerobium salsuginis. The sequence goes on from NZ_FOTI01000010.1 coordinate 26,260, forward strand.
TGGGCAGCTTGCCGTGCCAGCTGTTCCTGGAGCAGGAAAGACAACTGTGCTGGCAAAATTAGCAGCCGACTTAATTATAGAACAATTAAATCCTGATCAAAAAATATTAATTGTAACTTATATGAATTCTGCTGTAGCTAACTTTAGAAAAAGAATTGGTGATTTTTTAGCTGAGCAGGGTTTACCCCGTAGTAGAGGCTATAGTGTCAAAACACTTCATTCATTAGCCCTTGGTATAATTAAAGAAAAGCCTGCTGCTAGATTAATTAATCAAGAGTTTGAATTAATAGATAGCAGTCGCCGCTATTATTGGATTAGAGATTTATGCAGGCAGTGGTCAGCTGCTAATCGTGACCGTTTAGTTAATTACTTTAATTTGGAAAAAAACAACTATCAATTTGATAAATATTTTAAACGATGGCAAGAAGATGATTTTCCTTCCTATGTAGCAGCAATGATTGCTTATTTTAAACTTAATTTACTACAGGGAGAAGAATTAAAAAATATGGTTAAATATTCAAATTTACGTTCCCATAATATTTTAGGGCCAGCTGCAGAAATTTTTGCTGAATATGAAGCTAGAATGAATCAATCTGGTCTGCTTGATTTTGAAGATCTTGTTCAGCATAGCTTGAAATTACTTAAAGAAGACGCGGAATTTGCCAGTAGGATTGCCGATCAATATACTTATATTTTTGAAGATGAAGCTCAGGATTCTAACCAAGCTCAAGAAGAAATGCTCTATATATTATCGGGACAGGATAATAATTTGGTTAGAGTTGGTGATAGTAATCAGGCTATTACAGGTACTTTTACTTTATCTGATCCTCAAATTTTTCGTTCCTATTGTCAGCAAAAGTCTGTTGAAGTAGAAACAATGGCTATTTCAAGTCGGAGCAGTCAGGATATTATTGACTTAGCAAATTATTTAGTTGATTGGAGTCAGCAAGAATTTGGTGATCGTGGCATAGAGCCGCTAGAAAAAAAACATATTAAAGCTACGCCAGCTTCTGATCCAATTTCTAATCCTGAACCAGTGGGTTATCGAATTGGTAGTCAGCTTTTTGATGATTGGCCAGCAGAAAAAAAATTCCTGGCAGCTCAGGCAGTGAGAAAAGCTCGTGAAAATAATCAACAGACAACAGCTGTTTTAATGCCGACTGGTCGTGAATTAGAAGAGATAGCAGCTGAAATCACGAAATTAGGTGGTGAATATCAACTTGCAGGGAGCAGTTCTAGAGATAGTTTTTTAACGGAATTAGAAATTATTTTAAAATTTTTAACTGAACCAACTGCTGAAAATAACTTTCGACTTTTATTTAACGAAATTTTTACCGATCAGACTGAAAATAGTGATTTAGAAGAACTTCTGGATAAAGTGCTGAATGAAAAGTCATTGCAGAATTTAATTTATCCTCTAGCAGGTTTAAATAGTGATAGTTTCGATTTAGAAATCAGAAAGTTTGCTAGTTTTAATTATTTTTTAAACAGCTTAAAGAAAATTCAGGGCTGGTTGGAAGCTGGTTTAGAATTGCCACCCGATGAGCTGGTTTTATTTTTAGCAGAAAGAGTTGAGTTAAGTGGTAAAAAATTAGCTTTAGCTCAAAACTTGGCACTTGAGTTTGGTCGGCTTTTACAGCAGAATCCAGCCTGGCAGCTCGATCAATTAACAGCAGAAATGCCGGCAATTAGAGATCGTTTACGTCAATTTGCAGAAACTTTAACTGAAATGGAAGGCTTTGAAGAATCACCTGATTTAGTTAGTCTTTCTACACTACATAAAGCAAAAGGAATGGAGTGGGATACTGTTTTTATTGGAGGTATTACTTCAAGTCAATTTCAATATGATGATGACGATTATTTTATGGGAGAAAAATTTTATTTAACTCCTGAAGTTAGAAATCCTGAAGCTGCCGCCCGGGCTGAATTAGATTATTTGCTGCATGAAAAAAAAGCAGTTGATCCAGACCGTAAAGCTCGTCAGGAACTAATTGCCGAAAGAATTAGATTGTTATATGTAGGAATAACCAGGGCACGCGAAAACTTATTTTTAAGCGCTCATGCCAAAAAAAATGGTTGGGATAAGGATCCCGCCTATGTATTTATAGCTTTAAGTAATTTTATTGAAAGCGCAGCGGCTGCAAAAGCCAGCTTGAGCTCAGAGGAGGCTAATTAAATGGCTGTTTCAGAATTGAAAGAGCTTTACTTTTCTCAGTCATCACTAGCTATTTTTCAAAGCTGTCAAAAAAAATTCTATTATCGTTATTTAGCTGGGTTATATTGGCCAGCAGAGTGGGGAATGAACGAAGAAATTAGACAGGATCTCAAGCTAGGTCAGCAGTTTCATTTGTTAGCCCAGAGATATTATCAACCTACTTTAGAAGAAACAACTTTGGTTAGTAAACAACCTCTACAGGCCTGGCTGAATAGGCTAAAAAGATTCTGCTCGGCAGTTGACATAATTGCTGCTGAACAAGAGTTGCGTTTGAGAGAAGCTGAGTTTAAGCTATTGGCTAAATATGATTTACTTAAATATGATAGTTCTCAGGCAAGAATCATTATCTATGATTGGAAAACTGATAAAAAAGATTTTAAACAGAAAGATATTAAAAGTTCAATGCAGACTCGTTTTTATCTTTATTTAATGGTAAAGGCTGGTTACAAATATTTTGCTCAAGATTATAAATTGGAGACAATGCCTTGTTTAATTTACTGGAATCCCCGTTATCCAGGTCAGCCAGTTAGCCTAAAATATGATAAAAAGAGTTTTGAGCAAGATCAAACTTTTTTTGAAGAATTATTGAAGGAAATTCTAACTAGCAGTGAGTTTCCGCTGACTGAAGATATAAATAAATGCAGATTTTGTGAATATAGACCAATTTGTCGTGGAAAAAGAAGTGAAGCTATAGAGGTTTTTGAAGAAGATCTCGATCTAAATCTTGATTGGGAATCAGTTGAAGAATTTGAATTTTAATTTATTATAAGCAGGGGTGACTGAATAAATAATGATAATAAAAAAAGCAGCTGAGTTTGAACCTGCTTCTGAGCTAGTAAAGTATTTTAAAAATAAAAAGCTGGCCTGTCTTGCTGTCAAACGAGGTCTAGATAGTTATCAAAAAATAAGTGAATTTATTGAGCCAGATAAATATATTCCGCTAAGTTTTAATAAGTTCCCTAAACTTGACCAAATCGTTAAATTTATTGCTGATCATATCAAACATAAAAATAGAATTTTAATTTATGGAGATTATGATGTAGATGGAATAACTTCAACAGCAATACTAGTAGGGGCTTTAAAGGATTTAGGAGCAGATGTGATTTATCATCTGCCAGATAGATTTAAAGAAGGTTATGGTCTTAATCAGACTGTTCTGGCTGGCTATCAGTCAAAAGTTGATTTAGTTATTAGTTGTGATTGTGGAATTACCAATTATGCTGAAGTGAAATTTGCGAAAGAGATTGGTTTAGATTTTATAGTTACTGATCATCATGAATTACCAGATAGGCTTCCACCAGCTGATTATGTTATTTCACCCCGAATGTTAGGAAAAGACAGTCAGGGCTATTGGCTCCCTGGAGCTGGTATGGCTTATTATTTAGTTAAAGCACTTTATAATTTAGCTGGAGATGAGAAAGCTGCTGAAGATTTTCTGGATTTACTTCTTTTAGCTATTATTGCTGATGTAGTTCCTCTGCAGGGGGAGAATCGCTATTTGTTTAAAACTGGTCTGGCAAAGTTAAGGCAAACTGATCGAATTGGACTAACAGCTCTTTATAATGAATTAGAACTTAATCGATCTGAAATAAATGAAAAAACTCTTGGCTTTCAAATTGGTCCTTTACTTAATTCAGCGGGCCGAATAGATAGTGCTGAAAAAGGACTTAAACTTTTGCTAGCTGAAGATAGGCGGACAGCTGCTGTTCTGGCAGCAGAATTAAAGTCATTAAATGAAAGAAGAAAAAAAATTAGCCAGCAAATTTATCAACAATTGGTAGAAACTTTAAATAGTGATAGCCCGCAACCAGTTGTTAGTTATAACTCTGATTGGCATCAAGGCGTAATTGGTATAGCAGCAGGCCGAGTTGTGGAAAATTTTAATTGTCCAGCCGTTTTAATGACCAATAGTAGAGCAAATGATCTAATTACTGGTTCTGCTCGTTCAATTACAGGGATTAATATTAATCAGCTAATTAATAAGTGTGCTGATCTTTTAGAAAAAAATGGTGGACATGCAGCAGCAGCAGGATTTTCACTTAAAAAAGCTAACTTAGAAAAATTCAAATTAAGATTACAAAGATTGTTGGTAGAAGCTTTAAATAACCAGCAGATTAAACCTACTATTAAGGCTGATCTCAACTTAGAATTTGCTGAGCTTAATAATAATTTTTATCAGAAACTAAGATTATTTGCTCCTTTTGGTGAAGCCAATCCTGAACCGATTATTTATTTAGAAGGAGAGATTATCAGCAGCAGAGAGATTTCAGCTGGTAAACACAAAAAATTTGTGTTAGGTTCTAGTAAAAGTTCAAACAGCAGCAGAATAACAGCACTCTGGTGGTGGGCTGGAAATACAGATAATAATTATCGACAGCAAATAGCTTGTAATTTAACTGAAAATATTTATCAAGGTAGAAAAAGCTTACAGCTTGAAATTAAAGCTCTTGTTAGCTGTCAAAATGAAATATCTCAACTAACTGAAGCTAATAATTCTGCTTCAAAATTCGATCAGATGAAGGTTGAGCTAATAGACTGGCGCCAAAAAGATCTTGAACTTTTGAAATCAGGTCAACCTGAAACAGCTTATTTTGCTGAAGGAAGTGGAAGTTTTAAATTAAATCTATATCCTATTTTTAATCGAAACTATTATCGACAGGTTAAACAACTTGTTATCTTGACAATTCCACCAACTCCTGCTATTTTAAAAGAAGTAATCTTGCTTACTGAATGTGAACGGTTAATTTTAGTAAACTATAGACAACAGGGAAAAAAAGAAAAATTTATTAATTTACTAATGAAACGTTTAAAATATTGTTTTGAGCAGGAAAATGGAATTTTTAATTTAAATCAGGCTGCTCTTGATCTTGCTACTACAGTGCTAACTGTTAAACGAGGGATTGACTATTTGGCAGCTGCCGGGAAACTAAACTATGAATTTATTGCTTATCAAGAAATATTAATAACTAAAAATGGCGAAGTAAATCGTGGTCAAAAAAATTTGCGAGGTTCTGAATTAACAAGACTACTTAGCTCCACTGCTGCTTTTAGAAGGTTTATAAAAAATAAGCCAATCCAACAGTTGCAGAAATTTATCGATAATTTGTTAAATAGAGAAATTTAGTTTTATAAAGGAGATAGTTAAGAGTGGAAATAAGAAAGAGTCATTATTTACAGGGAGCAGCTGATGCAGTTGGATTGACGGTTATTATTGATGTTTTTCGAGCTTATACAACAGCTGCTTATATTTTAAACCAGAATCCTACTGCTTTATTCATAGTTAGTCAGGCAGAAACAGCTTATAAATTAAAAGATAATTATTCTGATATTATTTTAGTAGGAGAAAGAAAAGGTATTAAATTAGCTGATTTTAATTTTAATAATTCACCTTATTTTATTTCCCGGGAAAATTTAACTAATAAAATAGTAGTTTTGAGTACAAGTGCAGGAACGAAAGGAATTATTGCGGCTGCCCAAGCAGATACAATTTTAACCGGTAGTTTTGTCAATATTTCTGCAGTAGCAGAATATATTAAATATAAAAATCCTGCCACTGTATCTATAGTAGCAATGGGCAATAATGGTGCTACACCAGCGGCTGAAGATGAATTATATCTTAAATTATTAAATGAATTGTTAACTAAAAAGATCAAATTACCACAGGTAGAGCAGTTAAAAGCAGAATTACGTTCACCAGCAGGTGATCGCTTTTTTAATCAGATAACTCAGCAAGAAATGCCAGCTGAAGACTTTGACTTTTGTCTAGAGATAGATAAATTTGACTTCATTATTCAAGCTGATAAAATAAAAACTGACATTTACCAATTAAAAAAGATTGACAATTATTTAACTCAGGACAGGTGATAAAAATGAAAAGAGGATCTTCTTTACTTTTAATAATTTTAATTTTGCTTGTATTTGCTGCTGTTATGAATCCAACTCGGGAAGAGTTTATTGACTGGGGAGTAAATGAAATTCAAAATCAGGCAGAAAATGACTTTACAAGAGTTTTAGGAGGCGCAGTGGCAGGGCCAATGCTTGAAATGCAGACTGAAGCACATGATTATGTGTTTTTTTCAACTTTTAGTTTACAAAAGGCTGATCGTGAGATAACTTATTTAGGTGTTTTTAATACTTTTATTACTTTCGATTAATAAAAATAGCTTATCTTTAGGGAAATTGTTGTTAAATTATTTAGCTTTAATAGCTTAACTGTTTGACAGAACTAAATAGGCTCAGTTTAAGTAAAAAACTTAAGCTGAGCTGTTTTAGTGTTGAATAAATTTTTAAAAATTTGATTCTGGAGGAGATTGAAATGGAAGATTATTTAGTTCGGGCAATGACAACTAATAAAGAGCTGCGTATTCTAGCTGCTAGCTCAACTAACGTAGTTGCTGAAGCTCAACAAAAACATCAGACAACCCCTGTTGCTACCGCTGCCTTAGGTAGGACAATTACCGGTGCTCTTTTAACTGGATCTTTAGTTAAGTCTGGAGATGAAGTAGTGCTTAAGATTGATGGTGATGGACCAGCAGGTAAAATTATTGCTGATGCTAATCAAAAAGGAGAAGTTAGAGGATATATTCAAAATCCTCAGCTTGATTTTTATAAAAATTCACAGGGGAAATTAGATGTGGCCCGTGCAGTTGGTAAAGGCCAGCTTTCTATAACTAAGATAATGAGTTTAAAGGAACCATATACTGGTAGTGTTCCGCTTATTTCTGGTGAAATTGGAGAAGATTTGACTTATTATTTTACTGCTTCTGAGCAGGTTCCCTCAGCAGTTGGATTAGGAGTATTAGTTGATACAGATTTAAGTGTTAAGTCAGCTGGAGGATTTTTAATTCAACTTTTACCTGATGCTTCTGAAGAAACAATTACTCTATTGGAAAAAAATTTGGCTAAATTAAATTCAGTTAGTGCTTTGATTGAAGATGGACTAAGTCCAGAAGAGATTATTGAATTATTAGTCGGGGAATTAGATTATAGAGTTATGGCCCGGAAAGAAATCAAATTTAAATGTCGCTGTAGTAGGGAAAGAAGCTATACCCTTGTAGCTGGGTTAGGTAAACAGGAAATTGAGGAAACACTTGCTGCAGAAGGAAAAATAGAAGTTCGCTGTCACTTCTGTAATGAGAGTTATGTTTTTTCGGGGCAGGAAATCAAAAAATTACTAGCGGAACTAGATGAGCAGGAGAATTAAGTAATCCTCCTGCTGTATTTTTTAAGTTTATTAGCAATTTTGATTGGTAATAATGCTTCTAGATAAACTTTGTCCTGCTTATATTTTTCATTTTTTACCTCTCCCTGCTGATGAATTTCAGCTATCCAGCCAGCTTGTTCATAAGGAAGTAGAAGTTCAACTTTTGTTAGCTGTGGTTTTAATAGTTCTGTTAACTTAAACTTTAAAATTTCTAAGTTTAAAGACTGTTCAGCGGAAACAAATAAAGCGGTTGGATAAATTATTTTTAGATCAGCTAACTCTGCTTTACTTAACATATCTATTTTATTAAAGACTTTAATTACTTTACTTTTTTTGTTTTTTAATTTTTTCAATTCCTGTTCAACTACTTTGATTTGTTTTTCTTTTTCCTGGCTTGCACTATCTATGATGTGTAGAATAATTTTGGCATTAGAAATTTCAGCTAAAGTTGTACGAAAAGAAGCAACTAATTGGTGGGGCAATTTATCAATAAAGCCAACAGTATCAGTTAAAATAACCTGATTTTTCCCCTTATCTAATTGCAGCTGGCGCATTTTGGCATCTAAAGTTGCAAAAAGTTGATCAGCAACTAGAGTGTTGGCTGCAGTTAATTTATTAAGCAAAGTTGACTTGCCAGCATTTGTATAACCAACTAATGCTACTAGGGGATCTTTTCTATTGCTTTTTTGTACTTCTCTCTGTTCAGCTATAGCAGTTAATTCTGTTTTGAGACGATGAATTCTATCTTCAATTCTTCTGCGGTCAACTTCTAATTTGCTTTCTCCAGGACCTTTGCTACCAATTCCCCCGGCTAGTCTTGATAAAGAATTTCCCTGCCCCTGCAGACGTGGCAATCTGTATTCAAGTTGAGCTAATTCAACCTGAATTTTACTTTCTTTACTATGAGCATGATGGGCAAAAATATCAAGAATAACTTGAGCTCTGTCAATAACTTTTTTTGCTATTTTATTTTCTAAATTACGCTGTTGAACAGGTGAAAGAGGATAATCAAAGATAATTAAATTAGCTCCTTTATTATTAGCAATTTCTTTAATTTCTTGTGCTTTACCACTACCAATATAAAATGCAGCATTGATTTGACGAGGTTGATAAGCAATTGTTGAAATTATTTTAGCTCCAGCAGTTTCAGACAGCATTTTTAATTCAGTTAAACTTTCTGCCTGCGGGCCAATTAAAAGGGCTTTTTCTACTAACTCATTTTTAATTTGATACAAATTGTTTTCTTTTTTAAGGTTAAGATTATTTTTAATGTTATCATCTCCTTTATAATTACATTATAACATTTTTGGCAAAAATCTAAAAAATCTTTTATTTGACAATTAGAGTTTTTTTATTTAAAATTATTGTGAAGATGTTCACAATAATTTTAAATATTATTATTTGAGTTAGGGGGAGGCAAAATGCAAAAGGTTCTAATTTGTGTGGGCAGCAGCTGTCATCTTAAAGGAGCAGAAAAAGTTGTTGCAATTTTTAAAGATTTAATTGAAAAATATAAATTACAGAATAGTATAGAATTATCTGCTAGTTTTTGTCAGGGGAATTGTACCGAAGGAGTAAATATTGCTATTAATGGGAATAAAATTGCTGCAGTTAATGAGGAGAATGCTGCTGCCATTTTTGCAGCGCATTTACTGCCTGATCAAAATGAATAATAGTCCTTTAGTAGTTCAGCCTGCCAGCTGTAAGGATTGTCATAAATGTTTAAGAGAATGTCCAGTTGCTGCGATTGGCTTTAAAGATAATCAGGTTTTTATTATTGAAGAGAAGTGTATTTATTGTGGTAATTGTATTAAAACCTGCCCTCAAGGAGCTAAAAGTGCTCTATTTGAAAAAGAAAAATTAAAAGCTTTTCTTGCTTCGGATAGCTTTTTAATTGCTTCAGTAGCTCCATCATTTACTGCAGCTTTTCCAGGAATTAAGCCCGGCCAGCTGTTTACCGCTCTACGAAAAATAGGTTTTAACTATATTGCAGAGACAGCAGCAGCGGCAGCTGAAGTAGTAGAACAGTTCAAATTAGAAATAAAAAAACTTGATAAACCTTTAATTACCTCCTGCTGTCCAGCAGTAGTTAATTTAATTGAAAAACATTTCCCTGAATTGCTGCCACAGTTGGCACCAGTTTTATCACCTATGATGCTACAGGCAGCTGAATTAAAAGCTAATTTTTCTAAAGCAAGGGTAGTATTTATCGGCCCTTGTCTTGCTAAAATAGAAGAAGCAAATCAGGAAAAACGGCGTCATTATAAACCAGATATTGTAATAACTTTTACTCATTTAAAAAAATTATTTGCTGAGGCCGGGATAAATTTAGCAGAACTTTCTACTGCTGGAGTTGATCTGCCAACCCCTCTGATTACTGCTGATTACGCATTATCCGGAGGAGCGGTTAAAGCTGCAGAAATGTTAAAAGCTGATCCAGGCTGTGGTTATCAGGCTCTTCATGTTAGTGGTCTAGCTAATATAATTAATTTTTTAGCAGATCTCAAAAAAGAAGCAATGTCTGTTGAGATGGTAGAATTACTGGCCTGTCCAGGAGGCTGTATTTCCGGGCCAGCAATTGACAATAATTTGAGCATACCAGTACGAGAAATGAAAATTCATAGCTATTTAAATAATAAAAGGTTAAGTAATGAACAAGCTATTAATTTAACTAAACTAAACTCACTTAAAAGAAATCATAGTGATCAGAAAATGAAATTACCAATTCCACCAGAAAGTGAAATAAAAAAAATCTTGGCCTCAATTGGTAAAGAACAGCCAGAGGATGAAAAAAATTGTGGTGGTTGTGGCTATTCTAGCTGTAGAGAAAAAGCCATTGCGGTTTATCATGGATTTGCAGAAAGAAAAATGTGTATCCCATATATGAAATCAAGAGCTGAATCTCTTTCTCAGATAATTGTTGAATCATCACATAATGCAATTATAGTGGTAAATAGTGAGATGGAGATCCAGAAATTTAATCCTTTAGCTAGAAAACTTTTTAGCCAGCGAAACCGTAAATTAGCAGGGCTTAAACTAGATAAAGTTATGGATAGTCAGATGTTTAAGCAGGCCTGGCAGTTTGAACAGCGGATTATTCATCAAAAATATTCTTATAAAAATGAAACAATTATTGTTGATCAAACAATATTTGCTTTACCTGAACATAAAGTAATAGTTGGAATTTTGACTGATATCACTGAACAGGAAAAACAGCGTCTTGAAGTTCAAAAAATGAAAAGACTAGCAGTTGAAAAAACTAATTCTGTAGTCAATAAGCAGATGCAGATTGTCCAAGAGATTGCTGGTTTACTTGGTGAAACAACAGTTGAAACTAAAGCTGCTCTCACAGATCTAGCAGATCTGCTGCAAGCAGGTGATCATTAAATGGAGCTAGTTTTTGAAGAATTTTATCAGTCGATTCCCAAATTTGGACAGGAAGTTTGTGGAGATAATGTTGAGATTATCAAAAAAGAAAATAAAACAATAATTGTACTTTCAGATGGATTAGGAAGTGGAATTAAGGCTAATATTCTCTCAACTTTAACTTCCAAAATAGCTTCTGGATTGATAGCTAAAGAACTACCTTTACAGGAAATCTTATCAACAATTTTAGCTACTTTGCCTGTCTGTGAAATTAGAGGAATTGCTTATGCAACTCTAGCTTTCCTGGTAATTGATAGCGAGCATAATCTACGCTTAATTGAAATTGATAGTCCAGCTGCTTTTTTATATAGAGATGGAAAAGTAGTAAAACTTAATTATCAAGAATATGAGTTAGAAGACAAAAAGATTAGAGAAGCCAGGTTTAAATTTAGAAAAACAGATCGCTTATTTTTAGTTAGTGATGGGGTAACTCATGCTGGTATTGGAGGTTTATTAAATTTTGGCCTTGGTTGGGAAGGTGTAGCACGGGAAATTTGTCGAGTGGTAAAACAAAATCCAGCTGATTTAAAATATGCAATTAATAAATTAGTTAAAATTTTCAATACTTTTTATAATGATAAAGCTGGTGATGATTTTACTATTATTGGAATGAGATATCGGAAAAAAAGAACTGTTAACATTTGGAGCGGGCCACCACTTGCTCAAGAACATGATAAATATCTTGCTCAAAAGATTGCTGGTCTGGAAGGACAAAAAATAATTAGTGGTGGAACTACAGCTCAGATTGCGGCCCGGGAGTTAGGACTTGAGCTTAAAACAAGTCTTAATTATTATAAGAGAGATGTTCCTCCAATTAGTCAGTTAGCTGGATTTGATCTTGTGACTGAAGGATTATTAACTTTAAATAAAGTACTTGCCACTTTAAAGCAATATAAGCCAGGTCAGATTCCTGTAAATGCTCGAGATGGAGCTTCACTTTTTACTAAATCATTATTAGAAAGTGATAGTGTTCGCTTTTTTGTTGGACGAGCTGTTAATGAATCACATCAAAGTTTAAATTTACCCATTGATTTAGGGATTAGAAGCCAGATAATTAGCCAGATAGCAGAACAGTTACGTCGCCTAAAAAAAGAAGTTACTATTGCCTGGTTTTAAATAAATTTTGATTGCTGGCTAAATAATATTAAACTTTAATAATTTAATTGAATTGAGGTGAAAACAGTTGGCAAAGAATAAGTTAGAGATCTGTATCGGTACTCCCTGTTATTTAATGGGAGCAGCTGATTTAATGGATACCTTTAACAGTCTGGAAACAGAGTTGAAATCAGCTATTGATTTTAAAACATGTCACTGCCTTGCAGAAGAATGTGAGCAGGCTCCTGTGATCAGTTTTAATGATAAAATATATCATGATATTAATCCGGAAAAACTATATAAGATTATAAGAGAAAATATAAGATAGGAGTGGACTAATTTGAGTAATAAAACTATTTCTGAGGTAGTAAAATTAAAGCGGCGTTTATATGTAGAACTGGTTAAACTCACAGCTGCTGGTAAATTAAGTGAAAAAATAAGTGAACTTCCTTTTCAGATGATAACTAAAGATAGTCCTCGTTACCGTTGCTGTGAATTTAAAGAACGGGCAATTTTTACAGAAAGGATTAAAGCAGCACTTGGTTTTAGTCCTGCTGATACAGAAAGTGTTAAGCTGTCTGAGCTGGCTGAACAGTTGCTAGCTGATCAGCTACCTAAACAGGAGTCAATAGTTGAGGTAATTGCTACTGCCTGTGACAGATGTCCAATTGACAAATATTTTGTGACAGATGCCTGTCGGAATTGTGTTGCTCATAAATGTGTTAATGCCTGTCCAGCTCAAGCAATAGTAATTATTCAAAATAAAGCTTTTATTGATCAAAATAAATGCATAGAATGTGGCCGCTGTGCTGCTGCCTGTTCTTATAACGCTATTTTAGAGAATCAACGTCCCTGTGCAAGAGCATGTGCCGTCAACGCTATAAAAGCTGATAAAAATAGACAGGCTAAGATTGATTCTAATAAATGTGTAAGCTGTGGTAGTTGTATAGAAGCCTGCCCTTTTGGTGCTATAGCTGAAAAAAGTGATTTGGTAAAAGTTTGTCAGCATTTAATTAATCCTGCAGAAAAAGTAATAGCAATGCTGGCGCCATCTTTTGTCGGTCAGTTTGGCTTTAAGGTATCAGCTCCCCAGATAAAATATGCTCTTAAAGAGCTTGGGTTCAATGATGTAGTTGAAGTAGCTCGAGGTGCTGATCTGGTAGCAGCAGCAGAAAGTAAAGAGTTAACAGAAGCAATAGAAGCTGGTCAAGTACTTTTAAGCTCTTGCTGTACTGCTTTTAAAAATATGGTGAAAAATGATTATTCAGAATTAGCAGCTAATCTATCACAAACAAACTCGCCAATGGCAGTAGCTGCGGCTGAATATCAAATAATTGATCCAGCTGCAAAACTTGTTTTTATTGGTCCCTGTACAGCTAAAAAAGCAGAAGCACTCAATAATCCTGATTTAGATTATGTACTGACCTTTGAAGAACTAATCGCTTTAGTCAGTGGTTTTGAAATGAATTTAGCTACAGTTACTGGTAAAGAAAAAATTGAAGATGCCAGCAAACTGGGCAGACAATTTGCTTATGCAGGTGGTTTAGAGAATTCACTGGCTGAGTTAATTGAAATTAATTATAAAAGTAAGCAGGCAGATGGATTAGCTAATTGTCAGCAGGAGCTGGCTCTTATTAAGGCTAATCGGCATGATTACAGTTTTTTAGAGGGGATGGCCTGCTCAGGTGGCTGTGTTGGCGGTCCAGCTGCTATGATTAATCAAAAAGCAGCTAAAAAGTTTGTGAATGACTTTGCTATAGAATCTAATTTAGATCCAGCTAAGTAACTGCTCTTAATTTTTTGAATTTGATATTAATTGATAAAAATAGTTAAATATATTATAATTAAAATGCTGGGATCCCAGCATTTTTCTTTATTTTAATTAGCAGAAAAACTGAAATAAAAATTGAAAAGTTGGGCTGGAACTGAAATAATAGAGAGTAGTGATCTTAATGAAGAACTATCCAGAAAAGGGTGTTTATTTATTAGAAATAAAACTTACCAGGTCAGCTGAAATTATAATTGGTGCTCTAGGGGAAAAAACATTTCCAGCTGGTTATTATTTTTATGCAGGAACAGCACAGCGAACACTACCAGCTAGATTAAAAAGGCACTACAGTAAAAATAAAAAATTTCACTGGCATATAGATTATTTGCTTGCTGTAGCTGATTTAGAAGCTGATTTAGTTTTTACTCTTCCCAAAACAGGAGAGTGTTTATTGAGTAATCAATTAATAAAGATAGGTGGAAAAGTTATAATTAATGGATTCGGGGCCAGTGACTGTAACTGTGACACGCATTTGATTTATTTTCCGTTGACATCTGATTTAACAAAAATAAAAGCTGGCTTATTAGAAAATAAAAAATTATCTAAACAGCTTAGCAATAAAAATTAATTTTATAAGGAGTAGTATATTGAATAAATTTAGTTTATTATTTGAGGAAGTGATTATGTGGAAATAGCTGAGATTCTGGAAAATTTGAATAGAGAACAGGAACTTGCAGTTAAACATAAAAATGGGCCACTGCTTGTTTTAGCTGGAGCAGGTAGTGGTAAAACCAGAGTCTTAACCAGAAGAATTGCTTATTTAATTAACAATTATCAAGTTTCACCTTTTAATATTTTAGCAGTTACTTTTACCAATAAAGCAGCTAATGAGATGAAAGCAAGAGTAGAAAAATTAGTTGGTGGTTTAGCAAGGAATCTTCTGGTTAGTACTTTTCACTCTTTTTGTGTGCGTATTTTAAGGAGAGAAGCAGCAAAATTAGGTTATGATAGTAATTTTGTTATTTTTGATAGTATTGATCAACAAAAATTAATTAAAGAAGTTCTGAAAGCTAAAAATATTGATCCTAAAAAATTAAAACCACGTTCTATTTTAAATCGGATTAGCAGTGCTAAAAATGAATTACAGGAACCAGAAGAATTTATGGCTTATGCAGGCAGTTTTTTTGATAAGAATGCAGCTGATATTTATCAAGAATATCAGAAACAACTGCAGGCTAATAATGCGATGGATTTTGATGATTTGATTCAGCAGACAGTAAAATTGTTTCGGGAGTTTCCTCTTGTTTTAGAATATTATCAAAAGAGATTTAAATATATTATGGTAGATGAATATCAGGATGTTAATCATGCTCAATATGAATTAGTAAATTTGTTGGCTGCTCAGAGCAAAAACATTTGTGTAGTTGGAGATCCTGATCAGGGTATCTATGGATTTCGGGGAGCTGATATTAGTAATATCTTAAATTTCGAAGATGATTATCCTGAAGTTCAAACCATCAGACTTGAACAAAATTATCGTTCTCGGGGCAATATATTAAAAGCAGCTCAGGCTGTGATTAAAAATAATAGTTCTCGTAAAGAAAAAGAATTATGGACAGATAAAGGAGCAGGTGAAAAGATAGAAATTTATACTGCTCAAGACGAAAAAGAAGAAGCTGATTTTGTCTGCAGAACAGCTAAAAAATTAACTAAAACAGGTGAGTTAACTTATGCTGATCTGGCAGTTCTTTATCGAACTAATTCGCAATCAAGAGCCTTTGAAGATATGCTGATGAAATATGGAATTCCTTATCAAATTGTCGGAGGAGTTCGCTTTTATGAAAGACTTGAAATTAAAGATATTATGGCATATCTACGGTTGATTTATAATCCAGTTGATGATATTAGTTTTTTGAGAATAATTAACCGACCAAAAAGAGGAATTGGCCAGGGTACTTTGGCTAAAATACAGCAATTTGCCAGTGCTAATAGTCTTTCTCTTTACGAAGCAGCGCTTCGATCTGAAGAAAATCCAGCTTTAAGTGGAAGCTATCAAAAAAGAGTACTTGCTTTTACTAAAATTATTGAAGAACTAAGAGCAGAGCAGGATCAACTGGCTCTGGCCCGTTTAACCGAAAAATTACTTAACAAAAGTGGCTACCGAGCAGAACTTGAAGCTGAAAAGACTACTCAGGCAGAAAGCCGCTTAGAAAATATTGAAGAGCTTTTTTCTGTAATTAATGAATATATGAAAAATAATGAAGAAAACACATTAGCTGGCTTTTTAGAAGAGGTAACTTTAATGTCAGATATTGATTCATTGGCTGAAGAACAGTCTGTTCTGACTTTAATGACAATTCATTCTGCAAAAGGACTTGAGTTTCCTGTTGTTTTTCTAGTTGGCATGGAAGATGGTATTTTTCCTCATTCTAATTCATTATTTGAACAGCAGGGACTTGAGGAAGAGCGAAGACTTTGTTATGTTGGTATGACCCGGGCAGAAGAAAGATTGTTTTTAAGTAGAGCTCAGCTCAGGCTAAGATTTGGAGAACGTCAGATTAATCCTCCATCCCAATTTTTAGATGAAATCCCATCTGATTTAATTAAAGACGAAACAGCTTTTGCTGCTGAGATCTTTGCTGAAGAAGCTGAACCAGCTAGTCCCCAGGCTAAAACTTCTAGCAGCTATAATGTGGGTCAAAAAATTGTTCATCCTCGCTGGGGGATAGGAGTTATTTTAGCAGTTAAAGGTGAAGCTAATCCAGAACTTAAAATTGCTTTTGAAGAAGGTAAAACGAGGAATCTATTGGCAGAGTTTGCTCCGATTCAGAAAGTTTAGGTAGGTGTTAATTATGAAAAATTTAGAGCAAGAACAAGCTGAACAAAAAATTAAATCTTTACGAGAAAAAATTAGGGAACACGAATATAATTATTTTGTCCTCGATGATCCGCGTATTTCAGATGCTGAATTTGATCAATTAATGCAGCAGTTAATTAAATTAGAGTCTGAATTTCCGAGCTTAGTAACCTCTGATTCACCAACCCAACGAGTTGGAGGAGAAGTTTTAGACGAGTTTGAAAAAGTTGAACATTCCACAACAATGCTCAGCCTTGATAACGCTTTTAATCCAGCTGATTTGCGTGAATTTGATCAGCGAATTCAAAAAAATTTAACTGGACAGACTTATCAATATGTAGTTGAACATAAAATTGATGGTTTATCAGCTGTGATGAGATATGATCAAGGCAGTTTTCAATTAGGAGCAACTAGAGGAAATGGTGAAATTGGAGAAGATATTTCTAAAAATATGAAAACCATTCGTTCTTTACCTTTAAAAATATCTGATCAGGCAAGCTTTGAGCTTCGTGGAGAAATTTATCTTAGTAAAAGCGAATTTGCCAGAATTAATAAAGCAAGGCTAGCCAATGATGAGGCTACTTTTGCTAATCCCAGAAATGCAGCAGCGGGTTCCATAAGACAGCTGGATAGTAAAATTGCTGCTAATAGAAATTTATCAATTTTAGTTTATGATTTGATTTCTCATTCAGAAAAAGAATTTAAAACTCATCTGGAAGTTTTTGCTTATTTAAAAAACCAGGGATTTAAAGTTAACTGGCATCAATCAGCTGAAAATATTGAGCAGGTAATTAAAATTTGTCAGCAGTGGCATGAAAAGAGAGAAGAACTTGACTTTGAAATTGATGGTTTGGTAATTAAGCTTAATAATCTTGCTGATCGACAAAAGCTGGGAGCTACAGCTAGATCACCGCGCTGGGCAATTGCTTATAAATTTCCTGCTCAGCAAAAAACTACTAAAATAAAAGATATTGAAATCTCAGTTGGCAGGACAGGCGCTTTAACTCCAACTGCTGTATTAGAGCCAGTCGAACTAGCTGGTTCTACAGTTAGCCGGGCTACACTGCATAATGAAGATGAAATTGAACGTAAAGACATTCGAATTGGCGATACTGCTTTAGTACAAAAAGCTGGTGATGTGATTCCAGAAGTAGTTAAAATTATTAAAGCTGAACGGACAGGCAAAGAACATCAATTTATAATGCCAGAACACTGTCCTGTTTGCGGCAGTAAAGTAATTAGACCAGAAGATGAAGCTGTAACGAGATGTACAAATATTAGCTGTCCTGCCCAACGTAAAGAGGGAATCCTGCATTTCGTTTCTCGGAATGCAATGAATATAGATGGAATTGGTCCTGCCTTAGTAGAACAATTACTCAGTAATAATTTAATTGAAGACTATGCTGATCTATATTTTCTTAAGGTATCTCATTTAGCTGATTTAGAGAGGATGGGCCAAAAATCATCGCAGAATGTTATTACAGCTATTAAAGATAGCAAAGACCGTGAATTTTTTCGGGTTCTTTATGCTCTAGGAATTAGACATGTCGGGATTGGAGCTGCCCGTATATTAGCTGATAATTTTACTTCAATTGCTGAATTAGAATCAACTTCCGTGGAAAAATTAGTGGAAATTGCTGAAATTGGTCCTGTAATTGCTGAAAGTATTGTAGGTTTTTTTCAGGAAAGACATAATCAAGACTTAATCTGTCGTTTAAAACAGGCTGGTATTAAGCTAGCAAGAAAAGCTGAACAAAGTGATAAGTTTCTGGCTGGCTATAAATTTGTTTTTACTGGTTCACTGGAAAATTTTACTCGTTCAGAAGTGAAAGATTTAGTTGAAAAGGCTGGAGGGAGAGCTGTTAGCTCAGTTAGTTCACAAACAGATTTTTTAGTTAGTGGTAAAAATCCTGGTTCTAAATATAAACAGGCAACTGAACTTGGTGTGGAAATTTTAACTGAGGCTGAATTTGAAAAATTACTTGCTAAAGAGAAAACTGTAACTAAAAAATAGCTATTTTGACTAAATAGATAAGTTTTTTTATGTTATAATAGATAATATGGTTTTGGATAATATTTCAATTAGCTATTTTATAGTCCAGAATTGCTCTGCTGCTTGAAAATTTTAGTTTGAAGTCTGTTTTATTACTTTAGAACAGGCAAATTTAAATTTAACTAAGAGTGAGGAGGAAAAGAAATGATTGATAAAAAAGATGTTGAATACGCCGCTGGTCTGGCGCAATTAAAACTTACTGAATCTGAAAAGGAAAAATATACAGAACAGATTGGTCAAATTCTTAATTATGTTGATAAGTTGGGTGAGTTGGATACAGAAGGAGTAGTACCGACTGCTTATACTGTGCCGATGAAAAATGTACTCAGAGAGGATAAAGTTACTGAGTCACTTCCGAGAGAAAAAACACTTGCCAATGCCCCTGACCAAAAAGATGGTCAATTTAGAACACCAAAAATCATGTCAGATTAAGTAGTTGAGGAGGTAGTTAATTAAAATGAATATTTTTGATTTAACAATTCACGAATTAAAAGATAAATTAGCAGCCGGAGAATTAACAGCTGCTGAAATTAAAGCAGCTTTTAGCGATCGGATTGCAGAAGTTGATCCCCAGGTAAAATCTTATTTAACAGTAACTGATGAACTTTCTGAAAAGCAACTGGCAAATTATGATTCAGCTAAAGAAGCAGCTCTAGCAGGAATTCCTATTGCAGTTAAGGATAATATGTCAACTGATGGAATTACAACCACTTGTGCTTCAAAGATGCTGGAAAATTATCGTCCCCCCTATAATGCTACAGTAGTAGAAAAGCTTAATCAAGCTGGAGCAGTAATTATGGGTAAAACTAATATGGATGAATTTGCAATGGGATCTTCAACTGAGAATTCAGCTTTTTTTAATACACATAATCCCTGGAATTTAAATCATGCTCCAGGAGGTTCCAGCGGAGGATCTGCAGCTGCTGTAGCAGCTGGAGAATGTGCTGCTGCCCTGGGTTCAGATACAGGTGGCTCAATTAGACAGCCTGCATCTTATTGTGGTGTAGTTGGTTTAAAACCAACTTATGGTTTAGTTTCTCGCTATGGATTAGTTGCCTTTGCATCTTCTCTGGACCAAATTGGCCCAATTACTAAAGATGTGGAAGATACGGCAATTTTAATGAATGTTATTGCTGGTCATGATGAAAAAGATTCTACTTCAGTAAAGCGGGAAAAAGAAGATTATACAGCTTATTTAAAAGAAGATGTTAGTCAGCTAAAAATTGGAATACCAGCTGAATATTTTGAACTTGACTTTGATCAAGAAGTAAAGGATAGTGTTCTGGCAGCTGTCGAAAAATTAAAAGAAGCAGGAGCAACAGTTGAGACAGTACATATGACAGATGCCGCCTATGCTCTAGCTGCTTACTATGTAATTGCTCCTGCAGAAGCAAGTTCTAATTTAGCTCGTTATGATGGAGTTCGTTATGGTCTGCGCAGCGAAGAAACAGCTGATGTAACAACTATGTTTACCAATACTAGATATCAAGGGTTTGGGGATGAAGTAAAAAGAAGAATTATGATTGGGACCTATGCTCTGAGTTCAGGTTATTATGATGCCTATTATTTAAAGGCTCAAAAAGCTAGAACTTTAATTAAAGATGATTTTGACCGCATTTTTAATGATTTTGATTTAATCATTACTCCAACTGCTCCTAATACAGCAATTGAGTTAGGATCTAAAAGTGATCCTCTAGAAATGTATTATACAGATATTTTCACAGTACCGATTAATATTGCTGGAGTTCCAGCTATGTCAATTCCCTGTGGCTTTGATAGTAATGAAATGCCAATCGGTCTGCAGTTAATCGGGCCTCATTTTGGAGAGGGCAAGATTATTCAGGCTGCTTATACTTTAGAAAAATTATTGGCTTTAAAAAATAAACGGGCAGAACTATAAATTTTAGGAGAGGTGAAAAAATGTCTACTAAATATGAAACAGTAATTGGTCTGGAAGTCCATGTCCAATTAGCAACAAAATCAAAGATTTTTTGCGGCTGCAGCACAGAATTTGGTAAAGCTCCCAACGAAAATACCTGTCCTGTTTGCCTGGGATTACCTGGTACTTTGCCAGTATTAAATAAAAAGGCAGTTGATTATGCAATTATGGCTGGTTTGGCTCTTAATTGTGAAATAGCTGATTACTCTAAATTTGATCGTAAAAATTATTTTTATCCTGATCTTCCAAAAGCTTATCAAATTTCACAATTTGATTTGCCAGTTGCTCAAAATGGTAAAATAAAAATTGAAACAGAAGCTGGTAAATTTGAAATTGGTGTAACTAGAGTTCATCTGGAAGAAGATGCTGGTAAATTAATTCATGAAGGTAGTATAGATAATTCAAAAGGTAGTTTGGTTGACTATAATCGGACAGGAGTTCCTTTAATTGAAATAGTTAGTGAACCAGATATGAGAACTCCTGCTCAGGCTAAAGCTTATTTAACAGAATTGAAACTGATTATGGAATATCTAGCTATTTCTGATTGCAATATGGAAGAAGGTTCTCTACGCTGTGATGCTAATATTTCTTTAAGACCAATTGGCCAGGAAGAATTTGGCACTAAAGCAGAATTGAAAAATATGAATTCTTTTAGTGCGGTTGAAAAAGGTCTGACTTATGAAGTTAAAAGACAAAAAGATATTTTAGAATCAGGCGGAGAGGTTGTTCAGGAGACAAGGACCTGGGATGAAGCATTGGGTCGTACTATATCAATGCGTGGTAAAGAAGAAGCTCATGACTATCGTTATTTTCCTGAACCTGATTTAGTGCCTTTAGAAATTAGTCAGGAGTGGAAAGATCAGATGCAGGCTCAATTACCGGAACTTCCCCGGGCTAAATATCAACGTTTTGTAACTGATCTAGGCTTACCTGAATATGATGCAGGCGTTTTAACTGGAGACAGAGAACTGGCTGAATTTTTTGAAGCTGCTTTAAAAGATTATAATGATCCCAAGAATTTAAGTAATTGGATGATGGGAGAGTTTTTACGACTTTTAAATGAAAACAATCAAACTCCTTTAGATTCTGGAATTACAGCTCAAAATTTAGCTAAAATGTTAACTATGATAGATCAGGATGTAATTAGTGGTAAAATAGCTAAAGAAGTTTTCGAAAAAATGTATACGACTGGTAATGATCCTGAGAAAATTGTTGAAGCAGAAGGATTAAAACAAATTAGTGATCAAAGTGAACTAGAAGATATTGTAGCAGGAGTTATTGCAGATAACCCTGAAGCAGTAGAAGATGTTCAGAATGGAAAAGATCGAGCTATTGGTTATCTTGTTGGTCAGGTAATGAAAGAAACTAGAGGAAAAGCTAATCCTGGCATGGTTAATCAGCTTTTAAGAGAAAAACTAAAAAGTTAAATTAGTTAAATTTTTTTGAACTAGTCTGTCAGTTAATTATCTGCTGACAGCTAGTTCAATTAATTGATATTTTTTAAATTTTCTGCAATTTAGCTACAGGAGGAGATTAGAATGCTTAATTTAGATCAGATAGCAGTCAAAATTAAAAATAGAATACCCGGACCGATTCGTCTCCAGAGGTATTTTTCTGTTTTAATCCCCTTGCTTGAACTACAGGGAGAGCTACATTTAGTTTATGAAATGCGGTCTGCTAACTTAGCTACCCAGCCAGGTCAGATTTGCTTTCCCGGAGGTGGAATTGAAAAAGGGGAAGAATTCTCTGAGGCAGCAATTAGAGAATGTAGTGAAGAATTATTAATCCCATCTACTAAAATAGAATTGTTGGGTGAAAGTGATTATTTGCTTACTCCTTTTAATTTTACTATTTATGCTTTTGTTGGCCGGCTTAAATTAAACTCTTTAACTGAAATAAAAGCTAATAGCTACGAGGTTGCAGAAGTTTTTACTGTTCCGTTAAAATATTTTTTAAATAATCCAGCTGAAAAATATACTGCAGTTTTAAAAAGTGAGTTTGATTCTGATTTCCCCTATCATCTGCTCCCTCAGGGAAAAAAATATAATTCACGGCGTGGTGATTATCAAATTTATTTTTATCGGTATCAGGACAAAATAATTTGGGGTATAACTGCTGAACTAACTAAAAAATTTATTGATATTATTAGATCTGAATAAAGACTTGACATTTTAGCAAGTATATCGTATTATTTAAATAAAGCAATATAATAGAATTGGAGGAATTCAAATGCCTTTTTTCACAAGTGAACAAGGAAAAAAAATTCTGGAAGCTAATTTTAAGGTTCTAGAAACAGAAGCAAATATATTAAAAGCAATAGCCCATCCAATTAGGCTGGCTATAGTTAAAGGCCTGCTGGCAGAAGAGGGCTGTAATGTTTCAGAAATGCAAGATTGCCTTGATATTCCCCAGTCTACACTTTCACAGCATTTAGCTCGACTTAGAGAGGCAGATATTTTAAGTAGTGAAAGAAATGGACTAGAAAGAAATTATTACGTTGTGAACAAAAAAGCTCAGCAGATAATCGGGGTTTTGAGTAAATTTAAATTAGAAAAATAACTTTGCTTAGCCGATAATTTTAAAATAGATTAAGTTAATTATTGACAGGAGGAATTCAAAATGGCTAAAAAAATTGTAATAATAGGTGGAGTTGCTGGTGGAGCAAGCACAGCAGCCCGCCTGCGTAGAATGGATGAACAGGCAGAAATAATTATTTTGGAAAAAGGAGAGCATATATCTTTTGCCAATTGTGGGTTACCTTATCACATTGGAGACGTTATTCCAGAAAGAGAAAAATTACTAGTTCAGACACCAGAAGCAATGAAAGCTAGATTTAAAATTGATGTTAGAATTAAAAATGAAGCATTAAAAATTAACAGACAGCAAAAAACTTTAGATATTAAAGATTTGGCAACTGGAGAAACTTATCAGGAAAGCTATGATAAACTTGTTTTATCACCTGGAGCTAGACCAATAAAACCACCTTTACCTGGACTTGATTTTGATCAAGTATTTACTTTAAGAAATATTCCAGATACTGATCAGATAAAAAATTATCTAGATCAGCACAAACCAGATCGTGCAGTAGTTGTGGGCGGAGGATTCATTGGCCTTGAAATGGCAGAAAATCTTCATGAAAGAGGTCTTGAGGTTTCACTTGTTGAAATGATGGATCAGCTGATGGGAGCACTTGATTATGAAATGGCAGCTCAGTTGCATAATCATCTGCGAACCAAAGGGATTGATTTACAGCTTGGTGATGGAATAACAGGAGTTGAAGAGGCTGGTTCACGTAAATTAGTTAATTTGCAGAGTGGGAAAAGTATTAAAACGGATCTAGTTATTCTGGCAATTGGTGTAAAGCCAAATACAGAGCTAGCTGCTCAGGCTAATTTAGAAATTGGACCAACAGGTGGAATTAAAGTAAATGAATATCTTCAAACTTCCGATCCAGATATTTATGCAATAGGTGATGCAATTGAAGTAAAAGATTTTGTGAGTGAAAATCCAACTATGGTACCATTAGCTGGACCAGCTAATAAGCAGGGCAGAATAGTAGCTGATAATATTTCTGGGCGCCAGGAAAAATATCAGGGAACTCAGGGTACAGCTATTGCTAAAGCCTTTGATTTAGCAGTTGCTTCAACTGGTTTAGCAGAAAAAAAGCTGCAGGAGCTGGGAATAGATTACCATACAGTTCATATTAATTCTAATAACCATGCTGGCTACTATCCAGGAGCAGTTCCAATGTTTATAAAATTGCTCTTTTCTCCAGAAGGAACTGTTCTGGGAGCTCAAATTGTCGGTTATGAAGGTGTTGATAAAAGAATAGATATATTTGCAACAGCTGTCCGTCATAAGTTTAGTATTTATGATTTACAAGAATTAGAGCTTGCTTATGCACCGCCTTATGGTTCTGCTAAAGACCCAGTTAATATGGTAGGATTTGCAGCTGGCAATTTACTGCAGGGTGAGGTAGAAAATACTTATTGGCAGGAATTAGAAGATATTGATCCTGTTAAAACTGTGTTACTTGATGTACGGGAAGAAGTAGAGACACAGCTTGGTGTAATTAAAAATTCAATTAATATTCCTTTAAATGAATTAAGAGATCGTCTAGTTGAACTTGACCAAGATAAAGAATACATTAGTTATTGTGCAGTAGGATTGAGAGGTTATATAGCTGCCCGAATTTTAAGTCAACATGGTTTTAAAGTTAGTAATTTAAGCGGTGGATATAAATTATATAAAGCGGTTAAAGATGATCAAGAAAAAGTAATTGAAGCCCCAGATGAAGCTAACTATAATTCAGCTTCTAATCCTGAAGAAGCAAATCAAATTGGACTTGATATGCTGAAAAAAGGACAAGGTAAATTACTTGAACTTGATGCTTGTGGTCTGCAGTGTCCTGGACCAATTATGCAGGTTTATAAGAAAATGGAAAAAATGAAGCAGGGTGATATTCTCGAAGTAAAAGCAACTGATCCTGGTTTTAAACAAGATATCAGAGCCTGGGCCAAAAATACTGGTAATACTGTTTTAAGTATCGAAGAAGAAGCTAAAATAATTAAAGTTACTCTTTTAAAAGGAGCACTAGAAAGCTCAGATTCTCAAGCTGTACAAACAACACCGGGAACGGGAAAACAAGCTAATTTGGCTGTTCAACCAACTAAAAAAGGTAAAACAATGGTAGTTTTTAGTGGTGAGCTTGATAAAGCAATTGCATCTTTTATTATTGCAAATGGTGCAGCAGCAATGGGTAATGATGTGACTTTATTTTTTACTTTCTGGGGCTTAAATATTTTACGTAAAGATGGCCCAATTAGTTCAGAAAAAAATGTAATGGAAAAAATGTTTGCTAAAATGATGCCACAGGGAAGTAAAAAATTGCCGCTTTCGAATATGAACATGCTGGGAATTGGGCCTAAAATGATTCGTGGAATTATGGACAAAAAAGGTGTTGATTCACTGGAAGAGTTGATAAGTCAAGCCCAAGATAATGGTGTTCGACTTGTTGCCTGTCAAATGACTATGGATATGTTAGGAATAAAAAAAGAAGAACTGCTGCCTGGTGTTGAAGTTGGGGGAGTTGCAACTTTTCTGGGAGCAGCAGATGAATCTAATATGAGTTTGTTTATCTAAAATTAATTGAATTTAACTTTTTAAATGTAAATATAAAGGGCTGCCTATTAAGGCAGCCTTTATATTTATTAAGATGTATTTAAATAGAATTTCTGTTTTCAAGTTTACTATAAATATGTTTAAATTTAAAATAGATCCAGATAACTGCTGGAATTAAACTAGCTGCTTCTGAAATAGGAAAAGCAAACCAGAGTTTTTCTAGTCCAAACCATTGCCCCAGCAAGTACATAACAGGTAAAAGAACAATTATTTGACGTAAAAATGAGAAAAACAAACTAGGAAATCCATTACCAAGGGCCTGAAAAGTAGTAGAAATTATAATAGCTGGTCCAATAATGGGAAATGCAATACTAATTATCCTGAGCGCATTTTCTCCAATAGCAAGCAGCTGTGGATCATTATTAAATAATTTAATTAACAAGTCAGGTATAGTTTGAAAAATAACAAAACCAGTTGTAGTAAAAATAACAGCAACTAAAAGGGTTGATTTAAATGTTTTTTTCATTCGATCAGGATTATGGTGTCCATAATTATACCCCATAATCGGCATAAAGCCTTGATTTAAACCAAATACTGGCATAAAGACAAAGGACTGCAGTCTAAAATAAATTCCAGCTGCAGCAATTGCTGTGCTACCAAAACCAGCTAAAATTCTATTCATACCTCCCAGCATAAAACTGGCCAGGAATTGCATTACCATAGCAGGAAAACCTACAATATAAATTTCCCGAATAATTGTGAAGTCCAGCGAGAAGTCACGAGGGGAAATCTGTAGTTCATTTTTATCACTAAATAAAATGTAAATCAGGAAAAAAGTACTAATTATTCTTGCTATAACTGTTGCTAAAGCAGCACCAGAAACCCCCATAGCAGGGAAAAAACCAATTCCATAGATAAGAAATGGATCAAATATAATATTAAGTATTGAACCGATTAACATTGCTACCATAGGAGTAAAAGTATTACCTTCTCCCCGTAAAACATTATTAGTGATCATCGGGAAAAAAAGTGCTATAGAACCTAATAAAATAATTTCTATGTAATCTCCCCCCATTTGAATTAAATTCCTTTCACTAGTAAATAAATTAATAATTTGATCAGAAAAGAAAAATCCAAGTAGAGCTACAATAATTCCATAAATAAAAGCCAGTAAAATACTATGTTCAGCCGCATTAATAGCTGCGTGTCTGTTATTTTCACCTAAACGTCTAGAAATTAAAGAACTTGCTCCAACTCCAGTTCCTACCCCAATCCCCAATAAAATTATTTGAATGGGAAAAGCAAGTGAAAGTGCAGAAAGAGCATCAGTA
This sequence comes from Halanaerobium salsuginis, assembly GCF_900114545.1. GTDB lineage: Bacteria > Bacillota > Halanaerobiia > Halanaerobiales > Halanaerobiaceae > Halanaerobium > Halanaerobium salsuginis. The sequence continues at coordinate 53,268 of NZ_FOTI01000010.1, forward strand.
CTTATTCTTCCAACATAAATACTGTCAACTACATTATAAAGAGCTTGGATTGCCATAGCTATAATTGAAGGAACAGATAATCGCATTAAAAGCGGAATAATTGGTTCTGTTCCCAGTTTTTTTGATTTGCTTTCCATAAACATACCTCCTAATATTAATATTTTGCTGTTGATAATGTATCATAAAAATTTAACTTTTTTAATTAGCTGTTTAAACTTATGTAATTATTCTAATTTAAAAAATAGTTGATAAGTAGGAAATTAAAGGAATACTTAAAGCAGCCAGCAAAGTGGATAAAAAGAGACTTTCGGCAGCAAATATATAATCTCCTCCATATCTTTCAGCAAAAATAACACCGTTTGCTGAAGCTGGCATGGCTATTTGAATAACTAAAATAGTTCTGATTGGATCAGCAACGTTAAAATAGCTTAGTATTAATAAAGCAGTAATTGGGATTAAAAGCAGTTTTAAAAAAGAGTAAATAAATATATTTATATCTTTAAAAATACCGGCAAAATTTATTTCTGCCAGACCACAGCCAATTACAAGCATAGAAAGCGGAAAGGTAGCTTCTGCCAGCATATCAACAGCAGACATAATGGTAGTTGGTAATTTGATACCAGTTATCATTAATCCTACTCCAATAATAATTGCTATAACACCGTTATTTAAAACCTGGCGCAGATCAAACCCTTCTTCCTGCTTGCTCCGTAGAAAAAGATTGATTCCATAAGTCCAGATTAACAGATTAAAAATAATTACCCCAATTGAACCGAAGAAAAGTCCTTTTTCCGGAAAAATAACATTAATAACTGGCAGACCCATATAACCAACATTACCAAAAATTAAAAAGAATTTAATCACAGTCTTTTTTGCTTTATTAACAGGAAATAATTTGGCAATTAAACTGCCAATTATAATTAAGACTAAATAAAAAGCAATCCAGTAAAGAAATAGTTTTTTAAAATTACTTAACATACTGGCTGTGATCTCTATTTGAAGTGAAGAAATTAACATTGCTGGTATTACAAGATCTAATAATATTTTTGAGATTGCGCCAGTTTCTTTTTTATCAAGATGATTTGTTTTTCTTAGAAGATAACCCAGCCCAATTAAGATAAATAAAGATATAATTTGCTTAATAACAACTGTAAAATTCAAAAATCTGCCTCCCAATTTTAATTTAAGCCCCAATGATTAATTGCGGCTTGTTAGATAATAATATTTATAATTGTTAACCAATCTATCAACCAATTCTACCATAGAAAAAAAAATCTGTAAAGCTTGCTCTGACTAGCTGAGCTTAGATTATTTGCCTAAAAGTTAAATTTTATGTTAAACTAAGCTTAAACTTAAGCTCTAAAATATTTTAAAGAAAAGCTGGATTATAGTAAAATAAAAATTATATTTAATTAATAATATATTTAAAGATTATATATAGTAGATTATAAGAGGAGTGCCTATTTTGAAAAAAGGAAGTATTCTTAAATTAAAAATTCACGATCTTGCGCATGGTGGAGATGGAGTTGCCAGAACTGACTCAGGACGAACTGTTTTTATTTCTCGCACAGTACCAGGTGATTTAGTTGAGGCTAAGGTTACTAAAATTAAAAAAAACTATGCTTTTGCCAATTTGAAAAAAATAATAAAGCCGGCTGCCAATAGAATAGAACCTCCCTGTCCTGTTTTTCAGACATGTGGAGGATGTCAGCTGCAGCAGCTTGATTATCAAGCAGAGTTAGAACTTAAAACTAACAATATTAAACAGTTAGTTAATCGTATTGGTGGGATTAATAATTTTAAATTAAATCCTGTTCAGGCAGCTGCAGCAGAATTTCGTTATCGAAATAAAGCTCAATTTCCGCTGGCAATTAATAAAGCAGGAAAAATTACAGCTGGATTTTATCAGCGGGGAAGTCATAAAGTAGTACCTTATCATGATTGTTTAATCCAGCATCCTTTAATTAATCGTATTTTGAAAGTTACGCTAGCTGAACTAAATAAAGCAGAACTTACAGTCTATAATGAACACACTTTACAGGGACTGCTCAGGCATCTTGTGATTAGAGTTGGCTTTTGTACTAATCAGGCATTATTGGTTTTAGTAACTAATCGACTAGAATTTAAAGAAAAAAAAGCAATTGCTCGTTCTTTGATGAAACAGATTCCAGAACTAAAAGGAATTATGCAAAATGTTAATTCTGCTAATACCAATGTGATTTTTGGTCAGCAAGACCTTTTGTTAGCAGGTAAAGCTAAAATTAAAGAATATATTGGAAAGACAGTTTATTCCATTTCTGCTCGTTCATTTTTTCAGGTTAATACAATGCAGGCTGAAAAACTCTATAGTAAAGTTGTCAGTTATTTGGAAGCTGCTTCAGCTGAAAATGTTATTGATGCTTTTTCTGGTACAGGCAGCATAGCACTTTATCTGGCTGAAAAAGTTAAACAAATTTATGCTATTGAATCACTCCCTCAGGCAGTTACAGATGCGAAATTTAATGCTGAGTTAAATCAAATTGAAAAAATAAAATTTATCCAGGGACAGGTCGAAAAAGAATTACCTGCTTTAGTTGCCGAAAATGAGATTGATACAATTATTTTTGATCCTCCGCGCAAAGGGCTTGCTGCAGAAACACTAGAACTGTTAAAAAATGTTAATATTGCTACTTTAATTTATATTTCCTGTAATCCTGCTACTCAGGCACGAGACTTAGCGATATTAAAAACAGATTATAATTTAGTTGAAATTCAACCAGTTGATCTTTTTCCCCAGACTTATCATTTAGAATCAATTGCCTTATTGAAAAGCAAAAAATGACTTTTTAATAGAGCAGGAGAGGATGAAAAAAGTGAATAAAACAATTGATTTGATTGAACAAAGAGTATCTTTGAGAAAATTTGCTGATCGCAAAATATCATGTCAAGTTAAAAATCAGATTTTACATAGTACTTTGAGGGCACCAACAGCAGGAAATATGATGCTGTATTCGATTATTGATGTTGTTGATCAGCACAAAAAAGAAGTATTAAGCCGTAGCTGTGATAATCAACCTTTTATTGCTAAAGCTCCGCTTGTTTTAATTTTTTTAGCTGATTTTCAACGATGGTATGATTATTACAAACTATCAGATGTAAAAGATTATTGTAAACAAAACGGTAAAGAATTTATTGGACCTACTGAAGCTGATTTAATGTTAGGCTGTAGTGATGCTTTAATTGCAGCCCAGACTGCTGTGCTGGCTGCTGAATCATTAGAGATTGGTTCTTGTTATATTGGCGATATTATGGAAAATTATGAAACACATCGTGAATTGTTTGAACTTCCTGAATGGACATTCCCAGTTACAATGTTAGTTATGGGCTATTATCCTGATAACAGGCCTACTCCACGGCCTCGCTTTAATCAAGAATATATAGTCACAAAAGATATTTATCATAAATTAACAGATGCTGAATTGCAGGATTTGTTTGCTGAACGCAGCCAAAGATTTAAGCCTGATAATAGTTTAGCTGCTCAAAATTTTGGTCAGTTTATGTATGGGCGTAAAACAGGTGCTGATTTTTCAGCTGAAATGGCACGCTCTGTTAAAAAATTTCTAAAACACTGGCAGGGGGAAAAATTATAATCTTTTAGTTTATTCTAAATAAATTTAAAATCCTTTTTAAGAAGCGTTAAATGGCTTACTGAATTTTAATCTCTAAACTGTAATTATTTAATTAAGCTAAATAAAAAGTATGTATTGATTAATTTATTTAGAGGAGGTTTAAGTTATGGATAAGCAACAACTTAAAAGTGATTGGGATGACTTAAAAGATTCAGTTCAGCAAAAATGGGATGAATTAACAGACCAGGATTTCTCTGAAATTAAAGGAGATAAAGATAAATTAATATCTCACATTCAAGATAAATATCAACAAAGTAAAGAAAAAGCTACTCAAGAAGTTAATAAGTGGCTTGCTAAATTTGATAAATAATATTATTTATTATAATTTTTGTAATCTGATTCGCGAAAGGAGTAATTATGCTTGATTATGCTTTAATATTTTTAATCATTGCTTTAATTGCTGGTTTTTTTGGATTTAGAGGAGTGGCCAGTACTTCAAAGTCAATTGCTAAAATATTATTTGGTATCTTTTTAGTTTTCTTCTTACTTTCTTTAATCTTTGGTCGAGCATGATAGATTAATAATCTTATATTTAATTTAAGCTATTGTAAGAGCCATCATTAAAAGATGGCTCTTTAATTTGATAAATTGTTTGCCAAATCAGGTAGCTTTATGATATATTGTTATAGAGATAGAATTTAAAAAATACTCCGTTTAATGAAAGGGGTAAAATTGTGAATTTTGTACTATTAATTGTCTTTATTATCGTCGGTATAGCTGGCTTAGTATTTAAAGTTGATTCCGGTGTTTTTATTGGCCTGGGTTTGATTCCCTGGCAGGTTCTAAAAATAAAGATTAGAAAAAAAATTGTTTTAACTTCAATTATTATTACTACCCTGCTTGGTTGTGGGTACTTTATTTATAATCAAAAATGGCTATTTACAGCTTTATTTATTTTTATTCAACTTTATAATTATTGGGGATTACTTAATATAGAGAATGAATAATTTTTTCTATCTCTATTCTGAATTTTATTGAACCAGTTATAGCTGATGATAAAACCTAGAAGAAGCTATCAAAGGAGGAATAGAAATGCCAACATATTTATATGAATGTGAAAACTGTGGAAGATTTGAAGAATTTCAAAATATTACAGATGACGCCCTGGAAAAATGTCCAAAATGCGATGGTAAAGTTAAACGGATTATTGGTGCACCGGGAATAGTCTTTAAAGGTTCAAATTTTTATGTTAATCAGGCTAAAAAAAAATCGAATAGCAGTAAAAATAATAAGAGTGAAAAGGTTTCTTAATAATTTACTATTGAGTTCAGCAAGTTATAATTTTGAGGGATTTTTTAATAAGCAGACTATTTAGCCGGCCTTCGAGCCGGTTTTTTTATAAGAAAGGAAACTTCATGACAAAAGTTGCTGTAAAAAAATGTGAGTCATATGATCCTATTTTAATAAATAAAGCGCTGGATGACTTGTTGCTAATTTTAGGTGGCTGGGAAAGATATATTAAACCAGATCAGACAGTATTGCTAAAAACTAATCTATTAATGGGGAAATCTCCTGAAAAAGCTGTTACTACTAATCCCGAAATATTGAGAGCGGTGGGACGAAAAGTTAAAACTCTGGGGGCAGAGGTATTGATTGCAGATAGCCCTGGCGGACCTTTTAATAGAAAAATTTTAAAAAGAGCTTATCAAAAGTCTGGCATTTTGGCTATGGCAGCTGAAGAAAATTTCAATTTAAATTATAATGTTAACTCACATCAGGTGGAATTTGCTGCTGGTAAAATAACTAAAAAATTTCAGCTAGCTGATTATTTAGAAGAGGCAGATTTGATAATCAATCTACCTAAATTAAAAACACATGGTCTGACAATGTATACTGGAGCTGTTAAAAATCTTTTTGGCTGTATTCCAGGAATTTTAAAGGCAGAATACCATCTGCGTTTGCAATCTGTTTATGATTTTAGCAGGATGCTTAATGATTTAGCTTGTCTGCTTAAACCAGAATTAACAATTATGGACGCGATTGTTGGAATGGAAGGAGATGGTCCCTCCAATGGAAGCCCTCGCTATTTTAATTATCTTTTAGCTTCAACTTCCCCTTTTTTACTTGATTTAGCAGCAGCAGACAAATTGATGGGAATTGAACCTCCAACTCTGGTTCCTTCAATTGCGGCAGCTTTAGCTGATCAAATAATAAATGAAGCTGATTTAGAAATTTGTGGTGAACAGTTAGTAACAGTTAAAGACTTAGCTGTTCCTAAAATAGAAAAAGAAAGTAATCTACTTGATCAAAGATTACCCGACTTTTTAGCTAATTTTTTAACTGATTTACTTAGACCAAAACCTATTTTTAAGTTTGACAGTTGTGTTGGCTGCCGAACCTGTGTTTTAAATTGCCCTCCGGGGGCAATTACTATGGAGAATAATTTACCCCAGGTAAACCTAAAACAGTGTATTCGCTGTTTTTGCTGTCAAGAACTATGCTCTTATGATGCGGTAGAAATAAAATACCCTCTGCTGGCAAAATTATTTTTTTCAAACTAATGGAGGTTAATTATAATGAAGATTGGTGTTGTTTCAGATACTCACTTACCACTGGTTAGTTCAGACTTACCAGCAGAACTAGTAGATAAATTGCAGAATGTTGATTTAATTGTTCATGCTGGCGATCATTGTCAGCTGGAAACTTTACGTAAATTACAGCAGTTAGCTGAAGTAAAAGCTGTTGCAGGGAATCAAGATAGTCCCCAGCTAAAAGAAAAATTGCAGCAGAAATTGACTTTTATGGCTGCTGGCAAAAAGATTTCACTCATTCACGGCCATCAATTTAGAGGGAAAAATATACTGCAGGGTTTAAATTACACTTTTAATGATAGTGATATAATAATATTTGGTCACACTCATCGACCATTTAATGAAAGATTAAGTGATAAGTTATTTTTTAATCCTGGTTCACCAACTGATAAAAGGTTGGAAAAAAATTATACTTTTGGTATAATAGAAATTAAGGAAGAAATAAAATCTGAAATTATAATTTTGAAGGAGGAATCGTAATGTCGGTTTATGATTCGGCAAGAAGACTGCAGAGAAAACTAAAAAATTCTGAGCAGTATCAAAATTATCAAGAATTACGTAAAAAAGTAATGGAGAAAAAGGGATCTAAAAAAATGTTGCTTGATTATCAAAATTTGATGATGGAAATGCAAAATAAACAGTTATCTGGTGAAAAATTAGATGAAGCTGATCAGGAAAAATTGAAAAATTTACAGACTTTTATTGAGTTAAATAATAATGTGAAAAAATATTTAGAGGCAGAATATACTTTGAGTAAAACAATTAGTGATATTCAACGCATTATTTTTTCTGATTTGGAGATGGGAATACCAGAAGAAGATAAATCTGATTCTGATAAGTCAGAAACAACAGCTGCAGAAAAATCAGATTCCAGATCGGACAAACATGAGGATCCTGAGAATAGTGAGTCTGCTGAAGCGACAGATTCAACTGAAAAATAGTTTCAATATAAATAGTAAAAAGCATCCTTTTAAAAGGATGCTTTTAAATAATTTTAGTTTTATTTATTGAACAGGCTGAACTTCTTTGACACCGTCAACGTTTTGTTTAAGAGCTCTTTCTATACCATTTTTTATGGTTAAAGTTGACATTGGGCAACCACTACAGGCACCTAATAATTTAACTTTTACAATGCCATCATCAGTTACTTCAACTAACTCTACATCGCCACCGTCTGCCTGCAGACTGGGTCTGATTTTATCAATATATTTTTCGACTTCTTTTTGCATTACTACTGCACCTCCTAAATTTAACTTTGCTTATATTATACAGAAAAACTCAAGATTTTACAAGCTAAAATTCTAAAGGAATGATCTCAATGGCAGATTTTGTTCATCTCCATAATCACACAGCATATAGCTTGCTTGATGGAGCAATCCGAATTGATTCGTTGATAAATAAAACAAAAGAATATGATATGCCTGCAGTAGCAATAACCGATCATGGTGTTTTATATGGAATGATTGATTTTTACCGCCAGGCAGTAAAGCAGGGAGTGAAACCTATAATTGGAGCTGAGGTATATCTTAGCCCGGGCAGTCGTTTTGAAAAAACTAGGCAGCGTTATCATCTAGTTTTACTGGTGGAAAATAAATTAGGTTATCAGAATTTGATTCAGCTAGTTTCTAAAGCCTGGTTAGAAGGATTTTATTATAAGCCTCGAATCGATAAAGAACTGCTGGCAGAATATAGTCAGGGGCTCATCTGTCTTTCGGCTTGTTTGCAGGGAGAAATACCACAACTGCTTTTAAATAGTAATTATGACCTGGCTCGACAATCACTTTCAGAATATCGTTCTATTTTTGGCCAGGATAATTTTTTTCTGGAGATTCAGGATCATCAGCTGGAGCAGGAAAAGCGTGTCAGTCAGGGGCTAATAAAATTAAGTAGAGAAAACAATGTTCCGCTTGTAGTGACAAATGATAGTCATTATCTAAACCAAACTGATGCGGAACTACAGGATATTTTGTTGGCCTTACAAACAGGAACAACTATTAATGATAAAAATCGTTTAACTTTTACAGGGCAGGAATTTTATTATAAGAGCCCTGCTGAAATGAAAAAACTATTTCCGGATTTAAAATCTGCCTATCAAAATACAGTTAAGATTGCTGATAGAATAGATTTAAAACTTAATTTTAATCAATTTTATCTACCTGAATACCCAGCTTTAGGGGAAGCAAAATCAGCCGAAGATTTATTGCAAAAGCTTTGTCAGCAAGGACTTGCTGACAAAAATATGGCAGCAGATGATGAAGCTAAAAAAAGATTGAATTATGAGCTAGAAGTAATTTTTAAGATGGGTTATGCAGCTTACTTTTTAATCGTTTATGATTTTGTTAAGTATGCTACTGAACAGGATATTATGGTTGGTCCAGGTCGGGGATCAGCTGCTGGAAGTCTGGTTGCCTATTTACTTAATATAACTAAAGTTAATCCGCTTAAGTATGGACTAATTTTTGAGAGGTTTTTAAATCCAGAAAGAGTAACAATGCCTGATATTGATATTGATTTTGATGAAAATCGTGACCAAATTATTGATTACGTTAAAGAACGTTATGGAATCGAAAGAGTTGCTCAAATTGGAACTTTTGGAACAATGGCTGCCCGGGCTGCTGTTAGAGATGTGGGAAGAGTGCTGGGACTGCCTTATGCTAAAGTAGATAAAGTTGCTAAGTTTATTTCGTCGAGAGCTGGTATTGATGCTTCCCTTAAAAAAGAAAATAGGTTACAAGAATTATATAACTCAGATTATGAAATTAAAGAATTAATTGATTATGCTAAAGGAGTGGAAGGACTGCCGCGTCATATTTCTACTCATGCAGCTGGGGTTATTATTGGCGCAAAACCGCTAACTGAATTAGTTCCATTACAAAAACAGGATGAGGCTGTTATTACCCAACTGCCAATGGGAGACCTAGAAGCTATGGGGCTTTTGAAGATGGATTTCTTAGGTTTACGCAACTTAACAGTTATCAAAAATACCTTAGAATTAATTAAAGCCAGGCATGACAAAGAAATTGATTTAGACAATCTTGACCTCCATGATCAAGCTGTTTACCAATTTTTAAGTACAGGTAATACAGCAGGAGTTTTTCAGATGGAATCATATCTTTTTCAATCTTTAAACAGAAGATTAAAGCCAGATCGTTTTAGTGATTTAATAGCTATGCTTGCTCTGGGCAGACCAGGGCCCCTTGGTAGTAATATAGTTGATGATTATATTAAAATAAGACATGGAGAAAAGGAAGCTGAATATTTACATCCTGCTTTAGAACCAATTCTGGCAGAAACATTTGGGATGATTTTGTATCAAGAACAAGTAATGGAGATTGCCAGCTCTCTAGGTGGATATACTATGGGAGAAGCTGATTTGCTGAGGCGTGGCATGGGAAAAAAGAAATTAGAATTAGTAGCTTCTGAAAGAGAAAAGTTTGTTGCAGGCGCTCTAGCAAATGAGATTGACAGTGAAACAGCCAATGAAATTTTTGATCAGATGGAATATTTTGCTGGTTATGGTTTTAATAAATCACATTCAACAGCCTATGCTTTTCTTGCTTATCAGACAGCTTATTTAAAATATTATTATCCAGCGGAATTTATGGCTGCTCTATTTTCTTCTGTAATGGGAAATCAAGATAAAATTGCTGACTACATTAAAGCTTGTAAAGAAATTGGGCTGCAGGTACTTCCCCCTGATATTAATAAGAGTGATTATAACTTTACAGCTGAATCTGACCAGAAAATTCGTTATGGACTTAAAGCAATTAAAAATCTTGGTTCAAATACTATTCAAGCTATTAAGTCTGCTAGAAAAGAAGCAGAATTTAAAAGTTTACTTGATTTTTTAAAAAGAGTTGATATGAAATCATTTAATATTCAGAGCTTAGAAGCTTTAATTAAAGCCGGTACTTTTGATCAAATTTCTGCTAAAAGATCTGTTTTATTGTTAAATTATGAAGAATTATATCAAAAATATAATAATTTGGCTAAACATAGGGCACAAGGACAACAGTCTTTTGCAGAATTGTTTTCTGATAATAATCAATTTATGGCAGAAGAATTAGACTATGCTCAAGTTCCAGAACTAGAGACTGAAGAAGTTTTAGCTCAAGAAAAAGAATTTTTGGGAATTTATTTGTCTGCTCATCCTCTGGAAAAATATACAGCTAAATTAGAAGAGTTATCGCCATATTCACTGACTGAGGTTTTAGATTTACCAGATCAAAGTTTAGTTTTTACGGCAGCTTATGTTACAGCTTATAAAGAACATATTACTAAGCGAAATAACAAAATGGCATTTTTAACTGTTAACGATCAGATAGATAAGATGGAAGTAATAGTCTTTGCTGATCTTTTTTCCCGACTTACCTTCGAACTGCAAAAACAGCAGGGTATTTTAATTTATGGAAAAAAAGATGATGATAAAATTATTGCTCGACAAATTTTACCACTAAATAGTGATTTGCTAATTATTGATATTTCTGATTTAAAACAGCAAAAATTAGCTGGTTTAAAAAATTATTTGTTAAAAAAAGCAGGTAATATTCCGGTTCTGTTGAAAAAAGATAATAAGCTAATTTTAACTGCTGAGAAATATTATCTTAATAGAAATAAAAAAACTGTAAAAGAACTGGCCAGTGCGCTAGCTAAAGAACAGTTTAAATTTATTTAATTATGGAATTGCTTCCACTGCCTAAAAGCTTATTTAAAAATTATGAGAAAAATATCTCAATATATTGTTCTAAATCTATTAAATTTGCTTGACAATGCTTTTTTGCTTATTATATTATTAACTAGATAAAGGAGGAAATTCCATGGATGTTAATGCTGATTATATTTTAATTAAAGCCCTGGAAGATGGAGTCACCTTAATCGGGCTGACAAGAGGGAATGAGACAAGATTTAATCATACAGAAAAATTGGATAAAGGAGAAATCCTGGTAGCTCAATTTACTGAGAATGTTTCAGCAATGAAAATTAGGGGTAAAGCTGAAATTATGAGTAAACATGGTAAGATTAATTCTGAAAGTGAATAAAGCTTTGCTTTTCGGAAGCTTTAATTAGTTTTCGAATTTGAAAGGAGCTTAATAATGTGGCAGGTAGTATATATTGCTTCTTCAAAAAATGAAGCAGATAATATTTTAAAAATTATGGAAAAAGACGGCTTTATGGTTCAAATTGATGATGCTGGTTCAGGTAGCTACCAGATCAGGGTTCCAGCAATTGAAGCTGAAGAAGCTTATTCCTGTTTACATAAAAATTTTTGAATTGGAGGTATAGAGATGAAAAAGATTGCAGTACTAACAAGTGGAGGAGACTCTCCCGGCATGAACCCAGCTATTAGATCAGTTGTTAGAACAGCTATTTACTATAATCTTGAAGTAGTTGGGGTTAAACATGGTTACAAGGGATTAATTGAAAAAGATTTTATTCCTATGGATAGAGGTTCAGTTGCTGATATAATCCAGCGGGGAGGTACTGTTCTTTTGTCAGCTAGATGTGAGGAATTTAAAACTGAAGCTGGCCGCCAGCGAGCTTATAAAAATATGCAGGAGGAAGGTATAGATGCTCTGGTTGTAATTGGTGGAGATGGTTCACTACGCGGTGTACAAAAAATTAATGCTGAGAGTGAAATCAAAGCAGTTGGCATACCAGGAACAATTGATAATGATCTCAGCTGCACTGATTATACTATTGGTGTCGATACAGCAATGAATACTATTCTTGACGCAATTAATAAGATTAGAGATACAGCCACCTCACATGAAAGAACTTTTGTGATTGAATGTATGGGACGTGGTTCAGGTTATCTTGCTTTGATGACTGGATTAGCTGGAGGAGCAGAATATATTTTAGTTCCTGAAATCGATTTTGATCCGAAAGAAGTTACTGATAAAATTAAACAGGGCTTTAAAAGGGGTAAACTACACAGCCTTATTTTAATTGCTGAAGGGGTAAAAGCTCCTTTTGCAGACTTAAGTGAATACAATGGTAGTCCTGGTATGGCAATGGGAGATTTAATTAGAGAAAGAACTGGTATGGAAACAAGAGTAACTATTCTGGGTCATCTACAGCGTGGAGGCAGTCCAACAGCAACTGATCGAGTTGTAGCAAGCCGAATGGGACATAAAGCAGTTGATTTACTCTTGCAGGGTAAAAGAGATAAAATGGTAAATTATAAAAATAATTCAATTGGCAGTTGTGATATTACAGATGCAATTGTTAAAAAATCAGAAATAGATATGAAAATTTATCAGTTAGCTAATATTTTATCAATGTAGTCAGATTAAATTGCTAAAATATTTGATTTGATAAAAGAAATAGGTTAATAATAATTCTTATTTAAAAAGAGCTTAATTTATTTGGGTAGCTTAATTGTTTGTTTTAAATATTTGGGAGGTTAATATGAGAAAAACTAAGATAGTTTGTACACTTGGACCAGCAAGTAATGATAAAGAAACAATTACTAAAATCGTTGAAGCTGGCATGAATGTAGCCAGAATGAATTTCTCTCATGGAGATCATGATGAGCATCTGGCCCGGATCAATCTGGTTAAAGAAGTTGAAAAAGAAACAGGTAAACCTGTTGGCTTAATGCTTGATACTAAGGGACCTGAGATTAGAACAGGAAAAATGCAAGAAGATAAGATTGAGCTTAAGGCTGGCGCTGAGTTAAAAATTACCCAGCAGGATGTAGTTGGAACTCCTGAAGAGATTTCAGTTTCTTATAAGGAACTGGCCAGTGATCTTGCAGTAGGTAATAAAATTTTAATTGATGATGGCCTAATTGAGCTGGAGGTAACAGCTGTTGATGGTCATGATTTAATAACTAGAGTACTTAATGGAGGAGAGCTTGGTTCCAGAAAAGGAGTGAACTTACCAGGTGTAAAGGTCAGTTTACCAGCCCTAACTGATAAAGATATTTCTGATATTGAGTTTGGTGTAGAACAGGGAATTCATTTTATTGCAGCTTCTTTTGTTCGTAAAGCAAGTGATGTAATTGAAATTAGAAAAATACTTGAAAAAACTGGCAATGAAGATATTTTTATTATTGCTAAAATAGAAAATCAAGAAGGAGTAGAAAATCTTGACTCTATTCTTGAAGTAGCTGATGGTATTATGGTAGCTCGGGGTGACCTGGGAGTTGAGATTCCTGCTGAAAAAGTACCAATTGTTCAGAAAAGAATGATTAGAAAATGTAATGAAGCATCAAAACCTGTTATTACAGCAACTCAGATGCTTGATTCTATGATCCGTAATCCTCGTCCTACAAGGGCAGAGGCTTCTGATGTAGCAAATGCTATCTTAGATGGTACAGATGCTACTATGCTTTCTGGTGAATCAGCTGCTGGTAAATATCCAGTTGAGGCTGTTAAAACTATGGCTCAAATAGCGCTTGAAGTTGAAGAATCAGAAACATATAAGAATAAATTTGCAGGCAGCTATGAATTTGAAGCTGATTCAGTTACTGCTGCTATTTCACTTGCTACCTGCCAGACAGCAGAAGAACTGGGAGCAGAGGCTATTATTACTTCAACTGGTTCAGGCTTAACAGCTAGAACAGTATCTAAGTTTAGACCACAGACTCCTATTGTTGCTGTAACACCTAACAGAAGAGTACTTCACCAGTTAATTTTGAGTTGGGGTATTTCACCTCTGCAGGCTGCTAGAAGTAGTACTACAGATGAAATGATGGAGAATGCAATTAGCACTGCTGTTGAACATAATTTAATCAAAGAGGGAGATCTGGTAACAATCACTGCTGGAACTCCAGTTGGAATTTCTGGTACAACTAATCTGATTAAAGTTGATGTTGTAGGTAAACCAGTTGCAGAAGGTCAGGGAGTTGGCAAAGGAATAGTTGTTGGTAAAGTTAGAGTTGCTAACTCAGCTGAAGAAGCGATTGCTAAAGTTAAAGATGGTGATATTTTAATTGCCCCAATGACTGATCGTGATTATATTCCTGCAATGAAAAAAGCTGCTGCTGTAGTAACTTATAGTGGAGGGTTAACCTCACATCCAGCTATCGTAGGGCTTAATTTTGGAGTGCCTGTTATTGTTAATACTGGTGATATTAGTGATGACTTCGAAGATGGTGAAATTATTACCGTTGATGGTGTAAGAGGTCTTGTTTATAGAGGACAAGCACATTTAAAATAGAAAATGATTATTATGTTTATTAATTTTCTAAACATGTTTAATTAATAGGAGAGCTATAATAGCTCTCCTATTTTCTCTCTAAAATAACTTATTTATCTAAGATTTAATTACTTTAAATTAGCTATTACTTAATTTTTATAGGATTTTTGCATTTATTACTTTACAATGATAAAGCAATAAAGTATAATATAATAAAATAAATTGAGGAGGAAATTTAATGAGCAATAAGTTATTTAGTATTTTAATAGTATTAACTTTAATATTTACTTTAACAGGAGGATCAGTTTTAGCAGATGATTCGCTGGCTAAAATTAAAGAATCAGGAAAAATGGTAGTAGGATTAGATGATAGTTTTCCCCCAATGGGATTTAGAGATGAGAATGGTGATATTGTTGGTTTTGATATTGATTTAGCTAAAGAAGCTGCTAAACGTCTTGGGGTAGAAGCTGAATTTAAGGCTGTTGATTGGGATGGAGTAATTTTAAGTCTTAAAAATGGTATGATTGATGTAATCTGGAATGGTTTAACAATTACTCCGGAAAGAGAAGCAAGCATTGATTTTAGTCGTCCTTATCTTGAAAATAGTCAGAGTATTGTTGTTCAAGCTAATAGTGATGTTAAAACTAAAGCAGATTTAGCCGGTAAAGTTGTTGGTGTACAGCTTGGTAGTAGTGCAGTTAGTGCTGTTGAATCTGAGCCAGAAGTATTAGCCAGTTTTGAAGAGCTGAGGAAATATTCAAATAATACAGAAGCTCTTATGGATTTACAAACTGGTAGAATTCAGGCGGTAGTACTGGATGTTATTGTAGGTCGTTACTACATTAGTCAAAGACCAGGTAAATTTAAAGTCTTGTCAGAGGATTTTGGCGGTGAAAAGTATGGAGTTGGAATTAGATCTGGTTCAGATTCTTTTCGTAAAGCACTTAACCAGGCATTAGCAGATATGATTGCAGATGGAACAGCAGCTAAAATTTCCGAAAAATGGTTTGGAAAAGATATTGTACTTAAGTAGGAGGCATTTATTTGTTTGATTATATAGTAAACGTATCAGGATATATACTGGAAGGTAGTTTGATTACCTTCCAGCTTTATTTAGTAACAGCTGTATTTTCAGTTGGTTTAGGTATAGCTGGGGCTTTAGGTAAAATTTCCAAAATTCCTTTTTTACAGGCTATTTTATCTTTTTATACCTGGGTTTTTCGAGGTACCCCGCTCTTATTACAACTATTTTTTGCCTATTATGGGCTACCAGTGTTGGGGATAACATTACAGCCATTCCCAGCGGCAGCTTTAACTTTTATCATAAATTATGGCGCTTATTTTACAGAAATTTTTCGTGGTGGTATTGAATCTATTCCAGAAGGACAGTATGAAGCGGCTGAAGTTCTCGGGCTTAATTATCGTCAAACTATGAGTCGCATAATTATCCCCCAAACAGTAAAGAGAGTTTTGCCTGCTACCAGTAACGAAGCTATTAATCTGGTTAAAGATAGTGCTTTAGTAGCTGTAATTGGACTTGGAGACTTACTTCGTTCAGCTAAGGTTTCTGTGACCAGGGATTTTTCTATTATCCCTTTTATAATTGCTGCTATTTTTTATCTGGTTATTAGTTCAATAATTGTGACTGTTTTTCGCAAATTAGAAAAAAAATATTCTGTTTATGAATAAGGTGATAAATTTGGAAATGATAAAAGCAAAAAATATTTGTAAAAGTTTTACTGATTTAGAGGTTTTGTCTAATGTGTCTTTTGCAGTAAAACAGGGAGAAGTTATTTCTATTATTGGTCCCTCTGGCTCAGGTAAGAGTACATTACTTCGTTCCTTAATTGGTCTAGAAAAAATTAATTCTGGTCAGCTATTTATCGAAGGAACTCAAGTTAAAGATGATAATAAAATTGCTTATCGCAAAATGGGGATGGTTTTTCAGGGCTTTAATCTTTTTCCTCATAAGACAGTTCTGGAAAATTTAATTGAAGCTCCTCTAGTTGTCAATAAGGAAAAAAAGGCTTTAGCAATTAAAAGAGCTGAAAACTTATTAAAAAAGGTAGGGTTATTTGATAAGAAAAATAGTTATCCGGCTCAATTGTCTGGTGGGCAAAAACAGCGGGTTGCTATTGCTAGAGCGCTGGCAATGAAACCTGATATTATGCTTTTTGATGAACCTACTTCTTCCCTTGACCCTGAATTGGTGGGAGAAGTTTTAACAGTTATTAAAGATTTGGCTGATGAAAATATAACAATGTTAATTGTAACCCATGAGATGGGGTTTGCTCGTGATGTATCTGATCGGGTATTTTTTATGGATCAGGGTAAAATAATTAGTGATACTGTTCCTGAAAAGATATTTGTTAATCCTGAATCAAAGCGAATCCAAACTTTTTTAACAAAAATTTTAAGTCAAAATGACAGCTCCCAATAAAGGGAGCTTTTTTATTTGCTTTTATTCTGAGAGACTGTTAAAATGTTTACAGATAATTAATAGTTATTCAATATATTATTAACTTAACTTCTATAAGCTAATAAGCAAATAATGAGAGGAAGTGCTGCCATGCTAAAAATAACTACTGATCTGCATACACATACAGTTGCCAGTGGTCATGCTTATTCTACAGTTGATGAAATGGCAAAAGGGGCTTTTGTTAAAGGAATAAAGTTAATTGCAATAACCGATCACGGTCCTGCTCTACCAGGCGGACCTCACATGTATCATTTTGGTAATATATCCATTTTACCTGAAAGATTATATGGGGTTAGATTAATTAAAGGGATTGAAGCTAATATTCTTGATCAAGGTCAGCTTGATCTTGATAATGAATATTTATCTTTTTTAGATTTTGTTGCTGCAGGTCTGCATAGTTTAACTGGACATAATCTTAAAAATAAAGAGGACTATACAGCGGCTGTGATAGCAGCAATGAAAAATCCCTATCTTGATATGATAACTCATCCAGTTCAACGAGAGTATCCAATTGATTTAGAAGCAGTTGCTAAAGCTGCTGCTAAACACAACATAATTTTGGAATTAAATGCAAGTTCTTATAGTCCTAAAAAATCACATTATCGAGGTATTAAATCAGAATCAATTAAATTACTTAAGCTGGCAATTGAGTATGATGTTAAGATAGCTGTTAACAGTGATGCTCATTTTCAGGCTGATATTGGTGAATATTCCAGTTTGAATTTTGTGCTTGATAGTCAGGATTTTGCAGAAGAATTAATTATTAATCGTTCTGAAACTAGTGTACTTAACTATTTAAAAAAAAGAAATAAAAAACTAGCTAAGTTAAAAAAAAC
The DNA here is from genome assembly GCF_900114545.1 of Halanaerobium salsuginis. Lineage (GTDB taxonomy): Bacteria > Bacillota > Halanaerobiia > Halanaerobiales > Halanaerobiaceae > Halanaerobium > Halanaerobium salsuginis. The sequence continues at coordinate 70,924 of NZ_FOTI01000010.1, forward strand.
AGTTTAGTTGCTTAGCTGAATTTGAGGGATATTAAATGAAACAACCGTATTATAAATACTCACAGTTTTTGAAAAACAAATATGGCGAAAAAACTTATAAATTACCTGTTAATTTACCAGTTACCTGTCCTAATCGTGATGGTAATCTAGGCTATAAGGGCTGTTATTTTTGTGGAGAAGAAGGAGCAGACTTTGAAATGCTATCTGAGCAGATGTCAGTTAAAAATCAGCTTCTAGAAAATAAGGCTTATATTGGTGAGAGATATGGAATTGATAATTTTATTGCTTATTTTCAAAATTACACCAATACGTATCTTGAGCTTAATCAGCTCAAAGAATATACAAAAGAGGCAGCAGCAGTTGATGATATAGCTGCTGTTTATTTTTCTACTCGTCCTGACACAGTCAATAAATATTATTTGGAGGAATTGCAAAAAACTTTAGCAGTAGTGTCTTCAAAAACTGAACTAGCAGTTGAATTGGGTCTGCAGACAGTTAATTATAAAACTTTAGCAGCTGTTAATCGGCAACATGGTCTGGCAGAGTTTATTGATGCTGTTTTAACAGCTAAGCAGCTGGATATAGAAGTTGGAGTCCATTTAATTTTAAATCTGCCGGGAGATGAGCGTGCAGATATTATTGAGGCAGCTCGTATCTTGTCCGCGCTTAAAGTAGATCATGTTAAACTGCATGCTCTTTATATTCGAGAGAATTCTGTTTATGCAGCTCAGCTGGCCCGGGGAGAAATTGAACTTTGCTCTCTTGCTGAATATCAGGAAAGGGTAATTTCATTTTTAGAAAATCTTGATCCTGGTATTGCAGTTCAGCGTTTAATTGGGAGGGCTCCTGAAGAAGGTACAATTTTTCTTAACTGGGATCTACCCTGGTGGGAAATTCATGAAGATATTATAAAAAAAATGAAAGAACGTAAGACAGAACAAGGAGCTAAGTTTAATTATCTACAGGGTAAAGCGCTGGCAAAATTCAACTAAATATTTTAGTGATCAATTCAAGTTGCAATTTTAAATCTGGTTTGTGACTTGAATTTTTAATATTAAGGTATTATAATTATTGTTAATAAAGTTTTAATTTAATCTGAAGTCAAAAAAGTAGCTATTAGCAGAGGAGTGAGAGTAATGACTTCAATTTTACAGAAAGTTATGCGTGATGTTTCAACAGGTATTAATAATTTTAAAAATAGATATAAATTACCGGCTGAGTTTCATACTTCTGGACAGTTCAAAATAATGCATATAAGTGATACACCAGAATCAATTTATGCCCATGTTTATAAAGTTTTAACTTATAGTCAGCCTGATTTAATTATTCATACTGGTGATTTAGTAGATAATTTAAAGTTGGAAGATAATTATGGAGATTTAATTGCTGATTATCGTCATAAAGCAGCTAATTTAATTGATAAACTTGAACATTTAACTTCGGCTAGAATTATTTATGTGCCTGGAAATCATGATGATTATTCAGTAATTATGGCTAATAGTAAACGTGGGGAAGTACTTCCTGAAGGCAGTATAATAGATTTAGCTGGTGTAAAGTTAGGATTGGCTCACCAAATAGAAAATTTGCCGGAAAAAGCTGATTTTCAATTATTTGGTCATAGTAGTGCTGTTCAAAAAGCTAGTACTTCGGCTACTGAATATTTAAATGGCATTTTGAATATAAATTTTTTGCTGCTGCCAGCTGGTAAAAGTTACCAGGTGAGTTATCCCTGGAGTATTGATCAGGGAAGACAGTATAAAAGATTTAATATGATTTAATTTTAATCGACAGGAGTTGGTTAAATGAACTTTGTTCGCACTGGTCCTCGCTATTTATTTTTCCAAGTAAAAAATATTGATTTATTTTATCAAAATATTTCGAAAAATTCTGAAGTTAAGTCTATGGATTTTACGACAGCTATTCGACTTGCAGCAGAAGAATCCTTGCTTTTATTTTTGACTGAATCAGAGGTGGATTCATTTCAGGCTAAAGATGCTCAGCTTATTTTAAATATTTCTTTAACAGCAACTGCTTTTTTAGCTTTAGTATTAAATGATCATAAATTAAATGATTTAATTATAAAAATAACGGCTGGCCCGGGCCAGCTGGTAATGAGAATTCCAGAAAATGGAGAGTCAGTTATTGCTGAAATTAAAAAAAACTATCAGGCAGCAGAAATAACTTTACTTTCTGCAATTAAACAGGGAGATGCTAATAGTACAATAATTTCTTTTACTGAAGAACCAATTAAATCAAGAATAAGTTCTTTAAAAGGAGTAAAGAATAGCATTTTAATAAAAAAAGAAGCTCAGCTAGTCTTTGAAGAACTAAGGCGGGATGCTATTCGCTATATAACTCATGGATTGTCCAGCCAGCAGTGGTCAGAATTAAAAATTAATATTTATGATTCAGATGAATTATATGAGCTTGAATATCAGCGTTTAATTACTATCTTGTCTGATTTAGAAGCAGGAATTATTTTAGGTGAATCCTGGACTAAAGATCATGCTTTTGCTTTGTTTTCTATTACTGCTTATCAAATTCGTTTGTTTACATTCTTATCACCGCTTACCATAAAAAAAATATTATTTACTTTAGAATATAATCTAGCTGGAGAAAGGCTAGTTGATTATGATTTATTTAACAAAAACACTAAAATTAATTGGTCAGAACTAATTCCTGATCATAATAAATATGAGCGAGCGGCACTTGCCAGAAAGTTTAGAGAAGAAGTTATGCAGAAAGTTTCTCTAGAAGCAAAAGAAAAATACCAAAAGTTAGAAGACGAAATTAGCCAAAAATCACTCTAAAAAATAAATATTAGCATAAAAAGTAAAATTATTCTAATATTTTATAGAATTTATTTAATTTTATGATATAATATATTTAAAGGTGTAGATTTAATAACACTTTAAAATATAATCGAGGTGATTGGTGATGATACCAAGGCAAATCAGTGTTGAAGATGGTATGCAGGAGTGTCTGAGAATAGGTATGAAGAATCGAATTCTGTATGGTCTGATTTATGCTGAAGAAATTCCGATGTCTATAATGGCTGATAAATTAGGGGTTCATCCGGCTGAGATTAGTAGATGGTGCTGTGAAGGTAAAATACCAGATAAAGAAGTTCGCAAAAAAATCGCCGATTATTTTAAACTACCAGAACAAATTATTTTTTGGGAAAGTAATCTTTAATTAGAAAAACTAAATTTAAAATGCTTAAATTATTTAAAAAGCCGGATTTCCGGCTTTTTTTTTTATTGTATTATTAAAAATTTGTGCTTTTAGTTACAAGTTTGCGCTTAGTTGATTTTTGAGTTAAAATATAACTATGTTGAAATTAGAAAGGAGAATTTAATGGATACTAAGATGATTTTAACTAATGTAGAACAAAGCATTAGAGAGTTAATAGATACTGTTAAGCCAGACCCAGAAGCCATTTTTATATTGGGAGGCAGCACAAGTGAAATTCAAGGTAAAGAAATTGGTTCAGCTACTGATCTTAATTTAGGTGATAAGATTATTAATCTGGCGGCTTCTATTTTAAAGGAGCAGAGTTTATATCTGGCTGTACAGGGATGTGAACATATTAATCGAGCTTTAATAGTAGAAAGAAGATGTCAGCAGCAATATTTACTACCTGAAGTAAATGTTATTCCACATCGGCAAGCCGGAGGAGCTTTTGCGACAGCTGCTTTTAATAATTTTTTGGATCCAGTTGCTGTAGAAAGTATTGCTGCTGATTTAGGAATTGATATTGGAGATGCCCTGATTGGAATGCATTTAAAGCCAGTTGCAGTTCCAGTTAGACTTAGTTTAAAAGAAATTGGGCAAGCTCATTTAACGGCTGCCAGGACTAGATTAAAAATGATTGGTGGCGATCGAGCTAAACATCATAAATTATAATTGTAGAACTTTTTTAATGATTTAGGTTGTATAATTAATGTTGTGAAGAAAAAACTGTAAATCTAAAAATATCTAAATAAAAAAGGCATTTGCCTGGCTCCGTTGAATTAAATAGTTACAACACCAAAAATTCAATAAAGGAGTCAAGCAAATGCATAATAATCTTATCACAGATTTAATGGATTTACCAGACCTAGTTGCAACAGATTTAATTAAAACGGAGGAATATTTAGTTTTTGTAGCTGACTATAAAATAGATCATGTTAAATGTCCTGTCTGCGGCAAAAAAGCAGAAAAGATTCATGATAGAAAAACTCAAATGATTCAGGATACTTCTCTTCGAGATAAAAAAACAGTTATTAG
>NZ_FOTI01000051.1 GCF_900114545.1 Halanaerobium salsuginis
GCGTTTCTTTTCAAGTCTAATAACTGTTTTTTTATCTCGAAGAGAAGTATCCTGAATCATTTGAGTTTTTCTATCATGAATCTTTTCTGCTTTTTTGCCGCAGACAGGACATTTAACATGATCTATTTTATAGTCAGCTACAAAAACTAAATATTCCTCCGTTTTAATTAAATCTGTTGCAACTAGGTCTGGTAAATCCATTAAATCTGTGATAAGATTATTATGCATTTGCTTGACTCCTTTATTGAATTTTTGGTGTTGTAACTATTTAATTCAACGGAGCCAGGCAAATGCCTTTTTTATTTAGATATTTTTAGATTTACAGTTTTTTCTTCACAACATTAATTATACAACCTTATTTGTTTAAATTTATTCTTAGATTCAGGATTAATAATTCCTGATATCAACTCCTGGTAAATCACATTATGGACAAATTCTCTATCCTGTTCATCTGGCACAATTACATCAATATTATAGTCTTTTTTTAATCTGTTTTTATAAAAATCTTCTTCCATTGTAAATTTAGTTCCTAGAAGACCAACTGTATTCATTTTTTCAGCTCTAATTGCTTCTGCTGCAGCATCTGCAATATGTAACAAAGGTATCTGTATATTTTTTTGAACTTCAGGTGCCATTTTATGCATTGTATTAGTACAAATCAAAATTAAATCTGCTCCTGATTTTTCTAAATTTACAGCAATTTTAATCATTTTATCAGTTAAAATATCCCATTTACCCTGATGCTGTAATTTTTCGAATTCTGCAAAATCAACAGAATACATTATGCTCTTACAAGAATGAGGATCTCCCAAGTTATCTTTAACATTTTCATTTATAATACGATAATACTCAAGCGACGATTCCCAACTCATACCACCTATTAATCCTATTGTTTTCATAAATATACCTCCTATAATTATAATGCTTAACTTATTATAACAAGAGAATAATTAAATTTACAATTGATCTAACTAATCACTGAAATCTGCTTTTAAGCTTTTTAAATAATCTTTTTTTAAAATTGCATAATGAACCACGTCATGATATTTATCTTTAATTTTAAGCTCTTTTAAGCCAGTACCTTCATAAACAAAACCAGATTTCTGCATCACTCTACCAGAAGCTTCATTGCCAGCATAATGAGTAGCTTCAAGTCGATTTAACTTTAACTTTTCAAATGAAAAACTAACTATATTTTTTAGAGCTTCTGTCATAAAACCTCTCTGCCAATATTGTCTATTTAGTACATATCCAAGAGCTGCTTTATCATGGTCGGGATCCAATCGTAATTCTATGCTGCCAATACAGATATTTTTGCTTTTTAACTCAATTGCATAAACTCCTGGCTTATCAATAAAATAGTCTTTAAGTATTTGAGCTGTTTCTTTTTTATTTCTATGTGGTGGCCAGGTTAAATATTCAGTAACTACTATATCACTAGCATATAAAAAAACATCTGAAGCATCAGTTAATTTAAATTTTCTTAAAATCAGTCTTTCTGATTCTAATCTAGAAGTAGCAGTTAAAATTTTCTTGTATTCTGACATATTAGTTACTCCTTTTCTTATCAGTTAATTTAGTTTAAAATTTAATTATAAAGTGTTTCAGCTGGCCCTAAATAAGAAGGTTTTACTCCTCCAAAATCTAAAACTATCTTATCAATAATAACTCCCGGATCAACCATCCAAATTTTCAATTTATGCTTGCCTGGCTTATTAAAGTAATGCTTTGTCTGGCTTATTTTAGTAGAACGTAAAACATCCTGCTGCCAGGTTTTATCATATTCATCAGTATAAGAAAATAATTCTGCTAATTGAGGATCATCAGTATCTAAAGCAACTGCATAACGCAAATATTTCTTATCATTAACCGCATTAGTAGGCAAGAAATAAGCAGTAATTATTACTTCTCCCGGTGTAGAGATAATAAGATTATATTCTAGCAAAGGTGACTGAGCTTGGAAGTTAGTAATTCCTAATTCTTTAATTTCAAAAGCTGAATTATTGACAGATGTTGCTGCTAGAGAACCTTTGCCAGTTCTGGATAATCCTTTAATAAATTTCCAGCTAGCAGTTTGATTATTTACTTTCTTACTATAATTTTCAGCTTCAAGAGCAATATATTTATTTATTTCTATAAATGTATTTTTAGTAGCTGCTTCTATTAAGTTAGGATTATAAACTTCCAACTTAATAAGATTATCTTCCCCTAATATAGATAAATTTATTTCGCCTTCAACTATATCACCTGCAGGAATTTTATCCCAAATAATGGAGACAAATAATCGCAGCTCATCTTCCAGGATACCACTATTTACCGAAATATTAATCCAATCTTGTTCTACTTTAGCCTGCCAGTTTATTTGCTGGTCACTTTTATTAAAAATATCTATAAAATATGATTTCTGGCTGAATTTACTGAAGGCTGGTAATTTATTGTTATGATTACTATTAAGCAATTCTTGACTATTTTCTAAAATAATTCCATAGTCAGCTTTAATTTGGGGAATTACTTGAGTAAGTTCAGGCATTTCAAAAACTGGCAATTGGCGTGGTTTCATAGAAATTATACCCTGCCATTTACCATTATTTAATTTTTCATTGTAATAATTTGTTGCTTTTTTTAGCTGCTGATAGGCAGTTTTAGTTAACCTGGCATATTTATTAGCACTAATTCTACCCTGACTAGCATAAATTCTATTTTTATAAGCATAAAGCATCTTCTGAGCCATTAAAGCTGCACCTTTAACTGGGTATAAAACTAACTGATAGAAAGCAGCTTTAAATTTTTCTTCCAGAGCTAAATAAATTTTTTCAGCTAAGTTAGCAATCTTTAAATAGCGGTTAAGATATTTTTCAACCTCATCTCCATAATTAAAGATACTAAATTCAGGATCTTGAATAGCAGTATTTGGATAAACTGAATTCCAGCCTAAATGCTCAGGTTTCCTGATATAATTAAGCTGATAAAATTCTAAAATTATTTCTGTTATTTGGGAGCTGTATTGCTGATTAAAATTAATTGTAATCCAATTGGAAATGTACTCTTCTATATCTTTATCAGTCATCTTATCTATTTGCCAGCCTAGAGTAAGAAAGAATTCAGTTAAAAACTCACCTGGTTTTAAATCGCCTACATTTAGAACCCATATCTGACGAGCATTATATTGATAAGCTTTTTTCATTTCTTCCCAGATTAAAGTTGGATTCGTAGTACAGAGCCAGAGATAGTCATGCGGTCTTCCCCAGTAAGAAATATGATAATATATTCCTGCTCCCCCACTCCTTTTACTTTCTTTAGCAGTTGGAAGTCTGGTCAGATAGCCAAAATTATCATTTGACCATAAGGTAGTAATATCATCAGGTAAATTTAATCCTTCATTATAAATATCTAAAACTTCTTTATAAGGACAAAATACCTGAGGCACTTGATCTATTTCGTAATCAATATGTTTTTTTAAGATTTTTCTTTGATCGCTAATAACTTTTTCTAATAATTTAACTTTTTTAGATAAACTATCAGGACCAGGCATTCCGCCATCATGAATGCCACGCATACCAACTGTATAAGTGTTTTCATACTGAGAATTTTCTTTTACTCTATCTTCCCAATATTTAAAAATTATATCTGGATTAGTTTGATAATTCCAGCTTTCAGCAGTCCATTCTTTTTTAGTATATTGATTAAACAATTCTTTATTCCATTCACCAACATTATTGCGCAGCATTGGCTCACAATGAGAGGATCCAACTACTATTGCATAATTATCAGCAATTACTTTATTAGCTGAAAAGCCATTAAAAGCTCTGGTACAAGGATGCATTGCTGGCCAGATATAATTGGCTTTTAAGCGTAATAATAATTCAAATATTTTAGCGTAAGTACGAGGACCAATATCACCTTTATCTGCTTCAAAATTTTTTGCTGCCCATGGCTGTAATCCCCAGTCTTCATCATTAATAAATATCCCTCGATATTTTACAGCTGGCGGTCCATAAACATAACTTTTATTTTTAATTATAATTTTTTCTTTTTTTAGTACAGGTACATCTGCCCACCAGGACCAGGGAGATACTCCAATTTGTTTTGCTAACTCATAAACACCAAAAGCAGTAGCTCTACGATCACTGCCAACAATAACAAGAGCTTGTTCTACAGCATCAACTGGATTCTGAACAGTTGTAATTAAAAAACTTTCCCAATTATTTTTAATTCCACTAATATCTATTATTTTTTCTTTGACTAAATTAGCGATTAGTTTATTTTTGCCTAAAGTTCCAACAAGAATCATCTGTTTAGCTAAATTAGCACTATTATTAATAACTTTTGCTTTTTTCCCGGTTACTGAAAAAATATCTTCTGCTAAATCTTGAGCCGCTATATCTACAACTTTAAAATCATCTTCATCATAATAAATAGCAGCCACTCGATCCTGATCAAATAATTTAAAATCTTTTGCTATAACTTCTTTTAATCTCAATAATTCTCTATTCAGATACATTCAAATATCTCCTTTTTTATATCTTATCTCTAATTAAATTTATTAGCAAGCTTAAGTAGCTAGATAATATTATAGACACCTATTTTATAAGGTGCCTATTCCTAAATAACTTTTTTATCTTATTATTAAGTTAAGCAATCAAACAATACTAATTTTATTAATTGCTTCCCAGATACCATTCAAATAAGTTACTCCCAGGGCTCGATCATAAAGTCCATAGCCTGGACGAGCTTCTTCTCCCCAGATCATTCGTCCATGATCTGGTCTCATATAACCTTCAAACCCAATCTCATAATAAGCTTTCATTATCTCAAATAAGTCTAATGAACCATCACTTGATAAATGCGATGTTTCATGGAACTTACCAGTTCCTGTAAATTTAAGATTTCTTACATGCGCAAAATGAATTCTCTTACCAAATTCTCTGATTAATCCGGGCACATCATTAGCTGGATTAGAACCCAGTGAACCACTGCAGAGAGTTAGTCCATTATATGGATCATCTACCATTTTTAATAACCGGCGGATATTCTCTTTACCTGTCATTATCCTTGGTAAATTATAAACTGGCCAGGGTGGATCATCAGGATGAATTGCCATTTTTATATCATTTTCCTGGCAGACAGGTAATATTGCCTCTAAAAAATATTTTAAGTTATCAAACAAATCATCTGCTGTTATCTCCTGGTATTGAGCCATTATTTGCTTTAGCTCAGCTAATCTTTCTGCTTCCCAACCCGGCAGTGAAAAACCTTTTGAACCATCTGCAAATTCTTCGATCAACTGAACTGGATCTGTTTTATTTATTTCTGTTTCATTATAGGACATAGTATTTGAGCCATCTGCTAGTTTTTCGGCTAAATCAGAACGGAGCCAGTCAAATACAGGCATAAAATTATAGCAGACTACTTTAACACCTCCCTGGGCAAGATTTTTTAAGGTTAGCTTATAGTTTTCAATATATTTATCTCTACTTGCTAACCCAAGTTTAATATCTTCATGAATATTTACACTCTCAATAACTTCCATCTCTAAGCCAGCAGCATTTATCTTAGCTTTTAACTGATCAATTTTTTGCTGGGGCCAGACTTCTCCAACAGGAATATTGCTTAGAGCAGTTACAACTCCTTTTATACCAGGGATTTGTCTGATTTCTTCTAAGCTTACACTATCATCCCCTTCTCCAAACCAACGAAAGATCATTTTCATCTATCTTAAACCTTCTTTCCTATTTGATTGTTTATCTATTTAAACTAATCTGTTATCCCTTTAAACCTTGAGAACTAATTCCTTCTACAATATATTTCTGGAATACAAAAAATATTAAAATAACGGGCACAAGTGATAAAGCTGACATAGCAAACATATTTGACCAGTTTGTAACAGTGCTTGGATCAGAAAAAAGTTTTAAAGCTAATGAAACTGGATAAAGTTCTGGTTTATTTAAATAAAGCAGTGGTCCAACAAAATCTTGCCACTGCCAGTAAACAGCAAAAATGCCTACTGTAACTAAAGCCGGCTTAATAAGAGGTGCAATAATATAAATAAAAAGTTTAAAAGTTCCACAGCCATCTATAGTTGCTGCTTCATCTAATTCTTTAGGAATACCACGAATAAACTGCATTATTAAAAAAATAAAAAATGCTGATGATGGCCCGGCAAAAAACGGTGGTACAACAAGAGGACTAAAAGTATTAATCCAGTTAAATTTATGGAAAAGAATATATTGTGGTACTAAAAGAACTTGTTTAGGCAGCATCATTGATAACATAACAGTTGCAAACCAGAATTTTTTAAACTTAAATTCTGTTCTTACCAGCGCAAAAGCTACTACAGAACAGGAAAAAATATAACCAAGTGTTGAAATAGCAGTAATAACTATTGAATTTTTAAAAAATGTTGCGAAAGTTGTATTACCAAAGCCTGCCCAACCATTTCGATAATTTTCAAAATGAAATGTATCTGGTATTAGTTGATGAGCATTAATAAATACTTCTCCATTAGCTTTAAACGAACTTGATAAAAGCCAGATAATCGGATAAAGCATAATAATTGCTAGTAGAATATTACCTGAATGATAAACTATTGATCCAAAAATTTTTTTAAAATCCTTCACTTTAATTCTCCTTTACTTCGTAAAATACCCATTTAGATGATGTTTTAAATACAAATAATGATATTAATGCCACAATCAGCAGCATAATTAATGCCATAGCAGAAGCATACCCCATATCATAAGACTCAAAACCTCTTCTATACATATATAAAACCCAGAATAATGTGCTATTAAGCGGGCCACCTTTAGTGATAATATAGCCCTGAGTAAATACCATAAAACCATTAATAATCTGCATTATAATATTAAATAATATTACTGGTGATAATAATGGCAGGGTAATATTTTTAAATATGCTAAATCTACCTGCACCATCTATCGCTGCAGCTTCATAATAAGTAGGAGAAATATTTTTTAGCCCAGCTAAAAAAATCAACATTGATGAACCAAACTGCCAGATTGCTAACAAAATTATTGTACTTAATGCTGTTTTGGGATTGCCAATATATGATATTCCTGAGTGTATTCCAATTAGTCCTAAAAGAGAATTTATTACTCCATCTCTTGTAAACAGCATTCTCCAGAGTACAGCAACTGCAACACTTCCACCTAAAATTGATGGTATATAATAAATAGTTCTATAGATACCAATTCCTTTTCTTTTTTGGTTCAATTTTATTGCAATAAATAAGGCAAAGGCAAGCCTGGGAATAACGGAAAAAATTACATAACTAACTGTAACTTTTAATGCTTTTAAAATTTTAGGATCAACAAGCAGATGATGATAATTTTCTAGACCCACCCAGGAGGGATCTGCTATTAAATTAAAATCTGTAAAAGAATAATAAATCAAATTCAAAATTGGGATAATAAAGAAGATTGAAAACCCAATTATCCAGGGAGAAGCAAAGATATATCCTGTTAATTTATGTTTATCGATAAACTTATTTATTTTTTTTACAGTGTTTTTCATAAAAAAATATCCTTTCTGTAAATAATAGAGAGAAGAATATATATTCTTCTCTCTATTATTTTATTAGTTATGCCAAAAATAAGTTTAACTTAAAGATTAGGCAGGTTTTCAAAAAACTTATCTGCTGCTTCTTCAGGTGTAAAAACTTCAAATAAGACCTGTTCTTCTAGCTCATTTACAAATTGATTAATATCGTTAACGTTTTCAGGCAGAAATGTATCTTTAGGTGAACTGTGCTGACTTACAAAATCAAGATATTCAAAAACTTTCTTTTGTGTTTCGCCAAGATTAGGAATCATTGCTGCTCTAACATCTGCATCTGCTGGAACTCCACGTTCAGCATTCATTATCTGATTAGCTTCAATATTATTTAATAGCCAACTAATAAATCTAGCGGCTTCTGCTTTATGTTTGGAAGATTCAGCGACAGAAAAATGCATCCCGGCTTTAATATAAAGAGCATCATCTTGATTTGGGCCTGGTAAAGTCAACAATTTATAAGACTTACCTGTAGGAGCTTCAAGTACAGAAAGGTTAGGAGCCCATTTCCAGGCAAAAGCAGCTTTACCATGTACAATTGGATGATCTTCAACTCCCATTTCTTGAGATATCTCTGCTAAATCTGGCATTAAACCTGCTTTTTGTAATTTTAATTTAAGCTTCCAATAATTAACAAGTACTTCTTTTGATATGCCAACTCCATATTTAGCATCTTTATCATAAAAATGTTCTCCAAACTGACGTGGATAATAAGTTAATAAAATATTAGGGGTTTCAATTTCACCTGTACCATAAATTCCAAGTTTGGCATTAATAGTCTTACAGATACTTAAAAAATCATCCCAGGTATAATCAGCTGCTGGAGCTTTAATACCTGCTTTTTGTAAAATTTCTGGATCATAAATAATAGCCAGTGCATTTGAACTAACTGGTACACCTAATAATTTTTCATTATTCATACCAGTTTTAACTAAGCTATCTGCTACTCCACTTAAATCTAATTCTTTACCACGATATGGTGTCAGATCAGCAAACATATTGGCATTAATTAAAGTAGTTGTTTCAGGCCAACCAATACCTGACTGCATAATATCAGGTAGATCATTAGCAGCAGCCTGATAACTTAATTTAGTCCAGTAATCTGCCCAGCCTGTATATTCTGGTTCAAAACTAACATTTGGATGTAGTTTGGTATACATATCAAGCAGCTTAAGTGTATAATCATGCCTGCTCTGTGAACCCCACCAGGAAATACGCAAAGTAACCTGATCATCAGCAGCTTGGATCGGATTAAAAAAACTAACTCCAACTAAAGATAAAACAATAAATAAAAAACTTAACAACAAAGAAATTCTTTTTTTCATTTTTCCCCCTCCAGTATTTTAAGTTAATTAAATTATTATATTATTATTATAATTCAATAAAATATTGAGTAAAATATAATTTACAGTTTAAAATGTTTAAAAATCAGTGTTTTCAGAACTTTGCCTACAATTTAGCTGGCTGATTAAGGTGACAATTATCTAATAATTTGCTATACTATGGGTTAGGTGATGATATGGATTTTTTTAATACTGGTCAATTAAGATCTAAAATAATTATACTGCTGCTCATTATTATAGTAAGTTTGAGCAGCTTAAGTTTCTATGCCTTATATAGATCATATAGTGCTTATGATTCAGTTATTTTAAATCAGACTCATACAATCTTAGGTCTCTATTCTTATAATTTTGAACAAGCACTTAATTCTTACGAACAGCTTTCTTATAATATCTTAATTGATAGTTATTTACAAAATTATTTAAGTACAATTGACAATGATCCCTATCATAAGTATCAACAATCTGAATTAATTGAAGAACAATTATTGCATTATATGCAGGGTCATAAACATATTTCTTCTGTAAATATAATTGATAATCAGGATAATATTTATACATCTGGCTTATCTATGCCAAAATTAAACTATCAGAAAATTTCAGCTAAAAGCAGCCAATTCAGAGGCAGTATTTACTGGACTGTTAACAAAAATTATGATGACAAACTGCTTTTAATCAGAGATATTAATAAAATAAAAGGAAAAAACTTCGAAAAAATTGGAACAGCTATTATAGCTATTAATCTTGAACCTTTTATGAAAAAAATTCTAATTAAAAATATCTATGAAAGTCCAATTACTATCATAAAATATAAAAACTCTTTTATCTATTCTTCTTCTGCCCAAATAAAAAAAATACCCTCCCGGGCAGAATTGTTTTATAATAAAGTTAATATTATTGGGATTAAAAATAAAAACTATTTAGTAGCAAGTTATAAAAATCAAGCAAACAATTTTTTATTCATTCAACTTATCCCTTATAATAATATTTTCCAAAAACTAATCATAATTCGCAAACAAGTCTTATTCTTTATTGTAGTAATTGCACTAATTTCACTTTTAATTGGTGTCTTTTATTCAAAAAATATTACTAAACCTCTAGAAAAACTATGTGAAATAATGAAAGATGTAGAAAAAAACAATTTTAAATTACCCCAAAATATAAATGATTTTAAAAATAATAGTTCTGAAATAAATTACTTATATAAAGAATTTAATATTATGATCAAAAGAATTGATACTCTTGTCAATGATAAACTAAAAACTAAATTATTACTTGTAGAAACAAAATATAAAATGCTGCAGAGTCAGATAAATCCTCATTTCCTCTATAATACACTTGATTCGATCAACTGGCTGGCCCGTTTAAATAAGCAGCAAAAAATTGCTGATATGGTTAAATCACTGGCAGTTATTTTGCGAGATAGTATAGATATAACTACTTATAAGACAACAATTCAGGCAGAAATTAACTTATTAAATAATTATATGTTTATCCAGAAATTTCGCTATGATGAACGCCTTCAGTATGAATATTATTATGATCAGCAATTAACAGATTATCTAATTCCTAAAATGATTATTCAACCATTAGTAGAAAATTCTATTAAACATGCTTTAGAGCCTGCAGAAGATACCTGTATAATTAAACTTTTTATTAAGAAAAATAATGATAAACTAAAAATTACGGTTACAGATACTGGTCTCGGAATTAGCAGTGATAAAATTGCTGAGCTGAATGATACTAAATTTGAATTAAAAAAGAATAGTGTTGGTATAAAAAACATTGTTAATCGTTTAGAATTTCTCTACAAAAATAAATTTAAATTTAAAATAGATAGTGCTGCTAACCAGGGTACAACTGTTAGTATAACCCTGCCACTTGAAAAAGGTAATTTCGAAAAAATTAAGGGGGATAATTAGATTATGTTTAAGGTTGTTATAGCAGATGATGAAAAAATTATCAGGGAAGGTCTTTCACAACTCATTGAGTGGGAAAACATTGATTGTGAGCTTATTGCTATTAAAAGAAATGGTAGAGATACTTTAGAAATAGTAAAAGATCTTAATCAACCAACCCCAGACATTATAATTACGGATATTAGAATGCCATTAATGAATGGGCTTGATTTAATAAAAAAAACCTATCAATATAATAAAAATATTATCTTCATTGTACTCTCTGGTTACAATGATTTTGAGTATGCCAAAACTGCAATGGCCTATGGGGTTAAATATTATTTACTAAAGCCAACTTCTGAAGATGAAATACATGCAATATTAAAAGAAGCCTGCCGAGATGTTATTAATAAACGAAGAGTTACTGAAGCCAAAAACATTGCTCATGTAAGATCAATTAATAAAGGTCAGCACAGTGAAATTATTAATAATATGCTGGCAGTTATAGATAAAAATATAGCTAATCCCGAATTATCACTAAAATGGATAGCTAATAATATTATGTATATGAATGAAGATTATCTTGGTAAACAATTTAAAAAAGAAATGAAAGAAAACTTTAGTGATTATTTAAGAAAAAAGAAAATTAATTTAGCGAAAGAACTTTTACTGACACAACAAGAAAAAAATATCTATGAAATATTTGCAATGCTAGGCTTTAATATAAATACAAGATATTTCAGTCAGGTATTTAAAAAACAAACTGGCTTAACTCCTTCTGCCTATAGAAAAAAACATTCTTAAAAGTTATCCTTTGCAGTTTAATTTTCTTATTAAAATACTGTTTTTAAATCACTTTAGTTTTAATATAATTGCTGGCAAATTTTGCTGCTGAATTAGTTATTTCTTCACATAAATGAGGGGGATTATCTTTTTTAAATCCGGCTGGCCGCAAATCCTTACAGATTAAACTTCCATATTCATGTTCAAACTGATCTGCAAAATTATAGCAAAGTCTAATGATATCCTCTTTAGAAAAATTTTGCTTTCTTCCATATATTCCTAAAAAAAGCAAAGAACCCTCAACTAATCCACATTGTGCACCAAATTTACCAGCACCATGCATACCAATTGCTGCATCAATGAGCTGCTTTTCTAAATCAACTGCAAACATTTCAGCCAATACTTTTAAAATTGTGGTTGCACAATTTAAATCTTCCTGCCAATAATAATTATGGACACGTTCTTTAATATTTATTTTTTCAATCATTTTAACACCTCTATTATTAAGCTAATTTATAAGATTTATTTTTAGCTAATTTATTTAATTCATTATATCAAAGATAGCTTTAAGATTACAGCTGCTTTGAAAATATATTTGTTTTAGCTTTTAATACTTAAGTTAATAAATTATATTTGACAATACAAATAATTTCTGCTAGAATTATCATGTTAGTCAACAATAACATTATAAAGGAGAATTTATAATGGCGAAAAAAGATACATCTAAATTAATTCTGGAAGTAGCAATAAATCTTTTTTCTCAAAAAGGATACGATTCTATCACTATTAAAGATGTAGCCAATGAAGCTAACGTAAGTGAAATGACAGTATTTAGACATTTCGGCAATAAATTAAATTTATTTAATAAATCCTTTACAGAATATATATATATTCCTCAGTTTAAATATTTTTTTGAAAATAATTTGACTTATAATTTAAAAGATGATCTATTAAAAATTAGTCAAATATATCAGAAAACTATGGAAAACAATAAGAAAATAATTTCAATTGAGTTAAAAAACAATGAATTTATTCCTAATTCTAAATCTCCTTTAGAAATATTTCCTTTAACTTTAAAAAAAGAATTAATTAATTATCTTTTAGAAATGCAGAATAAAGGATTTATTAGCCAAAAAAGAAATTTGGAAGCTTTAGCAGGTAATTTCCTCTCAATTAACTTCGGCTTATTCTTTAATGTTAATTTTTTACCTGAACTATTAAAATATAATAGTCTTGAAAATTATCTTGAAGACTATATTGATTCTTTTATTAATTAAAACTAAAGATGTTTTTTTAAACGAATATAATTTTAAACATCATATGTTAGTTGTTAATAACTAACATATGATGTTTATTTTACTATATTATAGATAGATTAAAATAATTTTAGGAGGATTAAAATGAAAATTTTAGGAATTTCAGCTGGTAGAAAAAACCAGAAAAATGATTCTATGTGTAAAGAAGCTTTGCTAGGTGCTCAAGAAATAGGTGCAGATATTGAATTTATTAGATTACTTGATTTAGATATTAAACATTGCACTGGCTGTATTGCTTGTGTTAATGCTCTTATGTCAGGAAAAGGTAATTTATGTTCATTAAATGATGATTTTAATTGGCTTTTAGATAAGATGTTGGATGCTGATGGCATAATTTTTTCAAATCCAATTTTTGAAAAAGGAACACCAGGAATCTTCCATACAATTACGGATCGTTTTGGACCAAGGACTGATAAAGGAATTAATATAATCGCAACTAAGCTTGCTAAAGAAAATAATAATAAAATTCCTGACCAAAGACTTTTAGAAGATAAAGTTGTCTCTTATATAGGATTTGGAGGTTCTGAATGGGTATCAAGAGCGCATTGTGATTCAGCAATGCAATCATTAAGTCCTGCCTGGAAGATTATTGACAATGATGTGTTTCAATGGTCTACTAATGCTGTCATGGATGATAATATAGTTTCAAGAGTGCATCAAATAGGTATTAACCTTGCTAAAGCAGCTAATGATATTGAAAATGCAACTTACTTAGGCAAAGAAGGTGTTTGTCCTCACTGCCATAATAGAAATTTCTACTTAGATGTTAAATCAACAAAGGCTATTTGTTGCTTATGTGGTATTGAAGGAAATATTAATATTGTAGATAATAAGATAAAATTCGAATTCCCTGAAGAACAACTAAAAAGAGCTCATGATACTTTAACAGGAAAGAAAATACACTCTGATGATGTTGCCGAAACTGTACAGGTATTTGAAGAAATGATAAAAAATGATGAGTACCATAAAAGGATAGATAATTATAAGAAATTTATTTCAGCAAGCAAACCTAACTAAAAAGTTTAATTTTTATTATAATTTATGCAATAAAAGCTTTAATTAACTTTGTTAACTAACATAATTATTATGCAAAAAATGTACCATTTATTATCGAACTATTAATGATAACAACAATGGTACATTTTTATTTCAAACTATCTTTTTTCTAGATTGACTCTAAAATTAGTTTTCCAGAGCTGAAATTTGTTGAAATAAATATCTATTTCTGGCCCTAGTTAACTGGATTAATTTAATAATAAAGCTAGTCTTATTGTTAATCTTAGCAACCTTTTTGCTCCTTAACTTCAACCAGGTTTGTTGGTCTTTTTTTATTATTTCTTTTTCTTCACTTAAAGCAAATAATTTGTGATATGTTTTTGCCATTTCTCGATCATAAATAGCAAGACTTTTATTATTAACAATTGTTTTTTCAATTCTAGTTGTTGCCTTGTCAATTTCAAAACTTGCTTTAAACATTTTATTGTTTTTTTGATATTTATTAATTAAATCAAGTAAATCAATTTGTTTTTCTTTGTCATTAAAACGAGGATTTTGACTAATATAATAAGTAATTCCCCGCCCAATACTGTCTACAGCAGTCAAATCAGCCCCTGCTTTAATTAATTCTCTAATAATTTCAGGAGAAGCATTTTCAGCAGCATACATTAAGGCTGTTCTATTGTAAATAGACGGGGTAGCAAGCCATGATTCTGCCTGGATAGTTCTGGCATTAACATCATAGCCAAGTTTTATTAATTTTTTAACTGCCTGATAGTTATTTAGATGAGCTGCGTACATTAATAAGTTTTTATTAAAATATGTTGTCAATGTTTCTTTAGAATAGTTATTATTAAAATAGCCTGGAATAACAAGATAAGAATTAATTACAGCCCAGACTGCATTATCAGCCATGATTGCTGCTGTTTTATCATCTAGATCATAATAATTAAAATAAAATTTTGCTAACCTTTTTCTGGTGAATCTGAGGTGATTTTGTAATACCTGATATTCTCTTAAATTCCAGCTATCTTGATAGGCCCAGTTTTTTAAGAATCTTTTAGCAGCTATATAATTAGTTTTATTTTGACTAATTAAAGCCCAGGGACGTAAAATTGCCTGAGTAGCTCCATATTCTCCTGCCAATAATGCTCTAGTTTGAGAATGTAAAGTACCACTATTTGGTAGTTCTTTTCCCATAATATTATTTACTACTAAAAGATAAGCTTTATAAAAAGCAAATTCTTGTTTACTTAAAATTTCTTTTAAAGACATATATATCTTTAACCTGGCTATTGTTTCTAATGAACCATCAGAATTTATCTTTATTATATTTCGCAAACCAGAATTTCTATCAAATTTATTTGACTCATCAAGATAATAATAGCTTCCTTGATATTGAAAAACATTATTTATCCACCAGGACCAGTAATATCCATAGGCTAGTTTATCATTTGGATAGAATAATTTTTGTGGATTTTTTTCATAGTCCAGCTCAAGCAGGTTAGTTTCATCTTGATCAACTAAATACCCAGTATAAATCTTGCCCCGCCAGGAATGCCAGCGAACATAATAAACAAGTCTTTTTTTACTTCTATCCTTAAAGTTAAAGTCAGAATAAATTAAATAACTATCTCTATCTAATTCATTTAATAAATCCCATTTTAACCATTTAATTTCTTTATGTCTAAAATCATTACTGAACTCAACTTGATCAGGCTTAATAATTAGTCTTTGCCCCAACTAAATTAGTAAAAATTAAGATATAACAGAAAGTTAATAGTAAAATAGCTTTTTTCATAACTCTCCCCTTCTAGTCTGATACTTAACTTTTATCTGCCAATATCTACAAACTTTAACAAAAAAAGCAGCATCAAAACTATAACAGCTATCCCAGATCTCAAACATTTTTTTGCTTTGCCAAATTATTTCAGGATTAACCATAATTATCTCTTCATCATTTGAATTATAATAAATCACCTTTTTTAAATAACCTATTTGAGGCGCAGCTAATGCTCGACCAATCTTCTTCTCTATCTGTAAATAAAGCAAAGTATCTTTTAAGTCCTTAATAATTTTAGCCAGGGGCTGCCCAAAGTCTATTATTTCAGTTGATTGTTTTCGCAAATCTGGATTACCTAACATTAATACTTTTTGTATAGCCATTAAATAAACCTACTTCCTTTATCTTATAATAAAAAACAAAATCACTAATTTATAATTACTTATATTAATACAATTTTACTGGATCTTCTCTAAATAATCATTAAATTTATTTTTTCTTTCTCGATAAATAATTATTTTTCCCAAATCATTAGATATTCTTCTTCATTTAAATCTTCATTAATTAAACTCTTTTTTATCTTAAAGCCATTATTAGAATAAAAGTTATATGCCCTAATATTTTTTTAAAAACTTTTAGTTCTATGTAAGCTCTATCTTTTTTGACATATTCCAATAAAGATTTACCGAGACCTTTTTTTTGAAATTTTTCATCAATAAATATTGCAGCTAGATAATTATCTAACATTGAAACAAATCCATATAAATGATTATTATCTTCTATAATATAAGTATCTGACATCGGTATATATTTTTCTCTCATGTCAGCTCTAGCTTCAGACCAATATTTTTGATCAACAAAATAATGTGCCTTTAAGGATACTCTATACCATAAATCTACTAATTGATTAATCTCACTTTTATTATTTTTTCTTATTCTAATGTTAATTCACCTAACTTTATGTATTTTATTTAACAGCAATTACTTTTCCGCCTGTCATTTTTTCTAATTCTACGGGTGTTAACTTAAATACAGCTTTGGGATGTCCTGCCGCAGCCCATATTTCATCATAGTCAAACAAGTCTTGATCTATAAAAGTCATAATAGGCTCTTGATGAGCTAATGGTGGAACTCCTCCAATTACAAATCCTGTCTGCTCACGAACAAAATCTGCATCTGCTTTACCCAGTTTGTCATTTAAATTTTTTTCAACTTCTTGCTCATTAATTCTGTTACTACCACTAGCCACAACTAATACTGGTTCATTCGCATTTTTTAAGCAAAATAAAATTGATTTAGCAATTTGGCCAACAGAACAACCTAATGCATCAGCTGCTTCTTTGGCAGTACGAGTGCTATCTGGTAATTCCATTACTCTGTTTTCATAACCTAATTTGTTAAGCTCACCTTGAACTTTTTGGGCACTATCTTTTAATTCTTTCAAAAATATCAGCTCCTAATTTGCTTTAATAGTTTAAATACTTTTATGATAGTAATATTGTCCTGAAATCCATTCCTGCCAATCTCGAATTATAGACTCAAAAATAACTATGTTATTATAATGTTCTTTTTTTCTACCTCTTACTCCTGCAATAAAAAAACCATCCCACTTATATTTTTTAAATAGTTTAGCTAATAATTGACTATATAAATATTTAGATTTCCCCCTTTTTTGCAGCGCACTTTCAATATTATAGCCAGAATTTGTTCTACCTTTTTCTGACATATAAAAGGCTAATTTTAATATATTATTAATTTTATTATTATCAACAGATAAATCAGCTATCTTGTAATCAGATAATGGTATTTCATATTTCTGTTCAAGCCAATTTTCTTTACAAATTTCTTCCTTTATAAATTTATTATCATCAATTAGATAAAGACAGTTTTCATTTTTACTATTATAGCGATTATCTGTTATATACTCTTTAGGAGCTGGTCCAATATATTTATCATTTAAATTAGATTCAGATTCTATTGATAAACCTCTATAACATAATATCTGCTTTAAATTAGTTTTACATCTAAATTTTGAAACTATTTCTGCTAAATAGGTTTCTAGATCAGGTTTTCCCAGTTCCACAAAGTCTTTTATTAATTTTTCTAATTTTTTTCTTGCTTCAGATATGCCAGGATCTTTGCTATCATAATGAACAACTTTTCTCCCTGTTCTAGTATCACCAGCTTCAACTTTTATACTACCTTCTATTTTGTTTTTTACTGAATCAAATACTTTTATGTTTTTTATATTATCTTTCATTTCAAAATTCCTTTCTAATCTATTTGTTTTGATTAATTTTATATCTGCTATTGTTTAATTTGCAAGCTTTATCTGCTATTATTATATCATATGATAGAGATCTACTTTATTTACTCAATTTCAAAAAGAATAGCCAGGTCTGGTAATAAAAATGATAAAAAAATTAAACATTACTTTACCAAATACAATTTAAAAACTTTTTTATCAAAACACTTAAAAACACTTAAAATTAATTGTATATACTTATAAGCTGTGTTAATATAAAAATAAGGAAGTGAGATGTATATGTATCAAGAACAAAGATTATCAAAAATATTAGAATTATTAAAAGAACGTGATGCTCTTTCAGCAAAAGAAATGATTGACTATTTAAATGTTTCTAGAGATACAATCAGAAGAGATTTTTCGATTTTGGAAAACAGAGGATTAGCTAAGCGGACACATGGCGGAATTATTAGCATTGATGAAAAAACTCAAATTTCTTCTTTTAATGAACGAATAAAAGAATTTACAAAAGCAAAAAAATCTATTGCAAAAAATGCTAAAGAGTTTATCAAGACAAATAGTGTATGTTTCTTTGATGTATCTACTATAACCTTAAAACTTGCTGCATATACTAAACTAAAAGTATACCAAAATTAATGGTCTGCTAAACGAAAAATGTACCATTCTATCACCGCCTCCTGTATAATTGATTTAACCACAAATCATATTATGCGGGAGGTAAGAAAGGTGATAGAAATGGCACAATATAATTATATTAGATTTTTGTATTTTAATCAAAAGAAAAGCAAAAGAGCTATTGCTCGGGAAACTGGATTACACCGAGATACGATAACCAGAGCAATTGAGAATCCAGAGCAAAAGTACAGACTAAGTACTGAAAGACCACAGCCAGTAAATGGAGATTTCAAAGATCGAATAAAAGAAATGGTTAAAGCTAACCATGAA
>NZ_FOTI01000033.1 GCF_900114545.1 Halanaerobium salsuginis
AGCGTTCGTCCTGAGCCAGGATCAAACTCTCCGTATAAAGAATTTGATTTGGCTTCTATTTACAATAAAAGCTTTGAAACTATTGTTTTGAGTTAGACTCAAAATAATTAACGTTGGCTTGCTGTTTAATTTTCAAGGTTCATATTTCTTCAATATTTATCCGCCAGTTTTTCTCAGCGACAATTAATATCTTATCAATTCCGCTTTGCTTTGTCAAGAACTTTTTTCGTTTTTTTATCAAAAAGTTCTTTCCGATATCTGCTGATTATTTTGCTTTAAATCAGCTTACTATCTTGGCGACGTTTATTATCTTATCAAGCATCTCTCTCTTTGTCAAGAACTTTTTAAGATAATTTATTGCGGCCGAAAAATTCATTCTTCTGCTTTTCAGCGGCATATATTATATTACCACTTTTACCCTCTCTTGTCAAGATGTTTTTACTTTAATCTTTTTTAAATTTAATATAAATATTTCTAGTTCTAGGGCCATCAAATTCACAAAAGTAAACTGCCTGCCAGGTACCTAAAACTAATTCATTATTATCAATTAGTAGATTTTGGTCAACTCCAAATAAACTTGATTTTAAATGAGCTGCTGAATTACCTTCGCGATGAGAATAATTATCTGAGAATGGAATTATTTTATTAATCTCTTTAATTATATCTTCTTTAACAGCCGGATCTGCATTTTCATTAATAGTTACCGCTGCTGTTGTATGTGGCACATGAATTTGAATACTACCATTACCTATTTTTTCAGATTTAAGCAATTCTCTTATTCGACTGGTAATATCGATTAACTCAACTTTACTATGGGTTTTAATATTTAGCTTATGCAGCATAAAAACCTCCTTATAATATACTTGAAATTTAATAATCAACTAATTAAACTTTAAATTAGTTCAGTATAGACTGAATATTTCTATAATTATTTTTATATTAAAAAGCCAGGCTAACCTGGCTTTAATATTTTTATTCATTCCGTTCTGGACGCATAGTTGGGAATAAAATTACATCTCTAATTGTGCTTGAATCAGTAAGTAGCATGATTAGACGATCGATTCCAATTCCTAATCCACCTGTAGGTGGCATTCCATATTCTAAAGCCCGAATGAAATCGTAATCCATCATCTGAGCCTCTTCATCACCAGCTTCGCGCATAGCTGTTTGTTTTTCAAATCTCTCCCTTTGATCTTCTGGATCATTTAATTCACTAAAGGCATTAGCGATTTCTCTACCATAAACAAATGCTTCAAAACGATAAGTAAACCTTGGATCAGCTTCTATTTTTTTAGCTAAAGGTGAAACTTCAATTGGATAGTCCATAATAAATGTAGGTTGAATCAACTTGTCCTCAACTCTTTCTTCAAAAACCTCATTTAAAATTTCTCCATAAGTCATTTTTGAACTAACTTCAATCCCAATTGATTTTGCAGCTTCTACTGCTTCAGCATCACTTTCAAATTCACTAAAATCTAATCCAGTATATTTTTTAACTGCTTCAACCATTGTAATTCTTTCCCAGGCTGGTGTAAAATCAATTTCAGTTTCTTCATATTCAACTTTACTAGTTCCAAGAACTTTTTCAGCTAGATCATTAACAAGATTTTCAGTCAATTCCATCATATCATGATAATCAGCCTGTGCCTGATATAACTCCATTGTAGTAAATTCAGGGTTGTGCTTGTATGACATCCCTTCATTCCGGAAGTTTCTATTAATTTCAAATACTTTTTCAAAGCCACCTACAATTAATCTTTTTAAATATAACTCAGGCGCAATCCTTAAATATAAATCCATATCTAAAGTATTATGATGTGTAATAAAAGGACGAGCAGTTGCTCCTCCAGCAATTGGATGCATCATTGGAGTTTCAACTTCAAGAAAACCTTTTTCTTCTAAAAACTTTCTCATTTCTCTAATTATTTTACTTCTGATTACAAATGTTTCTTTAACATCAGGATTAACAATTAAATCTAAATAACGCTGACGATAGCGAATATCTTTATCTTTTAAACCATGAAATTTTTCTGGTAATGGGCGTAATGACTTAGTTAAAAGTTCAAAAGAAGAAACCCTAACAGATACCTGACCTCTATTTGTTTTGAAAACTGTACCTGTTATGCCCACAAGATCACCTAAATCAAGTTCTTGAAAAAATTGATAGCGATCCTCACCTATATTATTTTGTTTTACATATAATTGAACCTGTCCGCTCATATCAGCTAAGTCAGCAAAACTTGCTTTGCCATGAGTTCTAATAGCCATTAGTCGACCGGTCAATTTAACTTCTTTTTCTTCTAATTCTGCAAAATCAGCTTCTACATCCTTAGCATGATGACTGGGAAGATACTTATCAGCAAACGCTTTCTCCTTATCCTCTCTTAACTGATTAAGTTTTTCTCTTCTCTGCAGCATTAGGTCATTCATATCTTCGAGCACATTTTCACTCATTTAAACATCCATCTCCTTATTAAATTATAATAGGCTAAAGCCTATTTCTTAACTAAATAAACAATCATATTTTCAAAATTTTTTTTGCTAATTCTTTACCTTTTTGATAGAAATAATTTTATAAGTAACCTGTCCACCAGGAGTTTCTACTTTTACTTTATCTCCAATTGCATGACCCAGGATGGCCTTACCAATTGGTGATTCATTAGAAATTTTGTAGTTTAATGGATCTGCTTCTGCTGAACCAACTAAAGTATAGCTTATTTCATCTTCATTATCAAGGTCATGTAGAACAACTGTTGTCCCCAAATTAACCTTTTTATCTGTAACCTCATCATCTTTTACTACATGAGCATTATTCAGCATATTTTTAATTTCTTGAATTCTGCCTTCAACAAAAGCCTGTTCATTCTTGGCATCATCATATTCTGAGTTTTCACTAATGTCGCCAAACTCTCGAGCAACTTTTATTCTTTTAGCAACTTCTCGTCTTTTTTCATTTTCTAAATAATCAAGTTCTTTTTCTAACTTCTCAAAACCTTCTTCTGTAAGCATTACTTGTTCTGGCATAAAAATCTCCCTCTACTTTCTAAGTTGTATTTAAAGTTAAATTATCAAAATTATCTAATATATATGCAAAATAGTAAAAAAGGCCTCTATTTCAGCCCAACGAATAATTATGTCAGGTTAGCTAACCTGACATAAACTATATCTACAATTATTAATTATTATAAATAAATTTACTTTTATTGTCAAGAAACAATTTCTGACATTATTATTAATCATTATCCAAATCATTTTTATAATTATTTAACAGCTTTATTAATTTAAAGTAATCTGTTAGCTGATTTATTTTATTTCTCATCTCACTGGCATTAGGCATACCTTTTAAATACCAGGCTAAATGTTTTCTCATTATGGGAATTCCATAATCTTCGCCATAGTAATCAACACTTAATTTTAAGTGTCTCAGCGCAAAATTAATTTTTTCTATATTATTGATTTTTTTTAATCTATTACCTGTTTTTAAATAATAAATAATTTCTTTAAAAATCCAGGGGTTCCCTTGAGCTGCCCTCCCAATCATAATTCCATCACAATTAGTAGATGCCAGAATAGCCTCAGCATCTAAATCCGAAAAAATATCTCCATTACCAATGACAGGAATATTTACAGCTGCCTTAACATTTTTTATTATTTGCCAGTCTGCCTGTCCTTTATAAAATTGCTGACGTGTTCTGCCATGAACAGCTACTGCTGCTGCACCTGAATTTTCAGCCAATTTAGCTATTTGAATTGCATTAAGATTATTATCATCCCAACCACTTCTCATTTTTACTGTAACCGGTATTTGGACAGCTTTTACAGTTTCAGAAATAACTTTAGCAGCTAACTGAGGTGTTTTCATTAAAGCTGATCCAGCACCAGTTTTAACAATTTTAGCTGCAGGACAGCCTAAATTTATATCAATTAAATCAACCTCATATTCTTGGGTAATACCAGCTGCTGCCCGGGCCATAAATTCTGAATCTTCGCCAAATAATTGGACAGCAATTGCTCCTTGCTTACCTTTATCAAATTTGAGCAGTTCTGATGTGCGTCGATTCCCATAAACATACCCTTTAGCACTTATCATTTCTGTATAAAGTAATTTAACTCCCATCTCTCTGACTAACTGACGATAGGGATAATCACTAACTCCTGCCATCGGGGCTAAGAAAACTGCTGGCTCAATATTCAAATCATAAAAGTTCATTTTAAGATTTCACTCCATTTAAATCAGCTATATATTTAAGCCCCTTTAAAGTCAAAAATGGTTCAACATGATCAATTGCATCAGTTTCAGCTGCAATCAAACTTACCAGACCACCAGTAGCAATTACTGAAGCAGTATCAGATAGTTCTTTTTTTATTCTAGCAACTAAATATTCTACCTGACCTACAAAGCCATAAACTATTCCAGCTTTCATACCATCAATTGTATTTTTCCCAATTGCCTGACCAGGCTCTACTAATTCAATACGTGGTAATTTAGCAGATTGATTAAATAAAGCTTCAGCGGAAATTCCAATCCCTGGCGCAATTGCGCCTCCCAGATATTCGCCAGTTTCAGAAACCGCACAAAAAGTAGTTGCTGTTCCAAAATCGACAATTATTAAGGGTCCAGAATAAATTCTACTAGCAGCAACTGCATTAACAATCCGATCTGCTCCGACTTCTTTGGGATTATCTGTTTTAATATTCATCCCAGTTTTAACTCCAGGACCTATCACTAGAGGATTTACATTAAAATATCGATAAGCAGTTTTCTTTAAAACTCTTAAAATTGGTGGTACTACACTGGAAATTATAATAGAATCAACAACTTTATTACTAATCTCCGCTGAATCAAATAAATTTTTAAAAAGCATTCCATATTCATCTGGAGTTTTATTACGATCAGTTGCAATTCGCCAATGAGTTTTTAGTAAATCACCATCATAAAGACCTAAAACTGTATTTGTATTACCAATATCCATAGTTAAAATCATTTAATTTACTCCTTATCAAATTTTAAAAGCTAAAAGCAGAAAAAAATTCTTAAAATAATACTATAACAAAACTTTAAACTTAACAATTTAAAGCTGCAGAACATTCTGCAGCTTTTTTAATAAAAGTTTATTCTTTAAAGTAATTTTTTATTTGCTGAAAAATTTCCTTAGTTGTTAAAATTTCTTTTATTTTACCAACTCCAGCTCCAGTAAAGAAAACTCCTTTATCAAGATCTCCACATTTTCCAGCTAATAAAGCATCTTTAATGCAGAATTTTTTTGTACAGTGCTTTAAACAATTTGTGCACTTTGCTGGCGCAGGCGCTTCCCCTGCTTTAATTAAACGGGCAAATTTAGTCTTTAATGCATTAGCCTTATAACCAACTGAACTCATAATTTTAATTACATCTTCTGGAGCTGCCTTGACACATAGCTCTTTAAACTTTTCAGCAACTGCGGCTTCCTTACTAGCTAAAAAACGTGTTCCCATTTGAACCCCATCTGCTCCCAGTTCAAGCATATGCTCTATATCAGCTGGCTCAACTATTTCTCCCGCTGCTATCACTGGAATTTTAACTTTGCCAGCAATTTTTTTTACTAATTCAAAACTTTCTTTTTCACTTCCTAGATGGCCGCCTGCATTTCCACCTTCAACTACTACAGCAGCAGCACCAAGGCGTTCTGATATTCTAGCTAGCTTAAGAGAAGATACAATTGGAATAACAGGGGTATTACTTTCCTGACCAAGCCCAAACATATCCCTAGAAAAACCTGCTCCTGATATAATAACATCAACCCCAGCTTCAATTGAAGCCTTAATAGCTTCTTTGAAATCACGAGCTGCAAACATAATATTAACTCCAACTATACCGTCAGTTAAAGATTTTGCCCTTTTTATTTCTGATTTTAATTCACCAGTACTCAAAGCTGTACCGCCAATCACTCCAATTCCACCTTCATTAGCAACAGCTGCTGCTAATTCAGACATTGATACTTTTATTGCCATTCCACCCTGAACAACTGGAAATTTTGCTTTTAAGTCAGCAATTCTAAGTTCCGGTAATTTCAATATATCACTCCTAAAACTGAATTCTTTACTTTCTTTATCTTATCACATAATTCAAGAGATTTAAATATTTTTTTGACTTAAAGTCAAAATTTATTATTCAGCGAAAATAGATATTTCATCATTACTTATTTCTGCTCTATATTGATCAATAGTCTGCTGCTCAGTTTCGGTTAAAAACTTAGCTAATTGTTTTTGGTCAAGACCTACTCCATTTTCAGCCAGACCGTATTTTTTAATACCTGATCGATATTTACCAGTAACTAAATTATTGTTTTCTTGCTCAACAACATATGTTATATTTTGTCTCAAAGAAGTTAAAGTATTTTGAGGGGCCAGCTCTATTTCAGCTGGATCTGCAGCAATTAGATAAATTTTATTTTTTAAAGCAAAATTAATTATCGCCTGTGAATTAGCTCCTGCTGCATGAAAAATAATATCTGCACCATCATTTTTAACTTCCTGGCAAATATCTGCAGTCTGAAGACTAAAGTTAAAACTATCAATATATTTATTAATAACTTTTATATCTGAGCGATATACTTTTGCCCCAGCATTGAATCCCTGCTGATAAGCTAAAACTTTATCAGTTTTACGCCCCCCAATAAAAGCAATAACCCCTGTCTTCGAATAAATAGCAGCTGTAATGCCAGCTAGATAAGCACTTTCCTGATCAGCAAATTGAATCGATAAGACATTTTCTAAATTAACGGTTGCATCAAGTAAAGCAAATTGACGCTCAGGATTCATTTGAGCAGCTTCTTCAACCGCCTCTTGCATTGTGTAGCCAGCAGCCCAGATCAAATTAAATCCTTCTTCCGCAAGTTCATTTAAACTGGCAAGATAATTACTCATTAAATTTACCTCTTTAATTTTAGTAGTAAGCTCAAGATTTTGATTGTTGTTTAATAAACCAGCTCTTATCTGATCATTAACTGAATTATCATCCAGACCTCCAATATCAGTTACAAAGCCAATCTTAAAGTTTTGAGCTAAAACTGGAAAGCTTAAAACTAAAATAAGGGTAACAATTATAACAAGAAAGCAAATATTTTTACCCATTAAATTTCCTCCTTAAATTATAAAAATTAATTAAACTCTACCAGACTGCTGTAATCAAGCGAGGTATTAGCTGTTTTTAAAATTTTTTCCTGACCATGCTTAAATCTTACCCAGAGATCGCCATTATCAAGAACTTTTTTTATTATAACAAGATAATTATCATTTTTATAGTTTATTCTAACTTTTTTATCGGTTAAATTTAATTCTTTTTTCCAGACTTTAATTAAGCTCTCTCTTTGATGAGAAAAATATTTTTTAATATATAAATTCATTTTTATTAATAAACGTGCCAAAAAAATACTTTTAGAAATTGCTTTATTTTTTTCTTGATAAAAAGAAGTAGCCGTTCGACTGACTTCAGCGTTAAAATTTTTGTTATTCAAATTAACTCCACAACCAATAATAACATATGCTTCCTGTTGATCATTAAACACAAGTTCTGTTAAAATTCCACTTATTTTACGCTGATTAACTATCAAATCATTCGGCCATTTTATTTGAGCTGGCAAAGAAATTTCTTTTAATAATTCTTGAACTGCCAGACCAGCTGCAGCGGTTATTTGGGGAAGCCTGGCAAGATCAATCTCTACTTTATATAAAAAAGAAACTGCCAGGCCAGCAGAATTATTTGAAAACCAGGTATGGCCCCTTCTTCCTCTCCCTTTTAACTGCTTTTCAGCTGCAAAAACAAAAGGAGATTGCTGCAGCTCCGCTTCTGAAAAAGAGTTTAATTTGGATTCAATAAATTCCTTGGCACAATCATTAGTAGAATCTACTTCAGAAAATATATTTAATTTAAATTGTTTCAAGTCATAATCTTGCTTCTTTAAATAATTTTTAATCTCAGCTACATTAAATTGATTTTCTTTATTCATTTAAATTCTCCTAGAAAAAGGCCCGCATATTGCGGACCTTTAAGTTTTTGAATATTTTTAACAGCTTGTTCTAGCCGATATTTTTTTCACCTTAACAGCATCTTTATTTAATAGTAATTTAATGAAATAAACATATAAAGGTATATTTATTAATTGCCCAATTAAACGGGGTGGAACTATTACTTGATAAGGAACTCCAAAAAGAAGATTAATAAAATAGGGCACCATAATCAAAGCAGTTATTAATTGTCCCACCGAAATAGCAATAAAAATAACCGGTAAAGTTCGACAACGTCTGAGCACATAAAAGACTATTAAACCTGGAATAAATCCTGTTAAAAATGATGTCAAAGTAAAATGAGGCATGTATGCTCCCATAGGATTAATAAAATAACCAATTAAATCACCAAGTGCTCCAACAATTCCTCCAGCAAGTGGTCCAAAAGCAACTCCAGCAAAAATTATTGGTAAAGCACCAAAACCTATTCTGACTCCTTCTACCCCAGCTATAGGAATCCTGATACTCAAAATTCTAGTTAAAATAATAGTTAGAGCAGTTAAAAAAGACAGATAAGCAGTTAAACGAGTATTAATTTTCATTATTTCCACCTCCCTCCCTCTCTGGTTAGGATGATAGTTAATAATCTGCACCAAAGAAAGAGGACACTTTGGTGACAGCGGACGCGACAGAAAGACCGCAGCTAAAAAAGCTTTCGTTTCAGAGCAACGTCCCATCTCTGAACACTCTACGCCTTCTGCCTACTCTATCACTTAATTTTCTTTTACTCATTATAACTTATTTAACCGTAATTTTAAAGTTAATTAGAACAATCCCGAAATTTTGCCATTTTCATCAATATCAATTGCTTCAGCAGCTGGAGTTTTAGGTAAACCAGGCATTGTGAGAACTGGTCCTGTCATCACAACTAAAAATCCTGCACCTGCTGATAAATTAATTGATTTTACACTAATCTTAAATCCAGAAGGTCTTCCTTTTAGAGCTGGATTATCTGAAATTGAACTTTGAGTTTTAGCCATACAAATTGGCAAATTATTATAACCTTGTTTTTGATATTGCTTTATTTGTTGCAAAGCTTTTTCACTATAATTAACACCTACTGCCCCATAAATTTCTCGGGCAATTTTAGAAATTTTATCTTTAATTGGCTGTTCTACATTATATAAAAATTTAAATTTGCTTTTTTTGTTTTCTAAAAGTTTAATTACTGCTTTAGCAAGCTCTTCTCCACCTTGACCGCCATGTTCCCAGACTTCAGAGAGAGCTACCTCAACTCCTATTTTTTCACATTTCTTCCGAACTAAATTAATTTCAGCTTCACTATCAGTAGGAAATTTATTAATTGCTACTACTACTGGAACACCAAATTTAGCCATGTTTTCTAAATGCTTTTCTAAATTAGAAATTCCTTTTTCCAGAGCAGCAAGATTTTCTTGCTCTAATTCGGCAAGCTCAACCCCTCCATGCATTTTTAAAGCTCTAATTGTAGCAACTAGAACTGCTGCATCAGGATTTAAATTAGCAAATCTCGACTTAATATTATAAAATTTCTCCGCACCAAGATCAGCTCCAAAACCTGCTTCAGTAACTGCTATTTCTCCCAGTCCCAGAGCTAATTTAGTAGCCATTATACTATTACAACCATGAGCTATATTTGCAAAAGGTCCTCCATGAATAAAGGCAGGAGTATTTTCCAGAGTCTGAACAAGATTAGGTTTAATAGCATCCTTGAGCAGAGCTGTCATTGCACCAGCAACATTTAAATCAGCAGCAGTAACACTCTCTCCGTTATAATTATAGCCAATCACTATTTTACCCAATTTTTCTTTTAACTCCATTAAATCATTAGCAAGACAAAGGATAGCCATGACTTCAGAAGCAACAGTAATTTGAAAGCCATCTTCACGCGGCTGCCCATTTTTGCTTCCGCCAAGCCCGATCACTGTTTCTCTCAAAGCTCGATCATTCATATCAACTACTCTTTTAAAAGTGATTTTAGTTGGATCTATTCTAAGTTCATTGCCTTGCTTGATATGATTATCTATAGCTGCTGCTAAAAGATTATGAGCTACTCCAATTGCATGAATATCACCTGTAAAATGTAAATTAATATCTTCCATAGGAACCACCTGGGCATAACCACCACCAGCTGCACCACCTTTGATTCCCATAGTTGGCCCTAAAGAAGGTTCGCGAATAGCAATTACTGCTTTTTTGCCAAGTCTATTTAAAGCCTGGCCGAGACCGACAGTAGTAGTAGTTTTACCTTCACCAGCTGGTGTCGGAGTAATTGCAGTAACCAAAACTAATTTACCTGCTGATTTTTTATATTCTCTTTTTAAAGCAGTTAGTTTAATTTTAGCCTTATATTTACCATACAGTTCTAAATCAGACTCATCTAATCCTAAATCTGCTGCAATTTCTCTAATTTCCTTCATTTCTGCAGCTTGAGCAATTTGAATATCACTTTTCAAATTATTTCCCCCCTGAAATATTATCTTCTAATTTTATTAATTATGTATTTAAATTTAACTATTACAGTTAAATAGTAAACTTAGTAACTTGATATTTAATAACTAATTATAACTTAAGTTGTTTTTCTGAGTTAAAAAATGTTTTTGCCCCATACTTAATCAAAAAAAATACAGTTAAAGTAACACTACCCAAAATTCCTAACATAATTGCTATCTGATATTTAATAGCTATTAATGGTGAAGCCCCAGCTAAAATTTGACCAGTCATCATACCTGGCAAAAAAACGATTCCCATTCCTAACATAGAGTTAATAGTAGGTAAAATAGCATTATAAAATGCCTGCTGTGTAATTTCAGCTATTGATTTTTCTGGTTCAACTCCCAACATCAAGTAATTTTCAATTAGCTGCTGTTTATCACTAATTCCTGTTAGTAAATGATTTATTCCTAAAGAGATTCCAGTCATCGAATTACCAATAAGCATACCTGCTAAAGGAATAAAATAATCTGCTCTAAACCATGGCTTTAGCTGAACAACTATAAAAATAAAGTAGGCAAGGCTAAGCAAAGTTCCTAAAAACATCGAAACTGCTATAATTTTACGCATATCATGCTGCAATTCGACTTCTGTTCTACTATAGATATTATGTACTGCAAAAATTTCCATCAAGATTAAGATGGCTAAACTAAACAAGGGATTTTGATTATTAAAAACATACTCTAAAATAAATCCAATAATGATTAGCTGTAAAGTCATTCTTAAGGAGGCAATAATAATCTGTTTTTCCTGACCTATTTGTTTTTTCTTCACAATTACTAATAAAATAAAAACAAATAAGTATGCAAATATAAGCTGTGTCAGCTGAAGATTTATTATTTGACGCTCCATTATCTGCTCCCCCTTTTAAGAATAAGCTTAAAAATTATTTAACTATTTGTTTTCTTTAATTTTACCATCTTCAATTGTAATGATTTGATCTGCATAATCATTTGCTAATCTGGTACTATGGGTAACCATTAATAGAGTTTTGGCTTTGTTTTTTACATAATTAACAACCACTTCGATGATTTTTTGCTCAGTTAAACTATCTAAAGCAGAAGATGGTTCATCCAGAAGCAAAACTTCAGGATCAAGCAGCATTACTCTAGCCAGAGCTAAACGCTGCTTTTCTCCTCCAGAAAGATCAGCAGCTGCTCTATCCAATTTATAATTCAGATCAACCTTACTCAATAATTTTTTATATTTAGTAAAAGAGCTTAATTTATGATCAGTTAACTTTTCAATTAAACTAAAATTATCAGCCAGACTACCAGGAAAAACAACTGGATTTTGTGGCAGCATAGTAACTTCTCGTCTTAATTTGACTGGATCATAATAATTAATTTTTCTATTCTTATAAAAAACATCTCCCTGATCAGCAGAATTCATATTATTAAATAGTTTTAAAAAAGTAGTTTTGCCACCCCCACTACTACCAACTACAGCTGTAATACTTTGCGCTTCAATAGTTAAATAATCAATCAATAAAATATCTTTGAATTTTACTGCTGATAGTTCAAACATCATATTCAACTACCCCCAAGCATAAAATTTGTCAATTGAGTAATCTTAACAAAACCATGATTAAAATTAATTATAAAATATTAATTTTAAAAAGTAAAGGAAGCTCTAAAATTACAATAAAAAAAAGAGACCAGTTTTTAAACTGATCTCTTTAATTACGATTAATATTTTATTTTAACTTTGAGGCTCTGGTTTAAAGACAGTAACCCCTTCTGGTAAATTAGTATTGTTATCTGAATCATTTTCAGAAAAAATATCTTTATCTGGATCACCAGTTATTGACTCACCTTTAATCAACAATCTGATTTGATCAGCATTTAAAGTCTCATGTTCTTTTAAAGCTAAAACAATTCGTTCGACTATTGCTGAGTTTTCTTTTAATAATCTTTCAGCTTTACTATAACATTCTTCAACCATTTTACTAATTTCTTTATCAATCCGGGCTGCCACTTCTTCACTATAGTTACGCTGGCGAGAAATATCTCTTCCCAGGAATACCTGCTGATCATGTTTTTGCCCCAGAGTTAAAGGACCTAGATTTTCACTCATACCATATTCGGTTACCATTGCTCTAATGATTTGGGTTGCCCGCTCTATATCATTCTGAGCACCAGTACTAATATCATCAAGGAAAATAGCCTCAGCAGCCCTACCTCCCATTAGACTGGTAACTTTATCAAGCAGCTGTCCCTTAGTCATAAAGTTCTGATCATCTTCAGGTAGCGGAATAGTAAACCCACCTGCTCTACCACGCGGAATAATTGTTACTTTATGAGTTCTATCAGCATGTTCTAATAATTCACCTAATAAAGCATGCCCAGTTTCATGATAAGAAACAAGATTTTTTTCCTTTTCGGTAACTATTCTACTTTTCTTAGCTGGACCAGCTATTACCCGATCAATAGCATCATCAAACTCTTTCATTGAGATAATTTTTTTACCTCTTCTAGCAGCTAAAATAGCAGCTTCATTAGCCAAATTTTCCATATCAGCACCGGTAAATCCAGGTGTACGTTTTGCCAATACTTCAAGTTCTATATCATCAGCTAAAGGTTTATCTTTAACATGAATTTCTAATATTTTTTGTCTTCCCAGTCTATCTGGTTTATCTACAATAATCTGCCTATCAAAACGTCCAGGTCTCAATAGTGCAGGATCAAGTACATCAGGTCTATTAGTTGCAGCCATCAGAATTATTCCTTCATTGGCTTCAAAACCATCCATTTCAACCAATAATTGGTTTAAGGTTTGTTCTCGTTCATCATGTCCACCACCTAAACCAGCACCCCGTTGTCTACCAACAGCATCTAATTCATCAATAAAAATTATACAGGGTGAATTCTTCTTGCCTTTTTCAAACAAATCTCTCACCCGAGAAGCTCCAACTCCAACAAACATCTCTACAAAATCAGATCCACTAATAAAGAAGAAAGGAGCTCCTGCTTCACCTGCTACTGCTCTAGCCATTAAAGTTTTACCTGTTCCTGGAGGTCCCACTAATAAGACTCCCTTCGGAACCTGAGCACCTAATTCAGTGAATTTATCAGGCTTTTTGAGAAATTCTACAACTTCTCTAAGTTCCTCTTTTACTTCTTCGTAATTAGCAACATCTTCAAAAGTCATTTTCTTTTTACTTTCATCTAATTTAGCTTTACTTTTACCAAAAGACATCATTTTACCGCCGCCACCCTGCATCTTCTGCATAATGAAAACCCAGGCTACAATTAAAATTACAACTGGCAGTATATAACTAAGGATATTAATCCACCACGGTGTGGTTGGCTGAGGTTCTGTTTTGATATTAACATCACCAGCTCTTAGCTCCTGCATTAAAGACGGAATAGCTTCTGGTGGAACTGGGACTTTGAAATTCCGGTTATTGATAGTTCCGGTAACTTCCTGATTACCAACAATGGTCACTTTATTTATATTATCAGCTTCAACTTCCTGCAAAAGATTTGTATATGTAAAATCTTCTACAGTCGCTGGACCTTGCTGCATAAAAAATTGAGCAACCAGAATAGATATAGCGATCAATATTAAATAAAAACCTATATTCTTAACAAACTTATTCAAATTCTTTACCTCCCCCTACGACTTAAATCATATACAGTAAAATATTATAACACACTATTTATATTTTGTAAATAAACTAAATAAATAGCTTATTTAAATAGTTAAAATCAGCTTAAAAAGTTAGAATTATATCTGTATAGAAGCTATCTATAAGCAAAATAATTATATAATATAATTATTAGATTTCAATTAAAAAGTTAACATTTACTAATAAATATTTAAGCCGCTGAGCTATTATGAATACATTTTCTCCTTTAAAACTCCAATAAATGATAAGTTGCGATATTTTTCAGCAAAATCTAGACCATATCCAACTACAAATTTATCTGGAATTTCAAACCCATTAAAGTCTGCTTCAAGTTCTTTTTGAACTCTTCTTTCCGGCTTATCTAATAGAGTCACTATTTTAATGCTTTTTGGGCTCCTAGTGTGGAGCATATCTACTACGTGTTTTAAAGTACGTCCAGTATCAATAATATCTTCAACAATTAAAAGATGTCTATCTTCAATGTTTTCTTCCATATCTTTAATGATTCTTACAACACCAGATGATTCTGTAGAAGCACCATAACTAGAAACATCCATAAAATCAAAAACTACCGGCAAATCAATTTCACGAGCCAGATCAGCCATAAATAAAACTGCTCCTCTTAAAATGCAGAGCATCACTATATCATCATCTTCATTATAAGCAGCTGTAATTTCTTCACCTAATTCTCTAATTCTTGTTTTTAATTTTTCTTCTGAAATTATTATTTCTTCGATATCATCAGCAAACACTGTATTTTTTCCCATCTTGATCCTCCCTATTATTTCTGATTAAAGATTAAATTTAGTACTAAAATTTTTGTCGTAGCTTTAGTAATCTTATAGTTATTAGCCATTTTATATCCAGCAACCCAGATAATATTGTCAGCTGAATCAACAATAATTGGCAGCTGATCACGTTTATACAAAGGCACTTTGGCATCAATTAAAATATCTTTAACTTTTTTTTCACCCTTCATACCGAGCGGCTGTAACCTGTCTCCTGATTTGCGACTACGGATAAAAAGGGGTAATTCCAATTTATTTAAATCAAAAGCTGCCTGCAGTTTAGTGTTAGTTATTTCAAAATCTTCACTACTAACTATCGCAGCCTGCAGACTAAAATTTTGGTTCCAGTTAACTATTTTAGCTAAGCTAAGTTTTTGATAGGTCAGATTATTTGAAACTAAATTTTGAGCTACTTTTATAAAAACTAAACGATCATAACTTATTTCAACTCTTATTCGACCTGGCAAGTCAATCCCCCGGCCAGTTTGCTCAGAAAGCAATAATTTTTCTATTTCCAAAATATGTTCTAAATAAAGATCTTCTAAATTATTATTTAATTTTTGATAAGCTAAACGCAAAACTCTTCGTTGCAAAACCTGCTCCTGTTTTTTAAAATCAGTTAAATCTAGAGCAATTTCCAGCTTGCTTTCCGAAAGCATCAACTGTTGATAACTAGTCAGAGCTAATTTATTTAAAAAATTATCTTCTGCTGTTAAGATTTCTGCATTTCTGGCTATTACTTCTTTTACCTGTGGATTTAATTTCTTTTCAACTAAAGGTAATATCTGATTTCGAATAATATTTCTACTATAAATACTTTCTTGATTGCTGCTATCAAAACAAGGCTGCAAATTATTTGTTCGGCAATAATTAAGAATTTCCTCTTTGCTAAAATATAATAAAGGGTGAATAATTTCAATTCCTTTAAAATTCAATTTAAGATCTATACCACCTAATCCCTGTAAACCACTTCCCCGAAAAAGATTTAATAAAACAGTTTCGGCCTGATCATCTTGATGATGAGCTAAAGCAAGTAAATCGAATTGTTTTTCAATCATTAGTTTACGAAAAAACTTAAACCTTGCTTCCCTGGCTGCAGTTTCAGCTGATAAATTATTCTGCTTAATTAAAGCTGGCAAATCGACAGTTTTAAGATAGAATTCAACTCCTAATTGAGCAGCTTTATTTTTGACAAATTCTGCTTCAGCTGCCGATTCCTCTCGAAATTGATGGTCAAAATGAGCTACTGCTATTTCAATTGCAAACTCACTACTTATTTGGCAAAACAGTTCTAACATCGCAAGTGAATCTGGCCCTCCAGAAACAGCAAGTAATACTTTATTACCTGCTGCAACTAAATCATTTTGCTTAATTATTTTCTTTAAGCTTTTTTTCAACTGCAAAATTATCCTCTCCAGTAGCAAGAACTTTTAGCTCTCTCACATATATTTCTAGATAAAAGCAGATAAACCTGCCCCTCTTTAAATTTATTCTAGTAATTCTGTTTGTAAAATACCATATAATAAATCATGATCACTTACAGTCAATTTATTATCATCTATAAATTTAAGTATATTTAATAAGATAATTATACCAGCTATTATAATATCAGCTCTTTTAGGCTGCAATCCAGCTATCTGCTGACGATAGCTAAGCTCTACACTCCCTAATTTAATTAGCATTTTTTTTAGTTCAGACAGTTCAAGAACTGTATTTTCAATTTCTTCACTTCTATAGTTATTTAATTGATTTTTGATGGCAGCTAGAGTAGTAATTGTTCCACCAACTCCTTTGATGGCGAAATTACCCTTGAGTTCTAATTCAGCTTTAAGCAAATTAAAAACATAATTATTAATTGCATTAAGTTCAGCCTGTTTAATTGGAACTGCTGGATCATCAATAAATTTTTCTGTTAATCTGACACACCCAATATCCAGACTTTCAAATTTTAATTTACCAGCTGCTGACCAGATAAATTCTGTACTGCCTCCACCAATATCAAGTAGCAAAAAATCATCTTTCAAATTACCAGCTGCACCAAGATAGTTAAGTTCAGCCTCCTGATTCCCACTAATAATATTTAACTGCCAGCCCAGTCCAGCAATTTTTTCACTAAGCAGAGCTGAATTATTAACGTCTCTTAAAGCACTTGTTCCAACTACCTTTACCTGTTCAACTTCAAATTGGTCAATAATTTTCTTATATTCAGTTAAAGCCATCATTACTCTGTTGACAGCTGATGAATTTAAAGTTTTAGCTGCGTCAACACCTTCCCCCAGACGAGTAATTCGTAATTCACGCTTTAAAATTTCAATTTCAGAATTAACTTTAGAACCGATTAATAACCGACAGGAATTAGTTCCTAAATCAATTGCTGCTGCTTTCAAGCTTATCAGTCCTCTCCTGACAAATTAGACACTCTTCTGGCCAGCTAACTTTAGCAAAAACAATTTTGCCAACTGGATTACTGCCTGTTACTAAAAAATGAGCCAAATGTGTATGCAAACATTTTATTCCTAACTGCTCCTTAATTCCACCAACTCCAGAATATAGCAAAGTATTTAATAAATCAACTGAAATTTTTTGAGCCTGCTCTTCAGCCTTTGCTGTTAAAAGTTGCCGTCTTTGCCGAGCATAATCTTGATGAGCCTTAGCTAACTGCTGCTTAAACTGTAAATCATTTTTCAATTTTTGACCTAACTCATCTATTAAATTACTTTCTGACTCTAGTCGATCTACCTGATAATTTAGTGCAGGACAGCTAAGCCAATAAATAGTTGGCGCTGGAATTCCTGCTGTAAAAGGATTAACTTCAACTACCGCTGGATACTTAAAAGGACAATAGTGAGCAATCTGACTAAAGTTATCAATCTTTCTTTTAAGCTGTAATTCAACTATTTTGTGATCAGTAGATTTCATCTATTGAATCCTTTCCTTAATAGTTAGTTAACTTCTTTTATTGAGTCTAAAAAGAGAAAACACCCCTTAAAAGGATTAAAGGATGTTTAAAAAGTTGATAAAATTTGCCAAATATTTATTTGGAGTTTCCACCTTTTTTAGCTTCTCTACTTTTGAGGTCCTGCTGACGTTCACTGCTTTGTTTTAAAAAGCGGTCCATTTTTTCTTCGAAAGACATCTCTGGAGCATGGTCAATTCTGTCATCTGGATCTTCAAGCTGCTTGATTGAAAGTCCAATTTTGCCATCATCATCAATATTAATAACTTTAACCTTAACTTCATCATCTTCTTTAAGGAAATTATTAATATCTTTTACATAAGTATTAGCAACCTCGGAAATATGAACAAGACCAGTTTCCCCATCTTCCAACTCAACGAAAGCACCAAAATTTGTTATCCCCGTAACTTTACCTACAACTATACTTCCAACTTCAATGGACATGCTTAAAAAATTCCTCCCTAGATATTTATATTGTACTTATTATAACTTAATTACGCCAGAACTGTCAAATTTATCGCTTAAAATTTCCTAAAATTTTAAAGTTAAAGAAATTCTTCCTCTTTTTTTATCTACAGATAACACTTTAACTTCTATATTCTGACCTATTTCGACTATAGTAAAAGGGTCACTTACATAAAGCTCACTCATTTCTGAAATATGCAGTAAACCATCCTGTTTTAAGCCAATATCTATAAAAGCACCAAAGTCAACAATATTACGAACCTTACCTCTAAAGATCATACCAGGTTCTATATCATCTATTTTTAAAATATCTTTTCTAAAAATTGGGGCAGGCATTGATTCTCTTGGGTCTCGCCCTGGCTGCTGGAGAGCCTGAATAATATCTTTAATTGTTGGTTTTCCTAATTCAAGTTCAGCTGCTGTTGAAAAAAGATCCAGCTGAGCTAATTTATCTTTGATATCAGCTAATTTAAAGTCATCTTGCAAGTCAGCCGGCTGATAACCAATACTGGCTAATATTTTTTCGGCTGCATTATATGATTCTGGGTGAATAGGAGTAGCAGCTAGAGGATCAGCTGTAGAGTCAAGTCTGATAAATCCAGCTGACTGCTCAAAGCTTTTTGGTCCAAATCGATAAACCTCAAGTAGTTCATCTCTTTTTTTGAAATCTCCATTTTTTTCTCGATATTCAATTATTTTTTCAGCATTACTGGAACTAATACCAGCTACATAAGTCAACAAAGCTGCTGAAGCTGTATTAACTTCAACTCCAACCTGATTAACAGTATCCACAACTACATCATTTAAAGTTTTTTCTAACTTACTTTGAGAAACATCATGCTGATACATTCCAACTCCAAGTGACTGTGGATCAATCTTAACTAATTCTGCGAGAGGATCCTGAATTCTTCTGCCAATTGAAATAGCTCCTCTAATTGAAACATCAAGTTCCGGAAATTCTTTCCGGGCCAGAGTAGAAGCTGAATAAACAGAAGCTCCTGCTTCACTTACTATCGTGTATTCTACTGAAAGACCAGCTTTAATTAATTCAGCTATAAAAAATTCTGTTTCGCGGCTGGCTGTTCCATTTCCAATCACAATCAAATCTATTTTATATTTTTCAACAAACAATTTTATAGTTTCTGCCGCCGCCTTTTTTTTATTGACAGGTTGATGGGGATAGATAGTTCCTGTTTCTAAAAGCTCACCATTAGCAGCCAGAGCAGCTAATTTGCAACCTGTTCTAAAAGCTGGATCTACTGCCAGCACTTTCTTACCCGGTAAAGGTGGCTGCATTAAAAGAGCTCGTAGATTAATCGCAAAATTATCTACAGCCCTACTTTCTGCTTTTTCAGTTAGATTATTCCTAATTTCTCTTTCTAGAGCAGGAAATATTAATCTTTTATAAGCATAGTCAACAGCATTCTCTAGATAAGAAAAACTAGCTCCAGCTTTAAACTGACAAAATTTATAGATTAAATTAATTGCTTTTTCATTATCAACTTCTGCTTTAACTCTTAATATTTCTTCGCTTTCACCGCGATTAAGAGCTAAAATACGATGAGGAGGTATTTTATTAATTGACTCTCTAAACTCATAATAATCTTGATATTTACCAGACTGATCTTCATTTTTTTGATCCGAAACTATTTTGGCTGTATTAAAACAATAATCACGCAGCTTTTTTCTTAAAGCCGCATTATCTGAAAGATCACCAGCTATAATATCTTCTGCCCCACTTATTACATCATCTATTGTAGATAATTCTTTTTCTGAATCAATAAATTTTTGGGCCATTTTTTCAATTATCTTTTGTTTATATTGCTGACTAATTATTTTATCAGCTAAAGGTTTTAATCCTCTAGCCAATGCTTTGGCTGCCTTAGTCTGCTTTTTTTCTTTAAAAGGCCGGTAGAGATCTTCTACTTCTTGTAAAGTATCAGCAGCTGTTAATTTAGCCAGTAAATCACTATCTAATTTATCTTTATTATCTGCAGCTGCTGCAACTTCATTTTTTCTTTCATAAAGCCTACGCAAATAATCCATTTTTTCTGCTACAGATCTAATCTGTTCTTCATCAAGACTTCCAGTCATTTCTTTCCTATAACGGGCAATAAATGGTACTGTATTACCCTGGTCAAGCAGCTCAATAGTTGCTGCAACATTTTTTCTAACTAGATCTAATTCAGCTGCGGCTAGCTCAACTAGATCTACCTCAATATATTCCTCCATTAAAAAGATTCCCCCATTGATATATATTTAAAAATTAATTTCCATTTAATTATTTGAGTTATTTTTTTGATCAGACTCTGTTTCCGGAACTGGAATTAAAACTTTTTCTCCAGGTTTAACTAGTCCCAATTTTTCCCGGGCAACTTCTTCTATATACTTATAATTATCACTATTTTCAATTCTATATTTTAGCATTTCTCTATGCTGTTTAGCACTGCTAATTTCTGACTTTAATTTTTCAACTTTAGTTTCTAATTTATTTATTTTTTCTATATTTTGATAGAAATTAAAAACAGCAACTATAATTATAACTGCAACTATTATAATCACCATTGGATTAAGCAAAAAATCTTTACGCTGCCTGGGCATTTTTTACCTCCTTACTGATTTTATTCTGCATATTCATACAAATATTTAGTCTACTATTAATTATACTTCAAATAACTGAATTAATCAAAAAAAGCAGCTGAATTAAATTCAGCTGCTTGAAAAACACATAGATTTAAGTTTATTTAGCTTTTTATTAACAGGTTAAATACCTGAAAAAACTTAGTTACTTAAAATATAGATTCTTCATTTTCTGCATCAAAGAGATGGATTTTTCTTAAATCTACTCCAAGCTCAATTGTATCGCCAACTTTAGCTGTACTTTCAGCTTCGACTCTAGCAATTAAAGAATGGCCATTTTCAGCCAGATAGAGATAAATTTCAGAACCCATTGGTTCTACTACTTCTACTTCAGCTTTAAATGAATTATCAGCTTTAACTTCAAAATCATGAGTAATTTCTGTATCAATGATATCCTCAGGTCGAACACCAAATACTACTTCTTTACCGTCATAATCAGTAATGAATTTTTCTTTATCTTCAGGAACTCTAATTTTGAAAGTACCATTACCATCAATGTAATAGATATCCCCTTCTTTTTTAATAGTTGCATCCATA
This sequence comes from Halanaerobium salsuginis, assembly GCF_900114545.1. Taxonomy (GTDB): domain Bacteria; phylum Bacillota; class Halanaerobiia; order Halanaerobiales; family Halanaerobiaceae; genus Halanaerobium; species Halanaerobium salsuginis. The sequence continues at coordinate 21,536 of NZ_FOTI01000033.1, forward strand.
AAGTTCATTGCAGGTGATCCAATAAAACCAGCAACAAACATATTTTCTGGTTTATTATAAAGAGTCAATGGATCATCTACTTGCTGAATAACACCATCTTTAAGCACAACAATTCGGTCTCCCATAGTCATAGCTTCTGTTTGATCATGAGTTACATAAATCATAGTAGTTTGCAAGCGATCATGTAATTTAGATAATTCAGTTCTCATCTGAACTCTTAATTTAGCATCAAGATTAGAAAGAGGTTCATCCATTAAGAATACTTTTGGCTCACGAACGATAGCTCTTCCTAAAGCAACCCGCTGTCTTTGACCACCAGATAATTGTTTTGGCTTACGATCTAATAATTGCTCAATACCTAAAATTTCTGCTGCTTCATTAACTCTTTTATCTATTTGATCTTTAGGAAACTTACGTAATTTTAATCCAAAAGCCATGTTATCATAAACATTCATGTGAGGATAAAGAGCATAGTTCTGGAAAACCATTGCAATATCTCTATCTTTTGGTGCAACATCATTTACTACTTTATCGCCAATTTTTAAAGTACCTTCACTAATTTCTTCCAGACCAGCAATCATCCGCAAAGTTGTAGATTTACCACAACCGGATGGACCAACTAAAACAATAAATTCTTTATCCCTAATTTCGAGATTTTGATCTTTAACAGCTGTAAAGTCACCAAAATGTTTGTAAATATGTTCTAAAGTTACACTTGCCATTTAAAAATTCCTCCTCAAAGTAGTTTAATTATATTTTGCTATTGAAGACTCCCTAACAATAAGTTCAGGAGTTAAAACCTTAATTTGTTGTCCTTCTAATTTATCTTTAATTAATTTCAGTAAAAAGTCAAATGATAGTTTAGCTAACTCTGCGGCAGGCTCATTTAAAACTGTTAAAGGTGGATCAATAACTGAAGTTAAAATATTATCACCATAACCAACTACAGCAAAATCATCAGGAATAAAATATCCCCCAAATTTAATTGCCTCTACCAGACCAATAGTAGTTAATTCTCTTGTCGAAATGAAAGCATCAGGTATAATATCACGATTCATAATTTCTAAAAAAGCATTATAACCGGACGTTCTGTCAGCTCCAGTAGAAAAAATCAAATCCTCATTTACTGAAAAACCAGCTTCAGTATAAGCCTGATAATAACCATTTATTTTCTCACTTTCAGTTAAATTATCTTTGTCTCCACAAATTAGAGCTATTTTTCTAAATCCCTGCTCAAATAAATGCTCAACCGCTTTATAAATTCCCTGACTATAATTAGTCAAAACTGAAGTGAAAAAATTTTCTTCTGCCAGACGATTAACTAGAACCATTGGATTTTTTTCTTCAAAACTTAATCTTAAGAGCTGGCTGCTAACTAACTTACCGCCAATAAAAATTGCTCCATCAACTTGATTTGCTTCTAGTAAAGAAAGATAAGATTTTTCTTTTTTCAGATCATTATTTGTATTACATAAAATAATCTGATAGTCCACTTCTTCAGCTGCTTTTTCAATATTTTTGACAATCTCTATATTTCCCGGACTATCCATTTCAGCAAGAATAACAGCAATCATATTAGTCTTATTAACCGCTAATCCCCGGGCCAGCTGATTCGGACGATAATTATATTTCTGGGCCAACTTCAAGATTTTAGCCTTTGTTTCCTGGCCAACACCTGGCTTATCATTTAACGCTCTAGATACAGTTGATTCAGCCACACCCGCCATTCGAGCAATATCTTTTAGTGTAATCTGCATCCTATCCTCCAATTACGCAATTTACGCAAGCGCTTGCGAAAACTCAAGTAAAAAAAGAGTCTGTAAAATAACTCTTAAATATATTATTCGCTACAGACTCTGTATTTCCTGCTTAAATTTCAAAAAAATTTAAATTTTTGTTAAAACTTCTTCAAAATCAATATCACTCACACTTGTGTAAACTAGATGTGCCTTCCCAACCCGCTCAGCAGGACCAATTCCTACCGCAATCATTCCAGCAGCTAGAGCAGCCTCAACACCAGACTCAGCATCCTCAAGCACAACACATTCAGCTGGCTCTAAACCAATTACCTCAGCAGTGTGAAGAAATAAATCAGGTGCAGGTTTAGCACGTTCTACGCTGTTTCCATCTGATATTGTATCAAATAAGTCTGAAATTTGCAAGTTTTTCAAAACTTTTTTAGCATTACGGCTGGAAGACCCAACAGCAAGCTTATAACCAGCCTTTTTTAGTTGGTGTAATTTAGCTTCCATATCATCTAAAATATTTTTTTTAGTTAGCTCAGCTAAGTATTCTTGATAATATTCATTTTTACGATCTGTCCACTCTTTTTTTTGAGCAGTTGGTACTTCTTGACCAGCTAGAATAATTTCTAAAGACTGCATACGAGAAACACCACGTAGCTGTTCATTAATTTGACGATTAAAATTAAGATTTTCTTCATCAGCTAACTTTTGCCAGCTTCTGTAATGAAATTCTGCAGTATCTGTCAATACACCATCAAGATCAAAAATAAACCCTTTTATGTTTTTAGTCACTATATCCACTCCTTTTCTAACAACTTAATCTTTCAGCAAATCAAAGCTTGCAATAACTTTTTCGACTGGGTCAAGTGTTGGTCGCCAAATTTCTAATTGCTCTGCATTAGCAGTAAGAGGTCTGGACATGCCTTCCATAAAGAGACAAATCTCAGTTAATTCATCCATTGGAATTGGATTTTTAGCAAAGATATTACTAATTATTGTAATATGAAACATCCATTCATCATAATTTTCAATTGTAGAAATACCTGCTTCTGCCAGGGATGTGTGGACTGCTTCTGAAAATCTCTTTAAAGATGGTGTTTCATTTACTTCCAGAACAAGCTGATGCTGGTCAGAAAATCTTATACAGCTAAACCGATCAACTTCAATTTCAATTTGTTTAAATTCTTTCAATTTTTCAGTTAAAATAGTTTCAGCTTGAACAGCTTTATTTTTATCGATTCGGTCAATAGTAATATGCAGCTGCGGATGTATTTGGTCAGGATAAAGATTATAATGCTCTGCAACAATTTTTTGTACCTGAGCAGCTGTTTCAATTAATTCCTGATCAGGAATTAATACAATAAAATACTCTTTATCTAATTCAGCAGCTTTTATCATAATTACCTCTCCATCTTTAATCTTTCAAATTTTTTTATTTCTTTTAACACTTGGCTTTGATCAGTGATTAATCTTAAATTGTCCCCATCTATTAATTTATTCCAGATAGACTCAGCTTTTCCTTTAACATAATCTCTTTTTTTAATATTCTGACCTGCTAAAAATATTTTATTTTTAGTAGGAAAATCTTGCAAGATTGTTAAATTAGCCAAATTCCCATAACCAAAAGGGACTTCAGTTAAAATTATTAAATCTGACTGGTTAATTAGTTTTTTATGGGCTATAACTTCTTCAGCTTTAATTGCAGCAAAGGGATCAGCTGTCACTACCTCTATACCTAGTTCAACAGCAATCTGCCAATCTGCATCTCCACTGTTTAAAACTCCAGCACTTAAATTATAATTTAAACTAGACAGCTGCTGCAGCATATCAACTGCTGTCCCACCTCCAGCTATTACATGAATTTTAAAGTCTTTAGATTTTGCATTAACATTATCCACCAATTTATTCTGCGGCAATAAAGTTATAATGGGTTTTTGGGTAAGTTTATTTTTTTTCACCTGTACTTCAGCCTGATAGACTTGAGCAATATTTTTAGCAGTTAATACTTCAACAGCAGTACCTTCTGCATAAATTTGACCAGAATTAATTAAAAATATTTTTTGACAATACTGAGCAGTTAAATTCAAATTATGAGAGACAGTAATAATAGTTAGGCCCAATTTCAAATTCAAATACTCCAAAATATCATATATTTCAGCTTGATAATTTATATCAAGACTGGCAGTTGGTTCATCAAGAATAAGTATTTCTGGCTGCTGGGCCAGAGCACGAGCAATAATTACCCTTTGTTTTTCTCCTCCTGAAAGCTGATTAATTATTTTATCTTTTAATTTATAAGTATCAGTTAATTCCATTACCTGCTTGACAATCTTGCGATCAGATTGTTTAAGCTTTGACCAGCGTTTTTGATATGGTGTTCGCCCCATCATAATAATATCATAAACATTAAAACTAAAGTCAATATTCGTATTTTGTGGTACAACCGCCATTTTTTTAGCTAATTCTTGAGCTGAATATTTATTAAGCAGCTGATTAGATAAATAAACTACACCTTTTATTGGCTGTAATGTCCGGGCCAAATTTTTAATTAAAGTTGATTTTCCTGATGCATTAGGGCCAATTACTCCCACAAAATCACCTTTATCAACTGACATTGTAATTTCTTTTATAACTTTATTTTGATTATAACTAAAAGTAATTTTGTCTACCTGCATCATTTTCCTCACCAAATATTTTTTGATTTTTTTCGTAATAAATAAATAAAATAAGGTCCCCCAGCTAGAGCAGTTATTATTCCAACTGGTAATTCAAGAGGAGCCATAAGTGTTCTAGCTATAGTATCAGCAAAGAGCAAAAAAGCAGCTCCCAGTAAAGCAGACAATGGTAATAGTTTTCGATGGTCAGGACCAATCATTAAACGGGCAATATGGGGTACAACCAGACCAATAAATCCAATACTACCACTAACTGATACAACAGAGGCTGTTAGCAAAGAAGCTGCTGTTAAAAAAATGAGCTTACTCTTCTCAACTTCAAGTCCAAGGTGAGCAGCATTTTCTTCCCCTAATAAAATTAAATTTAGATCTTTCCCATAATAAAATATCAGCAAGCTAGCAAGCATAAAGTAAGGTAAAATCATTTTCACTTCAGACCAGGAAGAAGCAGCCAGACTCCCCATTAACCAGAAAACCAGTTGCTGTAAATTTTCTGTTCTTAAAACCATTAAAAATGACATAATTGAATTCAAAATAAAGCTTAATGCAACTCCCGATAGTAAAAAAGTTAAAACAGGCAGTTTATTACCAACAAGTGCCAGCTGATAAACTATAAAAACTGTCAGCAGTGCACCAGCAAAAGCAAAAATAGGAAGTAGATTTAAATGAGAAAAAACCAGTGGAATTCCCAGAAAAAGAGCTAACATAACACCAGTTCCAGCACCAGCAGATATACCAACAATATAGGGATCAACCATTGGGTTAGCAATTACTCCCTGAAAAACTGTCCCTGCTAAAGCTAAACCAGCTCCCACCATTATCGCCAATAAAATTCTGGGTAACCTAATTTCTGTTAAAATAATTAAATTTGCTTTCGGCAATTGTTTATTAAATAATAAATATTGTACAATTTTTAAAGGATTAATATAGCTCGAACCAATAAATAAAGCTGTAAAAAATAATAGTAATAATATAATAATTATCATTAGATAAACAAAATAGATATTTTTATTTCTCTGCATTTCTAATCAGCCAGTCTGGCTAGCTCCTTTAAATTTTTATTTTTGGATAGTTAATTTATTTAAAATTAAACCTGTTAATAATTTCGGATAAAAGTCAGTTGATTTTTGGGGCATCTTCTCCCCCTGATCAGCTATATTCTGTACTTCAGCTACAGTAGTTGGATTCAAAATAAAAGCAGCCTGATAGCTCTGCTGATCTAATTTAGCAAGTGCCTGATCACGATAGCGAATATAATCGAGATTAGTTTTTTCTGCTAAAGCTCTTTCATCAATACCTAAATATCCTTCCAGAATAATTTTATGTAAAATAGTTACTGCAAGTTCTTTATATTCCGTTGAAAAACAATCTGGAATTTCATTTAATATTTCTTTATTCTTTAATTTGAGAACTCTATATAAATTATCTTGTTTAGTTTTAAATCCAAAAACCTTATCTGCTCTATTAGAATCAAGATATTGGTACATTTTTTCTTTTTGATTAAATTCTAAAATACTAAAATCCTCTGCTGCTTTATTTAAAAAATCAGCTAAATTAAAATTTTTAATACCATATAGTAAACGATGAGTTGCTAAAACTTGTAAACCAGGATCATCCATATTAATAAAAGTCATTAAACGGTGGTTAAAACCAGCTGTTCCAACTGACTTCCATCCTTTATCCTCACATTCTTTTTTAAAATTAAGCGCAGTTTGGTAACGGTGATGACCATCTGCAATATAGAGAGTCTTTTCTTTCATTTTAGCTTGAATTTTATCTATTATATTTTTATCAACAATCTGCCAGACTTTATGCAAATTATTATCATCATCTTTAACTTCAAAAAGAGCTGGTTTATTCAAATAATCATTCAGTAAATTATTTATTTCGGATTTTTGATCAGAATACAGCATAAATATATGGCCAAAATTTGCTTCTGTTGCTCTAATTAAATTTAAACGATCAGCTTTTGGGCCTGCCATAGTATTTTCATGAGCTTTAACACCCGAACCGGCATCTAATTTCCCCAATCCAACAAATCCCTTACGAATAAATTTATTTTCCCCAACAAAATATTCTTGCGTATAAAAATAAAAAGCTGCTTCTTGATCACGAATAATAATTTCATTCTCTATCCAGGTCTGTAACTTTTCTGCTGCATTTTGATAACGATTATCTTCTTTCCCCAGAATTAGTCTAACAATATTATAGGGGCTTTTTTGATAATAATTTTTCTGTAACTCTTGATCAATTTTATCATATGGTTGAGTTACCACTTCATTTAAATCCTTAACTTTGGCCAGATTATAATGATAGCCATGAAAAGGAAAAACTTCTGCCATAATTATCACTCCTTTTATTTATTATATAGTTTAATTAAGTTAACAGCAAGTTGAATAATAATTTTATAAACTTGCTTTCTGAACAGCAATTAGATATAATTAATAAAAAAATCAGGAGCAAGAAGAGAGAAGGAGTGAGTCAATTGTACAAAGTTTTGGTAAGTGATAATATTGCTCAAAAGGGAATTGATATTTTAGAAGCAGCTGGTATTGAAGTTGATTTCAAACCAGGTCAAAATCGAGAGGAATTATTAAATTCAATTGGAAATTATGATGGAATAATTGTTCGCAGTATGACCATTCTTAATGCAGAAGCTCTTAATAAAGCTAAAAACTTAAAAGTCATTGGCCGGGCAGGAACTGGTTATGATAATATTGATCTTGATACAGCAACTAAAAATGGTATTTTTGTATTTAATACGCCAACTGGCAATACAATTTCTGCAGTTGAACATACTTTAGGAATGATACTTTCTTTATCAAGGAATATTGCCCAGGCCAATCAGGCTTTACATAATGACATCTGGGATAGGAAAAAATATATGGGAGTTGAGGTTAAAGGAAAAACACTCGGGATTATTGGACTAGGTAGAATTGGTAGCCGTGTTGCCAAAAGAGCCCAAGCTTTTGGTATGAAAGTAATTGCTAATGATCCTTATCTTGCACCTAAAAATGCTGAAAAAATTAATGTCCCATTACTCCCTTTTAAAGAAGTACTAGAAAAATCTGATTATATCAGTTTGCATACCCCACTCACTGATGAAACATATCATATTTTAAGTCATAAAGAATTTGCAATTATGAAGGAAACCGCTCGTGTAATTAACTGTGCCCGTGGACAGAACATCGACACTGAAGCATTAGCAGCTGCTTTAGAAAAAAATAAAATTGCAGGTGCAGCTATTGATGTTCATGAAGAGGAACCAGTTAAAGCAACTAATAATCCGCTATTAAGTTTTGAAGACCGGGTAATTATGACCTGTCACCTGGGAGGAACTACAACTGAAGCAATGGATAATGTTTCAATTACAGCAGCTGAAGAAGTAGTTTCTGTTTTACACAGCAATTTACCTGAATCTCCTCTCAATATTCCCGCTATGGATCCCAATGAATTTAATCGAGCTAAACCATACATTAATCTTGTTACTAAATTGGGTAATTTTATGGCTAAATGGAAAGGTAATGAAAGAATTGTTAATCTTGAAGTTGAGTATGGTGGTGAGGTAAACCAATACAATCTTAAACCAATGACTTTAAGCTTTGTTAAATCTATTTTAGAACCAATTTTAGATGATCGAATTAATCTTGTTAATGCAATGCATGTAGCAAATGAAAGAGGAATTAGTTTAAAAGAAAGTCAAATTCAAAATGAAGGTGAATTAAAAAATATTATCAAAGTAGTTTTAAAAACCGAGCAAGGAGAATACAGCCTAGCAGGAACTTATCTTCCAATCGGCTTCAGAGTAATTGAAATTAATGGTCTCAGAATTGACCTCGAATTATCTGGAGAATTTATCATTGTCAGCTATCAGGATAAACCGGGTGTAATTGGTAAAATAGGCTCTATCTTGGGAGAAGCTGAAATAAATATAGCTATTATGCAGGTTGGTAGAAAATCTTTTGGAGGAGATGCTATTATGACTATGCAAATTGATTCCAAACCTTCTGCAGAAATAATGACAAAAATCAAGCAAAACCTTGATGACTTAGATACTAATGTAAAAGATTTAACTTATTTAAAAATTTAATAAATCAATAACAAAAGAGGAGGACATTCTAGAATGTCCTCCTCTTTTGTTACTTAAATAAAACTAAATATGTATTTATAATTACTAATTTAAAGATTTAAGATATCCTCAATAATTTTTAATAATCCAGTAATATCTGCTAAAGTTAAATCTCCCATATGACCAATTCTAAATGCTTTATTTTTTAAATCACCATATCCATTAGCAATTCTAATTCCATATTCACTAACTAAAGTATCAATTAAATTAGCAACATCTACTCCTCTTGTATTTTCTATACAAGTAACAGTATTTGACCAGTAACCTGGCTCAGCATAAATAGAGAAATATTTCAGAGCCCAGTTTTGAACATAATTTGCTAATTTTCGGTGTCTTTCAAAACGATTTTCGATCCCCTCTATTTCAACAATATAATTAAGCTGTTTTTGTAAAGCAAATATTTGAGGAATAGCTGGAGTAGTTCTAGTTTGAGAACGCAAATGATATTTATACATTAATGGAAGATTAAAGTAATAACTTTTACTTTCTACTTCTTCTGCTCTTTTTAAAAGTTTTTCACTAACACTAGCAACTGTTAAACCAGCCGGGAGGGCAAATGCTTTTTGTACTCCTGCCAGACACATATCAATTCCCCAGTTATCAACTTCAATTTTTGTACCAGCCATCCCAGATACAGCATCAACTAAAAATACTACATCTTCATAATCAGCAATTACTTCTGCAATTTCTGCAATTGGATTCATTAAACCAGTTGAAGTTTCGTTTAATACTATTGTAACTGCATCAAATTTACCAGAAGCAAGTTTATCTGCTACTAATTCAGGAGTTATCGCTTTATTCCAATCAATAGCAACTTTCTCACAGGAAATTCCATTTTTAACCGTGATTTGATGCCATCTATCTGAGAAAGCACCATTAACTAAATTTAAACATGATTTTTTAACAGAATTTGTAACAGCTGCCTCCATTGCTCCAGTAGACGAAGCTGAAAAAAGAAAAACAGGATTTTTAGTAAATAATAATTTTTGTAAATTAATCTGGATATCATCATATAAATCAGAAAATCTAGCTGTCCGGTGATGTATTTGACTTTTAGACAATTCTCTTAAAATTTCTGCATCAACTTCAGTTGGACCAGGAGTAAATAATCTTTCGTGCATTTTTATAAACACCCCATCATAAAAATTTGAAAAATAATTAATTACTTAATATTATAGCAGTAAAATTATAAATTATAAAGCTTAAATTTGTGGATCAAAGTAGTAAATCAAGTTATCAGAATATTAAATTAATATATAAAATAAAAAAAGCACCTCTAGGTGCACATAAAAATGGAGCGGGAAACGAGATTTGAACTCGCGACCCTCACGTTGGCAACGTGATGCTCTACCACTGAGCTATTCCCGCATATTTAAAAATGGTGGAGGGGAAAGGATTTGAACCTTTGTAGGCATCGCCGGCAGATTTACAGTCTGCTCCCTTTAACCACTCGGGCACCCCTCCAGATTTAATTTTAATCTCCTAACCAGAAAATATAAATACTTTTTGGTGGAGATAAGGGGATTCGAACCCCTGGCCTCTACACTGCCAGTGTAGCGCTCTCCCAGCTGAGCTATATCCCCATGGCTGCTAGAAGTTAATGGAGCCGATGACCGGATTTGAACCGGTGACCTCTTCCTTACCATGGAAGCGCTGCTACCAGCTGAGCTACATCGGCAAAAAAATGGCGGAGGAGACGGGATTTGAACCCGCGATCTCCGGCTTGACAGGCCGGCGCGTTAAACCGCTACGCTACACCTCCGTATTAGATGTAGAAAGTAAATAACAGCTAAGCTGTATTACTTAAAAATATATTAAATGGTGGGCGAAACAGGGCTCGAACCTGTGACCCCCTGCTTGTAAGGCAGGTGCTCTCCCAACTGAGCTATTCGCCCCTAATAATGGCACCCTCAAGGGGATTCGAACCCCTGCCGCCAGGATGAAAACCTGGTGTCCTAGACCCCTAGACGATGAGGGCGCAAATAAAATGGCGGAGAGAGAGGGATTCGAACCCTCGCCAGGGTAAATACCCTGCTACAGGTTTAGCAAACCCGCCCCTTCAGCCACTTGGGTACCTCTCCATGCTCGAAGTTTAAATAACTATATAATTATAGTTTAAACTAAAGTAAATTAATGGTGGGTCTAAGAGGACTTGAACCTCTGACACTGTGGGTATGAACCACATGCTCTAGCCAACTGAGCTATAGACCCATGTATATGGAGCGGGAAACGAGACTCGAACTCGCGACCCTCAGCTTGGAAGGCTGATGCTCTAGCCAACTGAGCTACTCCCGCTTACCCAACCATGTTATTTTGCCAGATCTAGATATATATATTATAAACAAATATATTCAAATGGTTGCGGGGACCGGATTCGAACCGATGACCTCCAGGTTATGAGCCTGACGAGCTACCGGACTGCTCTACCCCGCGTTAAAATGGTGAGCCATGGAGGATTCGAACCTCCGACAACCTGATTAAAAGTCAGGTGCTCTACCACCTGAGCTAATGGCCCA
>NZ_FOTI01000028.1 GCF_900114545.1 Halanaerobium salsuginis
AGTCTAATAACTGTTTTTTTATCTCGAAGAGAAGTATCCTGAATCATTTGAGTTTTTCTATCATGAATCTTTTCTGCTTTTTTGCCGCAGACAGGACATTTAACATGATCTATTTTATAGTCAGCTACAAAAACTAAATATTCCTCCGTTTTAATTAAATCTGTTGCAACTAGGTCTGGTAAATCCATTAAATCTGTGATAAGATTATTATGCATTTGCTTGACTCCTTTATTGAATTTTTGGTGTTGTAACTATTTAATTCAACGGAGCCAGGCAAATGCCTTTTTTATTTAGATATTTTTAGATTTACAGTTTTTTCTTCACAACATTAATTATACAACCATTATTTTCTTTTTTTCTCTTGACATCTTACCGTATTACTTAACTAACTACTATTAACAATTATATTACAAAGCCGAAAAGTCTGCAAAACTAATCAGCCAACTTATCCAGATAAGCAATTTTTGTAATCGGTAAATTAACTTTGCTAAGTAGCTGCTCAAAATAATCAGCTGGTAAGGTCAGCAGAACCGTTGTTACAGGCCCAGCTGATTTTTCTAAATCAATTTTTTTACTTACTTCTGGCAGCAGTTTTAATTCTAGTTCATTACCCCGGGCCAGCTTTTTTGCTTCTGCCAAAATACCAGCTGAACCAACCGGCAAAATTTCTTTAACATAAACTAATTTTTTTAGTTCAAGCAGCTGTTTAAGCTGAATAACTTGATCAGCAGACTGTAAAACTTCTTTTCCTACTTTAGGTAATCCTACTGCTACTACTAATAGCCCTGCAGTTGATTTAATTTCTGCCAATTTAACATTTTTAATTTGACCAATTACGGTTATTCCAATCCCAGTCTGGATAGTTTCCATATTCTCTTCTGTACTACCGTTAATTAATTTTGATAGTCCAAGTTCTGCTAAAACAGCTTTAATTCCAGCAATAATTTTGCGACCAGCAGGATTTAACTCTACATTTAAAGTATCAATTACAGCGATCGGTTCCGCTCCAACTGCTAGTACTTCCATTAAAGCAACTTTTACTGTCTGCTGTCCCAAAACATAGTTTGATATTTTAAGTTTATCAGCTGGTTTTTCTCCAATTGCTGCAGCTGAATCACAGGCAATTACCAGACTATTAACTGAATCAATTTTAATTAAAGAAATATCTCGCTGTTCAAGCATTATTAATCTTCTCTCTTAAAAAATTGCTAATTACAACTGCCAGCAATAAATTAACTATCGCTGCTGCAGTCAGGCTTAAAGTTAAAGCAGTAAAAAATCCTAAACCAAAAAAAGGAATCAGGATAGCTATAGCAAGTACTCCATTGCAAAAAGCTGTTACTACTACAGCTAAAAAAACATTATATTTTAAAAGTAAGCTGAAAATAAAGCCACAAAAAGCCATCAATAGAGCAATTAAAAAATGAAATGGTCCCAGAACAAAGCCCCCTCCTAGAGCTGAAAACAGATGGCCTAATGCCAAAATTAAAGCACCTACTCCCGGTCCTATAATAATAACTCCTAAATAGCCTGCTAGAGAGTCAAGTGCTATACTGCCTATCGGGCTGGGAAGCTTTAGATAAGATCCCACCAGAGAAAGGGCAAGCAAAACTGCAACCCTGCTCAAAAAAGCTGTTTTTGTTAGATTATTTCTAACAGGTTTTATTTGCTGATTAAAATTTAATTCAGGCATTTTAAAATTCTCCTTTTTAAATATATTTAAGTCATTAAAGCTGTAAATAAAATCAGCAGTTCACTTAATTCAACTAAAGTACCATAAATATCTCCTGTAATTCCTCCTGCTTTTTTAACAGCCCATTTTTCCAGCAGATAAACTAGCAGTAGAGATAAACTAAGGGCTACTGCCAAAAAAAATAATTCAATTAAAAAATAGCTAAAAGTTAATACAAAAATAACTAAAAAAATGATAGTAATTATAAGTGAAAGTCGCAATTCTTTAGCTGTGAAATTTTTATGAAGAGCTGCTGCCATTATACTTTCTGCAGCAACTTTGGCTCTAGCTACCATTAAGGTTAAAACAAAACGAGCTAGTACTGGCATAATTAGCAAAATTTCTAACTTTCCCTGTAAAATAAGTTGCTCAAAAAGTAAGAACTTTAATAACAATAATAAAATTAAACCGACTACAGCAAAAATACCCGTATTAGAATCGTGCATAATTGCTATTGTTTCTTTTTGGGCACGATTAGCAAAAAATCCATCTAAAAAATCTCCAAATCCATCTAAATGAAGTCCACCAGTAAGAAATATATATATAATTAAAATTAAAACTGCTGCTATCTTAATTGGGAAAAAGAATTGTAAGGTAAGTGCTAAAAGATAAGTAATCAATCCCAATAGAATACCCACTAGTGGGAAAAAACTTACTCTTAAACGAGCTGGATAAATAACAGGCAGTGGTAACCTCGTTAAAAAAGTAGCTGTATTAAAAAAATCATTGATAAATTTTATCACAAAACCTCAACCTCTGCCTGGGTAGAGTCATTGCTATACTGGCTGATAATCTCCAGACCTCTAGCCTTAATTTCCATGGGCAAACCAGCTTGAACCAAAAATACTTCAGCCGCTGCCTTAGCACATAATCGTGCTGCTCTGCCAGAAATATCCCTAAAATCTCGTCCCATTTTGCTGGCAGGGACTATTCCATTTCCAACCTGATTTTGAACAATTATTAAGTTAAGGCGGTCAGCTGCTGTATTGAGCAGTGCTTTGACTTCATTTAGTAATTTATTTTCTAAATCATAGTAAGAAAGCTGTTCATTAGCCAGCATTAAGTTACTTAAATATGTTGTTAAACAATCAAGTAAAACTGTGCTTCCTGAACTAAGTTCAGCTAATTTATTACTAACTGCATAAGCTTCTTCAATAGTTTGCCAATTTTCAGGACGTCGCTGTTGATGCAATTTTATCCGATTAACCATAGCAGAATCTACTGCCACTCCTGTTGCCAGATAGATAACTTTTTCAGCTGCTAACTGATTAGCAATTAATTCTGCAAAACTGCTTTTACCACTTCTGGCTCCTCCTAAAATCAAAATTGTCTTCATTATTTGACCTCCTAACTGCTACTTTAAAATTAAACAAAACAAATAAAAATCAACTCAATAATTTATTTAATTTTGCTATTAATATTTCATTTTCTGATTTCGATCTAACTGCTAACCTGAAATAATTCTTATTAAGCCCTGGAAAATTACTACAATTTCTGATTAAAATACCATTTGCCGCTAATTTTTGCTGTAATTCAATTACAGAGTGATCTGTAGATTCAAGTTTAAGGAAAATAAAGTTGGCTGCAGGTTGATAAACTTTAAGCTGTTTAAATTTTTTTAAAGCTTGATAAAACTGCTGCCGGTAATCAGCTAACTTTTTCCTGCTTTCTGCCAGATAATTTTTAATTTCAGTTGGGCGTTTAAAAATAATTTCTCCTGCCAGTTGAGCAAAATAATTAACTGTCCAGAGGTCACGTGCTGCTGATATTTTTGTTAATAATTCTGCTGTTCCCAGTAAATAGCCCAATCTCAAACCAGGAATTGCATATAATTTAGTTAGTGATTTTAAAATAAATAAATTTTTATATTCAGCCAAATATCTAAGCAGAGAATTTTCTTCTGGTTCAGCTAGAAAATCATTAAAAGCTTCATCAATTACTAAATAAATATCTTCAGCTGCTGCAGCAGCTAAAACTGTCTGCAAATTTTCACTCTGCCAGAGCTGACTAGTTGGATTATTTGGATTACAGATAAAGAGTAAATCAATCTCTTTAAAATAACTAATTAGTTGTTCTAAATCAAGTTCAAAATTAGCAGCTGGATTTAAATAAAAATGTTTAATATCTGCTCCACAACTATTAGCTGCAGCTTCATATTCAGAAAATGTCGGTTCTACAATTAAAACTTTTCTGGGTGACAAAACTGTTAAGAGCTGATAAATCAAATCTGCTGCCCCATTGCCAACTAAAACTTGAGCTGCTTGCAGCTGATGATCTTCTGCAATTAAAGATTTAAGATATGTCGAGTTTGCTTCTGGATAATACTGAATCATAGCTGTTTTTTCTCTAATTTTTTCACAAATCAAAGGAGGAGGACCTAAAAAATTTAAATTAGCACTAAAATCAATTATTTCTTCTGGCTTAAGTCCATCTTGTTTAGCTATCTGATGTATATTGCCACCATGTTGAATCTGCATTATATCGCTTCCTTTCTATACCACCTGAGATAAATTTAGTTCTGCGCCAAAATTGAACTCCCAGCTGCTGCTGCTTTAAATCTTTTATTAGCTTAGCCAATTTAGTCTCTGGATAATCTTCTCTGACCAGCAAAGCGATTAAAGTTCCACTGTGAGCGGTGACAACTCCATAAATTTCAGTTTCAGCAGCTGCTCGTCGCTGGAAGAATTGAAATGATCTTTTAGGTAGAATCATTTGATGTGCCTGACTACTTAAAGTACTTCCCTGACCGATTAGATTGAGATTTTGCTGCTCTATTCCCTGTTTAATTAAAGTAAGAGCTCTCTTTACCTGTTTTTTTTTGGCAGCCCTGAGCTGAACGAGATTTTTGGCCTGATTAAAAGTGCGAGAGTTAATCTGACCGAGTTCTCGAAAGATTAACAAATCAGCTGAAGGAGCTGTTCCCAATTTCAATCTGCGCTGACCTGTTAAATGATTAAATAAAGTTAACTTAGATAAAAAAACACTATCGGTTGGCTCAAGTTTAACTGCAATTTTAGCTAACAGATCAAATGAAATTTCTCCTGTTAAAAAAATGGATAAAGCAGCTAGCACAGCAGTAATATCAGCAGTTGAACTAGCCATACCTTCCCCAACTAGTAATTCTGAATTAATTGTTATTTGATATCCTTGCTCAGATAATCCAAATTCAGCCAATAAAAGCTGAGCTGCTTGTTTGCTTAATTCCAGTGCTGAAGCCTTATTTCCCTCTGCTAAACTTTTTTTACTTAAACTAAGCTCTGCTGAATCAAAAGTTTTATTTACTTTAACTTTACTATAAAGATTAATCGGGCAGGAAAGCAAAAAATTTTGACCTGCTAGTTCGCCCTGAATTAACTCACCACAGCTGCCTGGCACTCTAACTGTAACCTGATCCAAATCTTTGATTTGTTCCTGCGATAATAATTGTACCTGCATCTGCTTCTTCCTTTCTTTTGCTCATTAACTAAGTTAGTTGAAATAGCTTATAAATCAAAAAATTTAAAGCTATTAATTATAAGTTAATTTAATAATAAGCTGACTAAATAAAAATAGGCAAAACTGAAGGTAATAAAAATTAAGGTAGTCATATAGATTAATTTAATCATTTTATTTAAATCAGTACAAGTAAATTCTTTTGTTTTATCACCAAGATAACTACGAAAGTTAGCCTGACCTCCATAGTAGTTTAAACCACCAAATTGAAGCCCAAGAGCTCCAGCTGCTGCTGCTTCTGGATAACCTGCATTAGGGCTAGGATGTTTAGCTGCATCCCGGCCAATAATTTTTAGAGCAGCTTGATAATTATAGTTTAATAGAAAAGCTGCTATGATAAATAGACCTCCTGTTAATCGAGCTGGCAGATAATTAGCTAAATCATCAAGATAGGCTGCTAGGCGGCCAAAATTTAGATAACGCTTACTTTTATAAGCAATCATAGAATCAAGAGTATTAATTGCTTTATAGGCTAAAGCTAATGGTATTCCACCAATTATATAAAAAAAGAGAGGTGCTATTATTCCATCAGACGTATTTTCAGCCAGACTCTCGACTGCTGCCCGTAAAATATCTGCCTGATCAGACTGACTACAGTCACGTCCCACAATTTTATTCACTTCATGTCTAGCCAGATTTAAATTATCTTTTTTTAAAGCCTGTCCCACTCGCTGACCTGCTTTAATCAGCCCTCTAACAGCAATTACTGATTGGAGGAAATAAATTCTTATAATTACAAATAAGATAAAATTAAAGGTTGCACTAAATTTAAGTAAAAAACTAACAGCGCAATAACTGCTACTAACAACAATCAGAGTAAGTAATCCACCAGCAATTTTTTCAGAAAAAGCAGTTTTGGTAAATTTACGCAGCAGTTTTTCTAAATTAGTAATTAAATAACCCATTCCTACTACAGGATGAGGTAACCAGACTGGATCAGCGATTAAAAAGTCAATTAAAATAGCAACTATTAACAAATAAAATTTCATCATCAATTATTCCGCTCCTGATAAATTTGATATTTGCTGGCCTGTTCCAGTAAATTTTTGATCAGTTCTGGATTACTGGCAAAATGAAGGTGAAGATAACTGCAAAGAACATTTGGCTGCGGTTGATAACCCAGATTACCTTTTTTAGTTAAATAGCTAGCTGTGAGATTAGAAGCGACTCTTTTTAATTTAGAGTAATGAAAGAGGTGTCCCCTGGCCTGCTGACCAGTTTTAAATAATAAACTATCCTGTTGAGCAGTAACTTCTCGATAGCCCATTGCCTGCAGACGATCAGTCATTACTACCTCAGCATCCAAAATTGCTGTCATTGGATAACTTTCACCTTTTAAATTAATAACTGAATTAGCCAGATACATTAACCCACCACATTCTGCATAAAGAGGTAAACCAGCCTTAACTTGGCGAATAAAATCTACTTTGAATTCTTGATTAGCAGCTAGATCTGGGAGAAAACTTTCTGGAAAACCGCCTCCTAAATAAACTGCTGCTACTTCTGGCAATTTTTTATCATGCAGAGGGCTAAAAAAAACTAACTCTGCACCTGCTTTTCTGAGCAAATCAAAATTAAATTGATAATAAAAATTAAATGCTTGATCATAGGCAATTCCTATTCTAAGAGCAAGTTGTTGTTTAGCACGATTAGGAAAAGCAGCTAAATTAACAGGTTTCTCGATTGTTTTAGTATTGGCTGAGCAGTTAATAACTAATTCTTCAACAGATTCAGCTAGTTCTAAAATAGCAGCTAAATCAAGATAATTATTTAAATATTTTTTTAACTGCTGACTAAATTCTTTAAGCTGAATGCTTTCCTGAACTGGTACTAAACCAAGATGACGTTCGGCCAATTTAAGTTCTAAATTTTTAGGAAGATATCCCAGTACTTTAACTCCTGCTAACCTATTTAGTAAAGCTGTTTTTAATAATTGATAATGATGTTTACTGCTTACATTATTAATGATAACTCCCTGCAGATCAACTTCCGGATCATAATGCTGATAACCATAAACAACTGCTGCAGCACTCTGAGCGATTTTAGCAGCATCGATTACCAAAATTACCGGAGCAGCTAACAATTTAGCTATTTCTGCTGTACTACTGGCTGCGGCTGAGCCTTTCCCATCATAAAGCCCCATTACTCCTTCAATTATTGCCAGATCAGCCTGTTTGCTACTCTGCATAAAAAGCTGCTGGACCCCGGTTCCACCTAAGAAATAACTATCTAGATTATATGATTTATTACCAGTGATAAGGGTATGAAAACCAGGATCAATATAATCTGGTCCTACTTTATAAGGCTGAACCTGAAGTCCCTGCTGGCTAAACACAGCCATTAACCCCAAACTAATAGTTGTTTTGCCAACCCCACTTCTACTACCAGCGATTACAAGACGGTTCTGCTTCATAATTAATTTCCTCCTCAACTACTGAAATCGTAATTTTGCCAATAACCGCTTTATCAAGCAGCAGTTTTCCGGTAGAATTAGCTGTTAAAATTGCAGCTGGACTAGCTGCCGCTCCAACTCCAATTATTTTTTCTACAAAAGCTGATTTTTTTATTTGTAGCTCAGATATTTTTTCTTTAATCTTACTCAAAGCGATAAAATCCAGACTAAAATCATGCTTAACTGCATAATTTAACAAGCCAGTTTCTGTTTTTTTAATTTCAATGCTGGCCAACTTTTTTATGCTTAAAATTGATAAATTTAATTCAGCAAATACGGTTTTTACTGCAGCATCAATTTCAGCTGATTTTATGCCCTGCCGACAGCCAATACCAACTATAATATTATGCGGAATTAATTGAAGCTGACAAGCATTAAGTTTTAAAATCTGATTAGAAATTATTACTGCAAAATAAGCTGACTGATCTGCTAGCTCTAACTTCTGTTTAATAGCAACTTTGTTTTGCACTTCAACAGGAGGCAAATTTTGTGCTAACAAATAGTCAGCCAATCTTGTGCTTAAACGCTGATCGCTAAATAATTTTAATGGTTTTTTATTAACTAAGGCTGCATTAGCTGCAGTTAAATTTGCTGCTGGTTTAATTGTCAAGTTTAAATCACGAGCCAATATTTCAAAAGCTTTTCGTCCCTGACAATCAGTAGCAGTTGTGATAACTGGGTTAGCATTCAGCAAGTTTGCTAACTTAAGAGTTAGCTGATTAGCTCCTCCTAAATGACCAGAAAGAGTGCTAATCACATTACAGGCACTTTCATCAATAGTCACTACCGCCGGATCAGTTCTTTTATCAGCTAGCTGGCTAGCAATGATCCGGACTACTATTCCAAGCGCCATTATAAAAACTAAACCCTGATAAGACTTGAAAATTTTACCAATCAATTTTCTTAGAGATTTAAAGTAAATTACTTTTATTTTCTCGTCCCCTAATTGTAATTCTGACTTCAACTTAGCCGGCAGATAGAGATCTATGCCGGCTAAGTCAGTCTGCAGTCTCTGACTTAGCTTAATTCCATTACTGGTTAAAGCAATTACAGCTAGCTTATTTTTTGAACAAACTGATTGATTAGACTTTATCTGCTGATTTTCTGTCATCTTAAACTCCTTCCTGGTTAAGTCAGCCCAGCTAAAAATAATTTCTGGAAATTTTAAGCTGTTTGTGATAAGCCAATAATTCAGTTAATTTGTTAAATAACTTTGGATAAGGTAGTTCCGGTCTTTGAATAACTATTACTGGCAGTTTTAAATCAGCTGCTGCTTCTAATTTACTCTGTAGTCCTCCTATTTTACCACTGGCCTTACTAATAACAACATCAGCCTCATATTCTTGAAACATAACCCGATTAAATTCTCTACTAAATGGTCCTTGAACAGCAATTATATTTTTACGACTAATTCCAAGTCCAATTATTTCTGCTAAATAAACTGGATCAGGTAAAACTCGAGCAATTAAACGCTGTTCTTGCTCCTTTAACTGCTCGGCAAATAAGGGTAGATAGTGTGAACCTATAGTCAAAAAAATCTTTTTAAATTGTCGGGCCTTTTCTGCTGCCTTCTGATAAGAATTAACCTGTATAATATTTTCACCAGCAAAATTAGCTAAATCTAATTTTGGTCTTTGATAACGCAAATAAATAATCCCTGCTTTTTTAGCAGCAGCAATTGCATTTTGTGAAACTTGTGCTGCAAAGGGATGACTTAAATCAATAATTTCTCGAATCTTATATTTATTAATTAAAGTCAGCATTGCTGCTTTATTCAGCTTTTTTTGTAAAACAGGTACTTCGAATTTAGCTTTGATTAATTTTTTCCCATAATTAGTTGTTACAGTAACGATTAGCTGCTCTTGTTCCTTAACTAACACTTCCAAAAGCTGATAACTATCTCTGGTCCCACCGATAATCCAGATCATAACTGATAACCCCGGGGCGTAACTAGCTGATCATTTTGACAGTAAGTCTGCGAATTGCCAATTATTACAGTTGTCAGCATATCAACTTTTTGTACTGGTATTTCCTGCAGATTAGTAATAATTATTTCTTGCTGCTGCCGCCCTGCATTACGAACAATTCCAACCGGTGTTTTTTCTGATCTAACCTTTAAAAAAATTTTTTGAGCTGTAACTAACTGACTCTGACGTCTACTGCTGCGAGGATTATATAAGACTGTAATTAAATCTGCTCCAGCTGCAGCCTGCAGCCTCTTTTTTATTAGCGTCCAGGAAGTTAAAATATCACTTAAACTAATCACTGCATAATCATGCATTAATGGTGCTCCCAACAGAGCTGCTGCTGCATTAGCTGCTGTTATTCCTGGAATTACTTCTACTTTAAGTTCTAACTTTTGCTGGTTTATATATTCTAAAACTGGACCAGCCATTCCATAAACACCAGCATCACCACTGCTAATAATGGCTGTCTTTTTCCCAGATCTGGCAAAAGATATTGCCTTTTGTAAACGATCTTTTTCTGCTCTCATGCCACTGCTGTAAAGCTGTTGATTTGAAATCAATTCAGTAATTAAATCCAGATATCTTTGATAACCAACAATTACCTCAACTTCTTGTAGAATTGCATAAGCTTCTCTACTAAGCTGTTTTAAATTTCCCGGACCAATTCCAACAATATATAAATCACTTGTTAAATTCATTTTATCACCTTAATTAAAACTTAGTTTAGCTTTTATTATGATTCTGATCTTTTTCGGCTTATAAAATAAAGTGCCACTCCCATCAAACCAATTATATATCCGATTCCTCCCAATATTTCACTTATTCCTGGTTTTTCTTGCTCAGTAATTAATTTAGCGATTTGCTTGCGCAAAGGCTTTACTTCCCGGGAAACTTCTTCAGCAACAATCTCTCTTAATTCTGCTTTACTCAATTCATTGCTGGAGCCTATAACTGCTGAGTTTTGATTATCTAAAGTCTGATCAGCAGGCTGTTTAAAATCTTTTGCTATTTCTGATTCATTAATTTGATATTCTGCCTGATGACCCATTCCTGCTTTTAAAATGATTTTTAAGTCTGTACGAGCAGGAATAGCAACTTCAGCTAGTCCTGCTTCATTTGTTTCACCTGTAGCCAGTAAATTATCCTGCTTATCATAAATTTCTAATTTTGCTAAACGAGCCGGTGAACCATCACTAAAACCTGCTTCAATTTCTAAATTTGAGCCTTCTACATAAGCATACAAAATAACTCGATGTGCTAAAACAGCTGTAGAAAAACAAAAACTTAAAACTACTATTAATAATAAAATAGTAAAGAAACTATAGAATTTATTTTTATTCATTATTTTCTCCTCCTGCTAGTACTTCAGGTTTAACTTTTTTAATAAAAGAAATAATTACAGCGGTAATAACTGCTTCAATTATAATCACAGGTAAATGGGCTAATATTGTTATTTTCGCTATTTCCTGAAATGACTGATCGGTAAACATTAAAGAGGCAGCTACCATTAATGCTGTTAAAAAAACAGCCAGTCCTCCACTAGCAAAGGCTAGAACAGTTTCTAAAAAACTATTTTTTCTCAGCTGTAAAAAATTAAAAAGATAATAAACTAAAACTGCTGGTAACCCTACATTAAGTGTATTAACTCCCAATGTTGTTAGACCTCCAAATTGAAATAAAATACTCTGCAAAAAAAGAGCTACTAAAAAAGCCGGGAATACTTCCCATCCCAATAAAATACCAGCCAGACCATTTAAAATAAGATGAACACTAGTTGGACCAAGCGGAACATGAATTAAAGAAGCTACAAATAAAACAGCAGCTACCAAAGCAGTTTTAGGAATATCTGCTTCGTCCATTTTCTTTAAACCAATTGCAACTCCAGCTGCTGTCACAGCTGCTCCTGTTATAAGTACTGGAGCTGCAAGAACTCCCTCTGAAATATGCATCTAAATTCTCTCCTTTTGCTAAAAATAAGTGTTCTCCATAAGTAAATTTGCATAATTAAATTATAAATTAGTCAAAATTATAAGCTTTAACCCAGATAATTGCTCCTACTTCATGATCTTTATTCTTAACTTTATCTCCAGTTAACAAAGCTGAAAAGCCCCACCAACCAGCCCTGGGAATAGTATAAACAAAGACACCATTTTGATCAGTTTTAACTACTTGATTTTCAAATACTGGGGCTGGCAAATTAAGTGAATTATCATTTAGGTCACTAAAAGAAGCTGTATTTAGATATTCAATTTCTATTTCTGCATCAGGAACTACTTTACCATTTCGTTTAACTATCCCCCGAAAACTATTTCCGGTCCAGAGTCCATATGGACGGGTAAGAGGTATAATTTCGGCTGGCAGACCAAGTTCGCTATCCCAATCAGTAGGCATTCCCATTTTATTGACTACTATTTTAGTGAATTGGGTTATATATTTATCTTCAGAACTTTCGAAATAAGGAGCTGGTTCCAGATAAAAAACATAATCACCAGGAGCTTTAGTCTGATAACTAGCCTGCCAAATCTGTTTGCCCTTAAATTTAGCTGCTTTAAGTGTTGACAAGAGATCAGTAGTTTTTCCTCGATTTACAACTCCAAATCTAACTGGTTTTTTCATTTCCATAGTTGGCCCTGCTGCCATAGGATGAGTAAAAATAAGCTGTAAGCTAAGCTCAGCTGACTCAGTCCTATCAATTGTGTCATCACTTGGTAAAATCAGCTGAAAATGTGCTGCTGCTGGATAAGTAAGCATTAAGCTCACAGTAAAAATCAGAAATAAAACAAGTAATTTTTTATTAATCATTTTAACACTTCCTAAATTAAATTTTATAAAATATTAAGTATCTAAAATTAATTAAAACAACTTAAAGCAAAATATTTTAAAATTATAATCACTCTACTGTTTCAGTAATTAAAGCAGCAACTTTAGCTAAATATTTTTTTTGAACTGCTTCGTATTCTCCCAGACCAGTTAAATAACATTCAACCTCAAAACCATTCTGCTGAACAATATTTATCCAACTATCAGGACCTTCTCCAGCCATATCATTTTGAACATGATCACCAGCTACTAGCATTAATGGAATTAATTTCACTTTAGATATTTTTTGTTTAGCAGAAAATTTTAATTTAGGCAGAACATCTGTCAGTGCAGGATAAGCTTCAACAGTTGCCACATGATAATTAGCTGCTATTTTATCTTTTAAAACATAATCAAAAGCACTATAAACTGAATTAGCTGGATGTTCACTACCATGCCCCATTAAAATCGCTGCTTCTCCTGGGGCTAAATTAATTTTATTTTTTATAATTTCAGCTAGTTCAAAATAATCATTAGTTGTGGTTAAAAGGGCCTGACCTAATTTTATTTTTCTAAATTTATGCTGATAGTTATTAACTGCTCTAGCTAGATCATGAAATTCACTACCATTAATAATATGCAGCGGCTGCACAATTATTTCCTGATAACCAGCTCTATAAAGTTTATTTAAAGCTTGTTCAGGATTATCAATTTCTATTTTATCTCTAGCTTTAAGCTTATTAATAATCATCTCAGAAGTAAAAGCTCGCTTAACCTGATAGTCTGGATAAGCTGCCGCAATTCTTTTTTCACAGGCTGCTATCGTTTTAGTTCTTGTCTGTGCATAACTTGTTCCAAAACTAACAACTAAAATCGCCTTTTTTTCTGCAGTTGGCTGGCGATATTCATGGCTAAAATTAGCGGCATATAATTTAGAGTTAGGGGAATTATTGGCTAAAAATTCTCCAACTAAAATTAAAGCTGTTTTCTTTATGCCAGCAGCAGTGACTTTTTCTACTATATTAGCTAGTGTGCCGCGAATTATTTCCTGATCAGGCCAGCTGGCCCGGGATACAACTGCAGTTGGAGTTGTGAGAGGATAATGATTATGTAAATTTTTTACTACTTGATCGATTAGCTGAACACTTAAAAAGATCGCCATAGATGCCCGATGAGCAGCTAAATCTGCTAACTTTTCCCGTTCAGGAACTGCAGTTCTTCCTGCCTGGCGGGTCAAAATTACAGTCTGGCTTAGTTCTGGCAAAGTATATTCTCTTGCCAGCACAGCAGCTGCAGCTAAAAATGAGCTAACTCCCGGGATTATTTCAAAAGGGATTTCATTTTTAATTAGAAGATCAAGCTGTTCTTTTAAAGCACCATAAAGAGACGGATCACCTGTCTGCAGACGTACAACATCAATTCCCTGCTGAACTGCCTGTTTAATTATTTTAAATATCTCATTCAAAGTTAACTCAGCACTATTATAAACTTCTGCTGCTGGATTATAATCTAATAAAGCAGGATTAACCAATGAACCAGCATAAATAATTATCCCTGCTTTTTCTAGCCTTTTTTTCCCTTTAACAGTAATTAATTCAGGATCACCAGGACCAGCTCCAATAAAATATACCTTCATATCTAACTCCTTTTAACTTATTTTTTTAATAATTAATAATGATAAATATTGAATTTCTCCAGCTGCTATTTCTGACAGATTCTGACTAAAAAATTCTTCAGCTAATCCAACTCTACTGCCTAATAAAAGCTGATAATTAAATTCTGCCTGACTTAAAAATTGATAGGTTTGTTTAAAATTCTGTGATAATTTTAAAATAACTACTGTTTCAAATAGTTTAAATACAGCTGAAAGTTGTTTTTTATTTTTAACCTTAGACAAAATTGCTGTGTTTTCTTTTCCTGCTGCCAGAGGTAAATTATTAGCAGCTGTACAGGCAGAAATTGCTGTAATACCTGGTATTGTTTCAACAAGAAGTTCTGGATCTCTACTTTTAATTAGTTCAACTAAATAATTAAAAGTACTATAAAACAAGGGATCACCTATTGTAATAAAAGCACAGCTTTTTCCCTGACTAAGTAAATGATAAATTTCTGCTGCTGCTTTTTTTCTAACCTGCTGCTGAATATGGACTGATTTTGACATTTTAAAATTTAGAAGTTTAATCTGCTGCTGCTCTGTAATAATTTCTTTAACAACCAGAAGAGCAGTGCTATTTTTATTTTCACCAGCAGTTGGGGTTAAAATATAATCTACCTGCTGGAGTGTTTTTACTGCTTTTAAAGTTAAAAATTCTGTTTTACCGGGACCAACTCCAACTCCATATAATTTTGCCAGCACAGTTATCCCCCCTCTGTAATTCTAATCAAAAATATTTGATTTAAAGCTTTAAATAATTTATAGTCTTTAATTTTTTGAGTATAATTTATATTAATACTCCAGACCTCAACTTCTTCTGAGCCATTATTAAAATAACTAGCCACCTCAGTTAAAGTATTTAAAGTAATTGCTGATAGTAAAATAATTCCACCTGCTTTAAGTTTTTTTAAAGAAAGAGTTAAAATTTCTGCCAGTTTTCCACTACTTCCACCAATAAAAATTCTATCTGCTGCTTCTAGAGTATTTAAAGCTTCCGGAGCAGTTCCCTGGATTAATTTAATATTATTAACCTTAAAACGTTCGATATTTTTTTCAATTACCTGACAGGCTTGTTTCTCTTTTTCAACTGCATAAACTAGGCCATCTTTTACCTGTAAAGCAGTTTCTATACTAACACTTCCTGAGCCTGCTCCAATATCATAAATAATTTGACCAGACTTTAGTTTTAATTTTGATATTATTAATGCTCTTATTTCTGATTTAGTCATCGGTACTTGATCTCGATAAAAAAATTGATCTTCAATTCCAGGAGTGTTGTAATTCCAACTAGTCATTTTCAAACACCAACTTTGTTTTAGCAAGCACAACAATTGTCAAATCAGCAAAACTTTGGCTTGCTATTCTATTTAAACTACCAGAAATAATTCTTTCATCTGGATAAGAAAGATTTTCTAAAACATAACAGTAAAGATCTGGATAACCAGACTCTAATAGAAACTTTGCCAGCTGATCAGCTGAATTTTTTTGGTCTGTTAACAAAGCAATCGGTAGCTGTTCAGGTAAAGCATTCAACAACCTGCTGCGATTATCTTTGCCATGTAAACTAATTATTTTTAGTCCTGCCCAATCTATTTTTAATCGAGCTGCTGCCAGTTGAAAAGAACTAATTCCTGGAATAATGGTAAATAAATCTGAACCCAACTCACGTTTGAGATAGTTGGCAATACTGTAAAACCCAGGATCACCTGAAACAAGTACTGCTATTTTTTTCTGCTGATAATTAGCCATAATATATTTCTTTACTTTTAGTAAGTCAGCTTTAATTGTTATTTTCGTTTGTCCTAAATCAGCAAAAAGCTGTAGTGCCCGCTGACCACCAATTAAGACATCAGCCTGTCTAATTAAAGAATCAGCTTTTAAAGTCAAGTATTCTGTCTTGCCAGGACCAATTCCGATAATAAATACTTTGTTTTCTGCCAAACTAACTCACCCTTTTCTTATCTTAATTAACAGCAGTTAAAATTATCAAACGGTTCAGAAACTGCAACTATGCCATCTGCAAAAGTAAAGATAGCTGCCTTAACATCTGCATCTACTTCTACTGCTGCCAACCTAGCCTGAACTCGCTTAGCAATTTCTACTGCTGCTGGTTGTAAAACTTTAGAGATCAGCCCCTGCTCTTTTAAATAAAGAGCTGCTAATTCAGCAGTATCTTTATTAAAAAGTTCAATAATTAACTCCTGGTCTGCTCCTGCTAAAGCTGCATAAGCAGCAATTATTTCTCGTCTGGCATCAGCCACTTTACTGTGAGTATTAAAAATACCTGCCGCAACTTTAATTATTTTCCCAACATGTCCAATCATTAATATTTCACTAATTGCAAGTCCTTGACAGTGATCAAGTAAATAGCCAACAAAATTGCTCATCCTGATAATCTGGTCTTCAACATAACCCATTTTTAAAGCTAATTCTTTACCATGATTACCAAAAACTAACACAAATTTATGTATTCCTTCTGCAGCTGCTTGTCTCAATTCTAGACTTAATGATTCCCGGTAAGCTGATTCAGACATTGGTTCAACAATTCCAGTAGTCCCCAATAAAGAAATTCCTGCCAGGATTCCTAATTTTGAATTAAATGTTTTTTGAGCAACTTTTTTCCCAGCTGGTACTGAAATAGTAACTTTAATTGTTTTTGCAGGAGGAAGTACAGACTGAACTGCTTTTTTGATCATTAATCTAGGAATAGGATTAATAGCTACCTGACCTGGTTTGAGTTTTAACCCGGGCCGACTAACTCTGCCTATTCCTCTTCCAGCCGTCAGAAAAGCATTATTCTTCTTGTCAGGCTCTCCAACTTCAGCAAAACAAATTGTTGCTTTTAAAAGATCAGCCAGCCAGGCTGACTTATTCTTATTAGTAAAATTTCGAGAAGCAGAATCAAGAAAATATTTTTCGAAAATAATTTCATCTGTTAATTCTTTTTGGCTAAGAAGTTCTGCTGTTGCTATAATTGCAATTTTATCGGTTACATCAGGATCATCACCAGCATCTTTTGTGATTGTAACACTGGCTGAATTTTTATTAAAATTAATATTAGCTGGCTCAAGCTTAAGTTTAATTCCAGCTGGAGTCAATAATTCTACTTCTTTTATTTCTTGCTGTTTAAATAAAATTTGAACAGCAGCCTTAGCAGCTGCAGCTGCTGCACTTCCAGTTGTAAAACCAAGTCGATATTCTTTACCGTTTTTTTTAATATATTTATTTAATTTCACTTTAATCAGCCAGCTGATAAAGCAGCGAATTAACAATTGCAGCTGCTACTGCACTACCACCACGTCTGCCCAGCAAAGTAATAAATGGAAAATCCTGTTTGTTAAGTTCAGCTTTCGATTCAGCTGCTCCAACAAATCCAACAGGAGTTCCAATTAGAAAATCAATTGCTTGATTTTCTAATTGATAAAGTCTAATTAATTCAAATAGAGCGGTTGGCGCATTACCAATAGCAAAGATTTTAGGTTGCTTAAGCTTTATTGCTTTTCTCATTGCCATAATTGAACGAGTTAAACCTGTTTTTTCTGCCTGACTGCGAACTTCAGAATCAGCAATAAAACATTTGACCTGACCTCCATATTCAGCTAATTTAACTTTGTTAATTCCAGCCTGTAGCATTGAAACATCAGTAATTATATCTGCACCTTGCCGGAGTAGATTCTTTGCCCTGTTTACTGCATCAGGTGAAAATCGTACTTGCCGGGCAAGCTCTGGTTCTGCAGTTGCATGTACAACTCTTTTTATTGTAATTAATTCTTCAGCAGTACAGTCAAGCTTATCCAGAGCACCAGCTATAATCTGCATACTTTTTTCTTCGATTGCAGTTGGATTATTTACTTCTATTTCCATAATTATTCAGTCCTTTTTGAAAATTATTTTTCTATTCCCAGCCGGGCAGTTATTCCCTGCTGATAATAATGTTTAACCGCCTGCATTTCAGTAACTAAGTCAGCATATTCGATTAACTTAACTTCTGCTCCTCGCCCAGTAATTATAACCTCTACCTTAGTTTGACGTAGTTCCAGGATAGAAATTAAATCTTCTACTGTAAAAAAATTATAGTTAATTGCTATATTAGCTTCATCAAGAATAACCAGATCATACTCCCCAGCAGTTAAAACTTTTTTTACAGTTTCTAAGCCTGCTCTTACAGCTAATCGATCAGCTTCTGTAGCTGATCTTTTAATAAAGTCTGGCTGGCCAAATTGACTGATTTTTATTGATGATAATTTTGCTAGAGCTTTTACTTCGCTGTAATCACCTTGCTTTAAAAATTGAGCAATAAATATCTGCTTACCAGCTCCGGCAGCCCGCAGAGCAAGACCTAGAGCAGCAGTAGTTTTCCCTTTGCCATTTCCTGTATATACTTGAATCATTCCCCGCATTAAAATCCTCCTATACTTCTTTATTAATAATTTTATTTAACAAATCTAAATCAAGATACTGGCTAAATTTATCAGCCAGATAATTATAGTTTTTTTCTCTTAAAAAATCAGCCGACTCTATATTTGGCAGTGGTTTTAAACCTTTTTTTAAACGCAAATAATTAATCAAAGCACTGCGGAATTCATCATTCCTAAAAATATCATGTAAATAAGTTCCCCAGACATTGCCTGCTTTATTTATGGCGCCAGAAAGATAGGCTTTTTTATTGTCAGCTAAAGATTTAGCAGTAGATTTAAATCTTTTAATTTTAAATAATTGTTTACTCTCTTTGCTTAAAGTACTGCGCCCCTGATGAATTTCATAAGCAGTTAATTTTGTAAATTGATCAGCTTTACTAAATGGTAAATTCCCCAGATCAAAAGCCTGCACCTGACTTGTTATTTTTTCTGAACTTAATTCTGTCCTTAAAGGTAGTAAGTTTAAACCAGTCTGCTGCTTGATCACTGATTCTTGCTGATCTGGATCGCTAATTTCTTTACCCAGCATTTGATAACCAGCACAAATACCAATTATCATTTTACCTGCTTTAGCCGCCTGACAAATCAAATCGGCCAACCCAGTTTGATAAAGAAAGTTAAGTGATTTAATTGTAGTTTTGCTGCCCGGCAGAATAATTAAATCAGGCTGACCAAATTCTGCAGCTGAACTAATGAATCTTAAGCTTATTCCTGGCATAAACTTAAAGTAATCAAAATCAGTAAAATTAGCCAGCTGAGGATAGGCAATAACTACTAGATCAAGCTGATGTTCAGATTGCTTAAATACTCTGGTAGTTAGACTATTTTCAGCTGGTAGAGAAAGTTCTTTTAAGTAGGGCATTACACCCAAAACTTTTTTTCCTGTTCTAGCTTCAATTATTTTAACTCCATCGGCAAAATCCGCTGGATCACCGCGAAATTTATTAATAATAATTCCTTTAATTCGTTTACGTTCTTTTTCTGTTAACAATTCAAAGGTACCAATAACAGCTGCAAAAATACCGCCTTTATCAATATCTGCTATCAGAATAACTGGTGCATTTGCTAATTCTGCTGACTTCATATTAACTAAATCTTTGTTTTTTAAATTAATTTCAGCTGGACTGCCTCCGCCTTCGAGTACTATTAAATCAAAGTTTTCACTTAATTCAATCAGAGCCTGCTTCACTACTTTTAGAAAAAAATTATGTTCAGAAAAATATTGATCTGCCTGCATATTTTTATAAATTTTTCCTAGCAAAATCACTTGAGAATCATCATCAGCATTTGGCTTTAATAAAATAGGACTCATTTGAACAGTTGGTTTTACCTGAGCTGCTGCTGCCTGAACTGCCTGAGCCATAGCTACCTCACTACCATCTGCACAAATATAAGAATTGAGTGACATGTTCTGAGCTTTAAAAGGTGTTACTTTATAACCCTGCCTGGCAAAAAAACGACAACATGCAGCAGCTAAAATGCTTTTACCAACTTCAGAAGCTGTGCCCTGAAACATAATTGTTTTTGTCATAATAAATTTCTGCCCTTTCTAAATCAATTTAATTTTAAGCCAATAATTTCAAAGTTTAATTTTTCTGCCAGACCAGCTGCCAACAAATCAAAATTTCTTTCTAGCTCTTGCTGATAAGATAAGCTAAATCTGGCAGCTTTAAAATCAGCCTGATAAGAATTGTTCGAAGAAATTTTAAGCTTAGTTTTTTTCTGCCAGAGAAAAGTTAATAATTTACTCCGAAAACTGTCATTACTAAATAAATCATGCAGATAAGTGCCTAGACAGTTTCCTGCTGTATTAACTGCACCATCCTTAATGATTTTATTACAAGATTTACTGCTTTCTATTGGCTGAAGTTCAAATAGATGAGCTGTTCTTTTAGTTAGATAAGTAGTCTGCCCCTGATGAATTTCATAACCGGATAATTCTGCTGTGGATAATTCTTTTAAAAAAGATGATTGGGATTCTGCTAAAACTGGATTAAGTACTGCTTTTACCTGCTGTGTAGTTTTATTAGTATAAAATTCTGTTTTAATAGGCAGCAGTCCCAACCCTGCAATTTCGCTGAGCTCACTCTCTGTTCCAGCTTGGTCAATTATTTTTTGACCAAGCATCTGATAGCCACCACAAATACCAATTACCATCTTCCCCTGGGCAACTGCTAATTTAATTTGCTCAGCTAAACCACTGCTTTTTAAATAATTTAAGTCAGCCATGGTTGTTTTACTCCCCGGAATTATAATTAAATCATAGCCAGCCAAATCAGCCTGAGCAGTCAAATAGCTTAGTTCAACATGATTTTCTAATTCTAGTGCTTTAAAATCAGTAAAATTAGCTAGCTGAGGTAATTTTAAGACAGCAATCTTAATTAAATTATTTTTATTAGTTTTATTTAAACTAGTTTTGGATCGAAATTTGAGCGAAGCCGAATCTTCTTCTGGTAAATTAATTTTTTTAAAATAAGGCAAAACTCCTAGCATTGGTTTTTTAGTATAGTTACTCAGAAAATCTAGAGCTGGCTCCAGGATATTATAATCTCCTCTAAATTTATTGATCAATAATCCTTTAACCAATTCTCTTTCTGCTGGCCTGAAAAGTTTTATAGTTCCAACCAAAGCTGCCAGGCTACCGCCCTGCTCAATACTAGATGCTAAAACAACCGGAGTTTGATTAAGCAGAGCTGTATACATATTGGCCAGATCTGGTCCCTGCCGATTTAATTCAACCGGACTACCTGCACCTTCCAGAATTACAAATTGATGTTGAGAAATCAAGTTACTCAAAGACTGCTGAATTACTCTTTGCATCTGGCTTTGATAATCTTTTTTGATTACCTGATAAGGACCTGTAAAAACTACTTCTCCCTGTAAAATAAGCTGACATTTACCAATTCCAAGTGGTTTCAATAAAACTGGCTGCATATCTGCTGTAGCGGTTTTATAAGCAGCCTGTGCCTGTAAAAATTGGGCAAATCCAATTTCAGCACCAGTAGTTGTTATAGCAGAATTTAACGACATATTCCAGGCTTTAAAAGGAACTACATCAATACCTTGATTAGCTAAAAGGCGGCAGAGACCTGTTACAATAAAACTTTTACCTGTATCAGATGCTGTTCCCTGAATCATTAATGTTTTTGCCTGTCTGTACATTATCCTACTCCTTAATTATCATAATAATTTTAAACTCTTTTAAAAACTAAAATCCCAACCAATTCGGTTGGGATAGGAAATTCAATTAAATTGTATTTTAAATTTAGTTAATAAATAAAAAAATAACTATTTAAAATCAATAACTACCTACCTATTCCTGCTGCCGAAGATCCTGTAGGAAACATAAATAGGCAGGTCTCCTGACTCCTGGTTAAGCAAAGTTAAACAGTTACAGTGGCGGGCCCGTTCAGGCTTTTAACCTGATTCCCTATTCTCCTAAAGCCATAGCTAAAGGCACCTATTCATATCACTATATTATTTTTTTAATATCGAAAAATCATAATTGCTTTATTATATATTATTCAAGCTGCTAATTTAATATCCTGCTTTTTAATTTAAATTTTGAGCTGGTCTGGCTAAAATCAAATTTAATTTACTTAAAATAGGAGTTTTTTCATAAAATTTAATTATTGTTACTGAAGTATTATCGACTTCAAATTGCCAGAAACGCTTAAGATCAACTTTAAGGAAAATACTTAAGGCAATCTTTACCACACCACCATGAGTAACAACAATTAACTTTTGCTCCTGATTTTTTTCAATAATTTCAGTTAAATAATCGCCAACTCGCTGACTAAATTGAGTTAAGTTCTCTCCTCCAGGAGGATTGTAAATTGCTGGGTTTTTTTGCCAATTTAAATATAGATCTGGATATTTACTTTCTATTTCATTAAAATTGTCGCCTTCCCAATTACCAAAATCAATTTCTCTGAGAGCAGAACTTTCGATTACATCAGTTTTATTACCAAAAGTAGTGCTAGCAGTTGCACGAGCTCGACTAAGATCACTACTATAAATCAAGTCATAATTAAAATCTATTTTTTTAAGACAAGCACCTAATAACTCTGCCTGATGATATCCTGTCTGATTAAGTTCTATATCTGTTTGTCCCTGAATAAGAGATTTTTTATTCCAGTCAGTTTCACCATGTCTAATCAAAATTAATTCTGTTGTCATCTAAAAAACTCCTTTTTAAACTCACTTATAAGATTAAGACTTATAAATAACTAAACTAATTATAACTGTTTTAATTATATGAAGCAAGAAATAAACTTTTGCTGACTACCAGAAGGAGCTTGTTATCACTCTTTACATCTTATATAATTTAAATATGAATCTTCAACATAATTTTTCAATTTAGGAGTAGATTTAAATTATATTTAGTTTAGAAGGGAGCTTGATTATCTATGTACGATAAAAGTACTATTGCTGAGTTTTTAAGTGATTTAAGTTCTAAAAATTCTATTCCAGGGGGAGGAAGTGCTGCTGCTTTAACTGGAGCAATTAATGCCGCTTTAATTAGTTTTATTGCTAATTTAACTATTGGTAAAGAAAAATATGCTGCTGTAGAAATTGAAGCTCAAGAAATTCTGGCAGAAAGCGAAGAACTAAAACTAGAAATGTTAAAAATGATGGATCAAGATGCCCAAATTTTACAGGATATCTTAGCAAAATATAAAAGTTCAAATCAGGCTGAATTGGAAAAAGTCTGCCAGAGTGCAGTTGAGTTTTCTCTTACTATGAGTAAGAAAGCAGTTAGATTAATGAGATTAACTCTAGAAATTAGTGAAATCGGCAATCAGCTCTTAGCAAGTGATTTTGAAGTAGCTGCCTATTTGGGAGATGCAGCTGTTAATAGTGCAATTGCTAATGTTAAAATTAATCTTAAAAATGTCAAAAAAATAGATTATATTAATAATGTTAAACAGGAATGTAGTAAATTGAAAACAAAAAGTTCTAATTTAAAGACTGAAATAATTGAATTAGCCGAACAAAAAATATACTGATGACTAGCCAGATAAATATTTTATAAAGGAGAAAAGATAATGCAAGAACTAAATGGAAAACCTGTCGCTGCTAAAATTAAAGCGGCAGTTCAGGCTGAATTACAGCAAATAAAAAAAACATTATCTAAACAACCCAATTTATTGGTTTTACAATATGGTAATGATCAGGCAAGTAAAACTTACGCCAATAGAATTGAAAAGAATTGTCAAGAGGTTGGAATTAATTTCAGTTATGAACAATTCAATAAAAATCCTGATGGTTTTAAACAAAGAATTCGAACTGCTAATCTAGACCCTGAGATATCAGCAATTATGATTCAACAACCTTTAACAGATAATTTAAAAAATAGTTTAGAATTAATTAGCCCCAGTAAAGATGTAGAAGGAATTACCTCAGCATCTCTAGGTAAACTTTTCACAGGTCTTTCTGGTTTAAAACCATGTACTGCAGAAGCTTGTCTGGAAATAATTAATTATTATGGAATTAAAGTCACCGGTAAAAAAGCAGCAGTAATTGGGCGCAGCAATATTGTTGGAAAACCAATAGCTATGTTATTACAGCAAGCAGATGCAACTGTTACAATTTGTCATTCTAAAACCAAGAATTTAGCTGCTGAAATTAAAGCTGCTGAAATTATAATAGCTGCCGCCGGGAAAGCTGCTTTAATTACAGCAGAAATGCTGTCTTCTAACTCAATTGTAATAGATGTTGGTACTAATTTTGTCCAGGGTAAACTGGTTGGAGATGTTGATTATCTAAATGCAAGTAGAAAAGTCAGCAAGATTACTCCTGTACCAGGTGGAGTTGGCACAGTTACTAATCAAGTTTTAATGAGAAATATTGTTAAAGCATTTAAAAATATTAATTTAAATAATAAGTAGTTCTACAATTGTCTTTTATTTAACTAAAAAAGTTAAGAGCAGCTTGTCTAATTTTTTATAACCAAGCTGCTCTTATAATATTTATTCATATTCTGTTAACACTATCTCATCTCGATTAAGCTCAACTCCAAAGCCAGGCAAATCTGGGACAACAAGTTTTCCGTTAACTGGAATAGGTTCATTTTTAAGCAAGGGATAATATTGTGGTATTACTTGATCAGCCTGAGGTGCCATCATAATATATTCAGTAAAAGGAGAATTGGTTTTTGTAGTTACATAATGATGACTATAAGGACCACTACCATGAGGAATAATCATTTTAGAATTAGCATCTGCTAAATTTCCAATTTTAATCAATTCGGTTAAACCGCCACACCAACCAATATCTGGTTGAATAATATCAAGTTCACAATTTTCTATAAGAGCACGAAATCCATAACGAGTAGCTTCATGTTCTCCACCAGTAATCAGCATTCCCTCTGCAGCTCTTGCTTTTAATTTTTTATATGACCAATAATCATCAGGATTAAAACATTCTTCCAACCAGTAAAAATCAAATTCAGCTGCGTCTTTCATTAATTTTTCTGCGTAAGGGAGATCAAGAGACATCCAGCAATCCCACATTAACATAAATTCCTTGCCACAGCTTGCTCTCATTTTAGCAGCAATTTCTCTATTTTTATTCAGACCAGGTAAACTATCTGCTGGCCCATATGGTAGCGCCATTTTACCTCCAATAAACCCCATTTCTTTAGCCAGGTCAGGTCGGGGTCCAGTTGCGTAAAAATCAAGTTCATTTCTAACTTTCACCCCCAGCATTGCATAAACTGGCTCCTGCCGCAGCCTACCTAATAAATCCCATAAAGCTAGATCTACAGCAGAAATAGCATTTAAGACTATTCCTTTTCTCCCATAAAAAATAGTGCTTTTATACATCTGATCCCACATTAGTTCTATATTACTAACATCCTGGCCTATTATAAATCTTTTTAAATGATTTTTAACAATCCAGGCAGCTGGTATTCCTCCAGTTGTAATTCCAAATCCAACCGTACCATCATCAGCTTCTATCTCAACTATAAGTGTTTTTAAAATATTAATCCCAAAACTTAGTCTACTTGCTTTATATTCGGGATAAATACTCATTGGTGTCGAAACTTGTCCTACAATCCAGTGGTCTTCTGATTGATCATGATAATCTGCTCCACCTTCACCTACTACATATACCCTTAAATCTACAATTTTTTTCCCCATTAAACTCATTAAATTTCACCTAGATTCAATTTTTTAATCAATTCTGTAATAGAACTTTTTTGTTTTTCAGTTAAAGCTATTGACGGAACTCTCTCTCCAAATAATTGTTCAGTAAAAATAGTTTGATAAACTACTTCTTTACAAGCAAGAAATAAAGGTTGAGATACTTTATAAAATTCCATTAAAGAACAAGCTTTTTTATAAAGATCTTCTGCTTGATTAAAATTATTTTCTTTATTATATGCATTATATAACTTTACTGTTATTTCGGGAGCAAAATTAGCAGTAGCATTAATAAAACCATCAACCCCAAATGTAAGTGCAGCTAACATTTGATTTTCAAAAGCAGCAAATACATGAAAATAATCAAACTCTTTTTTTAATTCTAGTAAAGCTCTTATATGATCTAAATCAGCAATTGTATCTTTTATTCCAATTACTTGCTCAGTTGTTTTTAAAATTTCTCTAACTACATATTTAGTAAAATTGAAGCCTGTTAGTGAAGGGAAATTATAAATAATTATTGGCAATTCAGACTGCTGATCTACAGTCTGAAAATAATTAATAACTGCCTCTTTAGAGTAAACACTAAAATATGTATTTACTAATAATACTGCATCTACCGGCAAATTACTTAGATAAGAAAGCAGCTCCAACGTATTTGCCAGACATGTATCACCAATACCAACTAAAACTTTAACTCGACCTGCAATATATTCACTAATTTCCTTGATAAATAATTTTTTCTCTTCTAAAGTTAAGCTACCAAACTCCCCAGTAGTACCGAGATAAGTTATTCCAGCAACACCTGATTCAATCAAATAATCAGCCATTTTTTTGTTAGCTGCTATATCAACCTCACCTTTTGAATTAAATAATGTAATAACTGGTGGAAAGACACCTTTGAGTGAAATCATATTATCCTCCTGATTGTTATTTATAGATCTTCAGAATTATTTTCTTTGTTCTTTTGATTTTTTACTAATCTAACGAGATGAACTGTTAAATAAAACAGCTCATCTCTACTGATTTCAATATCCATTGTTTTTTTGATATAGTCTTTAATTAAAAGTGCACATTTAAATTCTTTTGGAAAATCATCTACTATTTTACTTATAATATCAATATCATTTTCTAAAACTTTCTCATTATTTAAAAGTCTCTGTACAAAAAACTGAACATGAGTAAGAAAGCGATCTATAATAAGATTTCTAGATTCAAAATCAATATTTAAACTATATTTAATAATAGATAAAATATTACTTTGCAATTCAAAACCAGAATACATATCATTAAATTTTTTATTTTCATTTTCATTATTAATAATATATAGTGCAATATTAGTAGCTTCTTCAATGGGAAGTTTTATCGAAAAATAATTATCAATCATTTTAATAGCCTTTTCCCCATATTTAAATTCCTCCGGATACATTCGCTGTAAAATCCAGGCCATCCTATTTTCAATTCTCATGTTATGACGACAGCGATAAACAGCAAACTGAATATGATCCATCAAGGCTGTAAAAAAGAGTTCAGGCATCACAATATTAAATTCGCTTTGAATATCATCTACCAGTATTTGGGTTATTTCTACATACTCCTGTGATGTTTGTTCAAATTGCTGAATATAATCTTCTGATTTATCTCTATCATTTAAAACAAAAACAGATTCAATATCTTCAGCAGATATTTTTTGACCTTTTTTATATTTAAATGAAATTCCTTTTCCCATTATAATAATTTCTTTATCTCTACTTATGTCTTTAGCAAGTAATGCACTATTGTTTAGTTTTCGAATCGCAATTCGCAAAAAAACCACTCCCTCAAGAAGCTTTTATTCTAATATCTTACCATTGCTTTCAATAACTTTCTGGTACCAATAAAAACTATCTTTTTTCATTCTCCTCATATCTTTTAAATCAAATTCATCACGATTAACATAAATAAAACCATAACGCTTAGAACATCCCTGATGCGTACTGATCAAGTCAACTGCAGACCAGGGACAATACCCAATCAAGTTCACCCCATCTGCAATAGCTAAAGCTGCCTGTTTAAAATGTTTATTAAAAAAATCGATTCGATAGTCATCATGAATTTTACCATCTTCAGTTAAAATATCTTTTGCTCCTAAGCCATTTTCTGTAATAAGTATCGGTAAATGATATCGCTCATTAATTTTACGGAGAGTTAGTCTTAGTCCAATTGGATCAATTGCCCAGACAAAATCAGTACTATCAAGATAAGAGTTCTGTTCTGCTCTATACACCCCATTCTCACCTAACATGATTTGCTGGTCTCCTCCCCGGGCTGATAGATCTGATCCATCACCTTTAGAAGCTCCAACTGTAGCGGTAGCATAATAATTCATGGCAATATAGTCTGGCTTAGCCTCTGCTAATAATTCAAGATCACCTGCATAAATTTCAGGTTCAATCTCACGGTCTACTAAGTATTGCCAGACAAGATCTGTGTATTTACCATAAACAGCTACATCTAAATATAACCAGCAGCGAATTGAAGCCCAATTATTAGCTGCAATAGAATCTGCCGGATTACATGTTGCTGGATAAACAGCCATAATATTGGGGGCTGGTCCTATAAGTGCTTCAGGATACATTTTATGGCAGAGAATCATTGCTTTGGCTTGAGCTACAAACATGTTATGACATTGCTGATAAAGTGATTTTTTAGAAGGTATTTCGTCTCTATTAAGTGCTCCAGGATGATTAATCATTACATTTTGTTCATTTATTACTAGCCAATATTTTATCTTTTCACCATACTCCTCAAAAAGAAGTTTAGCATATTTGGTAAAAGCATCTATTGTAGCACGGTTTTCCCACCCTCCTTCTTCCTGCAGGGCTGCAGGAAGATCAAAATGATACATTGTAACTATTGGCTCAATGTTACTTGCTTTCAATTCATCTATTAAATTATGATAAAATTCTATTCCCGCGGGATTAATATCTCCCTTTCCATCTGGTATTACTCGACTCCAGGAAATCGAAAACCGATATGCTTTCAATCCTAATTCTTTCATCATTTGAACATCTTCTTGATAATGATGATAGTGGTCTGAAGCCACTTTAAAGTCGGCTACATCTTCCGGATGAGGTGCAATATCCATAACAGATAGTCCCTTTCCATCCTCATTATAAGCACCTTCAAACTGATAAGCTGAAGTAGATGCTCCCCAGAGAAAATCAGCTGGAAACTTCGCTTCTTTATTATTATACTGCATTATTTATCACCTTTCTAAATTATATTATTGTAAAAGCTACAGGTTCAACTGTTTTTGTTTTTACATCTATAAAATTTCTACTATTAGTAACTGCTACAATTACTGAAGGATCATAATTTTTATTCTTTATTAGATCAATATCAAAAGTGATAAGTTTATCACCTTTTTCTATTAACTGATCTTCTTTAACAAATGATTCAAACCCTTCGCCATCCATTTTTACAGTGTCTATTCCAATATGAATTAATATTTCTACTCCTTCATCACTCTGTAATCCAATAGCATGTTTAGTTGGAAAAATAGAAACTACTTTACCATTAAAAGGAGCAAAGATTTCACCTTTTTCAGGATAATAAGCTTTTGTGGGTCCCAGAGTTTGAGTTGCAAACACTTCATCATTAATTTCGGTTATCTCTATTTCCCGCCCTTGAACCGGTTTATCAATATTAATTTTGATATCTTTTAATTCTACAGTTTCTTTTTCTGAATCAACTGAGGGTTCTTCTATTAATTCTTCATCACCAACTTTAAAAATAAAAACCATAGCAAGTGAAACAACATAAGTGATAATTATGGTAATAATCGCATGAATAAAATTCATTGGATCATCACCAATAAATACTGGTAATGTAGCTAGACCAGGTGTCCCAAAAGAAAAACGAACCAGCCCGGAAAGTCCTGCGTATAATCCACCAGCTGTACCACCAATCATAACAGCTAGCAATGCTTTTTTTACTTTCATTGTAACTCCATACATAGCAGGTTCAGTAATTCCCATTAAGGCTGTTGTACCAGTACTAATTGCAATTTGCCGGAGCTCTTTATTTTTTGTTCTCAAAGCTACTCCATATGATACCGCAGATTGCGCCATATTAGAAGCTAAAAATCCAGGCCCCATAACAACTTCATATCCTAGATTAGTCAGCTGAATTGTTGTTAAAGGAACTAAAGTATAATGCATACCTGTCATAACCATTAGAGGAGCAATTGCACCAGTAACAAGTGGCAGCATCCAGGGAGCAATTCCATCTAAAAAGCCCATTCCCTGAGCTAATAATCTACCAACAAATGTTCCTAATGGTCCAACTAAAGTCAATCCAACAATACCTGAAATAATAATAATAAGCAGTGGTTTAAAAACAGCTTTAATTGCACTTGGAGTAACTTTCTCAGCAATGTTTTCTATATAAGACATAACCCAGACACTCAGTATAGTTGGAATAACACTATAACTATAAGTTGCCATAGTAATTGGTAAGCCAAAAACACTAAGCGATCTGCCAGCTGATCTAGCAGAATTAAAATTAGGATGAATTAAAATCCCTGCAAGACACATAGCAAGTATTGGATTACATTTAAATCTTCTAGCAGATGTATAAGCTAATAAAAAAGGCAGGAAATAAAAAGGAGCATCTGCCATAAATCTAAGTACATAATAAGTATTACTAGCATCATTAATTAAACCAGTAGCAATAAGAATTGACAGCAAAGCACGTATCATACCAGCACCTGCAATAGCAGGAATAACCGGAACAAATATACTGCTAATAGTCTGCATAGCACGCTGAATAATATTTAAATCATTACTTTTGACACTACTATCTGCATTAATATCTCCTAAATTAGATTGAACTTCTTTAAATATAACCCCTACATTATTACCAATAACAAGCTGCAGCTGATTTTCTTTATTGATAACACCTATTATATCTTGCTGTTTTTTTAATTCTGAATAATTAACCTTTTTGTCATCCTTAATTTCAAAACGCAAACGGGTAGAACAATGATCAAAGGTATTTACATTACCTTTTCCACCAATAGATTTAACAATATCTTTAGCTAATTGTACTTTATCCATATTTCCTCTCCTTTTTTAGAAATAAAAAAAAGGAGCATACAAATTCAGAACTTCCTTTGTTAGAAGTTCTCAATAATTTGTAAGCTCCTGCCTGAATTCTCAGTAACATGCCACTGTATTATTTAATTATTAATATTAATATACAAGAATTTTAGCATACTTATTTTAAATTGTCAATGTTAAATTAAAATAATACAGCTATTATTTTGTAATTAACTCGAGAGGAACTGGAGTATATTCGGGAACTGTTTCACCATTGGCAACTTTAATAGCTGTCTCAACAGCCATCGCTCCCATTAAATCTGGTTTCTGGGCAACAGTTGCTGCCAACTTACCAGCTTTAACTGCTGCAACTGCATCAGAAATTGCATCAAAACCAACTATCATAATTTGATCTGATCTACCAGCAGCCGAAATAGCTTCC
This sequence comes from Halanaerobium salsuginis, assembly GCF_900114545.1. Classification (GTDB taxonomy): domain Bacteria; phylum Bacillota; class Halanaerobiia; order Halanaerobiales; family Halanaerobiaceae; genus Halanaerobium; species Halanaerobium salsuginis. The sequence goes on from NZ_FOTI01000028.1 coordinate 31,186, forward strand.
ATTGCACCTAAAGCCATATTATCATTATGAGCAAATACAGCATCAATTTCTGGGTTCCCCTGTAGAATGTTCTCCATAACTGTCATTCCTTCTGCCCTATCAAAAGCAGCAGGTTGTCTAGCAATAACTTCCATATCTGAGTATTTGTCCATACTTTGATTAAATCCTTTACCTCTATCTCTAGCAGCTGAAGTCCCTGGAATACCTTCTAATTCAACTACTTTACCGCTTTCTCCCAATTGTTTAGCAATAAAAGCTCCTGCCATTTCTCCACCAGCAACATTATCAGAAGCAATATGGCTAACAACATCTCCGCCTTCTGCTGCTCTATCAACAGTAATAACAGGAACTCCCGCAGCGTTAGCTGCTGAAACAGCAGCAACTACAGCATTACCATCAACTGGATTAACAATTAAAACATCTATTTGTTTAATTAATAAATCTTCTACACTACTTAACTGACTTGCTGCATCATCTTGAGCATCTACGGTTAAAATTTCTATTCCCAACTCAGCAGCTTTGGCTTCTGCTCCATCCTTTAAATCCACAAAAAATGGATTATTTAAAGTAGAAACTGCTAGTCCAATCTTAATATCCTGAGCCATTATTCCTGGTACAAGGGCAAAAGTTAACACTAAAAATACAGATAAACTAACTATTAATTTTTTCATTTTTTTCCTCCCATTTGTTAAGTGCTATTTTAATTAAAATCTCAGCAAATTAAAACAGTAAAGTCATCACCTCCCTGGGCCGATATATAATTTAGTTTATCGCTGCTGACTTTTACGATCCAAAAAGACAGCAAGCAGAATAACTCCTCCTTTAGCTACCAATTGATAAAAAGAGGAAACATTAAGCAAGTTTAATCCATTATTTAAAACAGCAATAATTAAAGCACCAATTATAGTTCCAATAACTGTACCACTTCCTCCTGCCAGGCTGGTACCTCCCAGAACAACAGCTGCTATAGCATCTAGTTCATAGCCTTCACCTGCCATTGGTTGAGCAGAATTTAAGCGGGAAGTCAGGATAATACCACTAACTGCTGCCAGAAATCCATTTAAAGCATAAACAGCTATCTTTATTTTTTCAGTATTAATACCCGATAACTTAGTAGCATTCTCATTCCCACCAATCGCATAAAGATAACGACCAAAAGGAGTTTTCTTAAGTAAGATATAAATTATAAACAGCAAAATTAACATAATTACAACCGGTATTGGTATTCTACCCAAATAACCTGCTCCAAAAAAACGAAATAGCTGATTAAAACCAGAAATTGGTCTACCATCAGTATAAATTAATGTAAATCCACGGGCTATAGTCATCATAGCTAAAGTAACTATAAAAGCAGGTAATTTAGCTTTAGCAACTGCAATCCCATTAAATAAACCGAGTAAAGTTCCTGCTGCAAGGCCAATTAAAATCGCTAGAAAAATATTTAAACCTGAATTAACTATCATACCAGCTGTTATAGCACCTGAAAATGCCAGCAATGAACCAACTGAAAGATCAATTCCACCAGTCAAAATCACCATTGTCATTCCAAAAGAAATAATTGCAATAATTGAAACCTGTCTGACTACATTTAATAGATTAGGAATTGTCAAGAAATATTCACTAAGCAGTGATAATACAACGACTAAAATTATTAATCCAATTCCTGTTTTAAATTTATTAAGTATTTCTAAAAAACTTTTATTTTCAATTTTTGCTGGTTTATTCATCTTTTTGACTCCTCCTTCCAGTAGCCAGTTTCATTACTGACTCCTGATCTGCAGCTGCTGCAGTAAGTTCTCCTTTTATTTTACCTTCATGCATAACTAGAATTCTATTACTTAGATTTAAAACTTCTGGTAGCTCTGAAGAAATTAAAATTACAGCTACCCCCTCTGCAACTAACTGCTGCATTAAGTCATATATTTCTCGTTTAGCTCCCACATCAATACCTCTCGTTGGTTCATCAAAAATTACCACTTCTGGTTGAGTAGAGAGCAATTTGGAAATTACTACTTTTTGCTGATTTCCACCACTTAAATTTTCTACCCGCTGACTGGCAGAAGGAGTTTTTATTTTCAAATCAGCTATATATTCATTAGCTAGATCTTGCTCAGCTTTTTCCTTAATAAATGTACCACCATAAAGTAATTTTTTTAAAACTGAAATACTAATATTTTCTGCCACTGAAAGCCCCAGAATTAAACCTTCTCCTTTTCTGTCCTCACTTAAATAATAAATGCCATTTTTGATTGCTACTGCTGGCGAATCAATTGTTATTTTTTCACCTTTAAAAAAAATATTACCCGTTGTTTCTTTAAACACTCCAAAAAGTGCTTTAGCTAATTCTGTTCGACCTGATCCCATTAAACCAGCAATACCAAGAATTTCTCCTTTGTGTAAAGAAAAAGAAGCATCAGTTAATAAATCAGGTACATTTAAATTTTCAACCTTTAAAGTTTCTGCTCCTGGTTCAAATTTCATCGTTGGGAATCTGTCAGCAATTGTACGACCAACCATCATCTTAATTAGCTGATCTTCATCAGTTTCTGCGGTAGCTACTTGACCAACAAAATTACCATCTCTTAACACTGTTACTTGATCACAAATTCTAAAAACTTCTTCCATACGATGAGAAATATAGACAATGGCAATTCCCTGCTTTTTAAGGCGTTCAATTAGTTTAAATAAAATTTCAATTTCCTGATTAGTCAACGAAGAAGTTGGTTCATCCATAACCAAAATTTCTGCTGACTGAGAAACAGCTTTGGCAATTTCAACCATTTGCTGACTACCAATATTTAAATCTTTCACTTTAGCTGCTGGGTCAATCTCAACTCCCAGCAAATTTAAAATTTCAGCGGTTTGCTGATGTAAAAGTTGGTAATTAATAAAAACACCTTTTCGTGGTTCACGACCGAGATACATATTTTCTGCTACAGTAAGATAGGGAATTAATTCTAATTCCTGATGAATAATTGCTAAACCAGCATCCTGAGCTGCAGCTGGCCCTTGAAACTCAACTTTTTTCCCCTTAAATAAAATTTCTCCGTCATCTGGCTGATAAATTCCATTCAGTACTTTCATTAGAGTTGATTTACCAGCTCCATTTTCTCCTAAAAGAGCATGTACCTGCCCTTTTTTTAAACTAAAATTTACTTTATCTAAAGCTTTTACACCTGGAAATAATTTGCTTATTCCTTTCATTTCCAGCAATGAACTTTTTCCCATTTAAAAATCAACTCCCGAAATCAGGATAATATTAGCATATGGTGTTATTTCACCTGTTCTGACTACTGCTTTAGTCTGATTAGTTTTAGTTTTAAATTCAGTATGGGAACAATATTCCAATTCAATTTCAGCCGGCAGCAAATCAAGAATTTGCTGATGCAGATTAGGACTAGCAGTTTTAATTTCGGCAGCCATAATTACTTTTTCTATAATTAAATCACCTAAAATTGCTTTAAGAACTCTATTAAATTCCGGATAACCCTTCTCTAAAGCTAAATCTATTCTTGCAGTATTGCTTGCAATTGGCAAACCAGCATCGGCTATTGTTAACCCATCTGTATGACCAAGTTCAGCAATAACACGAGACAGACTTGAGTTAATCACTCCTCCTCGTTTCATTTTGATCTCCTCCTAAATAATAATTAAAAATTAAACTAAAATTTATTTAATTCATCTAAAGTAGGAACTGAACTTTGAGCTCCAGACTTAGTAACCGAATAAGCAGCTGCTTTAATAGCAAAATTTAAAGCCTGCTCCAAATTATTAGCTGCTAATAACTGACTGGCAAAAGCCCCCGCAAAAACATCTCCAGCAGCTGTTGTATCAACCACTTGCACATTCAAAGCTGGTAGTTCAAACTGTTCTTCTGGACTGTAAAAACTTATTCCTTTTTCCCCTTCAGTTACGATCACATTTTTTACTCCCAGGCTAAATAGTTCTGCTATTTTTTCTGCCCGTGTTTTATTTCCTGAATCTGGCAGTAATAAATTTAATTCGCCTTCATTGGGTAATAGATAATCAACTTTAGCCAGTATACTATGTGGTAATTCAACTGCTGGAGCTGGATCAAGTATAACTTTGGTTCTTTTAGCTGCTGCTATTTCTACAATCCTGGCAATTGTTGGCACTGGTATCTCTAGCTGTAATAAAATTAAATCTGCTGCTGCTATTTGATCCTCAACCTTATTTATTAATTCCGGCGTTAGTTTATAATTTGCTCCTGGAGAAACAATTATTCGATTATCACCAGTCTGTTCAACTACAATCATTGCAACTCCAGTATTAATATCAGTGATCCGAAAAAGATTTTCTAATTTTACTCCTCCACTGCTTAAGCTGTTCTGTAAAAGATCAGCAAAATTATCTCTACCACATGCTCCAATAAATTCTACCTTTCCTCCCAGCTTAGCAGCTGCTAGAGCTTGATTTGCTCCTTTTCCCCCTGGAATCTGTTTAAAATCTCCCCCCAAAATAGTTTCACCAGCTTCTGGATAACGATCAGTTTCAACAACTAAATCCATATTCATGCTTCCAATGACTAGAATATTCTGCACTGAGCTCACCTTTCCTTTTAAATTGACTGTCGAATAATTAAGTTAGTTTTAAGGATGTGATCAGATAATTTTAATTTTTGCTTGCTGTTGATCATCCTTAATAAAATAGTTACTGCTTCTTCTCCTAAATTATATTTAGGCTGCCTCATTGTTGTTAATTCAGGCTGCAGCAGAGAAGCAATTTCAATATCATCATGGCCAGCTACTGCAATATCCTGCGGAATTCTTAAGCCAGCTGCATAAATAGCTTTATACACACCCGCTGCACTAAGATCATTAGCTGCAAAAACAGCTGTTGGTGGATTATCAAGTTCTAATAACTGACGCATAGCTTGATAACCTGTATACTGCGAGTAATCTCCCTTAATTAATAAGTTATCATCAAGCTTAATTCCATAATCAAGTAAAGCCTGTTGATAGCCAGCCAGTCTGGCCCTGGCAGTTGTTGTATTCAAGTCTCCACTGATATGTGCAACTCGACGATGTCCTTTATTTAAAATATATTGAACTAATTGATAAGCTGAGTTTTGATTATCAATACTAACCAGAGGATAATTATCAGTTAAAACTGCCCTATCAATTTGAACAACTGGATAATCAGCTGACTTAAGTTCTCTTAAAATAGCTTCATTTCCTAATGAAAGAGAAACTATTAATCCATCTACCTGTTTACTTTTAAATAATTCAACTGCTTTCTTTTCTCGATCTGGATTATTGTCAGTATTAAAAAAAATAACTGAATAATCGAGTTTTTGAGCTTTATCTTCAATTGCTCTCGCAACTTGAGGGAAAAAAGGGTTACTAATATCCGGAATAATTAAGCCAATGGTATTGGTTTTCTGCATTACTAAGCCCCGGGCCACACTATTGGGATTATAATTTAAGTCTTCAATAATTCTTAATATTTTAGCTCTAGTCTTATCACCAACATCTGGTTTATTGTTAATTACCCGGGAAACAGTTGTTACAGAAACTCCTGCCTGTTTTGCAATATCTTTAATCGTAATTTTCACAATTTATCACCTGATTTATAATTACTAACTAAATATTTATAATTATTATAAGCTAAATAAATAATATCTCTTAGCATAAATAAACTTTATATAGTAATATTCGTTAACGATTACGGTAACGTTTCCAATTATTATTGTACAATATTCAGAATAATAATGCAAGTATAAATAAAAATATTTTTTGCCTTGTAAGTAAGTATGGTTTTCGTTAAAATGAATTTATTTTTGAGAAGGATTAATAAATAAAAAAACTCCCCGGGGGAGGGGAGTAAAGTTAGCTTATTTATAATTGACTCGCAGTCAATCTGACTCATAGTCGAATTATATAACAAAAAATCAATTTTGTCCAGCTTATTAAAAAAAATTTTTTGCTGAATAAGCTAACTTAATATTAACTACTTCTCCCGCTAATAACTCTTTCTAATTATAACTCAGCTGTTTAAATCAGCTTAAAAGCTTAATTAGCAAACTCAAATTCCTAAAACTTGCTAATTATAACTATTAAACTAATTGCCATAAACTATTGCTAAATCAAGATTATGATAGTCTAATTGAGCTTCAGTAATAAAAATTTTATATTCATAACCATTTAATGGTCTCATCCCGGCAGGTAGAGACTCGGGCAATATTTTCAAAATATGAGTTCCTAATGGTACATTTTCAAAATAAAAATTTCCTCCTTGATTGGTATAATCTTTTTGTTTAAGATCGGCTATTTCCAAACCTACCCAGGCTAAGTATTCTTCATTCTGATCCTTAATATTATTTGCATTCTTGTCGATGAAAACTTTACCAGCAACTGAACCATTAATAGTTAAAGCAAAGTTATAGTTTAAACTTTGATTATCTTTAATTTTTAGCATTATTTTCTTAGTGACTGGTGTATAATCAGCTATTAGGGTAACGTCAAGTATTTTGTGTAAATAAATTAATATCGTTCTTCAAATAGTTGAATTAGTTTATCTCTAGCAGCTAAAAATCCCTTTAGTCTTCGTTCTGACCACTTAGAATTATAGTCTAAGATTTTAAGATATAGTATTTTTTCTGCTGCCTTTTCATTTGGTAAACTATTCATTGTTTTAAGTCTTTTTCTGATTTCTTTATTGGCTCTTTCAATCCAGTTAGTTGTATAAATTGATTTTTGAATACTATCTGGATATTTGTAAAAAGTAAAGAGTTCATCTTTATCTTCAAACCAGCTTTGAGCTAAGCGGGGGTAGATTCTATCCCACTTTGAACTGAAATCATTTAA